>JACCQI010000052.1 GCA_015709315.1 Desulfovibrionaceae bacterium
GGGAAAGACAGGGGATGGGGGTCCGGGGGAAGGGGAAGGAAACAACCTTTCACGAAAGGTTTTTCCTTCCCCTTCCCCCGGCCGCCGGAGGCCCGCCGGGCCTAGCGGCGGAAAACGATGGTTTTGTTGCCGTCCACGATGACCCGGTCTTCCAGGTGCCATTTGACGGCCCTGGCCAGGACGTGGCGTTCGATGTCGCCGCCCAGGCGCTTGAGGTCGTCGATGGCATGGCTGTGGGTGACGCGGATGACGTCCTGCTCGATGATCGGTCCCTGGTCGAGGTCCTGGGTGACGTAGTGGGCCGTGGCTCCGATGAGCTTCACGCCGCGCTCGTAGGCGCGCCGGTACGGGTCCGCGCCCACGAAGGCGGGCAGGAACGAATGGTGGATGTTGATGATCCGGTTGCTGAATTTGCCCACGAAGTCCGGGGTCAGTATCTGCATGTAGCGGGCAAGCACGATGAGGTCGGTTTCGCCCATGAGTTCGAGCATGGCGTCCTCGGCCGTCACCTTGTCGCGCAGGGAAGGCCCCACGGGAATGTGGTGGAAGGGCACGAAATGCTCCACGGATTCGCGCAGGTCAGGGTGGTTGGAGATGACCATGGAGATGTCCGCTTCCAGGTCGCCGCGCTTCCACCGCCACAAAAGCTCCATGAGCGCGTGGTCCACCTTGGAGCAGAGAATGACCATCTTCTTGGGCTTCCAGACCGGATTCAGGCTCCAGTCCATGACGAACCCGCTGGTCACTTCCTCCTCGAACTCGCGGCTCAGGGCATCCAGGCCGTCCATGTCCAGGCCGGGCAGGAAGAACTCGTTCCGCATGAAGAACCGGCCGCCTTCGGGATCGGTGGAGTGCTGGTCGGAATGGATGATGTTGGCGTTTTTTTTGTGCAAGAATCCGCTGACCGCCGCCACGATGCCCGGCTGGTCCGGGCAGGTGATGAGCAGCCTGACGGTGTTTTCCTTGGATTCGGTCATGGTTTCTTTGTCCTTGTTCATGGCGGGGCTGCGTCCCCGTACAGTGGTTGGCTGTAGCGCAAAACACGGGCGAATAAAAGTCTTTTCCCTTCCCCGCCGCAGGGCTTGGCAACGGGATGATTCGGGTTTATATGCTGGGTTGGATGAATGTTCAAAGAGATCACCCGCAAACGAGGAATACATGTCTGAATCCGCGCTGAAGAAAGTGATGGACCATGCGGCCGCCGGGCTGACGGCGCGCAAGGCGTTTTTCGATACAAAGGGCGAACTGGTCGTGGATATAGCCCGGGCCATGGCCGTGTGCCTGGCCGGGGGCGGCAAGGTGATGTTCTGCGGCAACGGCGGTTCGGCCGCCGACTCCCAGCACCTGGCCGCAGAGTTCACCAACCGGATCAAGCTGGAGCGGCCGCCGCTGCCCGGCCTGGCCCTGACCACGGACACCTCGGCCCTGACCGCCATCGGCAACGACTACAGTTTCGACGAAATTTTTTCCAAGCAGGTGCTCGCCCTGGGCCGCCCCGGCGACATGCTGGTGGGCTTTTCCACCTCCGGCACCTCCTCCAACGTCATCCGCGCCCTGCGCGAGGCACGGCGCAACGACATCGTCACCGTGGGCCTGACGGGCCAAAGCGGCGCGGAGATGTCCTCGGTGTCCGATTTCCTGGTCACCGTCCCGTCGGCCGAAACCGCCATCATCCAGGAAATCCACATCGCGGCCGGACACATGTTCTGCTTTCTGGTGGACCACTTCCTGTTCGAGGCCGTGTCCGAACTGACTCCCTATCTGCCCGACCCCATGGCCGGTTAGGGAACGATTGAATTGAAAAGGCCCGCGCTTCATGCGCGGGCCTTTTGTTTTCAGAAGGTCTCCCGCTTGATGCGGATGACCAGCCCCTTTTTTCTGAGGCGGTCGGCCAGGGTTCTGGCCCGTTCAAGGGTCGGGACCGTGCTGACGACCAGCTGGGCCATGCCCGCCTCGTCCCATACCCAGATGTTTTCGGGCAGAACCAGACCGGCCAGGCGGGTGGCGGCGAGCAGTCTTTCCCTGGCCGTTTCCCGGCTGTCGAAGGACTCCTCGTCCAAAGGCTCGCCGCAGGCCAGCACCCACCAGCCTCTGGGACGCAGTTTGGGGTCGGGAATCTCGCCGAAGCTTTTGGCGGTCAATTCCGCCTGTTCCTGGCGGACCACGGCGGTCATGCGCAGGATGCTTTCCTCTATACGATGGATGTTGTCTGTCATAGCTGTCGTCGCCCCGGAATTCGGGGCTGTCTCCCATGGGAGCAATCTACTCCGGCACCCGCCTCCTGGCAAGGCATCAGGCGGGGCGCCGCGTGATTATTTCGGCTTCTTGCGTCCGGCCCTGGCGCAATGTATCAAAGGGCATGATCTACTTGTCGGGAAAATACGCCAAGCGTTCTCCGGCGCAAAGGCGGATGCGCTTCGTCATCGGTCTGGCGGCCGTGTCCTGCCTGGTCTGGGCGTTCGCTTCCATCCCCTACGACATCCTGCGCGAGGAGAGGGCCAGGCTCTACGGCGAGGACGTCACCGTGGGCGTGGTGCTCAAGGCGTATGCCGATCCGTCCCCCGATTTTCCCGAGGCCGGTCTGGTCGTGGATTACAAGTACGTGGACCCGGACGGGTTGGCGCGCACGGCCTCGGCGCGCCTGCCGGACAGCGCATGGACCCGGTATCGGCCAGGCCGGACCATCAAGGTCGTCTATGTCCGCAACCGCCCGGATATCTCCCGCCTCCCGGATGAGGCGGAACCCGCCTTTCAGGTCTGGCTGCGCCGACTGATGAATTAGCGATATTGTTTCGGGAACCGTTCGCCCATCAGGTATTCCATGGCCTCGCGGTCGATGGTGCCCGAGGCGATGAAGAATTCCAGGCCCGTCACCATGGGGTGGTAGGTCAGGCCGAACGGCAGGGCGTCGGCCGGTCCGTACAGGAAGCGCTCGGCGGGCACGGCGTCGTCGACTTGGATGACCCCGTCGCCGTGCAGGGCGGACGGCATGACGTGGTCGAGGATGACGCCGCCGGGCAGGCTGGTCCAGAGGTGGTAGGAACCCAGCTCGTCCTCGCCCGACCCGTTCGCGATCATGTTCTTGAAGCGCGCGGGCGAAGCCTTGAAGCGCATCTCCCCGTTCACGGCCACGTTGCCCAGGGTCATTACCGCGCAGGGGATGTGGAATTTTTTGGTCAGCATGTGGAACATGCCGAAGTTCACGGAAAGCGACTGCACCGCCCGCTGCGCGAACGGGATGTGCCCGGTCGCCTCCACGGCGTTGAGCACGGCCTGGTCAATGGGAAACGGCTCCTCGCCGATTGAAGATTCCCCCAGGTTCCACTTTTTGGTCCGGCTGGCCGCACTCTTGAATTCCTTCAGATATGACATGGCCTGACCATCTATCACTTCCCATTCCGGGCGGCAAGAGCGGGAAGTTGCGGAGGGGAGTGCCTCCGGCGGCCAGGGGGAAACCCTTTGAGAAGGGTTTCCCCCTGGACCCCCTTCCTAAACTTTTTGTCGCGCCTTCGGCGGGGGCGTTACAATGCGTAATGCCCAGCCGGGAGGGGCTGAGCATTACATTCCACTATCCTCAAGCCCCACTCCTCAATGGGGCTGTTGGAACGATATTAGTTGCACAGGCAGTCGCTGAACACCACGCGGTCGGCGTATTCCGCCTGCTTACCCTTGTTCCAGCGGGAAACCGGGCGGTAGTAGCCCACGATGCGGGTGTAGACCTCGGCCTCCTGGCCGCAGGTGGGGCATTCGAAATGCTCGCCCAGGATGTAGCCGTGTTCCTTGCAGATGGAGAAGGTGGGCGTGACCGAGACATAGGGAATCTTGGTCTTGCTGAACGCCTTGAGGATGAAGTTCTTGAGCGACTTGGGATCGGTGACCGCCTCGCCCAGGAAGGTGTGGAACACGGTGCCGCCGGTGTAGAGCGGCTGGAGCTGGTTCTGGTGCTCCAGGGCGTAGAGCACGTCCTCGGAGATGCCCACGGGCAACTGGGTGGAGTTGGTGTAGTAGGGAGTGCCGTTGCCCTGCGCCTGGATGTCCGGGTAGAGTGCCTTGTCGATCTTGGCCAGCCGGTAGCTGGTGCCTTCGGCGGGCGTGGCCTCCAGGTTGTACAGGGAGCCGGTCTCCTCCTGGAAGCGGGAGGTCAGGCGGCGCAGGTGGTTGAGCGTGCGGCGCATGAGGCGCACGCCGGACTCGGTCTGGATGCCCTTGCCCAGGAGGTTCAGGCATGCCTCGTGGCCGCCGAGCAGGCCGATGGTGGAGAAATGGCCCTTGTAGCCGTTCTTGAGATACCGCCTGGACCAGGGGAACATGCCCGATTCCAGGTTGTTGTTGATGACCTTGCGCTTGAATTCCAGGGAGTCCTTGGCCAGCTCGGCGTATTCCTCGACCAGGTCCAGGAACTCGTCCTCGCTCTGGGCCAGGTAGGCGAGCTTGGGCAGGTTCAGGGTGACCACGCCGATGGAGCCGGTCAGGTCGCCCGCGCCGAACAGGCCGCCGGTCTTGGTGCGCAGCTCGCGTAGGTCCATCTGGAGGCGGCAGCACATGCTCCGCACGTCCTCGGGGTTGAGGTCCGAGCTGATGAAGTTCTGGAAGTAGGGCACGCCGTACTTGGCGGTGAGCCGCATGAGCTTCTCGCCGATCTCGGAATCCCAGGGGAAGTCTTCGGTGACGTTGTAGGTCGGGATGGGGAAGGAGAATATGCGGCCGTCCGCATCGCCTTCCAGCATGACCTCGATGTAGGCTTGGTTGATCATGTCCATCTCTTCCTGGAAGTCGCCGTAGGTCAGCTCGTCGTCGTACTTGCCGCCGATGATGATCGGCTCGCCGGCGATGTGCTTGGGGGCCACCAGGTCAAAGGACAGGTTGGTGAAGGGCGACTGGCCGCCCCAGCGCGAGGTGGTGTTCAGGTTGAACACGAATTTCTGCATGCACTGAAGGACCTGCCCGTATTCCAGGCCGTCCATGCGGACGAACGGGGCCAGGTAGGTGTCCACGTTGTTGAACGCCTGGGCGCCCGCCCATTCGTTCTGCAATGTGCCGAGGAAGTTGTTCATCTGCCCCAGCGCGGTGTCGAAATGCTTGGCCGGACCGGCCGAGGCGCGGCCTTCCAGGTTGAAGCCCTCCAGCAGCAGGTCGCGCAGGGACCAGCCCGCGCAGTATCCGGCCAGGCCGAAGGAGAGGTCGTGGATATGGAAATAGCCGTGCTCGTGGGCCAGCCGGATTTCCTCGGGATACTTCTCCAGGGCGTAGCGCGCCTGGACCGTGCCGGACAAATGAAGCATCAGGCCCTGGAAGGAATGGGTCATGTTGGCGTTCTCGTTGACCCGCCAGTCCGCCTGGTCCAGGTAGGTGTCGATGACGTCCTTGATGTCGAGGTAGGCTTCCTTCTGGGAACGGAGCTGGCGGCGCTTTTCGCGGTACAGGATGTACTTCTTGGCGATGTCGTACTGCCGGGCCTCCATGAGTACCTGCTCGACCATGTTCTGAACATGCTCCTGCTCGGGAATGTCCATGCCTTCAAGCTTGCCCTCGACCTTCCTGGCGAGGCGCTTGGAGAGAAGCGGGTCCTTGATTCCGCTGGCGCCGAGCGCCTTGAATATGGCCTGGGCGATGCGGTCAGTGGACCACGTTTCCAGCCGGCCGTCTCTCTTCATGATTTGGCTTGGCATTCTCCGGCTTCCTCCTCGGGGGTACGTATTTCTGAATGGTTAATGCGTGCGTCGCGGGCAGGTAGTTTCGGACGGCGTCGATGTCGCTGTCGGTCAATCCGGGCACCCTGGTGCAACGGAAGTAGAACATCTCCGGGCTGACGGAGGCCAGATCGAAGATGCGGCCCAGGTTCCGCTCGGCGGCCAGTTCGGATACCGCGCCGCCGGTCAGGGCGGGGTACTTGGCCCACGGCCCCTTGACGTCCACGGCAAAGGTGTCCGCGAGCTTGTACTGCATGAGATCCCGGACGACCTCGGGCCGCATGCCGTTGGTGTCCACCTTGACGGGCAGTCCGAATTTCTTGATTTCGTAGAGCAGTTCGCCCACGCCGTGGACGTTGGTCGGTTCGCCGCCGGTGACGGTGACGCCGTCGAGCCACCCGGCCCGGTCGCGGATGTACGCCTTGATGGCCACGGGGTCGAGCGCGGGCAGGGAATGCATGTCCCAGGCGAGTTGGTAGTTGTGGCAGGTGGGGCAGCGCAGGTTGCAGCCGCCCAGAAAGATGATGCACGTGGTTCGGCCGGGCCAGTCGCACAGGCTCATGTTCTCGAAACCGCGCACGTAGCTCCAGATGCCCGCAGGCTTGTTCATACCGTAAGTCTCCCGTTTCCCCCGGCCGTCGGCACGGCCGCGTATGCACTTGAATGAAAGCTGTCACCCGTCCCCCTGTCTCCGGGGGGTCTGGGCATACGCCCGCTCAATGGTTTTTGCTGTTTAAAAAGCGGCGGGCGCGTAAAAGGCAAGATACCCCAGTACGGGAATTATGTACAGGGGGTCTTCAAATTTTTTTTAGCTATATTAGCTGATTATTGTGTTTATTGACGGTTATTGCAGATTATGCGGAAATGTGAAAAGCTTTCCACAATGGATGAATGAAACAAGGCTCGTAATATTTAACTTTTTTCTAGATATAGTTTAGAAAATTTTTTTTTCAATTCCGGTGAGATTTGTTTTCGACAGGGTGGAAGTCGGGGGCAAGGGATGGACTGCGTCGCCCTCGGACCAAAGGCACTTACCACAAGGCTTTTCAGTTGGGAACAGTGCAGGGCACGAATTCCACAGAAAAAAGAACATGTAAAAACGTGACTTTTTCCCGGATTGTGCCAAACGCGCAACAGGCAAGGACTCCCGCCGCGTCAATGGGTTTTCGGCATTTCCCGGCCGTGTTTTTCGGCATGGATTTTGATCCTCCCGGTGCCCGCAAGGACCATTTTTGCACATCTCGGCGGCTCATTTGACAATTGGCCGATAGTGGCCCATTGAGGTATTGATAAAATAATCAAGAGAATCACATATGTCGATCTTTGCCGTAATCGCATTGACCGTGACCACCCTGCTGGTGCTTTACCTGGGGTGGAGGTTCATATCGCCCCTGCCGTTGGGACTCAGGCGCAAGGCATTCCTTTGGGTGTTTTTGGCGGTCATGCTGTTCGGCCATCGGCTGACCTGGTTCCTGCATCGGTCGGGCAGCAAGGTGGAGTGCATGGCCTGCGACTCCATCGACTGGGTGGGCTTCACGTTCCTGGGACTGGTTTCCATACTGGTCTTTCTGATGCTCATCCGCGACATACCCCGCCTGGTCTCGTCGATCATGTCCGGCCTGACCAAGCTGTTCGTCAGGCGGAGCAAGCGTCCCTATTTCATCGAGCCGAACCTGGCCCGCCGCCGCTTCATGCTCAACGCCACCAACTCGGCGATGCTCGCGGCGGCCCTGCCCATGACCGGGTACGGCATGTTCAACGCCCGGCGCAAGCCCTCGGTGGTGCGGAACGACCTGCCCGTCATCGGGCTGCCCCAGGGGCTGGACGGGTTCACCATCGCCCAGATCACCGACACCCACATCGGGCCGACCATCCGGGCGGACTGGGCGCGCATGGTGGTGGACGAGGTCAACCGGGTGGGCGCGGACATGGTCGTGCATACCGGCGACCTTGTGGACGGGTCCGTGGACGGCCTCAAGGAGGACATCGCGCCCATGGCCGACCTCGACGCCCCCCACGGCGTCTGGTTCTGCACCGGCAACCACGAGTATTATTCGGGCGTCCACGAGTGGCTGGCCGAGGCGAGGCGGCTGGGCATGCGGCCCCTGATCAACGAGCACACGGTCGTCGATACCGGCCGGGGCCGGATTCTCCTGGCCGGGGTGACCGACATCAACAGCCAACGGATCGAGCCGTCGCACGTGTCGTCGCCCAGGGCGGCCATGCGGGGCGCGTCCGGCTTCGACGTGTCCATCCTGCTGGCGCACCAGCCCGACTCGGTGTTCGAGGCGGCCCGGACCGGCTTCGACGTCCAGTTGTCCGGCCATACCCACGGCGGGCAGTACTTCCCGTACAACTTCATCATCCATTTCTTCCAGACCTACGTGCGCGGCCTGTACCTGCACGAGAAGACGGTCCTCTACGTCAGCCCCGGCACCGGCTACTGGGGTCCCCCGGTCCGGCTGGGCACCAGCCCCGAGATCACGCTCCATACCCTCAGGCGCGCGTAGCCCCGGTCGGCGGCGCGCAAAAAGGCCCCCGCGCGGTGGCGCAGGGGCCTGTGGACAGTGCGTTGGCTCGGCGGGCGGCTACGCCCTCCGGCGGTTCCTGTTGCCGCCCTTGAGGGCGTATCCCGCCCCGAGGATGAGCGCGGAAAGCACCAGGAAGTGCAGGAACATGTCTTTCTGGACCGCGCCCCAGATGATGTAGACGGACCCGGCTCCGGCCAGGACCGGGCAGACGCGGCGGCTGAACGCGCCCAGGTCGGTGAAGGTCCGGGCCACCCAGATGTAGAGGGATATGTAGATCACGTACAGGAAGGCGATGGGCAGTTCGGAGATGTCCATGAAGCCGCCCCACCAGCCCTTGAAGTTGCCGTACCAGACCAGCAGCCAGAACATGGACAGGACAAAGCCCAAGAGGGCGGAGCTGGTGGTGGAGTTGTAGGCCGGGTTGACCCGCTTGAACACGTCGGGCCGGGGGCCCAGGTTGCGCGAGGCGATGGAGAACATGCCGCGCGCCGAGCCCATGATGAGTCCGTTCAGGGTGCCCAGGCAGGAGATGATGACGAACACGGTCAGCAGCGTGCCGGATACCTTGCTGAAGATCAGGGCGATGACCTGCACGGGCGCGCCGTCGCCTTCGGCCAGGACCTGGTCGTTGGACAGGACGCCGGAGATGCCGAGGTAGTAGGTCATGTAGATGATGACCACGGCGATGGTACCCACCACCAGGGCGCGGGGCAGGGTGCTCTTGGCGTTCCTGAGTTCGGCGTTGATGACCGTGGCGATGATCCAGCCCTCGTAGGCGAACGCCGTGGACAGGGTGGCCACGGCCAGGCCGCCGCCGGAGTCGGACACGGTCTGGGCCGCCTGGGTGAAGTTCTGCACGGTCATGCCGCTTCCCATCCCGGCCACGGTGCCGACCACGGCCACCAGGGCCAGGGGGATGAGCTTGATGACCGTTGCCGTCACCTGCCAGCGTCCGGCCAGGACCGGGGAAAAGTAGTTGAGCAGGAAGAATCCGGTCAGGTAGACGGCAGCGATGGGCCATACGCCGTTTTCCAGCCCGAGCAGGGCCGCGGTGTAGTTGCCCGACACCCAGGCCAGCACGGCCACCAGGGTGGGGTAGTATATGAAGGTCATGAACCAGGCCACCAGGTACCCGGCGTTGGTGCCGTACGCCTGCTCGAAATAGTCCACCACGCCGTTGATGCGTTCGATGCGGGTGGCGATGTTGGCGAAAACGTAGGCCGTGACGATCATGATGGCCCCGCCGATGAGCCATGCGGTCAGCGCGGTGGTCAGGCTGCCGCCCGAGGCCTTGAGCACGTCGTCCGCCTTGAAGAAAACGCCCGACCCGATGACGATGCCCACGACCATGGCGGTCGCGGTCCAGAAGCCGTACTTCTTGTGTAGGTTGTCCATGCCGTGTGCTACCGAATCCCTTCGGATTTATTGAAGTTATTCGGGCTCTCTCTCCGTCGTCGCAAAAGGCGGGAAGGCCGTGGCGGCCTCGTTTTTGCGGCGACAGTGTACTTCCTAGCTTCCCGGTTACGGAAATGTCCAGTTTAAAATGCGTGTTGCGCCCGGATCGTCATTCTGTCGGGGTTGACTCTTCGCGTCAATTGGTCTAATTGGTAAATTGGTCTAACCAATTTGGAGAAAAATCATGGAAGTTCAGCGAGTTGGGAAGAAAACGATTTCCGAGGAAATCGCGGCCCAAATTCGGGGCATGATCGACGGCGGGCAATTGTCGCCCGGAGACAGGCTGCCCGCCGAGCGCGTCATGGCCGAGATGTTCGGCGTGTCCCGGACCACGGTTCGGGAGGGCATCAAGTCCCTGGCCGAGGCGGGCGTGCTGGAAAGCCGCCAGGGCGCCGGGACCTTTGTCCGCAGCGTGGGCGAGCGTTCCTCGCGCCATGCGGCTTCGATCATCGACGTGATCCTGGCCGGGGACTACCGCCTGGCGGACGTGTTCGAGGTGCGAAAGATGCTGGAGCCGGAGATCGCGGCCATTGCCTCGGCAAAGGCCAAGCCCGACGACATCACTCGGCTGGAGGCGATTCTGCACCGGCAGGAGGATGCCGTCCGCAAAGGCCGGTCCGGGGCCGATTCCGACCTGTTGTTCCATCAGATGCTGGCCGACATCGCAGGCAACGAGGTGCTCAGGGAGCTGGTGACGGCCCTGCACGACGCCCTGGCCAAGAGCCGGGCGGACAGCGTGCAGTCCCCGGAGCGGCAAAAGGTGTCCCTGGCCGCCCACCGGGCCATTGTGGCCGCTCTGCGGAGCGGGCGCGGCATGCAGGCGGAACGCGCCATGCGCGAACACCTGGACGAAGTCGAAAAAATCATTTTTGGAAATCAGAAATAAATTAATTCAAGGAGTAGCGTGTGAAGGAAATTAAAGAAAACGCCCGGGAACTGATGAAGGGATTCTGCCGCGTCTGCAAGGTCTGCGACGGCCGCGCCTGTGTGGGAGAGGTGCCCGGCATGGGCGGCGTGGGGACCGGGGCCTCGTTCAAGGCCAACGTGGAGGCCCTGGAATCCATCCGTGTGAACATGCGTCTGCTGCACGACGCCGTGGACCCGGACACCTCGACCTCGGTTCTCGGCTACGACCTGTCCATGCCGGTCATGGCCGCGCCCATCGGCGGCGTGTCCTTCAACATGGGCGGCGGCATTTCCGAGGAGGACTACGCCGACGCCGTGGTCGGCGGCTCCAAGGCCGCCGGGATCATCGGCTGTACCGGCGACGGCGTGCCCCCGTTCATCCACGAGTCGGGCTTTGCGGCCATCAGGAAGCACGGCGGCCACGGCATCCCGTTCATCAAGCCGTGGGAAGGCGCGGAGCTGGACGAGAAGCTCGAAAAGGCCCGCACCCTGGGCTGCACGACCTTCGGTTCGGATGTGGACGCGGCCGGGCTGGTCACCCTGCGCCAGATGGGCCGTCCGGTCTCGCCCAAGACGCCCGAGGAACTGGCCCGGATCATCGAGAAGGTCCATTCCTGGGACGCCCGATTCATCCTCAAGGGGATCATGACCCCGGACGAGGCCGAGCTGGCCGCACAGGTCGGGGCCGACGGCATCGTGGTCTCCAACCACGGCGGCCGCGTGCTCGACCACACGCCCGGCACGGCCGAGGTGCTCCATGAGGTGGCCGAGCCGGTCAAGGGCAAGCTGGCCGTGATCGTGGACGGCGGCGTCCGCACCGGCGTGGACGTGCTCAAGATGCTCGCCCTGGGCGCGGACTGCGTCATGATCGGCCGTCCCATCTCCGTGGCCGCGGTGGGCGGGCTTCAGGAAGGCGTGGAGAAATACTGCGAGACCCTCAGGGGCCAGCTCTACGGGGCCATGGTCCTGACGGGCTGCAAGGATATCGACTCCATCGACCTGAACGTGCTGTTTTAAAAGAAGTGTCCGGCGGAAGGGCGCAGGGGAGCCGTTAGTCCCGGCAACGGGCCGACGCCTCCCCGTTCCCCCACGCCACATCCCCTCTTTTCCCGAGCTGCCGCTTGGCGGGGAATGATTGCGGGGGCGGGATGTAGTGAACCCGAAAGCGGAACAAAGGGAAACCTCTCAATGTTGACGACCTATCTCCTGTACATCTGCCTCGGCGCGTTCGCCGGGGTCCTGGCCGGGCTGCTCGGCATCGGCGGCGGGCTGGTCATCGTGCCCATGCTCAACTTCGCCTTCGAGGCCCAGCAATTCCCTGTGGAACACATCCAGCACGTGGCGCTCGGCACGTCGCTGGCCACCATCATCTTCACCTCCATGTCCAGCATGCGCGCCCACCACAAGCGGGGGGCCATCAACTATTCGGCCTTCTGGCGGCTGGTGCCGGGCATCCTGATCGGCACCTACCTGGGCACCTGGGTCGCCTCGCTCATGTCCACCATGTGGCTCAAGTCGCTGTTCGGCGTGTTCCTGTACTACGTGGCCACCCAGATGCTCATGGGCATCAAGCCCAAGGCGTCCCGCTCCCTGCCGGGCATGGCGGGCATCTTCGGCGCGGGCAACGTCATCGGCATCTTCTCCGCCCTGGTGGGCATCGGCGGCGGCACTCTGACCGTGCCGTTCCTGTCCTGGTGCAACCAGACCATGCACACGGCCATCGCCACGGCCGCGGCCGTGGGGCTGCCCATCGCGCTGGCCGGTTCGGCCGGGTTCATGGTCCACGGCCTGGGCGTGGAGGGCATCCCCGGCCCGCATATCGGCTACATCTACATCCCGGCCTTCCTGGGCATCATCTGCATGTCGGTGCTGACCGCGCCGCTGGGCGCGAAGCTGGCCCACAGCCTGCCCGTGGACAAGCTCAAGCGCATCTTCGCCATCCTGCTCTATGTGGTGGGTACGAGAATGCTGTGGAGCGCCTTCGCCTAGGGCGGCGGCTCCCGAAAAATAAAAGGCTGGTCCGTGGGGGCCGGCCTTTCTTCATTTACAATCCGTGCTCGTTTTGGTGGGCGTCGAGCACGTTGTCGATCTTGACCACCTTGGACCGGATGTCGCCGGGCCGGATGGTGTATCGCGTGACCTCCCATTCCACCTCGTCGATGTACTCCACGTGGCCGTAGCCGTTTTTCGGCAGCAGGCCGCTGATGGTCTCCAGGAAGTCGTCGATGTAGAGATAGGGGCCTTCGTGGTCCAGGCGCAGGACGTCGCCGTCGTACTGCACCTGCTCAAAGGGGATGCCCCCCTTGATCTGTTCGAATATCTCCGGGCTGATGCGGTGAAAATCGGCGTATACGCGCACATCTTCGGCCATGGTGTTCCCTCCGGTTTCGTGCTGGGAAGGAATTAGGCACTCAGGCCGAGGCGGTCAACCAGAAAACCGCTTTTCCGCTTCAGGTCGTCCCAGAGCAGGGCTCGGTTGGCCGAGGCCAGGCGTGCCAGCTCCTCGTCGGAGTATTTGGCGTCGAGCTTGAACTTGTTGCCCAGCACCTGGCCGATCTGGGCGGCGGTCCTGGATCTGGCCAGGCTGGAGTGCTGCACGTGCCGGATGGCGAGATGGCCCGCGTACAGGGCGGGCATGCCCGCAAGCCCGGCGCGGAGGTCTCGGTCCAGGTCGTCGAACTGGGACGGGGTGTAGCGCAGGTCGAATCCGCCGGTCTTTGCGATGGAGGCCATGCTCACCAGGTGGCAGCAGCCGGACACGGACAGGCAGGGCCGGGAGTAGGTGAACAGCCCGGTATCCAGGGAACCGGCACAGTTGTCGAAGACCTGCACCCGGTTGGGCAGCTCGTTTGGCCCCGGCTGCGCGGGCGGCGTCGGAAAGAGATTGTAGTCGGCCGATTGCAGGCCATACGGCGGCACGGCCCCGGTGATGCGGCAGCCCACGGCCCCGATGTCGTCCCGGCCTCCTGCCGCGCCGAGCAGGGTCAGGAGCCAGTCCGGCGGCAGGTTGATGTCGTCGTCCAGGAAGGCCGCCCATTTGGCCGCTTTCACCTCGTCGAGGGAGAGCAGCCAGTTGCGGGCCGCCGGAGCGCCCACGTTGACCGGCAGGGTCTCGATGTGGAAGCGGTCCGGCCCGAAGGCTTGCCGCGCCTTGTCCAGCACGTCCGCCGTATGGTCCGTGGAACCGTTGTTCAGGGCAAAGACCCGCGCCCGGCCGATGTCGCTTGCCAGCAGGCTTTCAAGGGTATCGGCCAGCAGGTCCGCCTTGTTCCAGGAGTAGACCAGGATGGCTGTCTCGGCCGTGTCCGCCGGGTCGCCGGGTTTTGGCGGGTTGAAGAGGTCGTGGACCTTGAGCGTCAGGTTGACGTGCCAGGGCACGGCCATCCACAGCCCGGCCAGGGCCGATTTGGCTTCGCCCTTTTTGCCCAGGCGCAGGAGCAGCTCCCCGCCCGCATAGGCCCGCCACAGTCCCCACGCGCCGGGGCCCAGAGCCTCGACCGCATCCAGGGCCTCGCCGGGGGGCAGGCAGTGGAAGGCGCGGTCCGCCTTCATGCGCTGCCGGATGGGTTCCGAGCCGTGGGGCCAGGCCGTCATGTCCAAGGCGGCGGCGGAAATTTCGGGAATACCCAGATGGATGCAATCCTGCCATACGTGGCCGAGCCAGGATAGGCCCTTTTCCGGGTGCTTGAGGACCGCAGCCAGGAAGCGCAGGATCAGCGATCGGTCATCCTGGCGCGCCAGGTCGAACCAGGCGTCCATGGCCTCGGCGTCCTCCTGTCCCAGCGGCGGGGCGGACGCGGCGAGCAGCATGGTCCGGGCCGTCTGCTCGCCGACCCGCAGCCCTTCCTTGAGCGCCCGGACTTCCCACGGTGCCAGGCCGGGCGCCAGGGGATGCGCCTGGAACGCCCACAGGGCCATGCCCAGGGCCGCGCTCTTGCAGCCGGGCTTTTCCGCGCCGAGCTTGAACAGGCCGGGCAGGAACCCGGCCAGGGACTGGGCCAGGCCCATGCCCAGGTGCCAGCCGGAAAAATGACGCTCGAACTCGGGCTGGACGGGCGCGCAGGGCGGGAGGATGCGGGGGGCGGCGAATCGGTTCATTGCGTTCGGGATTAGCAGAAAATCAGGATTGCCGCCAGCCTATCGGCCCAGCCGGGCCAGGTCGTCCAGGATGACGGCCGCTGCCCTGCGGGGTGCGCCCGGCTCGCCCACCATGGACCGGAGCCGGGCCAGTTCCTTCTTCACCCCGGCGTAGGCGGCCGGGTCGTCGAGCCACTTGCGGGCGTTGGCGGCCATGGCCTCGGGGTTGGCGTCCTCCTGGATATGCTCCGGGTAGATTTCATGCCCCGCGATGAGGTTGGGCAGTGAGATGAAGTCCACGTTTATCAGCATGCGGCCGATCCTGGCGGACAGGGGGGACACGGTGTAGGCCACCAGCACCGGGGTGCCGATGAGCGCGGTCTCCAGCGTCACGGTGCCGGACGCGGCCAGGATCATCTTGCAGGAGCGGAAGGTCTCGTATCGGTTGTCCGGCTCCACGCATTCGGCCGGGACGTCGTCGGGCCACAGGGAGAGCAGTTCCTCCTCGTTCCGTCCGGGGGCGCAGACCATGACGCAGGAGAGGTCCGGGCGGTCCTTCTTGAGCAGCCGGGCCACCTGCCCGAACAGCGGTAGCAGGGTCCTGATCTCCTTGGTCCGACTGCCCGGTAGGATGCCGATGCGGTTCTCCGCCACCGGCAGGGCGTCGAGCTTTTCCAGGGGCAGCACGTCCATGAGCGGATGGCCCACGTAGTCCACGTCCATGCCGAAGCGGGCGTAGAAATCCCGTTCAAAGGGCAGGATGCAGATGACCCGGCGCACGTATTCGCGCAGAAATTTCACCCGGCCCGAGCGCCAGGCCCAGATTTGCGGACTGATGTAGTAGTAGACCGGGATGCCGAGCTTCTTGGCCATTTTGGCGATGCGGAAGTTGAACTCGGGACAGTCCACCAGGATCACGGCGCGCGGGCGGATGCGCTTGAGGTCGCGCTTGATGCGGCCCAGGAGCCGGAGGATGCGAGGCAGCCCGCCGAGGATTTCGGTCACGCCCACCAGGGAGATGAGGCCCATGGAATAGCGGGCGTCGAACCCTTCGGCCTCCATGGCCGGGCCGCCCATGCCGGTGAAGGCCGCGTCCGGTTCGGCCGTCCTGACGGCCTTCATCAGTTCCGCCCCGTGCAGGTCGCCGGAAGCCTCGCCCACGCTGAACCAGATGGGCGCTCGTGAATGTCCTTTGTCCATGGGAGGTTAGTACCGCATGTGGTTGGTCCCCGCAAGATGCAAGGGCGATAATGGCTGCACAGGGTTGCCATGAGGGGTTTTGCCCTGTAGAAAGCACACGCAAACACGAACGCAAAGCGAGGTTATCATATGCTTAAAGTAGGCGTTGTCGGCCTTGGTTGGATGGGCCGGGTGCATCTTCGCAACTATACGGAAATGGCCGGCGTGGAAGTGGTCGGCGTGGTGGACGTGGACGAAAAGGCGCGCGAGGAAGTGGCCGCCCGGTTCGGGGTCACGGCCTATGCCGCGCTGGACGATCTGCTCGCCCATGACCTGGACGCGGTCAGCGTGTGCGTGCCCACCAGCCTGCACCACGAGACCGGGCTGGCGGTCATGGACAAGGGGATCAACGCGATCATCGAGAAGCCGCTCGCCAGGACCACCGAAGAGGGCGAGGCCCTGGTGACCAAGGCCAAGGAAAAGGGCGTGGCCCTGATGGTCGGGCACGTGGAGCGGTTCAACCCGGCCGTTGCCCGGGTCAAGGAGCTGATCTGCGGCGACGACGACAAGGTCATCTCCATCCAGATCGAGCGCGTGGGTCCGTATCCGCCGCGCATCCAGGACGTGGGCGTCATCAAGGACCTCGGTTCCCACGACATCGACCTGATCCGCTTTTTGACCGGCTCGGAGTTCAAGTCCGTGTACGCGGTCTGCTCCACGTCCATCGGCAAGCACGAGGACTCGGCCCTGATCACGGCGGAGATGGAAAACGGCGTGCTGGCCAACATCACCACCAACTGGGTGACCCCGTACAAGGGCCGCATGATCAACGTGGCCTGCGAGAACAAGTACGTGAAGGCCAACCTGATCACCCAGGAGGTCAAGGAATACTCGGCCTTTTCCACCTACGACAAGTCCTACTCCGTGCGCGAGTGGCCGCTCATGTTCCGCGAGCCGGTCAAGGAGGAACTGAAGCAGTTCCTGGCGGCCGTGCGCGAGGGAACCCCGGTGCCCATCACCGGCGAGGACGGCCTGGAAGTCCTCAAGACCTTCGACAAGATATTCGCCTGCGCCCAATAGGCCCGGCAGAATAACGATATCAAAGCCCCCGCCCCGAAAGAGGCGGGGGCTTTTTCTCATCCGTCGAACAACCCGCACGGCCTCGGCCCCCGCACGTCTCCCGCGAAGCGGCACCAAATACCATGCTGGCCAGATCTGAGGTAATCTGAGTTGAACGCAAACAATTCA
>JACCQI010000053.1 GCA_015709315.1 Desulfovibrionaceae bacterium
CATCGCTAACGCTCTAGACAGGGTTTGCGAAAGCGATGCCCAAGGATGGTTTAAGGATTGTGGGTATGAGTTATTTCAATCGTGAAATGCTCTAGCCGTGCGGGCCGGTCATGGTCTCGGGCCGCACCAGCCGGTCGAACTCGGCCTCGTCCACCAACCCCAGTTCCAGGGCCGCCCGCTTGAGGCCCAGGCCGTTCTCGTGGGCGTGGCGCGCGATCCGGGCCGCGTTCTCGTAGCCGATGGCCGTAGCCAGGGGCGTGACCAGCATGAGCGATTCGGCCACGTGGGCCGCGATCCGTTCGCGGTCGGGCGCAAGCCCTTCCACCAGGTGGGTGCGGAAGCCGTCCATGGCGTCGGACAGGATGCGGACGGAGTGGAGGACGTTGCGGGCGATCAGCGGCTTGCAGGCGTTCATTTCCAGGGTCCCGGCCGTGCCGCCCAGGGTCGCGGCCAGGTCGTTGCCCATCACCTGGAGAGCGACCATGGACAACGCCTCGCACTGGGTGGGGTTGACCTTGCCCGGCATGATGGACGAGCCGGGTTCGTTGGCCGGGAGGACCAGCTCGCCGATGCCCGCGCGCGGGCCGCAGCCGAGCAGCCGGATGTCGCAGGCAATCTTGTTCAGGGAGTTGGCCAGCGTCTTGAGCGTGGCCGAAAACTGGACCAGCGCGTCGTGGCTGCCCTGGGCCGCGAAACGGTTGGCGGCCGGGACAAAGGGCAGGCCGGTCAGCTCCGCGATGTATTGGATGGCATCCCCGGCAAAGGAGGCGTGGGCGTTGATGCCCGTGCCCACGGCCGTGCCGCCCAGCGGCAGTGCGTATACGTCGGCCAGCGCCGCGCGGATGCGCGAAAGGTTGTCGTCCATCAGGGCGGCGTACCCGGAGAACTCCTGGCCCAGGGTGAGCGGGGTGGCGTCCTGCATGTGGGTCCGGCCGATCTTGACGATGTCCGTCCAGGCCCCGGCCTTGGCGGAAAGCGCGTCCCGCAGCCGGGTTGCCGATCCGACAAGCCGTTTTGTAACCTCAATGACCACGGCCATATGCATGGCTGACGGAAAGTTATCGTTTGTCGACTGGCTTTGGTTGGCGTGGTCGTTGGGGTGGACGGGCTTCCCGGAGCCGAGGGGTTCGCCCGTCAGTTGGGAGCAGCGGTTGGCGATGACCTCGTTGACGTTCATGTTGAACTGGGTGCCGGACCCGGAGATCCACACGCCCAGGGGGAACATGTCCGCATGAAGCCCGTCGATGATCTCGTCGCAGGCGCGGGCGATGAGGTCCGCGGCCTCGCCGGAGAGCTTGCCCGCGTCCCGGTTGGCCAGGGCGCACGCCTTCTTGAGCACCGCATAGGGGGCGATCATCTCGCGCGGCATGGGATCGAGGCCGATGGCGAACAGGCGTCGCGCCCGCTCGGTCTGCGCGCCCCAGAGCGCGTCCGCCGGGACGTTCACCCGGCCCAAACTGTCCCGCTCGATCCGGTATTCCGACATAGTGCCTCCCGTTTGTTTCAGGGCGGTGCGGCCCGGCTCTAGCCGCCGAGGAGCCGCACCGTGTTGCCGTCCACGTCCACGGTCCCTTCCTCGGCCATCCGCTTCAGGGTGCGCGACAGGGCCTCGGGCGTGATGCCGATGATCTTGGACAATTCCCGGTAGGACAGGTCCAGCTCCACCACGCCGTCCTCGGCCCGGCTCTCGAAGTAGGCCATGAGCCGGGAGGGAACCTGCTTGAGCGCCAGAGAGTCGATCATGTCCATGGCCTCCTTCAGCCGCCGGGCCATGACCCGCATCATGGTCAGATGCACGGTGGGGTCCTCCCTGACCAGGGCCGCCAGCTCGCCGGGCGTGATGTAGAGCACCCGGCTGTCCTCCAGCGCGCCGAGGTTGGCGGGCAGCCTGCCGTCCGAAAAGGAGGAGCAGAGGCAGAACGGCTCGCCCGGGCCGAACACGAAGATGGTCTGCTCCTTGCCGTCCTCGGATATCTTGAACAGCTTCACCCGTCCTTGGAGCAGGACGTGCAGTCCCTGGGCGGACTTGTCCTCGCTGAAGAACAGGGCCTTTTTGGGGAAGTCCAGTATCTCCGCGTGGTTCACCACCCTGTCGAGCTGGTCTTCGTCGAGCGTGGAAAAAATCGGAAAGGAGCGGATGCGGGTCTTGAGTTCGGTGGCGTTCATTTTTTTATTCCAGGAATCGAGGATGTTGATCGAGGTCAATGCGCCGGTTCTTTCGGGGGGCTATGTTCATGGCGAAAACACCAATAAGGAGTCAGCCATGAACAACCAAGTGCATTGTCCTTACTGCAACGCCCGCCAGGGCGTGCGCGAGCCGCAGGATTATCGTCCATATTACGTCAATTGCGCCCAATGCGCCAGACGGTTCATCGTGGAACCCGTGAAGAGCGGGCTGATGGTGTACCGCGACGGCGAGGCCCCGTGCTGTTCCGACCCGGAATGCCGGGAAATGGAAATGGCCGATTCCGGCCAGGAATAACCGACAAGGAGCCGCCCCGTGTTTCGCCTACTGAGAACCATAACCAAAAACCTGATCGTCGCCATCCCGGTCATGATGACCGCCGGGTTCCTGTACGGCCTGTACGGGCCGACCGCGTGGCTCAAATCCATGATCGTGCCGTTCACCTTCCTCATGGTCTATCCCATGATGGTCACCCTCAAGGTGAAGTCGGTGTTCGAGGGAGGCGACGGCCGGGCGCAGATTCTCACCCAGCTCATCAACTTCGGGGTGATTCCCTTTCTCGCGGCCGGGGCCGGGCTTTTGTTCTTCGCGGACAGACCCTACATGGCGCTGGGACTGCTCCTGGCCGGGCTGGTGCCCACCAGCGGCATGACCATCTCGTGGACCGGATTCGCCAAGGGCAACATGTCCGCGGCCATCAAGATGACGGTCATCGGGCTGGTGCTCGGCTCCCTGGCCACGCCGGTCTATGTCCAGTCGCTCATGGGCGCGGCCATCGAGATGAGCCTGGCCGCCGTGTTCCGGCAGATCGTGTTCATCGTCTTCCTGCCCATGGCGCTGGGGTACGCCACCCAGCGGCTGCTGGTCCGGCGTTACGGCATGGCCGCGTTCAAGAAGGACATCGGCCCCAAGTTCCCGCCGCTCTCCACCCTAGGCGTGCTGGGCATCGTGTTCGTGGCCCTGGCGCTCAAGGCCCGGACCATCGCGGCCGCGCCCGGCATGCTGGTGGACATCCTGATCCCCCTGCTGCTGCTCTACGGGATCAATTTCGCGCTCTCCACCGTGGCGGGCAAATGGCTGCTGCCGCGCGGCGACGCCATCGCCCTGGTCTACGGCTCGGTCATGCGGAACCTGTCCATCGCCCTGGCCATCGCCATCAACGCCTTCGGCGAAAGGGGATCGGACGCGGCCCTGGTCATCGCCATGGCCTACATCGTCCAGGTACAGTCCGCCGCCTGGTACGTCCGGTTCACGCCGAAGATCTTCGGCGTGTGCAAGGAAGAGCTGGAGGCGGCCGGGGAACTGTACAAGCAAAAGGCGTGACCCGGCCGCGCGCCGGGGCGGAATAATGGTGCGGCCGTTGTCATAACATCGAGTATCGCCGGGCCGGAAGGCCGACCGGCAACGAAAAAAGGCTCCGCATTTGCGGAGCCTTTTTTCGCGTCTCGGTTTGACGGCTAGCGCTTTCTGGTCTCGAAGGGCCAGGCCGTGAAATTGGTCTGCGGGATGGCCGTGCCCTTCGGGCAGGCGATGAGGTTGGCCACGCCGCCCGAGGCCACGGCGTCCACGGGCTGGTCGTAGTCGAAGGGAAAGACCGTGTAGAAGCCCCGGCGGGCGTTGTGGTAGCGGTAGGCCCCGCGCCGGTCGAACTGGAAGAATTCGTAGTCCTCGGGAAAGAGCTTTTGCAGCCCGGCGAACCCGTCGTAGGAATCCCGGTTGGCCTCGGAGTGCTCGAAGACGATGAGCGGCCGGTGCGCGCGCAGGGTTTCGGCAAGCCCGGTCAGGACCAGCGGCTCGTAGCCCTCCACGTCGATCTTGACGGCGGAGATGGCGTCGAGGCCCAGGTCGCGGACGGCCGCGTCCCCGTGGCGGATGGAGATTTCCTCGGCCACGGCGTCGTCGGCGTGGTTGCGGATGATGGACCGCGCGCCCGTGCATTTGCCCACGTCGTAGATGTAGTCGGTCCTGTCCTCGGTGCCCAGGGCGAAGTCGCAGACGGTGACGTTGGAGAGAGGGGGATGGGCGGCCACGATGTCCTTGAGGCGCTTGCTCAGGGCGTGCTGCGGCTCGAAGGAGCAGACCCGGTCCGCGTGTTGGGCCATGAAAAAGGTGTGGTTCCCCGCATTGGCCCCGATGTCCAGGAAGGTGGTGGGTCCCGGCAGGGTATTCAGGTAGTCGCGCAGGAAATGGAGCATGAATTTTTCGGCCCCGTCGTGCTGGTACAGGGCGCGCTGCGGCCCGTCGAGCAGGTTCAGGGGCATGCGCGCGCCGCAGTAGTCCACGTCCACGACGAATTCCTCGGTCTCCGGGGGAAGCACCCGCTTCAGCACCGAGAGCCGGAGCTTCCGGGAGATGGGCAGGGGGCACTCCATGAATTGCTTGAGCATGTCACAGTCCTCAAAAACGTTGTCGGCGTGAACGGGAAATGCCCCGCACCGCCGCGGAGCGGTACGTTTGCACATCCCTCGGCAAATGGCAATCAACAGGGCCGCCCGGGTCCGGCACCCTGCCCCCGTGCCGCCGGACGGCAAAATATCCGTTGTAAGGCGGGACGCAAGTCGGTAATGCGTGCTTAGAGAGGTCTTTGCCATGCGAAAAATGCTTGTCATAACCCGCGACGGCCGCCGGTCGGAAGCGCTCGGCGAACTGCTCGACCAGGAAGAGGTCCTGACCCAGGCCGCGCCGGGAGCGTCCGGCGACCGGGACGTGGACGCCCTGTTCGTGGACGTGGAGGCCCTGCTCGACAAGGACGGGTCCGTGGGCAAGGCCCTCGAAGGGCTGTGGGCCAGATACCCGTCGGCGGCCATCGTGGTCATGGCCGACGAGGAGCAGACCCAGGTCGCGGAGGACGCGGTCAAGGCCGGGGCCTTCGACTATCTCACCCACCCCATCGAGAAGGAAAAGCTCGGCCTGGTCGTGGACAAGGTGCGGGAATCGGACGTGGTCCTTTCCGACCTGGACTACCTGCGCGATCAGTTCTGGAACGAGGACTCCCTGGAATACGTGGATACCCGCAGCCGGGCCATGCGGGACGTGTTCGTCAAGATCCGCCAGGTGGCGGGAACGCGCACCACGGTCCTGCTCACCGGCGAGACCGGCACGGGCAAATCGCTCATCGCCAAGCTCGTCCATGCCCACTCCAACCGCAAGGAAGCGCCGTTCATATCCGTGCATTGCGGAGCCATGCCCGACTCCCTGGTGGAAAGTGAACTGTTCGGCCACGAAAAAGGGGCCTTCACCGGGGCCGTCAGGCGCAAGCTGGGCAAATTCGAGCTGGCCCAGGGGGGTACCCTTTTCCTGGACGAGATCGGCACGGTCAGCCAGTCCGTGCAGGTCAAGCTCCTGTACGCCATCCAAGAGCGCATGATCCAGCGGGTGGGCGGGGAGAGGGACATCCCGGTGGACGTGCGGATCATCGCAGCCACCAACGAGGACATGGGACGGCTTTGCGAGGAGGGGAAGTTCCGCAAGGACCTCTTCTACCGGCTGAACGTCTTCCCGGTCCGCATTCCCTCCCTGCGGGAACGCCTCGAGGACCTGCCCCGGCTGTGCGAGGTGTTCATCCGGCAGTTCAACGGCCAGCTCAACACCGAGATCAAGGGCATTCACCCGCAGGTCCTGGACACCCTGTGCGAATACGACTGGCCGGGCAACGTCCGCGAGCTGGAGAACGTCATCGAGCGCGCCTGCATCCTCGAAACCGGGGACGTCCTGATGCCGGACAGCTTCCCCCCGGACCTGCTCAACGCCCAGGGCGACATGGTCACCTCGCCGGTCAAGATCGGCCTGCCCCTGAAGGAGGCCCGCCAGATCGCCGTGGATCGGTTCGAGCTTCAATACCTGGCGACCCTGTTGGAGCAGTGCTCCGGCGTGATCGGGGAAACGGCCCGGCGGGCCGGGATCACCACCCGGCAGCTCAACAAGCTCATGAACCGCCATGGCCTGAAGCGAAAGACATTCAGAAAAAAGAACTCATAGTTCCTGTTCTGGCCGACAACGGAATTCCCGGTTCCCGCACTCTTATAACCCGCTGTTAATTCGCATTTTTGTCCGTATAGCATGGGATTCCCCCTCTTGGGGGGACCCCTTTTTTTTGTCTCTGGGGGCCGTTTCGGGCCGGAATAGGAACCGGCGGTTCCTTTCCTGCGGGATGTCATAAAAATAATGTAAGTATTTTATCTTGTTGTGTGCATGGCACGGCGCATGCTTCCGGTTAATCCTCAAGACGGTTGAGGAGGCAACATGACACGCCGGGCAAATGACGCGCCGCCATCCAGGGAGACCATTCGGGGAGTGGTCGTTCCGGCCCAATGGGACAGCGAGTACCGGGTTACCGGGCTGCTCATCGCCTGTCCCGGCGAGCGGGAGGTGCGCGTGGGCAACCTGGACGCGTTCCCCATGTTGCGGCTGCTCGAAAGGACCGAGGTGGTGCTGACCGGGACCGTGGAAAAGGACGGATTCTCGGAGACCATCCTCATAGATCGCATTCAGCCGGTGTGCGGGCGAACCTCTCGCCGGCGCAGCTGTCTGCATGAGTGAAACCATGAGTACCAGGGAAAGTGGCGGCGCGGCGGTGCGCGAGGTGCGGATCGTTTCGGGCATTGCGCCGGAAGATGTCGAGGTTGTGCTGGAAATGGCGGCGTCGAGCGGGCTTTTTACGCCGGACGCCATGCTGTCCGCCGAGGATATGGCGTGGGACAGCGCCTACGGCAACGGCAGCGAGGATCATTCCTTTCTGCTGGCCAGAGCCGGGGAGGGCGGCGTGGACAGGGTGGTCGGATTTCTCTGCTTCGGCCCCATCCCGCACTGGCCCGAGGACTACGAGCTGTACGGGATCGCGGTGGACCCGGAGTACCGCCGTCTGGGCGTCGGCACGGGGCTGGTGGCGGAGATGCGCCGCCGGGTGGCCGACCGGCAGGGCAAGCGGGTCTTTCTGGAGACCGGCGCGGACGAGGCGTACGAGGGCGCGCACTGCTTTTACGAGGTCAGCGGCTTCGAGTGCGAGCACCGTTTCCGCAAGCAGTTCATCCCCGTGGACGGAGGGATGGTCTATCGCCTGGATGTGTCGGTTGACGAAAACGACAGGAATTATCAATAAAGGTCGGAGGGAGCAATGGCTCAGGATGTTTACGAGGATTCCCTGTATGGGCAGATATTGCCTTCGGAGTGGAACGACGAAGCGGTTTCCGGTCTCGTCCTTCTCGTGGACGGGGAAGAGGAGTTCGCCATCGAGAACGACGACAACGGCGAACTGCTCGTGGATTTTATCGACAGGTGGGTGACCGTGGAGGGCGTGGTCTCGGAAAGCGACGACGACCTCCGCATCAAGGTCCGCAACTACACCGTCGAGGACGAACTGGATTTCGAAGGCGACGACCGCTGGTAATTGGCGGCAAAGGGGCAGGCCGTGGGCATGATCCGTCTTCTCCTCGCCGTGGCGGTGCTGAATTCGCACCTTCCGCTCACGGACTGGCCCGTTGTGGACGGGCACGAGGCGGTGTTGGCCTTTTTCGCCGTGTCCGGCTTCTACATGGCGCTGGTGTTGGACTCGGCGTACGGCTCGGCCCGGGCCTTCTACCTGAGCCGCTTCCTGACGCTCTACCCCCTGTACGTCCTGGCCCTGATCGTGAGCGTGGGGCTGCTCGTTTCCCTGGACATCCATTCCATGACCACCTTCTCCAAGATGAAGGCCATCCTTTCCGACCCGGCGGGCTTTGCCGTCATGGCCTGGACCTCCCTCTGCCTGGTGGGCCAGGAATTGCTGTTCAGCCTGTCCCTTGGCCCGGACGGCCTGGTCTTCGTCACCGAGAGCCGGGACGCCCTGTGGAAGAACGCGCCGCTCATCCAGGCGTGGTCCCTGTCCCTGGAAGCGGTCTTCTACGCGCTGGCCCCCATGCTGGCGGTCATGCGGACCCGCACCCTGGCCGCGCTGGCCGGACTCAGCCTGTGCGCGAAGATCGGCGTCATGGCGCTGGGCCTGTCGGACGTGGTCTTCTACCGGCGGTTTTTCCCCCTTGAATTCTGGCTGTTCGCCTGCGGCATGCTCGCCTACCGGCTGTACAAGGGCCTGCCCGGCAAGTCGCGCCCCCTCGACCTCCTGGCCTTCGGCGCGCTGGCGGCCGTCATCCTCATGGCGGGCGAGATCCCGGAGTCCATGCAGCCCTTTGTCCTGCCGTTCGCGGTCCTGTTCTCCCTGCCGTTCGTGTTCCGGCGGTTTTGCCGGTCCGCCTTCGACAGGTACGTGGGCCGGATCAGCTACCCGTTCTATCTTTTTCATTTTACGGTCATCGCTGTTTTTGAGATGTATATAGACGAGCCCTGCGGCTGGGATATCCTGGCCGTGACGCTTGTGATTGCCGTGGCGGCGAACGCCTTGTTTTCGCCCGGTCTGGAGCGATTCAAGAGGCTGTTGCGGACTCCCGCCGGGCAGCCCCTGGCCGTGCCCGGCGGCGCGGTCCGCGAAGCCGGTTAGAGGCATGGCAAAAACAGCGGGGAGAATTGTGTTGACTTTTTGTGGCCGGACACATAAATGCCGCTTTCGCATTGCGGGATGTCCGGTCCCGCCTGCGAGCCATACCGGGTTTTCCCGAGTCCAATCTGGCGGGAGGATGTATGAGTGACCCCTACTTTGGAAAGATGGACCACTGAACGGTCCACG
Source organism: Desulfovibrionaceae bacterium (assembly GCA_015709315.1). Taxonomy (GTDB): domain Bacteria; phylum Desulfobacterota; class Desulfovibrionia; order Desulfovibrionales; family Desulfovibrionaceae; genus Pseudodesulfovibrio. The sequence goes on from JACCQI010000053.1 coordinate 8,844, forward strand.
GAACTCTACGGCGTTCGTGAATGGGGTGCCGGATTTTTCGGCATCTCCCCTTCGGGCGCTCTTCAGGTAACGGCCGAGCCCGGCAATTTCGACCATGCGGTCAGCATCCCCGAGGTCATCGAGGGGATTCAGGCCCGCGGTCTCGACATGCCCGTGCTCCTGCGTATCGAGAATATCCTCGACACCCAGATTTCCCTGCTCAACGACAGCTTTCTCGCCGCCATCAAGAGCCTCGACTACAAGGGGTCCTATCTCGGCGCATACCCCATCAAGGTCAACCAGCAGCAGCAGGTGGTGGAGGCCGTGACCCGTCACGGCAAAAAGTACCATCACGGCCTGGAGGCGGGCAGCAAGGCGGAACTCGTCGCGGCCATGGGCATGCTCCGGGACACCGGGGCGGTGCTCGTGTGCAACGGCTACAAGGACGAGGAGTTCATCGATCTCGGCCTGCACGCCACCCAGATGGGATTCACCTGCGTCCTGGTCGTCGAGATGCCCGGCGAGCTGCCCCTGATCATCAAGCGGTCCCGGGCGCTCGGCGTCAAGCCCATCCTCGGCATCCGCGTGAAGCTCTCCGCCCAGGCCAACGGCATGTGGGCGGAGTCCGGCGGGGACCGCTCCATATTCGGCCTGAACGCCGCACAGATCATCGAGATCATCGACGCCCTCAAGGAAGCGGACATGCTCGACTGCCTGCAACTGCTCCACTACCACCTGGGTTCGCAGATCCCCAACATCCGGGAGATCCGCAACGCCGTGGCCGAGGCGACCAGGGTCTACGCGGGCCTGGCGGGCGAGGGCGCGGGCATGCGCTATCTCGACCTGGGCGGCGGCCTGGCCGTGGACTACGACGGCACCCAGACCAATTTCATGAGCAGCCGCAACTACACCCTGGACGAATACTGCGTGGACGTGGTCGAGGGCGTCATGACCGTGCTCGACGAGCAGGGCGTGGACCACCCGACCATCATCACCGAGTCGGGACGCGCCCTGGTGGCCTACTATTCCATGCTGCTGTTCAACGTGCTCGACACCGCCCGGTTCGAACCGGAACCGCTGTCCGGGGAGTTGCCCGACGACACCCACATTCACATCCAGCACCTCCTGGAGACCCTCCAGGCCCTGAACCTGCGCAACGTGCAGGAGTGCTTCAACGACGTGCTCTACTACCGCGACGAGGTCCGCCAGGCGTTCAACCAGGGCCGGATTTCCTTCCGGGAGCGCGCCCTGGGCGAAAACGTCTTCTGGGAGGCCGTCCGGCGCATCGCCATCCTGGCCAAGGACCTGCCGACGCTGCCCCAGGAGCTGGAAGGCATCTCCCAGGCCCTGTCCGACATCTATTACTGCAACTTCAGCGTGTTCCAGTCCCTGCCCGACTCCTGGGCCATCGGCCAGCTCTTCCCGATCATGCCGGTTCACCGCCTGGACGAGGAACCCACCCGCGAAGGGCTGCTGGCGGACATCACCTGCGACTGCGACGGCAAGATCGACCGGTTCATCGACAGCCAGGGCGTCAGGCGGACCATGCCCCTGCACGAACTCAAGGATTCCGAGGAATATTACCTCGGGGCCTTTCTCGTGGGGGCGTACCAGGAAACGCTCGGCGACCTGCACAACCTGCTCGGCGACACCAACGTCGTCACCATCAGGATACGCAAGAACGGCGAGTTCAACTTCGTGAGCGAGTTGGAAGGCGATTCGGTCGAGGACATTCTCTCCTATGTGGAGTATGATACCAAGGCGCTGCTGACCCGTTTCCGGGAGACCGCGGAACACGCGGTCCGCCGGGGGCGGATCACGGCCACCCAGCGGCGGGAAATCCTTCAGGCCTACAAGAACGGCCTGCAGGGTTACACCTATTTCGAACGATAACCAAGACGGCCGCCCGCAGAGGCGCCAAGCGAGGATACGCACATGTCCAAGGTCCTGATCATCGGCGCCGGAGGCGTCGGCGGCGTTGCGGTGCACAAGTGCGCCCAAGTCCCCGAAGTGTTCACCGAAATCCACCTGGCCAGCCGCACCAAGTCCAAGTGCGACGCCATTGCCGCGTCCGTGAAGCAGCGCACCGGCGTGGATGTCTCCACCTATGCGGTGGACGCGGACAACGTGGCGGAAACCGTCGAACTCCTCAGCCGGATCAAGCCCGACCTCCTGGTCAACCTGGCCCTTCCCTACCAGGACCTGCCGCTCATGGACGCCTGCCTGGAAACCGGGGTCAACTACCTGGACACCGCCAACTACGAGCCGCCCGAGGAGGCCAAATTCGAGTACAAGTGGCAGTGGGCGTACCGCGACAGGTTCCGTGAGGCGGGCCTCATGGCCCTGCTCGGCTCCGGCTTCGACCCGGGCGTGACCAACGTGTTCGCGGCCCACGCCATGAAGCACCATTTCGACGAGATGCACGTCCTGGACATCATCGACTGCAACGCGGGCGACCACGGCCAACCGTTCGCCACCAACTTCAACCCGGAGATCAACATCCGGGAGATCACCCAGCGCGGCCGCTACTGGGAGCGCGGGGAGTGGGTGGAGACCGATCCGCTCTCCTGGTCCATGGATTACGGGTTCCCCGAGGGCATCGGGCACAAGAAGTGCTACCTCATGTACCACGAGGAGCTGGAATCCCTGGTCATGCACATCAAGGGCCTCAGGCGCGCCCGGTTCTGGATGACCTTCGGCGACCAGTACCTGACCCACCTGCGCGTGCTGGAAGGCATCGGCATGACCTCCATCAAGCCCATCGACTTTGGCGGCCAGAAGATCCAGCCGCTCCAGTTCCTCAAGGCGGTCCTGCCCGAACCCGGTTCGCTCGGCCCGCTGACCAAGGGCCGGACCTGCATCGGCAACGTCATGCGGGGCGTCAAGGACGGCAGGGAGAAGACCGTCTACGTGTACAACATCTGCTCCCACGAGGCCGCCTACGAGGAGGTCGGCTCCCAGGCCATCTCCTACACCACCGGCGTGCCCGCCATGATCGGGGCCATGATGATGCTCACCGGCAAATGGCAGGGCAAGGGCGTGTTCCACATGGAGCAGTTCGACCCCGATCCGTTCATGGCCGCGCTCAACAAGCACGGCCTGCCCTGGAAGGAAGCGGAGCTTTCGTGAACGGCCGGTTGGAGTGCCGCTTCGACCCGGCGCGGGTCGAAACTCCCTGCTACGTGGTGGACGAGGGGCTGCTCGAGGACAACCTGGCCATCCTCGCCGACGTGCGTCGGCGGGCGGGCTGCAAGGTGCTGCTCGCCCTCAAGTGCTTCGCCATGCACGCGGTCTTCCCCCTGTTGGCCGGGACGCTCGACGGCGTGTGCGCCAGCTCGCCGCACGAGGCGCGGCTGGGCCGGGAGGAGTTCGGCCCCGGACTGGGCCGGGAGGTCCACACCTTTGCCGCCGGGTATTCCGAGGCGGACATCCGGGAGCTGTGTACGACCAGTGACCACATCGTGTTCAATTCCTTTGCCCAGCTCGGGCGCTTCCGGCCGCTGGTGAGGAAGCTGGCCGCCGCGCAGAGCCGCGAAATCGAATTGGCCGTGCGCATCAACCCGGAGCACTCCGAGGGGACGACGCCCCTCTACGACCCGTGCTCGCCCGGCTCGCGCCTGGGCGTGCGGCGGGCGGACTTCGACACGGACAACCTCGACGGGGTCACCGGCCTGCACTGGCATAACCTGTGCGAGCAGGACGCGGACTGCCTGGAGCGGACCATCGAGGCCGTGGAGCGCGCTTTCGCGGACGTGCTGCCGCGCATGCGCTCCGTCAATTTCGGCGGCGGCCACCACATCACCCGGCCCGGCTACGACGTGGACAAGCTGGTCGATCTCGTCACCCGGTTCAAGGCGAAATGGGGCGTCGAGGTCTACCTGGAACCCGGCGAGGCCGTGGCCCTGAACGCGGGCTATCTGGTGGCCGAGGTCCTGGACGTGGTCCGGGCCGACATGCCCGTGGCCATCATGGACTCGGCCGTGCCCTGCCACATGCCCGACGTCATCGAGATGCCCTACCGGCCCCATGTCGTCGGCTCCGGCGAGCCGGGCGAAAAGCCGTGGACCTGCCGCATCGGCGGGCCGTCCTGCCTGGCGGGCGACGTGGCCGGGGAATACTCCTTCGACCACCCCCTCTCGGCCGGAGACCGGCTCGTGTTCACGGACATGGCCATCTACACCATGGTCAAGACCAACACCTTCAACGGCATCAGGCTGCCGTCCATCCATCTGTACAACCGCGACCGGGACGCCATGACGCTGGTTCGGTCCTTCGGTTACGAGGAATTCAAAAACAGGCTTTCGTAGGGGGTTTTCATGGTTTCGCATTTTCTCGACGGGGAAATAGACAACGCCCGACCCGAGGACGCCGCCTGGCACATCATTCCGGTTCCGCTGGAGTCCACTGTTTCCTATGGAACAGGCACGGCGGGCGGGCCTGCGGCCGTCATCGACGCCTCGGCCCAGCTCGAACTGTGGGACGGCGCGTCCGAGCCGGGGCTGGCGGGCCTTCACACGACGGCGCCCGTGGACTGCTCCGGCCCCGTGACCAAGGTCCTGGACCGCATCGAGGACGCGGTCTGCCTCGCCGCCGAGTGCGAGGCCCTGCCCCTGGTGCTCGGCGGGGAACATACCGTCACCCTGGGCGCGCTCCGGGCGCTCAAGAACCTCCATCGGCGCTTCGGCGTCGTCCAGTTCGACGCCCACGCCGACCTGCGGAACACCTTTGAGGGCTCGCCCTACAGCCACGCCTGCGTCATGCGCCGGGCCGTGGACGACCTGGGGCTGCAGCTCTTCCAGATAGGCGTGCGCGCCCTGTGCAAGGAGGAAGCGGACTTTCGGGAAGCCAACGACATCCCGCATCTGGACGCGCGCGAGCTGTTTCTCAAGGGCATGCCCCGGCACGTCCTGCCGACGGATTTCCCGGACACCATCTACATCACCTTCGACGTGGACGGGCTGGACCCGTCCGTGATCCGCGCCACCGGCACCCCCGTGCCCGGCGGCCTCGGCTGGCAGGAGGCAATCTTCCTGCTCCAGGCCGTGACCAAGGGCCGCAAACTCATCGGCGCGGATGTGGTGGAACTCGCCCCGGCCCCCGGCGACCACGCCTCGGACTTCGCCGCCGCGCAGTTGGCCTATCTGCTCATGGGGTTGGGCATCCCGGCCGAATAAGGAGCGGGGAGGGGCCTCCGGCGGCCCCTTCGGGGAGACCAGGGTGCTGCCCTGGACCCGCCAAAGGCCGAGGGCCTTTGGAATCCCGTGTCGCCTTCGGCGAGGGCCGTGCGGTTTTCGCACTGCGTGCCGTTTTGCGATTCGGACAAGAAAAAACGAGAAGCGCCGTGCCATGATCGGATCATGGTGCGGCGTTTTTTCTTGCCCGAATCGCGGGTTGGGGGTGTTTGGTTTTGGTTGGACGCGGAGAGCGTGGCTTTTTTCCCGGTAAAGTCCTGAACGCCACCACTCCGGACGTTTCGATGACCGCCCGCCCCTCGCCGCAGGCGACCCAAGAAGTTTGGGAGGGGGGTCCGGGGGGAACCCTTTTCAAAGGGTTCCCCCCCGGCCGCCGGAGGCATCCCCGACTCAGCCCAGCCGCCATTTCAGGTTTTTGACTGAGAAATAGCTGTCCGGGTCGTGTTGCAGTTCCAGCACTTTTTCGCGGGCTTTTGGTTCGAGGATATCCCACAGGGGTTGTTCCTGTTTCGGGACGGCCAGCAGGGCCCGCTTGATCTGCCGGTCCCACTGGTCGCCGTAGCTGTCGATGTCGTCCAGGCGCAGGCGGTGGCGGCAGTTCGGGCAGCCGCAGTGGATGTCGTAGGGTTCCTGGATGTTGAGCAGGCCGTATTCGGTGGTTATTTCCTCTCCGGCGTGGATGTCGCGGACCGCGATTTCCAGATGGTAGCCGGTCATCATGGTGTTGGGACAGCAGTTGTGGTTCATGTACCGGGCGTGGTCCCAGCTCAACACGAGCCGTCCGTCGCGGTCGTGGTACATGTAGGTTTCCATGGCGTCGCGGACAACGGACGGCAGGGCGAAGAAGTCCGTCCTGGACAGGCAGGCGTCAAATCGGTCGCGGACCACGACGATGGTGCCCATGGGGATGTCGCGGGTGGCGAACACGCCGTTGCCGATGGTCGGGGAGACGGCCTGCACGGTGGTGTGGGGATGGATCATCTCGTCCGCCTCAATACACGTAGCGCACTTGCTGGCGCTCGGCTTCGATGCGGTTGAACAGGGAGCGCATGATCCGCTCGTAGAGTTCGTTGCCGAGCAGTTCGTCCTCCACGCCCGCGTCCACGCTGGGGTTGTCGTTGACCTCGATGACGTACGCCTTGCCCCCGACCTCCTTGAGGTCCACGCCGTAGAATCCGTTGCCGATGAGCGAGGAGGCGTTGACCGCGGCCTTGAGCACGGCGGGCGGCACCTGCTTGACCGGGACCCCGTCGGACTTGCCGCTGAACTCCTCGCCGCCCGTGGACGCCCAGTTGTATATCTGCCAGTGGTTGCTGGCCATGTAGTACTTGCAGGCGAACAGCGGCGTGTTGTCGATGAGCCCGATGCGCCAGTCGTAGGCGGACCGGAGGAATTCCTGGGCGATGACCAGATCGGTCTTCTCGAACATGGCGGCCAGCTTCTCCTTGAGGTCCGGCAGGGTCTTGACCAGGTACACGCCCTGGGAGAAGGAGCTTTCGGGCAGCTTGAACACCAGGGGCAGGGGCAGGGCCCTGAGCAGCTTGTCGTCGGCGGACTTGCGGGCCAGCAGCCATCCCTTGGGCTGGCAGATGCCCGCGTTGGCCAGCCGCTCCTGGAGGTAGACCTTGTTGGAGCAGAGCATGATGGACCAGGGGTCGTCCACCACCACCAGTCCCTCGGTGTAGGCGTGCCGGGACATGGCGTAGGTGTGGTTGTCCACGGCCGTGGTCTCGCGGATGAACAGGGCGTCGAACTCGCACATGCGCCGCTGGTCCGCCTTGGTGATGAATTCCACGTGGAAGCCGACCTTTTCGGCGGCCTTGCGGAACCGTTCCAGGGCCGCGGGGTCGGACGGCGGGGTGCGCTCGTCCGGGTTGGCCAGGATGGCCAGATCATATTTGTGGTTCTTGAGCCTGGGGCGGGTGAACCGTTTTTTCAAGCAGTACGCCTTGAGCGCGGCGCGGAGCAGTTCCGGGCAGTCGTGCCGGACCTGCTTGAGGTGCAGCATCTTGATTTTCTTTACGTTCCACGATCCGTTCCAGGTGAGCCGGATGGTGAGGAACGGGATGGAGAACAGGGCGAACAGCTTTTGGGCCAGCTCCGAGTAGCGCGGGTTGTCGGTCATCCCCAGGAGGATGGTCAGCTCGAAGTCGGGACCGTGGTTGGTGGGGACCTTCTTTTCCACGTAGTCATGGATTTCCTCCAACAGGCTTTGGGCCACCATGGGGGACGCCGCGTCCTTCACGGCCATGACCGAGGGGATCACCAGGTGGTTGCGGGCCGAGGCGAGCAGGGACACGTAGTAGCCCATGGAGTGGGTCTTGCGGGAGTGGCACAGGTTGAGCACCTGGAACCGGCTCGATTTGGAATAGTTGGTGTCCGACAGGTAGTTTGCTGCCGAGCAGACCGGGATTCCCGGCTCCCAGTCACGGGCCTGCCGGACGTCGTCCACCACGATGACCATGTGGTCCTGGCCGGTCCCCTTGCCGGTCAGGGAAAGCGCCATCCTGAGCGCCGCCTCTCCCGGACCGTAGTAGTCGGGCAGGGGCCGGACAGGCTCGAAGCCGATCCGCTTGTACCACTCCACCAGGTTGGTGTTGGCCATGTCCGCTTCCAGGGTGATCCGCTCGTAGCCGTGGCTGACGGCAAAATCCATGACGTGGTGCATGAGGGCCTCGCCCAGCCCTCGCATGCGGTGCGCGCCGTCCACGGCCAGGGAGTAGACGCGCAGGGAGCGCTTGTACTGGAAGATGACGGCCGCGCCGAGCGGGGCCGCCTTTTTCTGGTTCATCCGGCCAGAGCGTACTTTGCTTCATGAATGCCCATGATTCTGAGCTTG
>JACCQI010000054.1 GCA_015709315.1 Desulfovibrionaceae bacterium
ATGAACAGACAGTAAACAACTGTCTAGACTATTTCAAGAGTTAAATGCTCTAATGATGTAGGTTTTTTGCTATTTGCGATAATAAAGCAGATATAGAAGCAATAGAAATCTTACCATTTTTATGGTTGCGTTGACGATTGTATTGGCTTTGTCAGCAATTATACAAACCAGGATAATAAAGCTTCCAACGATTATTGATTGTTTAGGGTTTGATCCGATTTTAATTGTTAAAAATCAGGACGGTATTAACCCCGATAGTGATCCGACCAGTGGCCACGATTAATAAGCTTTTTGTGCAGCAATAGCAGGCGATGATGGCTTGAAGTTAAAGAAAACCCCGGCTCGGAGCATCGCTCCGGGCCGGGGTTTTGGTTTTGATATTTCGGCGAAAGCCTAGTCTTCGTATTCGTAGTCGATGTCGATGTGGACCGACTTGCCGTAGCGTTTTTCCAGATCGGTCAGGATGCCGCGCTTGTGGTTCAGGAGATAGATGGCCAGTTCCTCCTCGCAGAGGTGCTCCACGATATCGTTGCCCGGCTTGCGAAGGTCGCGGTGGATGGTCTTGAGCGCCTGGAGCGCCTGCCATTCCATGTTGCGGCGGATGCCGGTGCCCTTGCAGCAGGGGCACGGCTCGGTGGAGATGGCGATGGCCGAGGAACCCAGCCGCTGGCGGACCAGCTCCATGAGGCCGAAGGAGGAGATGCGGGCCACGTCCGTGCGGGCGCGGTCGTTCTTCATCTCGGCGCGCATGACCTTTTCCACCTCGCGGCAGTCCTTGGGGTTCTTCATCTCGATGAAGTCGATGACCACCTGGCCGCCGATGTCCCGGAGCCGGAGCTGGCGGGCGATCTCGCGGGCCGCCTCCATGTTGGTCTTGAGCGCCATCTTCTGGAAGTTGCGTTCCCCGCCGATCTTGCCGGAGTTGATGTCCACGGCGGTCAGGGCCTCGGTGGCGTCGAAGACCAGACGGCCGCCCGACGGCATGGTGGCCTCGCGGGAGTAGATTTCCTGCACCTGGCGGACCAGGTTGAACCGTTCCAGCAGCGACAGCTCCGGGTCCTCGTGCAGCTTGACCAGGTTGTTCTTGCGCGGGAAGGCCAGCTTCACGAACTGGTGGACCTGGTCGAAGGTCTCCTTGTCGTCCACCCAGACCTCGGTGATGTCCGAGGTCAGGTAGTCGCGCACGGCGCGGGCGGCCAGGCCCATCTCCTTGTAGACCGGGGCAGGGGCCTTTTCATTCTGGGCGTTGGACCGGATGTCGGTCCACAGCCTGTTCAGGTACTTGTAGTCGCGCTCCAGGGCGGCCTTGGACTGGCCCACGGCCGCGGTGCGGGCGATCAGGCCCACGCCCTCGGTGGTCTCGAAGGTCTCGAGCACCTTTTTCAGGCGGGTGCGTTCCTTTTCGTCTTCGATCTTGCGGGAAACGCCCATCTGGGAGCGGCCCACGGTGTAGACGAAGCTGCGGCCGGGCAGGGAAAGATAGGAGGTCAGGAAGGCGCCCTTCTTGCCGGTGGGTTCCTTGACCACCTGGACCAGGACCTCCTGGCCGGGCTTGAGCACCTTCTGCATGAGCGGGTAGCGCTGGCCCTTCTTGGTGGCCGGGCTGCCCATGTAGTATTCGGGATGGACCTCGTCGATCTGGAGAAATCCGTTGCGCTCGGCCCCGTAGTTGATGAACGCGGCCTGAAGCCCGTTGTCGATGTTGTGGATGTAGCCCTTGTAGATGTTGCCCTTGGTCTTGGCCTGATGCACCATCTCCACGTAGTATTCGTTAACCTTGCCTTCCTCGGCGATGACCACTTCCACCTGTTCCCCCGGCAACACCGAGATGAACATCTTCTGCCGTTTTTTCTTTGCGGCTGTCATATAACCCTCTGGACGAGAAAAAAGTGGGTACGATCATGGCCCGGCCTCACGGCGTCCCGTCTTCCAGGACGTGTCCCGTGCCGTGGTAGTATGTCTCCCCCCGGTCATCCCGGCGGGTGACGTCGCCCCTGTGTTCAAGGGCTTCCACGGCCCGGCGGACCATGTCGGGGTCCGCGTTCAGGGCCTGGGCGAGCTGTCCGGCCGTCTGGGGCCTGCGGGCCAGGGAGGCGCGGACCGCGTCGACGATGCGCGCGGCGTCCGTTTCCCTCCTGCCCGTGGTCCCCTGTCCGGCGGCGCGGGTTTCCCCGCCCCCCAGGGCCATGCGCCAACGGCTTAGCACCGCCCCGTCCACGGGGCGGACCCTCCGAACGGTGCCGGGACGGGTCAGTGTGACCACGTCCACCCGGTCGGGGGCAAGCCGCTGGCAAAAAGCTTTCAGCCTGCCGAGGTTCTCGTCGGAATCATTCTTTCCTTCGGCAAGCAAAATTTCCAAAAATATCTTTCCCTTGAATTCCTTTTTGAATGCAAGGAGCCCGTCGGCAACGGCCTCGGGCACAATCCCCTTCACGGGGCGGTTGACGGCCAGGAACTCTTCCTCGACCAGCGAGTCCAGGCTGGGCAGGACCACGTCGGCCAGGCAGAGTTCGCGGCGCACTTCCGGGTCGGTCATCTGGGTGGCGTTGGTCAGCACCGCGATAACCGTGCCGGGAAAGAGCTTGCGCGCGCCCCGGATCACGTCGGCCATCTCGGCGTTGAGGCACGGTTCGCCCAGTCCGCCCAGGGTGACCGCATCGACCGGGCCGTGATCCTCGGCCTTCCAGGCGGCCAGTTCGTCGAGGATGGCGTCCGCCGCAACATATGGCCCGCGCCGGGTCGTGTGTTCCCTGGTGGCTCCCACTTCGCAGTACACGCAGTCCATGGAGCAGATGCGGTCGCCGAGCAGGTCGAGTCCCAGGGAGCGGCCCAGCCGACCGCTCATGACAGGTCCGAAAACGTATTTATACCCCATGTCGTGTCGCGCACCTCGAAGCGAATAGCAAGAAAAAACCTATGAGGTTATTAAGGACCGGCGAAGCGCTGTCAAGGGGATGGGGAAATATGTTACGGTGTCGACCGGGGAAAACGGCCGGGACCCTCCCGCTCCCTTTCCCTTGACTTAAAGGCCCTGCCGCCGTAGGCAAGGCGCAATATTTTTGAGGAGGCCCGATCAATGATCGAACCCGGACAGCTTATACTGCTCATCAGCCACAAAGGCAAACGATACCTTCGCAAGCTCGAAACGGGCGGCGAGGTCCACACCCATGACGGCAAGCTGCTCATGGACGAGGTGGCCGAGGCCGGATTCGGCCAGTACGTCAAGACCCACCTGGGCAAGCCGTATCTCGTGCTCAAGCCCACCCTGCACGATCTCATCAAGGGCGTGAAGCGCCAGACCCAGATCATGTACCCCAAGGAGATCGGGTACCTGATGATGAAGCTCGGCATCGGTCCGGGGTCCACGGTCATCGAGTCCGGCACCGGATCCGGCGGCCTGACCACGGCCCTGGCCTGGTTCGTGGGCGATACCGGCAAGGTCATCACCTACGAGCGCCGCGCCGACTTCTACAAGCTGGCGGGCAAGAACCTGGAGCGCGTGGGCCTGGCCGACCGCGTGGTGCAGGTCAACAGAAATATCGAGGAGGGCTTCGAGCACTCCGGCGCGGACGCCCTGTTCCTGGATGTGCGGACCCCGTGGGAGTACCTGCACCACATCCCGGCCGCGGTCATCCCCGGCGCCATGTGCGGCTTCCTGCTGCCCACGGTGAACCAGGTGTCCGACCTGCTGCGGGGCCTGGAGGACGGCCCGTTCGCCGACCTGGAGGTCCTGGAGATACTGGTACGCCGCTGGAAGCCCGTGGCCGACAGGCTGCGCCCGGAGGACCGCATGGTGGCCCACACCGGGTTTTTGGTCTTTGCCCGGTACATGGAGCCGCCCAAGGCCGCGCCCAGGCCGGAGCCGGTGGAGGAAGCGGCGGAGGAGCCGGACGACATCGGCGAGGACGCCGATACCCTGGAATAATCGTAAGGCCCGCATCATGGCGGGCCTTTTCTTTTTCTCCTTTTTCTTGAAACGGCAGACAACCTCCCGGCAGGGGCGGGGAGGGGGGAGGCACGCGTCCGTGCCCGCCGGAATCGGTGCGGCCCGGTTTCGGCAGCTTCGGATTTCTCGGATTCTCTCTACGAATCGCCGGAAAGTCGGTTTCGGGGCGTTCGGTGCTGTGGAAAATAGGGCGGAACGGAATTTTTCTATCACCAACGCATTTAATTTGTTATGTCTTCCGTAAAAGGCCGTACAACCCGAATTCCTTTTTATGAGTCGACAGCAAGAATGGTTTTTCGAGAACGAGGCGTGGCTGAAAGAGCGTGTCCTCGAGTTCGCCGGGACTCCCCTGGGAGAGTCGGCCTGGCGTGATTTCTTTTCCCGGCTCGTGGCATCCGCGCCGGACTCCGGCGACAGGCGGCAACCGCCTGCGGGAGCGCTGGAGTCCGTGTCGCTGCCCATGCTGGCGCTCGACGAGGATCTCGTGGTGACGTGGCAAAACCGGGCCGCCGCCGACCTGCTGGGCGGCGGGGAGGGCGCTTCCCTGCGGGACGCGGCCCCCTGGCTGGCAGGCGAGGTGGATCGGGAGTGTGCGCGCAAAGAGGCGAAGCCCGTGGTCCGGTTCGCGGTCGGCCGGCAGGAGAGGAACCGCACGGCCGAATACGCGGTCACCCTGTCCGGGAACGGCTCCGGCCGGTTCATGGCCCTGTACGACGTCACGGCCATGGCCGAGGCACGGCGGCAATTGGCCCGCGAGCGGGACAAGTCCGCCCGCTACCTCGACGCGGTCGGGGTCATGGTCGTGGTCCTGGACGCCTCCAGCGCCGTGACCATGCTCAACCAGACCGCCGTCAAGGCCCTCGGGTACGGGATGCACGACCTGCTCGGCCGGAACTGGGTCGATGCCGTGGTCCCCAAGGAGCGGCGCGACGAGGTGCGGGACTACATCTACCACATTTTTTACGGCCAGACCGACGGGGAGGGCGAACTCGTCTACCACGTCACCACCGGCTCGGGCGAGGCCCGGATGGTCCAGTGGCAGCACAAGCTGCTGACCAACGAGGGCGGCCTGCCCATCGGCATCCTCTGCTCGGGCATCGACATCACCGATCAGCGGACCTATGAGGACACCCTGGCCGAAAAGGAGCTGTGGCTCCGCTCCACCTTTGTCGCGCTCGGCGAGGCCGTTCTCATCCTGACGCCCGAGTGGAACGTTCTGGACGCCAACCCGGCGGCCGAGGCCATGTTCGGCATGACCAACCAGGAACTGGTCGACAGCCCCGTGGAGATGCTGCATGTGGACGGCGCGCACGAAGAGGACTTCAAGGCCCGGTGCCGGGACGCCTTCGACAGGGGAGAGCGGGCCATGTTCGAGTTCCCCCTGCGCCGGGAGGACGGCGAGGTGTTTCCCTCCGAGCATTCCGTGTCGCTGATCATCGGCGACGACGGCCATCCGCTGGGCATCGTCAACACCATCAAGGATATTTCCGACCGCAAGCGTTCGGAGCGGATTCTCAAGGAAAGCGAGGAGAAGTTCCGGCGCATCTTCGAGTCCATCGAGGAAGGCTACATCGTCACCGACCTGGAAGGCGTGATCCAGATGGTCAATCCCGCCACCTGCCGCCTGTTCGGCTACTCCGAGGAGGAACTGGTCGGCACGACCATGGACAAGCTCTACCTGGACAAGGAAAAGCAGACGCTCTCGTACCAGGCCATCATCCGCGGGGCGGGCATCCGGGGCGTGCAGGCCCAGGCCGTCAAAAAGGACGGGACCGTCATCACCCTGGACGGCAACGGCCATCTCGTCCTGGACGCCGGCGGCAACCCCATCGGCATGGAGGGCACCTTCCGCGACATCACCCGGCGCATCGAGGCGGGAAAGGTGCTCAAGGAGCGCGAGCAGCAGTACCGGGCCTTTTTCGAGAACAACCACGCCATCATGCTCCTGGTGGAGCCCAAGACCGGGAACGTGGTGGACGCCAATCCCGCTGCCTGCCAGTTCTACGGGTATTCCCGCAAGAAGATGCTGACCATGAACATGAGCCAGATCAATGCCCTTGACGAGGAGGCGGTCTTCAGGGAGATGCAGTTGGCCTGGGAGGAGAAACGCACCCATTTCATCCTCAAGCACGTCCTGTCCGACGGCTCGTTCAGGGATGTGGAGGTCTATTCCGGGCCGATCATGGTCCAGGGCCACCAGCTTCTTTATTCGGTCATCCACGACGTGACCACACGCATCCGTCTGGAGGCCGAGATGAAGACCCTGGCCACCACCGACGCTCTGACCGGCGTGGACAACCGGCATCAGTTCTTCTGCGCCGGATCGCGGGAACTGGGCCGGTCGCAGCGGTACAGGAATTCGCTGATTTTGATCATGCTCGACATTGACTATTTCAAATCCATCAACGATACCTACGGCCACCAGGCCGGGGACGAGGTCCTGCGTCGGATGGCGCGAAGGGTTTCCTCCCTGCTGCGCGAGAGCGACCTGTTCGGCAGGCTGGGCGGCGAGGAGTTCGCCGTTGTCCTGCCGGAAACGGGCATCACGCGGGGCATGGAGGTCGCGGAGCGGCTGCGCCGAAAGCTGGCAGATCTCAAGGTCGAGTTCGAGGGAAGGGCCATATCGTTCACGGTTTCCATGGGCGTCACCCTGGCCTGCCGGAGCGACCGGATCATCGAGGACATCATCAAGCGTGCGGACGAGGCTCTGTACAAGGCCAAGCGCATGGGCCGCAACCGGGTGGAGCGCGGCTGATCCCGGGTTGCGGGGAAAGCGTCGCCCCGCGCCGCTTTCGCCCGTTTTCGCGGCCGGTGAACACCTCGGCTCATCCCTTCTCATTAGCCGGTTTTTCCTTGAAAAACCCTTGACGTTTTCCAAGGGGTTTGGGATATGGTTCTGAGTCTTACGTGACGATTTTCACAATTTGGTGCAATTACGCCGCGGAAACGTTGTCCCTCGGCGGAATTGGATTGTTCGCCTGATCGCGTTTCCTGAATAATTAAGAGTTATTAATGACATTTGATACCGTATTGGCCGAACAAAAGGCCCGATTGGCGAAGGGCTGGGCGGAGCTGATCCTCCGCACCTATCCCAAGGAAACGCAGAAGGTTTGGACCAGGCAGAGGGATCGCTTCCAGAACCCCGTGGGGGCCGCCATACTCGAGGCGACCGGGGATCTGATGAATCTGGTCATCGACTGGAAGGACGCCAAGGAAATCGCAGCCTCCCTGGACAGGCTCATTCGCATCAGGGCGGTGCAGGATTTCTCTCCCTCGCAGGCCATCGGGTTCGTCTTCCTGCTGAAGAAGCTCATTCGCGACGAGTTCTTCAAGGCCATGGAGAAGGACGGGACCCTGGCCGACCTGCTTCGGTTCGAGGCCAGGATCGACAACCTGGCGCTGATGTCGTTCGACATCTATACCAAGAGTCGCGACGAAGTCTTCCGGTTGCGCGTTGAGGAGGTCAAGCGCTCCCAGAGCAATCTGCTCAAGCGGGCCGGAATGATATTGGACGTTACGGCCGATCAGTCGGCCGATTAGGGGCGTGATTGGGGTTGGCTTCGGTGTGGGGCCGGACAAGGCGTGTTGAGGGGTAGGATTCGCGGCTCGGCCGAGGGTTCGTTTTTCGCAGACACAGCCGTCTTCGCATCGATCAACCGTCAAACATGCACCAAAAGTGGCAGGCCCTTCGGAGTGAGAACCGGCGGGTCCAACATTCAAGCGAGGTGACGGTAGATGAATGCTCTTTACTCACTTCTGTTCGTCTTTCTCCTGGTGTTGATCCCGTTGTTCGGGGTTGATGCGGCGCATATGAGGACTTTCTTCGGCGTCTGCGTCCCGACAACGGCGTTCATCATCTTTTTGATCGGCTTTGTTTACAAAGTCATAATCTGGGGCCGGAGCGCCGTGCCGTTCCGCATCCCCACAACCGGCGGCCAGTTCCGGTCCTACGACCCCGAATTGTTCAAGCAGAACAAACTCGACTGTCCCCAGACCGGCGCCCAGACCTTCTTCCGCATGGCGCTCGAGGTCCTGGCGTTCCGGTCCCTGTTCAGGAACACCCGCGTGTCCCTGTACCAGGGAAAGGATTATCCGGTCGTGGCCTACAAGTCCTCCAAGTGGCTGTGGGTCTTCGCCATCACTTTCCACTATTCCTTTTTCATCATCGCCCTGCGGCACCTGCGCCTGTTCCTCGAGCCGGTCCCCTTCTTCGTGAACGGGCTTGACTTCGTGGACGGCCTTTTGCAGATCGGCGCACCCGTCATGTACCTGACCAACGTCGGTCTGGTGCTGGGCGTGCTCCTGCTGCTCGGCCGCAGGCTCGTGCTGCCCAGGATCAACTACATCAGCTATGTCTCCGACTACTTCCCGCTGTTCCTGATCCTGGCCATCGCCCTGTCGGGCATCTACATGCGCTACTACGCCAAGGTCGACGTCATCGCGATCAAGGAGCTGACCATGGGGCTGGTGACATTCAGCTACACCGTGCCCGAGACCATCGCGGCTCCCTTCTTCGTTCACGTCTTCCTGGTCAGTTGTCTCATGGTGTACTTCCCGTTCAGCAAGCTCATGCACATGCCGGGCGTCTTCCTGTCTCCGACAAGGAACCTGCCGAACGACACGCGCGCCAAGCACCACGTGAACCCCTGGAACGATCCCAACATCAAGGCCCATGCCTACGCGGACTACGAAAAGCAATTCGGCGTCCCCATGGCCGAGGCCGGCCTGCCCCTCGACAATCCCGAGAACGGCAAGGCTCCCGCCGAGGAAGAGGCGTAAGTCCAGGGTCCTCTCTGGTGATATCTTTATCTGAGGAGATAAGAATATGTCCGACATCCCTAAAGCTGATGAGCTCTTCAAGAGCATAGATTACAATCCGCCGACCACCGGATGGATGGAAACTCCGGTGGACTTCTCGCCGGGCCATTGGTGCTACCCCGCCAAGCCCGAGAAGATCGAGTACATGGACTCCAAGCTGCCCGGCCTGTGGGGACCGGCCCGCGAATGGCTGCCGTCCAATGACGACTGGAAGCTGCCTCCCAACTGGAAGGAGATCGTGGTCAACGGGTTCCGCGAGCGGCTGAAGAAGTTCCGCACCCTGCAAGTGTACATGGACATCTGTGTGCGTTGCGGCGCCTGCGCCGACAAGTGTCACTACTTCATCGGTTCCGGCGACCCCAAGAACATGCCCGTTCTCCGCGCCGAGTTGATGCGCTCCGTGTATCGCGGCGAGTTCACCCTGGCGGGCAAGATACTGGGCAACCTGACCGGTTCCCGGGTCATGGAAGAAGATGTCCTCAAGGAATGGTTCATCTACTTCTACCAATGCACCCAGTGCCGCCGCTGCTCCCTCTACTGTCCCTACGGCATCGACACCGCGGAAATGACCATGATGGCCCGCGAGCTGATGCATCTGGTCGGCCTGAACACCAACTGGATCATGGAGCCTGTGGCCAACTGCAACATCACCGGCAACCACCTGGGCATCCAGCCCCACGCCTTCAAGGACATCGTGGACTTCATGGTCGACGACATCGAAGAGGTGACCGGCCGCAAGGTCAAGGCCCCGCTCAACGAGCACGGCCATGAAATCCTGTTCATCACGCCGTCCGGCGACGTGTTCGCCGATCCCGGCATCTACACCTTCATGGGCTACCTGCTCCTGTTCGACTACCTGGACCTGGACTACACCCTGTCCACGTACGCGTCCGAGGGCGGCAACTTCGGCTCCTTCACCAACAACGAGGTGATGAAGAAGCTCAACGCCAAGATGTACGCCGAAGCCGAGCGCCTCGGCTGCAAATGGATCCTGGGCGGCGAATGCGGCCACATGTGGCGCGTCGTCCATCAGTACATGGACACCATGAACGGCGAGAACCAGTGGTCCGGCATGACCACGCCGAAGTCCCCGATCACCGGCACGGTGTTCGAGACCTCCGCGGCCACCAAGATGCTGCACATCACCGAGTTCACGTCCGACCTCATCAAACACAACAAGCTGAAACTCGACCCGAGCCGCAACGACCACCTGCGCGTCACCTTCCACGACTCCTGCAACCCGGCGCGCGGCATGGGCCTGCTCGAAGAACCCCGCTACGTCCTGAAGCACGTGTGCAACAACTACTTCGAGATGCCCGAAGGCACCACGCGCGAGCAGACCTTCTGCTGCGCCGGCGGCGCCGGCCTGAACACCGACGAGATCATGGAAATCCGCCTGCGCGGCGGCCTGCCCCGCGGCAACGCCCTGCGCTACGTGCAGGAAAAGCACGGCGTCAACCTCATGGCCTGCATCTGCGCCATCGACCGTGCGACCCTGATCCCGCTGGCCGACTACTGGGCGCCCGGCGTGGGCATCTCCGGCGTGCATGAACTGGTCGCCAACGCCCTGGTTCTGGAAGAAGGCGAAGTCCGCACCATGGACATGCGCCAGGAGCCTCTGCCCGGATTCGAGGACGAGGATGACGATTGGACTCCCCCGAACATGGAGGATGCATAAATGAAAATGCAATACGGATTCCCCATCATCGTGGGTCTGGCCATCTTCATCGGCCTGCTGACCGCGCCTTTTGCCGTCGGCACCATGACCAAGACCTACAAGCAGCCCGAGCTCAAGCTGCCCGCCAACGAGAAGAAGTGCATCGAGTCCACGGAGTTCATGCGTACCGAGCACATGCAGCTTCTCAACGAGTGGCGCGACTGGGCGCTGCGGGACGGCAAGAGGATCTACACCAACCACGAGGGTAAAGAGTTCGTCATCAGCCTGCAGAATACCTGCATGAAGTGCCACAACAACAAGGCCGACTTCTGCGACAAGTGTCACGATGATGCCGGTGTCTCTCCCTACTGCTGGGATTGCCACATTCAGCCGGAGGGTTTGAAATAATGAAGAACAACAGAAGAACCTTCATCAAGCTTGCCGGCATAGCCGCAGCCGGGCTGGCCGTGGCTCCCAAGGCGATGGCCTCCAGCGGCGGCCACTCCCCGGTCAAGGTCAACCCCGAGGCCGTCCACGCCAAGCAATGGGCCATGGTCATCGACACCACCAAGGTGCATACCGAGGAGGCCATAGCCGAACTGTCCAAGGTCTGCCACGCGATCCACAACGTCCCGTCCATCGAGGGCAAGAGGGAAGTGAAGTGGCTGTGGAGCGACGAATACGGGCACACCTTCCCCGAGCAGGAGAACCCGCACCTGGCCGAAGAGGTCCATCACCGGACCTACATGCTGCTGTGCAACCACTGCGAGAACCCGCCGTGCGTGCGCGTCTGCCCCACCAAGGCGACGTACAAGCGCCCGGACGGCATCGTGGCCATGGACTACCACCGCTGCATCGGCTGCCGCTACTGCATGGCGGGCTGTCCCTACGGCTCCCGCTCCTTCAACTGGGGCGAACCCCGGAAGAATCTGGACCTGAGCAAGCTCAATCCCGAGTTCCCCACCCGCATGCGCGGCGTGGTCGAGAAGTGCAACTTCTGCGTCGAGCGTCTGGCCGTGGGCAAGATGCCCGCCTGCGTCGAAGCGTCCAAGGGCGCCATCGTGTTCGGCGATCTCTACGATCCCGATTCCGAGGTCCGGAAGGTGCTGCGCGAGAAGTTCACCATCCGCCGCAAACCGTCCGCAGGCACTGAACCCTGCGTGTACTACGTCATTTAGGAGGAATCAGAATGCTTGAACTCGCACTCAAAGGTTCCAAGAGATACTACGGCTGGATCGCCTTTCTCCTCGTGCTGATCGGCATCGGCTCCATCGCATACGTCAACCAGCTCATGGTCGGCCTGGAGACCACCGGCATGAGCCGCGACGTGTCCTGGGGATTCTACATCTCCCAGTTCACCTATCTGGTCGGTTTGGCCGCGTCCGGCGTCATGATCGTGCTGCCCAACTACTTCCACTCCTACAAGACCAACAAGCACATGGTCATCTTCGGCGAATTCATGGCCATCGCGGCGTGCATCATGTGCATGCTGTTCATCGCCGTGGACGTGGGGCAGCCCACCCGCATGCTGAACGTCATGCTGCATCCCACCCCGAACTCCATCCTGTTCTGGGACATGACCGTTCTCATCGGCTACCTGAGCCTCAACCTGCTGGTCGGCTGGACCTGCCTGCAGGCTGACCGCGCGCACCTGCCGCACCCGAAGTGGCTCAAGCCCTTCATCTACATATCCATCCTGTGGGCGTTCTCCATCCACACCGTGACCGCGTTCCTGTACCAGGGGTTGCCCGGCCGCCACTACTGGCTGACCGCCATCCTGGCCGCCCGCTTCCTGGCGAGCGCGTTCTGCTCCGGTCCCGCGATCCTCTTGCTGGTCATGATGATCACCGAGAAGTTCACGTCCTTCAAGATGGCCAGGAACGCCGTTTCCACGCTGGTGAAGATCATCATGTACGCCATGTGCGTGAACATGTTCTTCTTCGCCCTGGAAATCTTCACCTCGTTCTACTCGAACATCCCGGGCCACATGCATCCGATCCTGTACCTGTTCGCCCATGCCGACAGCGGACTGGTGACTTTGATGTGGACCTTCCTTGCGTTCGCGGCGATCTCCATCACTCTGTTGGTGACCCCGCAGTTCCGCAACAACCTCAAGCTGCTGCCCTACACCCTGGCCATCCTGGTCATAGCCACCTGGCTGGACAAGGGCCTGGGCCTGGTCATCGGCGGGTTCAATCCGACCCCGTTCGAGACCATCACCCCGTACTGGCCCACCGGCAAGGAACTGCTGGTGTCCATGATGGTCTATGCCATCGGCGCGCTGATCGTGACCGTGCTCTTCAAGATCGCCACGAGCGTCAAGAAGGAGACCGGGGACTCGCAGTTGCTGCCGTGCGGCTGTTCCTCCGAGGATGCGTGCGAATGCGACTCCGAGGAAGCCGAGGCGGTTCCCGCCGAGGCTTAGAACCGGCATCGCTGACAGCCTAGCCACGTAACGTCACCTCGCTAGGTCAAGGCTGATTCAAGGGCCGCCCCATACTGGGGCGGCCCTTTTCATTGGAAGTTGAGGGGAGTCGCCGGTGAGGGGCTGTTGTCCGACAAATATCCGGGAAAGCGCGTTTTTTGGGTTTTCTTGCCAAGGGTAAACAGTTATCATTCAACGGCGGGCAGGAGGCCCGTCCCGATACCCTGAATGAAAGCATGCCTGTAAAATCCATCCTCTTTTCGCTCATGTTCGCCGCCGTCGTCCTGTGGCCCGTTGCCGGCCATGCCGATGGCGGCCTCATCCACTGGGGCGTCACCGACGACCCGCCGTTCCACATCGTTTCCGGGCCTGACGTCGACACCGGCTATTCCGACATGTCGCGCCGCTTTTTCGCCAAGCGCCTGACCGAGTACGACCACAGAAAGGTCCGACTGACCCTGGCCCGGCTCATGGAGAACGCCCGGCACGGCGAGAACTACTGCTACTGCAACTTGCTCCGGACCCCGGAGCGCGACAAGCTTTTCTATTTCTCCGACATCACGGCCATTGCCCCGGGGGCGCGGCTGTACGTCAGGCAGGGCAGCCCCATCCTCGACCTGGCCCGCGACGGCGAGATCGGCCTCGAGGCATTGCTCCGCTCCGGGCGGTATGTCGGCGTCGCCGAGATAGACCGCTTCTTCGGCCCCAATGTGCAGGAGCTGTTCAGAACCTACAACTCGTCCATGCTGCGGCTGGTGACTGCCGACGTGGAGCAGAAGTGCCGAATGGTCCACAGTCGGCGGGTGGACTTTTTCATTGAATATCCCTTCGTGCTCGGGCATTACGTCAAGATCGCGGGAAAGAAGCAGGGGCTGGTGCCGATCAGGATCGCGGAGCATGATCCCTATGTTTTTTCCCATGTGGCCTGCACCAAAACGGACTTCGGCAAGCGCGTCATCAAGCGCATCAACGAGGAGTTGCGGGTGGCCAAGGGGACCGATGCCTACCGCTTCCTGTTCGACATGCCCGCCAGGGACCTGGGTGAAGTTTCCAGGCGGGAATACGCCAAACTGTACGACAAATTCATGAAGATGAATTGAGGCGGTGTCCTTGACGCCGTCGAAAACGCGATATACCCCCAGAAAGGCACCTAAAATTCAACGCGAGGAACCCATGAACATCGGTCAATACACTTTCGAGGAATTCAAGGAAAAGGCCAGGAAATTTCACGGCTACCCGGCCCCCGGTCTGCTGATCGGCGGCTACATGGTGGAGGCGGCCAAGGCCCGGATACCCGAGGGCACGCTGTTCGAGGCCCTGGTCGAGTCGGGCAAATGCCTGCCCGACGCGGTCCAGCTTCTGACGCTTTGCTCCACGGGCAACAACTGGATGAAGGTCAAGCTGCTGGGTCGGTACGCGGTCTCCCTGTACGACAAGTTCACGGGCGAAGGGGTCCGTGTGTCCGTGGACATGCAAAAGCTCGCCAAATGGCCCGAGATCAGGGGCTGGTTCCTGAAGGAAAAACCCAAGGCCGAGCAGGATACGGAAAAGCTGTTTTCCGAGATCGAGCAGGCCGGGGACACCATCTGTTCCATCCGGCCCATCCGCGTTTCCAAGAAATATCTCGGCCACGGCCACATGACCACCATCGACATCTGTCCGGTCTGCGGCGAGGCGTATCCCGGCCTGGACGGTTCCATCTGCCGAGGCTGCCAGGGCGAGGACCCGTACGTGTCCATCGAAGGCGTGATCTGCGCCGACGACGCGCCCGGCCTCAGGGTGGTTCCCGTGGAGGAGGCCGTGGGCAGCGAAGCGGTCCACGACATGACCGGCATCGTGCCCGGCGAGTCCAAGGGGCCCATCGCCAAGGCCGGCGACGTGCTGGGCGCGGGCGACGTCTGCCGCCTCCAGCGCATCGGCAAGTACCATGTCTACGACGGCGCCGACCTGCCCGGCGACGAGTGGGTGCATGAGAACGATGCGGTCAAGGCGTTCGCCAAGCGCATGGCCGGGCCGGGCATCACCTACAATCCCGACCCGGAAGAGGGCAAGATCAACTTCTTCGCCGAGCAGCCGGGCATGCTGTCCATCGACCTGGACGCGCTCTCCCGGTTCAACCTTTCGCCCGACGTCATGCTGGCCACCCGCCACGACGGGTCGATCATGCCCGAGGGCAAGGGCGTGGCCGGAACCCGCGCCATCCCGCTCTATATCGCCCGCGACAGGTT
Source organism: Desulfovibrionaceae bacterium (assembly GCA_015709315.1). Lineage (GTDB taxonomy): Bacteria > Desulfobacterota > Desulfovibrionia > Desulfovibrionales > Desulfovibrionaceae > Pseudodesulfovibrio. The sequence goes on from JACCQI010000054.1 coordinate 15,075, forward strand.
CAACCGCGCCCTGACCGCCCTGGACGAAGGCCCGGTGCTCTCCATTCTGCCGCTCAGGCCCGCCAAGGTGGGCATCCTGGTTACCGGCACCGAGGTTTTCCAGGGGCTCATCGAGGACAAGTTCATCCCCATCATTTCGTCCAAGGTCATCAAACTCGGCTGCGAAGTGGCCGAAACCGCCATCGTGCCCGACGACAGTGAGCGGATCACCCGGTCCGTCACGGCCATGCTCGACGCGGGCTGCGACCTGATCGTGACCACCGCGGGCATGTCCGTGGACCCGGACGACGTGACCCGCAAGGGACTGATCGCGGCCGGACTGCACGGCGACCTCTACGGCGTGCCCGTGCTGCCCGGCACCATGTCTCTGGTGGGGAAGATGCGTACCGCCGACGTCATAGGCGTCCCGGCCTGCGCGCTCTTTTACAAGACCACGGCCTTCGACCTGCTCCTGACCCGTATCCTGGCCGGGCAAACCCTGACTCGAAAGGACCTGGCCCGGTTCGGCGAAGGCGGATTCTGCATGACCTGCAAGTCGTGCAGCTTCCCCAAGTGTCCGTTCGGCAAATAGGCTGCTCGCCGCAGAAGCGTCTGCCGACGGCCTCCTTCGGAGAGACCAGGGCGCTGCCCTGGACCCGCCAGGGAGCAATGCCCCCTGGACCCCCATCGCGCCTTCGGCGTGGGGCGTGCGGTATCCGCACTGCGTGCCGATGTGCGATTCGGACAAGAAAAAACGAGAAACGCCGTGCCATGATCGAATCATGGTGCGGCGTTTTTTCTTGCCCGAATCGCGGGTTGGGGTTGTTTGGGTTTGGTTGAGCGCGGACTACCCCCTTACTTCTTCCGGCATTGTCCTAAACGCCACCACACCGGAAGTTTCGCTGACCGCCCAGCCGGATCGTGTGGCGTGGGCAACCGTCCCGAAGGATTCGCCTCGGGCAGCTTGTCCGCGCGCCGAAGCTGTCCGAGGCGAACCCTTCGGGACATTCTTCATCCCCCACCACGCCAAACCGCGCCCGCACGCACCTCGCCGCAGGCGACCCAAATACCATGCTGGCCAGATCTGAGGTAATCTGAGTT
>JACCQI010000055.1 GCA_015709315.1 Desulfovibrionaceae bacterium
ATTGTTTGCGTTCAACTCAGATTACCTCAGATCTGGCCAGCATGGTATTTGTCGCCGCTTTGCGGGGAGGGTGGCATGGTTGCGGCCTTCGCGCTTTTCGTTTTGAATAGCGTCATTTGGCGGCTGTTTGCCTCGGTCGTTTTCCCGCGTTTCTACTTCTCACCCTCTCTGTCCATGCTTCGGTAGTTGATGGCTTCGGCCAGGTGGTCGGCGGTGATTTCTTCGGCCCCGGCCAGGTCGGCGATGGTCCGGCCCACGCGCAGGACGCGGGTGTAGGCGCGGGCGGACAGGCCCAGGGATTCCACGGCCTGGCGGAGGAAGGCGTGCTCGGCTTCGCCCGGGGAGCAGAATTCCTCCAGGGCCGAGCCGTCCAGTTCGGCGTTGAGGGAGAAATGGCGTCCGGCGTAGCGCTCGGCCTGGACGGCGCGCGCGGCCAGGATGCGGCGGCGCATGGTGGCGGAGTCCACGGTGGAGCGCGGCTGCCGGAGGTCGTCGTAGGGCACGGCCGGCACGTCCACGTGCAGGTCGATGCGGTCGAGCAAAGGACCGGAAATCTTGCCCCGGTAGCGCTGCACGGCCAAGGGCGAGCAGGTGCAGGGCCGGGTCTCGTCGGACAGGTAGCCGCAGGGACACGGGTTCATGGCCGCCACCAGCATCACGTCGGCCGGGTACTTGAGCGTCATGAGGGAGCGGGAAATGGACACCTCGCCGTCCTCCAGGGGCTGGCGCAGGACTTCGAGCACGTTTTTCTTGAATTCCGGCATCTCGTCCAGGAACAGGACGCCCCGGTGGGCCAGCGAGGTCTCGCCCGGCTGGGGGTAGCGGCCGCCGCCCACCAGGCCCACGTCGGAGATGGTGTGGTGGGGCGTGCGGAAGGGACGGGTGACCATGAGCGCCCGGTCCGCCTGGAGCAGCCCGGCCACGGAGTATATCTTGGTCACTTCCAGGGCCTCCTCGAAGCCGAGCGGAGGCAGCACCGTGGGGATGCGCTTGGCGAGCATGGTCTTGCCCGAGCCGGGCGGGCCGATCAGCAGCAGGTTGTGGCCGCCGGCCGCCGCGATCTCGATGGCCCGCTTGGCGTGCTCCTGGCCCTTGACCTCGCCGAAGTCGTTCACGAAGGTCTGCCGCTCGTTCCACAGGGTGTCGATGTCCACGGTGGAGGGCGCGACCTCCTCCTCGCCGAGCAGCATGCGGACCACCTGGCCCAGATCCGAGGCCCCGATGACCGGGATGTCCTTGACCACGGCCCCCTCGCGGCCGTTGGCGGCGGGCACGATGATGCCCCGGCCCCCTTCCTTGCGCGCGGCCAGGGCGAGCGGCAGCACGCCGGGCACGGACTTGAGGTCGCCGGTCAGGGACAGCTCCCCGGCCATGAACCACCCCTCGGCCTGTTCCGGGGCGACGACCTCCATGCCGCACAGGATGCCGACGGCCAGGGGCAGGTCGTAGGCGCTGCCCTCCTTGCGCACGTCGGCCGGGGCCAGGTTCACGGTGATGCGCGCGGGCGGCACCTTGAACCCGCAGTTCTTGAGTGCGGAAAAGACCCGTTCCTTGGATTCGCGGACAGCGCCCTCGGCCAGGCCGACCATGGTGAAGGCGGGCATGCCGGAGCGGGAGAAATCGACTTCAAGCTCGACCTTGAAGGCGTCGATGCCCATGAGGGCGGCGCAGGAGACTTTGGCGATCATGAGTAACCTCTGGGTGTGTCTGCGGACCGCATACCGGGTTTTCGATGGAGCTTCAAGCCGGAAGGCGTCATCGCCTCGGAATATCATCCTTTTCCGCGGACCGGGCAGGAGAGGGGGCGCAGGGGCCCGGCCCGCGCGCAGGTTATAATTGTCCAATGGGGGGAGGCGGACCATACTACAAGACCAACCTGTCCACAGGAGTTGTTTTATGGGTATCCGAATCAAGATTCTCGGGCCGCTGGCCGTCACGGCGCTCGTCATGGTCGTTGTCGGCTATTATGTTCTGGCCGGCCAGTTCGACGGACTCAAGGAGTCCTTCGTCTCTCTGACCCTCAAAGGCAAGGCCGAGGACATCAGGCAGTCCATCGACAAGATGTCCGGCAACGCGCTGGAGCAGGCCGCCCTGTTCAGCCGCATGCCCGAGGTGGTGCAAGCCTTCGAGGTCGCCAACCTGGGCGACATGACCAAGGCGGACGACCCGTCCGCGCAGCGGGCGCGCGACATGCTGCGCGCCTCCCTGGCGTCCACGCTCAAGGGGTACGAGGAGGCCGTCGGGTCCTCGTTCAGGGCACATTTTCATCTGCCCACGGCCCGGAGCCTGTTGCGCGTCTGGCGCGAGAAGCAGGCCAGGAAGGACGGCAAGTGGGTGGACGTTTCCGACGATCTCTCCGGCTTTCGGAACACGGTCATCGACGTGAACAAGGCCGGAAGGCCCCTCAAGGGCATCGAGCCGGGGCGGGGCGGCTTCACCATCCGGGGGCTGGCCCCGGTGACCGGGCCGGGCGGCAAACATCTCGGTTCCGTGGAGGTCCTCATCGGCTTCGATTCCATCCTCAAGTCCGTGGAGTCCTCGGGCCAGGTCAAGACCCTGCTCTACATGGACGCGGCCCTGCTGCCCATCACCACGCGGTTGCAGGACCCGGCCAAAAATCCGGTGCGGGCGGGCAAATTCGTGCTCGTGTACGGCCAGGACAACGCCGAGGCCCGGAAGCTGGCCACGGACGGCCTCCTGGCCGCGGGCATGCGGTCCACCAGCATCAGCATGGCGGGCGACGCGGCTCTGGCCGCCTTCCCGGTCCGGGACTACCGGGGCGAGGTCATCGGCGCCATCGTCATCGCCATGGACATTGCCACCCAGCTCGGCATGATCGGCGCGGTCATGTGGGTGGTGGGCGCCATCATGGCCCTGCTCATCGTCGCGCCCATCCTGATCATCCTGGTCGTGCTCCAGCGTTCGGTCATGCGCCCCATCGACGACTGCGCGGGCATTGCCACGCAGATCGCGTCCGGCGACCTCCGGTCCCTGGACTGCGCGGAGCGCAAGGACGAGATGGGGGCCATCCTTGAGGCCATGCGGACCATGAGCGGCAAGCTGACGTACACCATCAGCGACACGCAGACCGTGGCCGGGGACGTGGCCGACGAGTGCTCGCGCCTGGCCGGGGCCAGCGACAACCTTTCCCACGGAGCCACCCGCCAGGCCGCCGGGCTGGAAGAGGTGGCCGCGAGCATGGAGGAGATGTCGGGTTCCATCGAGCATTCGGCGGAGATCGCCGCCCGGACCGAGAAGATAGCGAGCAAGGCGGCCGGGGATGCCCATACCGGCGGTCAGGCCGTGGAGCGCACCGTGACGGCCATGAAGAAGATCGCCGAGGAGATCACCATTGTCGAGGAGATCGCCCGGCAGACGAACCTGCTGGCGCTCAACGCGGCCATCGAGGCGGCGCGCGCGGGCGAGGCGGGCAAGGGATTCGCCGTGGTCGCGGCCGAGGTCCGCAAGCTCGCCGAGCGCAGCGGCGGCGCGGCGGCGGGCATATCCGAGCTTTCCTCCTCCAGCGTATCCGTGGCCGAGGAGGCCGGGCGGCTGTTGAACGAGATGGTGCCGGACATCGAGAAGACCGCCGAGCTGATCCAGGAAATCTCGGCCGCGGCCAACGAGCAGAGTTCGGGCGTGAGCCAGGTGTCCGGCGCGTTGCAGGACCTGGACATGGTGGTGCAGCAGAACGCCTCGGCCGCCGAGGAAGTGGCGGCCACGGCGGCCACCCTGTCCGCCAAGGCCAATACCCTCCGGGAAACCATCAGCTATTTCAAGGTGGACGTGTCCCGGGTCTGCCCGTCGGACGATCCGGACGGATTCGACGCATTGCCCTCCGGGGAGCGGACAGGGGAACCCCTGGAGGATGACGGCTTCGACCGGTTTTGACCTCCGGCCGGTCGGTCCGGATGTGAAACCGGGAGTATCCCGCGGGATACTCCCGGTTTCCAAGCCTCCAAATCGGGGGAGGCGAAAATCAGTTCGGGTCCACGGGCACCCGCAGGATGAATTCGGTTCCACGGCCCACGGTGCTGGAAACCGTGATGGAGCCGCCCATGCCGTCCACCAGCCGGCGGACGATGGCCAGGCCGAGTCCCAAGCCCGCGCCTTGGGCCATGGCGGTCCGCCGGTACGGCTCGAAGATGGATTCCAGCTCCTCCCGGCAGATGCCGATGCCGGTGTCGGTCACGGTGACGGCCAGTTCCCGCGCGGCCTCGTCCCGGCCCATGGACAGGCTCACCGCGACGGTCCCCGATTCCGTGAACTTGATGGCGTTGCCCACCAGGTTGAGGATGGCCAGGCGCAGGCCCGCCTCGTGGCCGGTCACCGACCGGGGCACGGTGTCGTCCAGTTCCATGTGGAAGGCCAGCTTCTTGGCGTCGGCCTGGAGCCGCGCCAGGGGCCGGATGGCCTCCATCATGTCGCGCGGGGAAAAGCGCACCCGGTTCCGGTGCTCTTCGTTGTACAGGCGCGAGAATTCCAGCACCCCGTCGATGAGCGTTTCCAGGCCCTTGGCCGAGGACATGGCCAGGGCGATGCCCTCCCGGCGTTCCTCGGCGTCCCTGGACATGTTCAACAGTTCGAGGGAATGGATGATCCCGTTGAGCGGGCTTTTCAACTCGTGGCAGGAGATGGCGATGAAGTCCTCCCTGGCCCTGCTCATTTCCTTGAGCCGCTCGTGGGCCTTCACCAGTTCGTTGCGGGCGTGGTCGAGTTCACCGGCCCTGGCGCGCAGTTCACGGGAGCGGTTGTAGGAAAACAGGGCCAGGCAGAGCGCGCCGACCGGAAAGAGGAGGATCATCTCGTCCAGTTCCCAGTCCTCGTGGGCTCGGCTGAATTCGTGCAGAGCCTCCAGGGCGTCGAACTCGGCGAGCAGGAGCGTGCCCAAGACCAGAATGGCCCCGTAGAGGAGGAGTTCTTTCAGCAGACGACATCGAGGCATGCTCCAAGAGTAGCATTTTCGTCGTCTTGCGCCATTATTAAGGTGCCGCGCGATCCGTCCCGAAGTCGCGGGGGAAGCGGCCGGGCAGCGGCGAGGCGTCCGCTTTTCGCCGCGCAGCCGCCTCTGGATTCTCCCCCGGTTCCCTGATAAAAGGAGACTTCACACGAACATTACGGAGGACCCATGCGGACCACTTTGATAGCCCTGTTGCTCGCCCTGGCCCTGACCGGCTGCGGATTCGCCGACGATTCCCCCGAGGAGCCGACAACTCCCGCAGTGGCCGGGGAAGCCGATGGAGCGCCCGCCGACGCTGCGACGCAAGAGGCCGACGGGAGCGAAGAGGAAGGTGCCGCCGCATCGACCAACGAGGTCATGGACATCGTGCCCGACGGCCCGCTGGCCACCGTGCAGCTCGCCAACGGCTCCACCCTGGAGATTCTCGGCCTGGAGAAGCTCGGCAAGTACTACCTGTACCTTCACGGCGACCTCAACGGCCGTTCCTCGACCATCATCAGCTACACCCGCTTCCAGGATATGGCCCGGTGGGACGCCATCATCTTCAAGGACGAGAACAACTTCATCGTCACCACCAAGCAGGGCAAGGAGATGATCTTCATGAACGCCCGCCTCTTCCTGGGCAGCGACAGCAACGACACGTACGCGTTCTATTCCTTCAACGACGACTACGAGAAGGTCCTGGTGGAGGTGCAAAAGTCCGCCGTGGCCTCCATCAAGTTCAAATAGCCGTCCGCCCGGCCCGAGGCCGAATCCGCCGGAAACAACGCTGAAAATTCGTCTGATCGCTTGACCTCTAGATAGTTTCTAGATAGTAGGTCGGTAAGTTACGTTCTTTGTTTTTCTCTTGTATCACAAGGGTGACGATAGGTGACGATCTTACACCAGGAGGTCCGGTGATCCGACTCGCATTCGGTGGCGTACCCACAATCGCTGTCGTCCGGCTGGGCACAGGAGAACCCCTTGTCGGCAATCCCGTCCCGCCCCCGTCCCGCGTTTCCTGCGTCTGGGACCGCAGGCTTCGCTCCCGGCCCCGGCGGCTGGCCCTGGCCGCGGGAACCGCGTCCCCCATAAGCCCGAGAATGAGCAGTTATCATGGCAGATATTTATACGCATAAGGATTTGGCGCGCCTGTGCGGCGTGTCCGAGACCACCATCAAGAGCTACCGCCGCAAGTTTCCCGGCTTCATTCCGGTCCTGACCAAGGGCAAGCCCATCCGGTTCCGGGCCGAGGCGGGCGACGTGTGCCTGAAGATCCGCGACTGCTTTGCCAAGGGCATGTCGGTGGGCGAGACCCGCAAGGTCTTAAAGGAAAACTTCAAGGAAGAACTTTCCGCCCGGCGGTCCGGCTCCCGGAAGGCTCCGGCCGCATCGGCCGCGTCGGCCGAGGGGTTCTCCCAAGAATACCTGGAAAAGTTTTTCGAGACCACCGGGCAGATGATGCACGGCATGGCCGGTCTGGCCACGGCCCAGGCCAGGGCCGAGCAGCGGCTGCGGAAGGTGGAGTCCGCGCTCAAGCGGCTGCTGGAGGCCGAGGCGGCCAACCGGGAGATCCTGGCCGCGCTGCTTGAAGAGCGCTCCGGCGAGGTGTCGGCGGAATCCTTCTCGCCGCAGCCCGAGCCGGAACACAAGGTCCGCGCCCGGAAGATCGTCAACGTGCATGGTCCCGAGGGCGGCGTGGAGTCCTACGCCCTGGAAGAGGAAGAGCCGAGGCCCGTGCCGCACGCGCCGCCGCCGGACGAATTTCTCAACACCCCCATTGTCATCCGCAACGACCGGGGCGAGTTTTTGGGCGTGCCCGGCAGGCTGCCGCTCGCCGGGTTCCTGGAAATCCTCGTCCGCGAGGCCGAGGAGGGCGGATCGTCGCTCAGCAACTGGTCCAGGCTGGACGATGCCTGGGTCTACACCATTGATTCGCCCGGCCGGGAAACCCATGCCCTGCATTTCATCGCCACCACCACGCCGCGAGGCAACCAGGTGGCGCTTCTCGACAGGCTCGACGTCAACGGCAGGCGGACCTCGCCAGGGTTCCTCCAGGAGTTCTTCCGCCAGGTGAAGGACAAGGCGCAGTGAAGATCGCGGTCATCCACGATGACGCGCGCGCACTGTTGTCGGTGCGCGGCCCGCTGCTCGCAAGACTGGCGGAACTCGGCCACCAGGTCCACGCGCTGGTCCCGCCGGCGGACGAGGACGTGGTGGCGGGCATCGAGGCGCTGGGCGTGGAATATGCCTCCTATCCCCTGACGCGCGGCCGGTTTTCGCCCCTGGCCGACCTGGGCACGCTGCTCCACCTCAAGCAGGTCCTGTTCCGCATTCGCCCGGGGCTGGTCCTGTCCATCTCGCACAAGCCCGCGATCTTCGGCTCCCTGGCCGCCCGCATGACCTGGGTGGACGACAGGAAGCGCATCCACGCCCTGGTCACGGGCCTGGGCTACCCGTTCACCAAAATGTCCGGCTGGAAGCGCCGGGTGGTCCACGCCTACACCAAATACTTCATGGGCGGCGGGCTGGGCGCCTGCCACGGCATCGCGTTCCGCACCGAGGAGGACCGCGAGGTCTTCCGCGCCTTCGGCGTGCTGCCCGACAACGTGCCCGTCACGGTCGTCGGCGAGCCTCTGCCGGAAGAGGGCGTGGATCCCCTTCTTTCCTTCATGGAACTTGTCTGAGGGGTTGCCCCGGTCGGGCATGGCTTTCGGGCCGTGGTTCGGGTATGCTGGGGCCGGGCCTCCCTCCGTGGAGGCGCGCCAAACCGGAACAAGGAGCGAATTCATGAAGATTACCCGCATATTGCTTCCCGTGGACGGGTCCCGGATGTCGGACGCGGCTGCGGACATGGCCGTGGACCTGGCCAATGAATCCGGCACCATCGTCCTGCTGCACGTCCGCCGGACCGTGCCCACCGGCCTTGGCCAGCCCAACGCCAACGAACTGCTCGAATATCTGAACAAGGGGGCCGAGGAGGTCGTCGCCCACTACCGCGACAAGCTGATCAAGGCGGCCGTGGACTTCCAGGAGCTGGTCATCGGCGGCGACGTGGCCGAGGTCATCGCCAACGTGGCCAAGGTGGAGCGGTGCGACATCATCGTCATCGGGTCCAAGGGCAAGTCCGACCTGGAAGGGCTGTTCCTCGGCTCCGTCACCCACAAGGTGCTCCAGACCACGGACAGGCCGGTTCTGGTGGTGAAGTGATTACCGGCCCGGCCCCGGCCGGGCACGTTTGCCCATGCCTGCATCCTACGTGACCCTGCACCGTTCCGGCGAACTGGCCGGACGCATCGAGTCGGCCCTGGCCGGTCTCGCGGCCTGCGAGCTGTGCCCGCGCCGGTGCGGGGCGGACCGGCTGGGCGGCGAGACCGGGTTCTGCGGCGCGGGGCGGCAGGCCGTGGTGGCGAGCTACAATCCCCATTTAGGCGAGGAATCGGTCCTGGTGGGCGAGAACGGTTCCGGCACGATCTTCTTTGCCGGGTGCAATCTCGGCTGCCGGTTTTGCCAGAACCACGACATCAGCCGCGATCCCGGCGCAGGGACCGCGGCCGACCCCGAGGAGCTGGCGGGCGTCATGCTCGCCCTTGAGCGCCAGGGGTGCGCCAACGTCAACTTCGTCACCCCGAGCCACGTGGTTCCCCAGATTCTCGAAGCCCTGCCCATCGCCGCGGAGCACGGCCTGTCCGTGCCCCTGGTCTACAACACCGGTTCCTACGATTCCCTGGACACCCTGCGCCTGCTCGACGGCGTGGTGGACATCTACATGCCGGACGTGAAGATATGGGACCCGGTGCTGGCGGGCCGCTATCTGGGCGCGGAAGACTACCCGAAGCGGGCGCGGGCCGCCGTAACCGAGATGCACCGCCAGGTGGGCGACCTTGTCATCAAGGACGGCCTGGCCGTGCGCGGCCTGCTGGTGCGCCATCTGGTCATGCCGGGAGGCGTGGCCGGGACCGGGAAATGGATGGAGTTTCTGGCCGGGCTGTCCAGGGACACCTTCGTCAACGTCATGGACCAGTACCGCCCCTGCGGCGATATCGAAGACCTGCCGGAAATCGGCCGGATGGTCGCCGCCGCCGAGTTTCAGGCCGCCCTGGACGAGGCCAAGGGCCGCGGGCTGCATCGGCTGGACGATCGGGGCGGCGGTTTTTGGGCCAGATTTTTGAAATGATATCGCACGAAAGCCGGTTTTCGGCCGCCGGGCCGCCGGATACGGCCCATTTTTGGGTTGTGTCCGGTTGTGGGCAACTGGTAGGGTGCAACCTTGAACGGGTGCGGTCATGCGCCGCATCGGTGCTGAAAACGAATGCAATGGGCCTGTTTATTCAATCAACTCCTGGAGGGAGAATATGAGCATCCCGGTTTTCAACTGCAAAAACGCCGACGACGTGATGAAGGCGGTCAAGGACTACGACATCAGCTTCATCCAGTACTGGTTCGTGGACATCCTGGGCACCCTCAAGAGCTTCCAGATCACTCCCAACGAGCTTGAGGCGTCCTTTGAGGAAGGCATGGGTTTCGACGGCTCCTCCATCCTCGGATTCTGCCGCATCGACGAGTCCGACATGGTGGCCATGCCCGATCCGACCACCTTCCAGGTCTGCTCCTGGCGGCCCGCCGAGCGTCCGGTGGCGCGCATGTTCTGCGACGTGGTCAACCCCGACGGCACCCCGTTCGAGGCCGACTCCCGCTACGTGCTCAAGAGGGTCATGGGCCAGGCCGCCGAAAAGGGCTACACCTTCTACGTCGGCCCGGAGCTGGAATTCTTCCTGTTCGCCGACGACCAGGACACCGAGGTCCTGGACGCGGGCGGCTACTTCGACGCCCCGCCGCTCGACCTGGGCAACAACATCCGCCGCGACATCATTTTCGCCCTGTCCGCCATGGGCATCCAGGTGGAATACTCCCACCACGAGGTGGCCCCGTCCCAGCACGAGATCGACCTGCGCTACCAGGAAGGCATGAAAATGGCCGACACGGCCATGACCTACCGGGTGGTGGTCAAGGAAACCGCCCGCAAGCACGGCTGCTACGGCACCTTCATGCCCAAGCCCATCTTCGGCGAGAACGGCTCCGGCATGCACGTCCACCAGTCCCTGTTCAAGAACGGCCGCAACGTCTTCTACGACGCCGGCGACGAGTACCACCTGTCCGCCGAGGGCAAGTCCTACATCGCGGGCATCCTCAAGCACGCGCCCGAGTTCGTGGCCGTGACCAACCAGTGGGTCAACTCCTACAAGCGGCTGGTGCCCGGCTACGAGGCTCCGGTCTACATCGCCTGGGCCAGGCGCAACCGCTCGGCCCTGGTCCGCGTGCCCATGTACAAGCCCGGCAAGGAAAACGCCACCCGCATGGAATTGCGCTGCCCGGACCCGGCCGCCAACCCGTACCTCTGCTTCGCCGTCCAACTGGCCGCCGGACTCAAGGGCATGGAGGAGAACTACACCCTGGCCGCCCCGGTGGAAGAGGACATCTTCTCCATGAACGACCGCCAGCTCAAGCGCAACAAGATCAAGGCCCTTCCCGGCTCCCTGTACGAGGCGGCCATCTCCCTGCAACGGTCCAGGTTCATGAAGGAAGTGCTCGGCGAACACCTGCACTCCGCACTGGTGGAAAACAAGCTCGCCGAATGGGACGAGTACCGCACCCAGGTCACCGAATACGAACTGGACAAATACCTGCCCATTCTCTAACCGCCACACCCCCGCAACCACAACCGCCCGGACCGGCCAAGCCGCTCCGGGCGGTCTTTTTTGGTGCCTCCGGCGGCCGGTGGAAGGGGAGAGGGAAACCCTTTGGGAAAGGGCTTTCCCTCTCCCCTTCCACCGGACCCCTATCCCCTTTTCCTTCCTAAACTTTTTGGCGCTCGCTTTGCTCGGGGGCGTGCGGACGCGGTGAGGTGTGCCGTGGCTGATGCCAGTGGGATAAGGAGGATGGAGGTTCTTCTCTTGTTTTGTGGTCCAACGAGCCCGGCTGGGGTGTTTCTCCACTTTTCCGAACAGCCCCCCATAACGCCGCCAAAAGCGATTCGGGTGCCACCGGCACCCGACAGCGGGTCATCCCTTCACCGTCCCGTTCGAAGGCCCCCGCGCCCGCACGTACCGAGGCTGGCAAGAGTGGGTCGCATGTGCATTTTTCGGGTGCCGACCGACCGGAGGCGTACACCCTGTACGGTGAGGATCGGGCGGTGCCCGAAAAATGTGCAGGCGGCCCGCTATCGCCAGCCGCCCACGTTCCGAGCAGGGGCCTTTTCAGGCCCCTGCTCGGAACAGTGTCAAGCGCTAATTTTATCCTATAGCCCGTTTTTCCTATGCATTCGCTCCCGAAAGCCGGTTTGGCCGAAAACCGGGGGTATGCTCCTCCCAAACAAAACCAAAGGAGGTTTTCATCATGGGAGGATCAGTATCCTTGATTGCAACAGTTTTCAGCTCGCTGGCGGGCATGGCGCAGAGTTCCAAGGATTCCGGCAGGCTGGAAAAGGAACGCGCCGCCCGCGAGGCCGAGCAGGCGAAGCAGGAGGCCGACGACCGGAAGCGCGACCGCGCCAAGGTGGTCGAGGCCCGCGAGCTGGAGGAAAAAAGCAAGCGGAACTCCATGCTTTCCCAAGGCTCGGCGTCGCTGGTGGAAGAACCGCAGACGGCCGCCACCGGCCTCAAGCAGAAGCTGGGAGAGTAGCATGGACCACACGGAACTTGCCAAATCCCTGCTCACCCGGTTCAAGGGCCTGGAAGAGGCCCGGCAGCCCTGGGTCGCCTCCTGGCGGGAGCTGACCGAGTACATGCTGCCGAGGAAGAACAGCTTCGCCTCGCCGCCGGGCGCGGCATCCTTTCGCGGCCAGGCGGGCGATTCGCGCATCTTCGACTCCACGCCCATGCACGCCCTGGAACTGCTGGCCTCGTCGCTGGGCGGGCTTTTGACCAACCCGGCCATGCCGTGGTTCGACGTGGCCGTGAAGGACCGCGCCCTGGCCGATTCGACCGAGGTGCGGACCTTTCTGCAGGACGCCCGCCAGCGCATGGTGGCGGTCTTCAACGCCGAGGATACCGGGTTTCAGACCCACGTGCATGAGCTGTATCTGGACATCGCCCTGCTCGGCACGGCGGTCATGTACGTGGAGTCCGACCCGGCCGCCACAGTCCGGTTCTCCACCCGGCCCCTGGGCGAGGTGTTCGTGGCCGAGTCCGCGCGCGGCCAGGTGGACACCGTGTACCGCCGGTACGAGGTGTCGGCCCGCCAGGCCGTCCAGGAATGGGGTGCGGCCTGCTCGGAAGAGACCCGCAAAAAGGCCGAGGACAAGCCCGAGGACAAGGTCGAGTTCCTGCACGCGGTGTTTCCGCGCACGGACCGCGACCCCGCCGGGTTCGGCGTGGCCAACTTCCCCTATGCCAGCGTGTACCTGGAGGTGAAGGCGAACCTGATCGTCGAGGAATCCGGCTACCTGGAGATGCCGTACATGGTCCCGCGCTGGGCCAAGGCCGCCGGCGAGATCTACGGCCGGGGGCCGGGCCAGACCGCGCTGTCCGACACCCGCGTGCTCAACGCCATGGCCCGCACCGCGCTCATGGCCGCCGAGAAGATGGCCGACCCGCCCCTCATGGTGCCGGACGACGGCTTTCTCGGCCCGGTGCGGTCCGGCCCCGGCGGGCTGTCCTACTTCCGCGCGGGCACGTCGGACCGCATCCAGGCCCTGCCCGTGAACGTGGACCTGCACGCCACCGAGGAGATGATGTCCCAGCGCCGCGAGTCCATCCGCAAGATATTCATGGGCGACCAGCTCGCCCCGGAAGGCCCGGCGGTCACGGCCACCGAGGCGGTCATCCGCCAGTCCGAGAAGATGCGCGTGCTCGGCCCGGTCCTGGGCCGGCTCCAGACCGAGTTCCTCAGCCCGCTCATCAGGCGCGTGTTCCGCATCATGCTCAGGTCCGGGGCGCTGCCCGCCTTCCCGGAGGGCCTCGTGCCGGACGACCTGGAGGTGCGCTACACCTCGCCCGTGGCCCGCGCCCAGAAGCAGTACGAGGCCCAGGGGCTGGCCCAGGCCATGGAGTACCTCTCGCCCCTGGTGGGCGGTGCGGACGCCTTCGGCATCATGGACAACTTCGACACCGACCGGGTGGCCCGGCACGTGGCCGAGCTGTTCAACACGCCGTCGGATTACCTCAAGCCCCAGGAGGCGGTGGCCGCGGCCAGGGAGGGCAAGCAACAGGCGGCCTCCACGGCCCAGACCGCCTCGACCATCGCCGGTGCGGCGGCCATCGCCAAGACGCTTTCCGAGGCGTACACGGACCGCCCCAACGTGCTCACCGAACTGTGGTCCATGCTGATGGGGGCCGTGGGGCCGGAGGGCGCTGCCCCGGCCTCGGCCATGTCCGAGCCCGGCGGGGAGGCGGCCCATGCCTGACGCCGCCAATCCCCTGGAACTGCACCGCGCCTACAAGCGGCTCTTCGAGTGCGCGGACGGGCAAACCGTCATGGCCGACCTGGAGCGGCGGGGGTGCTTCCTGCACTCCTCCTTTTCCACGGACAAGGGCCGCACGGCCTTCAACGAGGGCCGCAGGTCGCTGGTGCTGCACATGAAGCACATGATCGACGAAACCAACTTCATCCCCAAGGAGAATGAACGATGACCAAAAAAACGGAAAAATGGCAGATGACCCTCCCCGAAGACTGGACCGTCATGCAGGCGGGCGAGGACGGAACCGAGATGAAAATCCCCCTGCGCGACCATCCGGCACTCGCCAAATACGCCAGCAAGGACGAGGCCGTGAAGGCGCTCGTGCATGCCCAGCGCATGCTCGGCAAGGCCCCCGAGGGCTACGTGCGCGTGCCCGGCGGCGATGCCGGGGCGGACGAGGTGGCGGCCTTCTACGCCGCGCTCGGCCGTCCCGAGGCGGCTGACGGCTACGAACTGCCGGACATGGACCTGCCCGACGGGTTCGAGGTGCGCGCGGAGATGGTCTCCGGCCTCAGGGAAAAGGCGTTCGAGCTGGGCCTGACTCCGAAGCAGGTGGCCGGGCTGTACGAGTGGTTCATGCCCCTGGCCATGGACGTCCACCACGGCCTGGAGTCCGAGGCCGAGAACCTGCGCCGGTCCGAGCTGGAATCCCTGCGCTCGGTGCATCGCGGCGAAACCCCGGACCTGCTGGACCGGGCCATGCGCGCGGCCGAGGCCATCGGCGGCGACGATCTGCTGGCCGTGCTGGACAAGACCGGCGCGGGCAACCACGCGGCCGTTATCAACGCCTTTGCCAAGCTCGCGCCCATGGTCCTGGAGGGCGGCCTGCGCGGCTCGGCCCGAGCCTGGGGCGAGGACCTGTCTCTGGAGCGGCTGCGCGAGATGATGCGGGACCCGCGCTTTGCCGACCCGTCCCGCCGCGACAAGGAGTTCGTGAAAAAGGTCAACCAGGGGTTCGAGCTGCTTTACCCCGGCGACTACATGCCCGGCAGCCGGATCTGAAGCGATTGTTGAAAAGGGGCCGGGGGCCGCAAAGGTCCCCCGGCCCGCAAACCAAGGAGAATTGCATGAATTCATTGCTGAACATGGACGCATTTACGAGCACGAGAAACAACCCGCGTACGGGGCTGACCGAGCGGAAATGGATCGAATACGCGGACGGCGTGCTCGAGCCGGTCCGCAGGGACGGAAACCTGAACAGGAAATATCACGGCAACAAGCGCGAACTGGACTGGTGGACCGTGGACAAACCGTTGGATTGGGACCCGCTCAAGGAAAGCCGGGACGTGTCTCTGAACCACGATTACGGCCAAAGAAACAAGCCGAAGGAGAAACTCGAAAAGCCGCTGGGCCCGGCTAGACCCGAGGACGCTGGCAAACATCGCGAACCCATGCCTTGCCGCAGGGGCGAAAAGGCCGAGCCGGTACTTTTTGCGGCCGCTGGGGGAAAAAAGGAACCGGAGGAAGAAAACCGGGCTGTTCCGGATCAGCCCGAATCACCGAAAACTCCGAAAGATGACAGGGAGGGGAAATCTACCACCTCAAAAACCACCCTGTTGCGGGGTGCCGACGCCTATCGTGAGTTCGAGGCCGAGCAAAAGGCGGCCGAGAACGCCAAGGCCGGAGAAAATCCGCAGCCGACACCAGGCGGTTCCGGCAAGCTCGCCGGGGCCGATGCAACGCCGCCGCAGAAAGAAAACCATGGCGGCAATGCCGAGTCCGGTGCAGGGGCCGCTGGTGCCGCGGGAGGGATGGTCAAGCCCAAGGGGCAGCACGGAAAAGGCCCGGCGACAGGGAACGATATGAGGATTAAACAGTTTATTGAAGATTATAAAAATGCCAAGCCAAAGGACAAACCAAAGGTAAAAGAAAATTTCCAAAATGAAATAAAAGAGCTTCAAAAGAGGGCGAAATCTGCCAAAGGGAAAGCTAAAAAGAATATGCAACGACAAGCCAACCACTGGAAAGGGGCATTGAAAGTTACGACCGATGGCAAGGTTCGTTCGGGAGGGCCGCTAATTTGTAGTGGTTCATACTTGATCTGACAGTGTGCCCCTTTTGACGGGCCGTAATTG
>JACCQI010000056.1 GCA_015709315.1 Desulfovibrionaceae bacterium
CATGAACAGACAGTAAACAACTGTCTAGACTATTTCAAGAGTTAAATGCTCTAGATGAACTGGAAAAAGGGCTGCTGATTCTCAGGGATATACTGAACGGCAGGGCGTAGAAGAGATGCCTTGCCGGCGGGCGTCTCCGACGACTCAAGACCCCTTTGAAAAGGGTTCTTGAGAATCTCCTAAACTTTGGGTCGCCTGCAGCGAGGTGTGTGCGGGTACGGGATGACGAGGGCGGGGGAGGAAGAATGTCCCGAAGAGTTCGCACGGGACATCTCCGACAGCGTAAGCGTGCTGCCCCGCGCGAACTCTTCGGGACGGTTGCCCACGCCACACGGCTCGACTGGCGGTCAGCGAGACTTCCGGTGTGGTGGCGTTTAGGACATTGTCAGGGAAAAAAACCGGGCGGTCCGCATCCCACAAAAAACCCAAACAACCCCAACCCGCGATTCGGGCACGGCGAGCGGCGTCCGCACGTCTCTCGCCGAAGGCGCGATGGGGGTCCAGGGGGCTTTGCTCCCTGGCAGGTCCAGGGCAGCGCCCTGGTCTCCCCGAAGGGGCCGCCGGAGGCCCTCCTATTCCAGCGTCTTGATAAAGGCGTCTGCTTCGGCGATGGACTTATCCATCTCCTTGATGAGGGTATCCACATCGGTGCGGATGGAGGAGAGTTCGCCTTCCAGGGCGGCGATGGCCTTGGCGTTGAGGTTGTGCTTGAGGTAGAGCACCTGGTCCTTGAACGCGGCCAGCACGGGTTGCATCTTGGACTCGGCCCGGCGCATGGCCTTGACGAGCACGGCGTATTTCTTCTTGGTGGCGGAGAGTTTGGCCCGGCTGGAGGTGCGCAGCTTGTCGCTGGAATACTGCTTGATCTCCTCGGCCCATTCCTTGAACAGGGCCTCGGCCACGTCCTCCACCTTGTCGATGCGTTTGGTCACGGCGGCGGCGCGGTCCTCGCAGTCCTCGTACTCGCCGTTCAGGGTGTCGTATTTTTCCTCCAGGGTACCGCCGTCCACGGCCACCACGGACCGGAATTGATCCAGGGCCGAGGCGAACTGCTCCTTGGCCTCCTGCTGGGACTCGCGGGCGTTTTCCACCCGGTCGGACAGAATCTCGCGTTTGTCGTAGCCCACGGACTCCATGGCCGAGTAGTAGGCTTTCTGGCAGCCGAACAGGGACAGGACGCACAGCGCGGCCAGGGCGACGGTCAACCTTTTCATATGTAACTCCTCAAAATTCATTGTCGTTTGAAACGTCATTGCTCATACCCCAAAGCGGTGTGCGAGGCAAACCTCACGGCCGTTGCGCCAGCAGCCCGCGCGCCCCGTTTACCAGGGCGCGGGTAAAGGACAACAGGGTTGCGGATTCCAAATTCCAGCAATGCCAGTGCAGACGCACGGTGAAGACGTGCCCCGGCAGCAAATCAACCAGTTCGCCGCGCCGGGCAAGCCCGTCCGCCTGCTGGTCGGGCAACATGCCGCACGCCCAGCCGGACGCGATGGCCTGGGCGAACTTCTCGGACGACGGCAGATAAAACCCGTTGAACCGGCTCGGCTCCGCGCCCAGGGCGTCCTTCACCACAACCCCGTGCATGACGTCCTTGCGGTTGAAGATAAGCATGGGCGCGACCTCCATGGCCCGCAACGTCACGCCGTCCTTGAACCACTTCTTTTTGTATGACGGATTACAATACAATTTGTAATCCATGTCTCCCAGATATTCCACCCGGCAGCCCTGCACGGGCGCGGCCCGATCCGACACGCAGCCGAGCACATCGCCGTTCTTGAGCAGCTTGAGGGTCTCGGCCTGATCGTCCACGCTCAGGTCCAGAAGCACAGACTCGCGGTCCAGATAGCCGCCGATGGCCGGGAAAAACCAGGTGGCCAGTGAATCCGCATTGATGCCCACGGGCATGGAGGCATAGCCCTGCGTCTGCCGCCCCAGCGCCGGGTTGAGGTCGTCCTCCAACTGCTTCACCTGCCGATAGTGCTTGAGCAACTCCCGCCCGGCGGCCGTGGGCCGAGGCGGCGCGGCCCGGACCATGAGCACGCACCCGACCTGCTCCTCCAACAGCTTCACCCGCTGGGAAACAGCGCCCTGCGTGACATGCAGCACCTGCGCGGCCTTATCGAACCCGCCTTCCCCGACAACCCGCGCAAGAGCCTCCACCAACTTGTAATCCAACATGCCCCTTCATTAGCATTTCTAATGTCTCCTGAAAACAATTAGTTTTACATCAACCACCAACCCAAGCTACTCCCATCCCAACAACGCACCCCCCACCGCCTCTCGCCCCCGCGCACAGCGCGGACACAAAAAGTTTAGGAAAAGAAGGGGATGGGGGTCCGGGGGAAGGGGAGGCATCACACCATGGCAGCATTCATATCGGGATTCGGGATGGGCGGGGGGCTTATCGTGGCCATCGGGGCGCAGAACGCGTTCGTGCTGACGCAGGGCGTGCGGCGCAACCATCATCTGGCCGTGGCCGCCTTGTGCATCCTGTGCGACGCGGTTTTGATCTCCCTGGGCGTGACCGGCGTGGGCGCGGTGGTGGCCTCCAACCCGGTTCTCGGGTCTCTGGCGGCCTGGGGCGGCGCGGCCTTCCTGCTCTGGTACGGTTTTGGTGCGCTCCGTTCCGCCGTGACCGGCGGGTCGCTGCACACGGGCGAGGAAGCGGGCAAAGGGCTTGGACACACCTTGGCGCTCACCCTGGCCGTCACCCTGCTCAACCCGCACGTGTACCTGGATACCATCGTGTTCATGGGCTCGGTCAGCGGCCGGTTCCCGGTCCCGGACCGCTACCTGTTCGGCGCGGGCGCGATCTCGGCCTCGCTCTGCTGGTTCCTGGCCCTGACCCTGTGCGGCCGGATGCTTGCCCCGCTCTTTTCCCGGCCCGTCACCTGGCGCGTCCTGGACTCCGTGGTCTGCCTGACCATGTGGGCCATCGCCGCCTCGCTCCTGACCCCGGAAATCCAACGCATAGCCGACTATATTAAAGTCTAGACTCAATTTATAGTCGGCTATATTTACCCACATATTATTTCGATATTATTTATTATATTTGGAAACTACCCCGTCTTTCCTTCATCCTGGCGGGAAAGCAGGAAAAGCCGTTCCCAGTCGAGCGGCATGAGGCTTTTGCGGTGGCGCCATTGCAGGTAGTCCCAGCCGTCGTCCGGGATGACGCGCACCGGAATCAGGTTTACGAACTGCTTGCCGTCGTCGCCGCAGCACTTGCACGCCCAGCCGCAGATGTCGCAGGTGCAGCCGCCGGTCTTGACCATTTCCTTGGCCGTGCCGGAATTGTCGCAGCAGGCGTCGCACAGGCGCAGGTATCCGGGGTCTCTGTCGGGGGCCATATACGGGATGTATGATCGGCGTCACGCCCGGTCAAGCTTCCTTTTCCAGCCCGGCTGACGTATACCCAGGCATGGAGGCAGCCATGACCGCCACATACAAGCGGCCGACGCGCGCCCTGCGCGACGGGCACGAACCGGCCAAGACGCCGGACAGCGGACGCGCCGACCCCGACGGACATCCCGAGCCGGACGCCGGCGGGCGCGGCCCGGTCCTGGTTTGCCGGGTCTGCCGCTCGACCATCACCCGGCGCGACCTGGCCATGGAAGTGAACAACAGCCACCGGCACGTGTTCTTCAACCCCCATGGGGAGGTCTTCGAGCTGGGCTGCTTCGCCTCGGCCAAAAACGTGATCCCCACCGGCCCGAAGACCGACGCGTTCACCTGGTTCCCCGGCCATGCGTGGCAGGCGGTGGCCTGCTCGGGCTGCGCCACCCATCTCGGCTGGCGCTTCACCGGGCAAGGCAGTGGTTTTTTCGGCCTCATCCTGGCCGCTCTGGCCGAAGACGCGGCAGGCAAGCCGTAGGAACGACATGAACGCGGAAATACAACGCTGCCTGAAATGGTTCGACGCCTACACGCGGAGCTACGTGGCCCGCGCGCCCAAGGACATACTGCTCACGGTGCAGAGCAAGATCAGCCACACCATGCGCGTGCTCGCCCACGTGCGGGCCATCATCGGCGAATCCGCCGTCCCGGACGGCCTCAAGCCCGTTGCCGAGATAGCGGCCATACTGCACGACGTGGGCCGCTTCCCCCAGTTGGTGCAGTCCGCATCCTTTGACGACCGAACGGGCTACAACCACGCCGAGGAGGGCGAAAAAATCCTCCGTACGGCCACGGTGTTGGAGCCCTTTGACCCCGCATTCCGCGAGCTGGTGCTGACCGCCGTCCGGTTCCACAACCTGGGCGTGCTGCCCGACGACCTGACCGGAGACGAACGGCTGGTGCTGGAAATCCTGCGCGATGCGGACAAGCTCGATGCGGTCCGCAACGTGGTCCGGTACACCACGCCTGAATCCGCCTACGGCAAGGCCCTGAAGTCGGGCATGGCCTGGCACGAGACCGAGGTTTCGGACGGCGTCGTGGACCTGGTCCTGCAAAAAAAGCTCATTCCGTTCACGGCCATCCACTGGTCCAACGACTTTGCCCTATTCCTGTGCTGCTGGATCTACGACCTGCATTTCCCCTACGCCTATCGGACCCTGGCCGAGTCGGGGAATTTCGAGAAGCTGCTGGCCTGGCTGCCGGACGCCGCGCCGTTCGACCGGGTCAAGGACAGCCTGCAGGCCGACCTGGAAGACTTCATCTCACGGGGTTGACCCCGCCGAAACCGCCGGGCTACACCCCCGGCATGCCTCATCGCTACCTGATACCCGCCGGGTTCTGCCGGGTGGAGGACTCCATCAAGAAAAGCCGGTTCATCGCGTCCCTGAACCACGCCCCGGACGTGGAATCGGCCCGCGCCTTTGTGGCCCGGATCAAGGAGGAGTTCCCGGACGCCACCCACAATTGCTGGGCCTGCAATGCGGGTCCGCCCGGCGACACGGCCTGGGTCGGGCTGTCCGACGACGGCGAACCGTCCGGCACGGCGGGCAAGCCCATGCTGGCCGCCCTGCTGCATGCGGACGTGGGCGAGATCGCGGTGGTGGTCACCCGCTACTTCGGCGGGACCAAGCTCGGCACCGGCGGTCTGGTCCGGGCCTACTCGGGCATGGTCAGGCTCGGCCTGGAGTCCCTGGCCACCAGGGAAATGGTCGAGACCGCGGCCCTGCGCGCCACCATCCCCTACCCGGCCGTCACCCTGTTCAAGCGCATGCTCCCGGACTTCGAGGCCGAGGTGGAGGCCGAACTATTCACGGACACGGCCGAATTCACCCTGAACCTGCCCGTGGAGCACCGGGACGGATTCCTGGCCCGGCTCGCCGAACTGACCGACGGCCAATATGTTGTGGTGGAAAAATGACCTCCAGCCGGTTGCGCTTCCTCGATAAAATGGGCTAGCCTTATGCTGGTTCATCCATAATCCGGGGTAACAGCAAGGTCGAAAGCAGGTTCCATGTCCACGCAGAAATTACGCGCTATCTACAAGCAACTTGGCGACAAAGTTGATATTTCAAAAGAACGCGCCCTCTTTGAGATCAAGGAGTTGAAGGCAGACCTCAACGAACTCCAACGACATCTCTCCGGGCGCAAGAAGAGCACGGACATACAGCCCGACGACATCCTGCGTTCCGCCTACGAGATCGCCCAGTTCCTGCGCGACGTGCAGAAACGCGAGGAGATTCTCGACGAAATGCAGGGCGTGGCGGCCGAGACCGAGGCCGAGGAATACCTGCTCTCGCGCGGGGCCAAGCTGTTGACCCGCCCGGCGGGCTGGTACTTCCAGACCGCCAAGGAGCGGTTCCTGCTCCACGAAAAGGATGTGATCCAGGCCGCAGCCGAGCTGCGGAAGCTCCTGGCCGCGGGCAAACGGCTCAAGCGGCCCAAGAAGAAAAAGGCCGAGCCGAAGACACCCCCCGTTGAAAAGCCCGCTGCCAAGGCGGTTGAAGCCGCGGCCGCAACGGCCGGGAAATCCGCCAAGAAGGCCGCAAAAGCTCCGGCGGCCACAAAAGCCAAGAAGGACAAGCCTGTAAAGGCGACCAAGGCGGAGAAACCCGTAAAGACGGAAAAGCCCGCCAAAACGGCCAAGGCTTCCAAGACCGTTAAACAGGAGAAGCCCGCCAAGACGGCTAAAAAAACCAAAACCGAAGCCTCGGGCAAGGACGGAACGGCGGTCAAAAAGACCAAGGCCAAGAAGTCGGATGCCACCGCGAAACCGGCCAATAAGGCCCCGGCGGCCAAGCCCGCAACGGCCAAAAAGAAAAAAACGCCCGCAAAGAAATAAATACCGTGAATTTGCCTGGCCCGCCTTGACTTTTCCGGGGCGGGCCGCATCTTTGTCGGGTATGCGAACCAACAAACGGAACGGAAACACCATGAAGAAACATATCATTCTTGCCTTGCTGGCCCTTTTCGCCGTCATGTCCCTGTCCGGCTGCGGCTACAACACCATGCAGCAGCAGGAAGAGGAAGTCTTCGGCGCATGGGGCAACCTGGAAGCCGCCCTGCAACGGCGCGCCGACCTGATCCCCAACCTGGTGCAGACGGTCAAGGGCGCGGCCCAGCACGAGAAATCCACGCTCCAGGCCGTGGTCGAGGCCCGCTCCAAGGTCTCCCAGGTCAAGCTTTCGCCCGACATGCTCGGCAACAAGCAGGCCCTGGCCCAGTTCCAGGCCGCCCAGGGCGAGCTGTCCTCGGCCCTGTCCCGGTTGATGGTGGTGGTGGAGCGCTACCCCGAAATCAAGGCCAACCAGAATTTCCTCGCCCTCCAGCACCAGCTTGAAGGCACGGAAAACCGCATCAACGTGGCCCGCCAGCGCTACAACGACGCGGTCAAGGCGTTCAACTACGCCATCCGCAGCTTCCCCAACTCCCTGACCAACTCCGTGCTGCTCCACCTGGAACGCAAGGAATTCTTCGAGGCCGCCCCCGGCGCGAAGACCGCGCCCCAGGTCGACTTCGGCACCGAGTCCTAAAGGGAGCGTCCCCGTGCGAAACCCGCTCATCGCGTTCCTCTGCACGGCCCTGGTCCTGCTGTGGACCACTGCGGCCCCGGCCCTGGACGTGCCCGCGTACAAGGGACGGGTCAACGACTACGCGGACATGATCTCCCCGGAAACGGAGCAGCGGATCAACGCCGCCCTGGCCCAATTGGAACAGACCGACTCCACCCAGGTGGCCGTGCTGACCATCCCGTCCCTTGAAGGCGACTCCCTGGAGGAATTCTCCATCCGCGTGGCCGACGCCTGGAAAGTGGGCCAAAAGGACGCGGACAACGGGGCCATCCTGCTGGTCAGCAAGAACGACCACAAGATACGCATCGAGGTGGGCTACGGCCTGGAGGGCGTGCTCACCGACGTCCTTTCCGGGCAGATCATCGACCGGATCATCTCGCCCAGCTTCAAGGCGGGCGACTTCGACCAGGGGTTCGCCCAGGGCACGGCCGCCATCATCCAGGCCGTGCGCGGCGAATTCAAGGGCGCTCCAGCCCCCTCGCGGCAGCGCGGCTCGTCCGGCGTGCTGCCCTTTATTATTCTGGTCATGGTCTCCATCATCTTCATTACCGAAAGGTTCGGCCGGGTCAGGCGGCACCAGCGGCAGCTCATCGATCCCAAGACCGGCAAGCCCATCGCAGGCCGCACCGGCGCGGCCGACACGGCGGCCACCCTGTTGCTGCTCTCCATGCTCGGCGGTGGCCGACACGGCGGCGGAGGATTCGGCGGCGGCGGTTTCGGAGGCGGCGGCTTCGGCGGTTTCGGCGGCGGAGGATTCGGCGGCGGCGGCGCAAGCGGCGGCTGGTAGGCAAAAGGATTCCCATGAGCAACGCACAGACTTTCCTCACCCAGGCTGAACAGGACGCGCTCGTCGAGTGCGTCCGCGAAGTGGAAAAAACGACCTCCGGCGAAATCGTGCCGATGATCGCCCCGGCCAGTTACGAATACCCGCGCGCATCCCTCATCGGCGGGCTTGTCGGCGGCGCGCTCATCGGCGTGGGCGCGGCCCTGGCCTTCGGGCGCAACGACATGTGGCTCTTCCTGGCCGTGTTCCTGGCCGCCTTTCTGGTTCTCTCCCGGCTCATCGAAGCGTTCCCGGCGCTGAAAAAGCCCTTCATCTCCAAGCGCGAGATGCGCGAGGAAGTGGAGGAGGCCGCGTTCACCGCCTTTTACGCCAACGGGCTGCACCGTACCCGCGACCTGACCGGCATCCTCATCTACGTGTCGGTCTTCGAGCGCCAGGTGCAGGTCCTGGCCGACAAGGGCATCAACGACAAGGTGGACCCCAAGGTGTGGGAAGAGGTGGTGGCCATGGTCACCGACGGCATCCGGGCCGGGAAGCCCGGCGAGGCGCTGTGCCGGGGCGTGGCCCGCTGCGGCGAACTGGTGGCGGAGAAATTCCCGATCAAGGCCGACGACACCGACGAACTGCCCAACCTGATCATCGGCAAATAGGCCGATTTCACACAAGGGTCACACACCCACCATACTCCCGTAACATGCGTCTGGTCCTGTTTCATACCAGGAGTACAGGACCATGCTTTATCTCGGGCTTGCCGCCATACTGCTTTTCACCCTGCTCCTCAGCCTGACCGTGCTGAGGATGCTGGACAACCGCCCCAGCCCAAACGCCGAGATGCTCGCCGAACTGCTGGCCGCCCTCGAACGGCCCGCGCCCCCGGACCGCGAACGGTCCAGGGCCGCCCCACGGCCCTCCAAGGCCCGGCACGCCTGACCGCTCCCCTCCCATCCTTTCTCTTGATGCGTTTCAGCGCTCCGTTGGCAAGACCGCGCACGGTCGGTCTACAGATCGACGAGTTCCACGTCTTTTTCGGAAATGGGGGTGCCCAGGAATCGGGAGCCGGTTCGGGCGAACCGGGCGTCGTCGTCGGTGGTCAGGTAGCGGGTTTGGCCGCACCCCTCGCCGGTCCGGGCAAGGCCCAGCCGGTCGAGTTCACGGAACACGGCCTCGGCGGTGGTGGCCGCTGAATCCACGATGGTGGTGGCCCGGGGCACCACGTTTTTGATGGCGGGCGCGAGCAGCGGAAAGTGGGTGCAGCCCAGTACCAGCGTGTCGGGAATGACGGGCCGTTCGGTCCCTGATGCGGGCCTGAAGACCGGGTCCAGGTACCGGGCGGCCACGGCCTCGGGCACGTCGCCGTCGGTCCATCCCTCTTCGGCCAGGGCCACGAACAGGGGGCAGGGGTGGCCCACGATGCGCGCCTCGGGCCGGGCGGCATGGATGGCCCGCTGATAGGCCCCGCCCGCGATGGTGGACTCGGTGGCGATGACCGCGATGGCGTTGTTGGCCGTGGCCGCGCAGGCGGCGCGCGCTCCCGGCCCGACCACGCCGATCACGGGCACGTCCGGGTAGGCGGCGCGCAGGGCGTCCAGGGCCACGGCCGAGGCGGTGTTGCAGGCCACCACGAGCAGCTTGACGCGGCGGCGGATCAGCTCCGCGCCGCACTGCACCCCGTAGCGCGTGACGGTCTGGGGGGATTTGGTCCCGTAGGGCAGCCGCGCGGTGTCGCCCAGGTAGACGACGTCCTCGCAGGGAAGAAGTTCCCTCAGCGCCTTGAGCACGGTCAGGCCGCCCACGCCCGAATCGAACATGCCTATGGGAAGACTGGCATCTTTTTCCATGAACATCAGCTCCTTATGCCCGAACAGCCACGCGCAGGCAGGGCAAAGGGAAACACGTTTCCTTGAAAAAGTCTAAACAAAAGACCGCTGCTCCGGGCGGCAGGCGGCCCGGACCGGGGAATGTTCACTCCTCTTCGGTGAGGCCGAGCATCCGCTGGGTCCAGCCGCGCGACTGGACATAGAGGCTCTCGGCCTGGATGCCTTCCAGGTCCAGCCGTTTGAGATGGTCAAGGGCCTCGCTCCACCGTCCGCGCTCGTAACTGGCGGCCAGGTCCAGCAACTCGTGGAATTCGCCTTCGCCCAGCAACGCCCGGACCACCTTTTCCTCCAGGGGGAGCACCTTGAGGATGTCCTCCATGTTCAGGCCGAGCATGGCGTCGAGCAGGGAAAAGAGGCCGGTCATGAACAGGGCGTCCGGCTCGCACGTCTTCCGGTTGGAAAGTTGGCAGACCTGTTCGAGAAACCTGGCCCGGTGTACGGCCAGGTAGGCCAGTTCGCCCGCCTTGGGCGAGGTGACGAGGTCCGCGACCAGGGCGGTCCTGAGCCACTGCTTGGCCTGCAGCATGCCCATCATGTCGATGGCCCGCTTCAGAGAGGTTACCTTCTGGCGCAGCCCCATGCCCACGGAATTGATGTAGCGGAACAACCGGTAGCTCAGGCTGGGGTCCGAGGAAAGGATTTCCGCCAACCGGCTCGGCTCGAACTCGGGCTTGGACAGCTCGTTGAGCAATTGGAGCTTGGTCATCTCGTTGGAGGTCAGCTTGCGGCCGGGAATGATCTCCGGGCGGCTGAAGAAAAAGCCCTGAAACAATAAGAAGCCCAATTCCTTGAGCTTGTGGAAGGTCTCGATGTCCTCGACCTTCTCGGCCAGCAGGGTCGGGCCGTGGGGCAGGGATTCGACCACCTTGGCGACGCGCTCCACGTCGGCGTCCAGGGCCAGGACGTCCACCTTGATGATGTCCGCCAGATCAATGAACGGCCTCAACTCCGGTTGACCGAAGAAGTCGTCCACGGCCAGGATATATCCCGCCTCCTTGAGACGCCGGGCCGCGGCCAGGGTCTTTTTGCAGGGCCGGACGTTTTCCAGGATTTCGACGACGCACTTGTCCCTGGGCAGGGCGAACCCGACGTCGCCCGTGAGCATGTTTTCCGGGAAGTTGATCAGCACCCTGGCTGAGCCTTGCATGCCGACCAGGGCCAGGGCCAGACCGTCGGCTATGACCGCCGAGGTCGCCTGGTCGTCGTCTTGGACCAGGGCGACATTTTCTTCCCCGGAGCGAAAAAGCAGTTCATATCCCCAGACGGTCTCGTTCGAGTAAAAAACCGGCTGTCGGGCAATAAAGACATTCTCGCTGTAGCTTGTTGGTAAAGACATACAAAAACTTTACTAATAATTTGCTTAAATTAAAAGCGCCGCCATCATTTCCCTTCGGACCGCCGACCAGGACCGAACAGCCGAAGGACACAATCACGAATTCTTCATATGGCTGAAATCCCTTCTCAAATTGCCGAGAAAAGTCTTCAGATCGTCCGAATGCTCGGACAATATCTTGTCGAGGTAGCTCAGGTTGCGCTCAATGGCTTCGGCATACAGGTCCTTGTCCACGTTCCAGCGCTTCCTGAAATAGGATCGCATGTAGGCGTCCACGCCCTGGAATTCCTGGTCCAGCCGGACCCGGGCCACGTCCTGGTAGAAGGAATCGGTCTTGGACAGGAGGTCGTAGGCGGATTCGTATCCCGGCAGCCGGGCCTCCTGGAACTCCTCGAACAGCAACAGCAGCTTTTCGAGATAGTAGCGGTCCGCGATCTGGGCCAAAAGATCGGCGCTGCCCAGGAAATACCCCATCTTTCGCATGGTCTCCGACCGGAACGCCACCTTGGAGGGCGACATGTCCAGAATGGTGCAGCGGATGCAGTCCGCGATGTCGTCGAGATCGTCGGGGGCCAACGCGTTGTCCAGGTTGCGGCGCATGAACAGGATGGACCGTTCCTCGTGGCCCACGGTGTACTTGGCCCCGGTCCCCTGGTCGTCCCCGTCGTCCTGGATCAGGCCCACGTCGTGGAACAGGGAGGCGAGCAGCCCCTTGAGACAGTCCGCCTCGGCATAGTCCTCGCCCTGGACCAGGCCGCCGTAGATGAGCCGCGCGGTCGCCAGGACCACGGAACAGGTGTGCTCGAAATCGTGATACTTGGTGTTGCTGGCCTTGAAACCCGGATACATGCCGAAGAACAGTCGCTGCACGTCCTCGAACGCATTGCGGAACACGCTCCCGTCATAACCGGGAAAGCACTCGCCCATGACGGTTTCCGTCTCCCGCCGCACGCACTCCGCGTCGGCAGGGTCCACATAGTCGTAGAGCTTGATCCGGGGAATGACCTCGAGCATCTACCCGGCCCCTTCCGTCCACTTGTTCCGAATGGCCTTGATAACGTCGAATATCTCGACGAATATCTCGACCACCTCCGGGTCGAAATGGGTGCCCGCGTCGGATTCGAGGATGGCCAGGCACTTTTCGTCCGGGAACGGCTCCTTGTAGGACCTCGGCGAGGCCAAGGCGTCGAACACGTCGGCCACGGCGCAGATGCGGGCCGACAAGGGAATTTCCTCGCCGTTGCGCGGCATGCCGCCCAGGGCGATGTCGTCACCGGCCCAGACGTCTTGGTCCCGGATGGACGGGTAGCCGCGCCCCTTCCACTTCTCGTGGTGGCACAGGGCGATCTCCATGGCCATGTGGTCCAGCTCCGAGGTCTGGTTCTTGAACAGCCTGGCCCCGAAGATCGTATGCCACTTCATGGTGTCGTATTCCTCGTCCGAAAGCTTGGCGGGCTTCTTGAGGATGTTGTCGGAAATGCCGACCTTGCCCACGTCGTGGAGCATGGCGGCCAGGCGCAGGTTGTCCCTGGCCCGCTTGATGTCCTTGGCCGGATGATTGCGCCGGGCGGCCCATGAGCCGTAGATCTCCGCGCTGTACGCGCCCACCCGCTGGACGTGCGCCCCGGTCTCCGAGGGGTCGCGCAGCTCGGCCATCTGCATCATCCGCAGGATCAGCTCGCGGTTCATGATGCCGCGCTCGATGGCCACGGCCGCGTTGTTGCAGAACAACGGGATGTAGGTCACGGACTCCTGGGAGAACGGAACCACCTTGCCCTGGGCGTCCTTGGCGTTGATCAGCTGCATGACGCCCACCAAACGGCTCTCCTGTGCGATGAGCGGAATGGTCAGCATGGACGTGGTCCGGTAGCCGGACTTCTCGTCAAAGGACTTGTTGAAGGAAAACGGCAGGGTGGCGTCCAACTCGTAGGCGTCGTCGATGGCCAGGGACTGCCGGGTCTTGGCCACGTAGCCCACGATGGACTGCTCGCTGATGGGAATGCCGAAATTCTGGTACAGGGCCGCGTTGGCGGTTTCCTTCTTGAACAGGGTGTCGTTCTGGACATAGCTGAAGATCAGTCGGTCGTCCTCGACCAGAAAAATGGAACCCGCGTCGGCACCGGACAACTTCCTGGATTCAAAGAGAATCTTGTCAAGGATGGTGTCTACGTCCTTAAGGTGGTTGACCTCTTCGCTGGTCTTGAGAATGGTCAAAACCGCTTTGTCGCGGCTGATGAAACTATCGTCGCCCATGGATTTCCCCCTCTGTACGGTCTTTTAACAATATTGCCCAATCATTCTGAAAAAGCAATGCAACTCCCCGCCCCGGCCTCCGGTGCGGCCGTTTGTCTTCCGCCGCCCTTGTGCTATGATGGACTCCAACCCCTTTGACACAGCGAGCAAACATCATGAGCACCGCCCTCGCCTACCACCAGGCCAGCGCCCACGCGCGCAACCGGATTCCAGGCCGCCGCATCAACTGGGAAGACCAGCCGATCCCCTTCAAGATGTACCGCGAAG
The DNA here is from genome assembly GCA_015709315.1 of Desulfovibrionaceae bacterium. Taxonomy (GTDB): domain Bacteria; phylum Desulfobacterota; class Desulfovibrionia; order Desulfovibrionales; family Desulfovibrionaceae; genus Pseudodesulfovibrio. The sequence goes on from JACCQI010000056.1 coordinate 13,483, forward strand.
GCGTCAAATACCATCTGCCGCAGGAACTCGCCTTGCCGGACGTCCCCCTTGACCGCGCCCTGGACAGCCGAACCTTCGCTCCCAAAGCCGACATGCCCGTCCTGATCGGGTCCGTCTGCTACCTGGCCGCCGGACTGACCCGGGTCCGCACCCAGGCGGACGGCCGGACCTTCCACTTCCGCTCCGCGCCTTCGGCAGGCGCCCTCTACCCGACGGAGCTGTATGCAGCGCTGCAAAACATCAACGGAATGAACGACGGCGTGTACCACTACAGCCCGCTGGAACACATGCTGACCCCCCTGCGCCAGGGACAAATCTTTTCCGCCCTGCCGGGAGGCGAGCCGATCATCCGGTTCTACCTGACCTCCATCTTCCACCGGTCCGCCTGGAAATACGGGCCGCGCGCCTACCGCTACTGCCTGCTGGATGCCGGGCACATGGCGGAAAACCTGGTTCTGGCCGCCCGCAGCCAAGGCTTCCAGGCCACGGTGGACTACGACTTCGACGACGCGTTCATCAATGATTTCCTGTGCCTCGACCCGGAACAGGAGGGATGCGTGGCCCAGGTGCATGGCCTGAACTGCGGCCCGAGCACGGACGTATACGACACAGTGCCGCCCCTGTCGGACAATTTTCCCGAATACAGCAAGCCGTCCAGGCGCGCGGACGTGCCGCCCCAAGTGCTGGAAGCGCACCGGCTGTGCGCGGCCAAGGCCATGGGCAGCCTGCCGCCCGTCCCGCCGCCCAGCCCGGACGCCGTCCGACTGCCCGCCCCCGAACTGCAAATGTCCGTGGCCAAGGCCCTGAGGACGCGCAAGTCCTCCCGCAATTTCGTGATCCGGGAAACCGATCCGAAACGGCTGTGCAACGTGCTCGCCTGCATCTGCCGGGGACAACCCGAAAACCCTCTGGCCGGAGCCGTGCGGACCGGATTCCTGGCCAACGAGCACAGCGGCTTCGCGCCCGGCTTCCACCTTCTGGACCGGCGCACCAAGTCCACAACCCTGGCGCTGCCCGGCAACTACATGCGGACGTCCGCCCAGGTCTGCCTCGATCAGGAATGGCTCGAAAACGCGGCCCTGCACATCACCTTTTCCGCCGACCTCGCCCGGCTCGAATCACTGACCGGGGCGCGCGCCTACCGCTACGCCCACCTCGAAGCCGGACGCCTGGGACAGCGCGCCTATCTCGCGGCCGCCGCCGACAACCTCGGCGCATGCGGCATTGGCGCGTTCTTCGACGACGAGGCCGAACAACTCCTCCAACTCGATGACGGCAATCACCTGCTCTACATGGTGGCCGTAGGGCCGGTGAAAAAGTAGGGGCGTCTGCCGACGGCCTCCTTCGGAGAGACCAGGGCGCTGCCCTGGACCCGCCAAAGGCCCAGGGCCTTTGGAATCCCGTGTCGCCTTCGGCGAGGGGCGTGCGGACGCCACACTGCGTGCCGGTGAGCGATTCGGGCAAGAAAAACGAAAAACGCCGTGCCATGGACGAATCATGGTGCGGCGTTTTTCGTTTTCCTTGCCCAAATCGCGGGTTGATTTTTTTGGGGCTTGGCGGCATGCGAACAGCCCGCCTTTCCTCCCTATTTATAGTCAGATACCCCCCAAAAAAAGAAACAAAAGTACGCCCCTCCCGCAACCCACCGCACGCGCGAACAGCGCATACAAAAAGTTTTGAAAAAGAAGGGGATGGGGGTCCGGGGGAAGGGGAGGAAAAAGGTACAGTCCGGGTACATAGGTAACACATTAGTCCGGGAACATGGGTAACAC
>JACCQI010000057.1 GCA_015709315.1 Desulfovibrionaceae bacterium
TCCTCGTCGTTGGACTCCACCTTAATGACCTGTCCAGAAAACCGCTACCACCTCTGACATCCCCCATGTGATCCCCGTCCATGCCGTCTCCCGCATTGAGGAGAAAATCCGGCTCCAGCCATTTGTCATACGCATAATCCGGACGGAGAGAACCGTTCACGAAGTGCCTGTTTCCCAGCCCCGCGCCCTGCGCCGTATAGATCATGACCGCCTTGGCATATGGACTGAAGTCGTTGAGCAAGCTCCGGTATTTCTCCCGTATCCATGCGGGGTATTGCTGCTCCAACCACCGGCTTTCCGGCACGGCGACGACGAACAGCTCGACTCCGTTGCGCCGGACGACCTCGCCGATCTCACGGACCAACGCCTCGGAATCTGCGGTGAACCGAACGTTGTCCAGGCTTCGCTTCCACCGAATCAGGGTCTCGCACGTGGATTCCGACCGTTTCAGCACGCGCTCGATGACAGTTTCGTCCATCCCCTCCACAAGTGGAGTGTGTTTCTTCAAACGCTCCTGCGCCCTCTCATAGTCATGCCCGTCCTTGCCCCACAGGTACGCGGCGATGTTCTGCACGGAAAACAGGAGGTCGCCCTCGTTGATCGCCCTGATCTGCACCTTGTGGCTGAACAGCATCCGCTCCTTGTTCTCGTCCTCCCAGAATTGCCGCGGCGAAGCCGAATAAATGACCGTCTTGGGCAATGCGCCCAGCGCTTCGTAATGCCGCAGGGCGAACAAAAGGCTCTCGGTGTACGACCCGCCGAGCGTGCACGTGGCGATCCGCCGCGTGCCCAGCCCCTTGGCCAGCAGATTGAAATCAAAGGCGGCGTACGCATGGGAATCCCCGACCACCAGGACATCGGGATGTACGCGTATGGAATTCTTGCACCCGTAAGTGTCGTTGTCGTTCAACAGGGTAAGGTAATTCTCGGGACGGACGGTGTCCTCCAGCCCTATCGACCGTCCCAGCAGGGACAGGCAGGCGAGCACAGCCCCCGCAGCAACGAGAAGCGCCAGGACGAATCCCTTGGCCGTCATGGGCCGATCAAAACGCCTAAAACTGGAAATAAATGAACTCACTGGGACTACCTACGTAGATAAGGCCCGCCAGTGCGAGCGCAAGCGTCGCGGCCAGCCGGTAATATGAGGGGGTGAACCTGCCGGTAATCTCCATGGAGTTCCTGCCTGCGACGCAGGCCAGCAGGCAGGCGCACAGCATGGGCGTAACCAGATCCCGCATATGAAAGCCGTACAGGGGCTTGAAAAAAGTTACCCCCATTTCGGCCAGGAATTTCGCCTGCATAAACTTCGGCAGAACCACGCCGTGCAGCCCGACCATGCCCTTGAGCAGACGGACGGCGTCGGCAAAGGTCTGCGCCCGGAAAAAGACCCAGGCGACGTTGACGAACAGGAACGTCAGGGCCCAGGCCGCGTACCGGGGGAGCCTGAGGCCGGTCCGGGTCCACAACCGATGAATGATCGTGGCCAGGCCGTGGAGGGCCCCCCAAACGGCAAAGGTCCAACCCGCGCCATGCCAAATGCCGCCAAGCAGGAACGTGATAAACAGGTTCCGGCAGGTGTTCGACAGGCCGCGCCTGTTGCCGCCCAGCGGGATATAGAGATAATCACGCAAAAAACGGCTCAGCGTCATGTGCCATCGGGACCAGAAATCCCGGATGGAGAGCGCCTTGTAGGGTGAATTGAAGTTCTGCGGCAGCTTGATGTTCAGCATCAGCGCCGAGCCCAGGGCCATGTCGGTGTATCCGCTGAAGTCGAAATATATCTGGAAGGTATACGCAAGGCTCGCGGTCCAGGAGGCGAGCAGGTTCAATTCCGCCGGGTTGTCGAAGCCGTAGGCGGCCCAGGGAGCAAGGCGGTCGGCGATGACGACCTTCTTGAAAAGCCCGATCATGAACAGGTTCAACCCCGCCCCGACGTTGTCCCAGTTGAAGAATTTCGACCGCAGGGTGCGAAACTGCGGCATCATTTCGGAATGATGGACAATGGGGCCGGCGATGAGTTGCGGGAAGAACGTGACGAACAAGCTGTAGTCGAGGAATCGCCGTTCCCTGGCCGCGCCCCGGTGGCAGTCAACAAGGTAGGCCACCTGCTGAAAGGTGAAGAAACTGATGGCCAACGGCAGCACCACATGAGGTTGGGGGATGACGCCGCCCAAAAGCGCGTTCACGTTCTCGACGAAGAAATCCGCATACTTGAACCAGCCGAGCGCGGCAAGGTTGGCGGCCACCCCGAAGGCCAGCGCGCGTTTCCGGGTCGAGTCATCAACGGACGCGCTTTGCAAGACGGTCCCGAATCCGTAGTTCGCGAGCAGGGAGAGGATGATTATCAGACTGTACTGCGGAGTCCAATAGGCATAGAAGAACACGGATGCGGCGACGAGCCATATTTTGCCGGCAACGATCAACTTCCGCCTGTTCAGCAGGAAATAGACGACAAAGACCGTCGGGAGGAAAAACAATATGTAGATATAGGAATTGAACAGCATGGGGGGCGCACGTTCCGTTAATATGCACGATGAGGCCACCGGCCCATGGAATCCCAATGACTTCAGGAGCGGGAATACATATCTGTCAGCAAGTAAAGGCATAAACAGCCAATGTCAACTTCGGTCCGCCAAAGGCGGTGGGCAGCCCGGCCTCCGTGCCTTTGAAAGTGCGTCTCGGCTTGCCTTTAAACAACCAGTCCTATAGAAAACCCGCAGGCCGAGATTGGCCCGAGGCCCCCCTGGGAGGCCCCCGGGGGCAACTCCGGCAATAGGCAACGAAAAGAACACGAGAACACATCTTCAAGGTATATGATGTCCGAACCCAAAAGAGCCTTCGTCGATTTTTACGACCAGCACAAGATCTCCCCCGTCTCTCAGGATATCTCCGACATTGATGCCCACTACGCCCGCCGGGAGGCGCTCTACCGCCATTTGGGCCTCGTGCCATCCTTTCTCCGGGACAAATCGGTCATTGAATTCGGTCCAGGCAGCGGCCACAACGCCCTTTACACCGCAAGCCTCGAACCCTCCCGCTATGTATTCGTCGAGGGTAATCCCACCGGCTTGGACGAAACTCGCCGCAGGCTTGAAGGCGTCCCCTTCAAGACAAAATTCGTGCAAAGTTATTTCGAAAATTTCCAATCGAAAGAAACCTTTGACTTGGTCCTATGCGAAGGCGTCCTGCCCTGGCAAAAAGCCCCGGCGAAAATGATGCAACAAATCGCATCTTTCGTCGCCCCCCACGGCATGCTTATCGTAACCACCAATGACGAAATATCGGCGCTCAGCGAGACCCTGCGCCAATTGCAGGCCGCTCTTATCGTGGATAGATCTCTGCCCATCATGAAACAGGTTGAACAACTCCTTCCCGTCTTCGAAGACGACCTTAACTCGCTGAAGGGGATGTCCCGGCCCCATGAGGACTGGATTCTCGACCAGGTACTGCAACCCTTCGTCGGCAGCATGTTCCCCATCGAAGCCGCCATTACCGCCGTGGACGATGCGTTCGACGTCTATGCCACCTCCCCAAAATTCATGACTGACTGGACTTGGTACAAGGAAGTACCGATCAGGGATATGACGAACAACGAACTCGGCATCGATTGTTACCAAAAAAACGTCCACAACTTCATGGACTACCGCTTCACGTTCCCGCCGCGTCCGACGGCCGACAACATGCGGCTCTATTCGCTGGTCGCGGAGCTGACAAGAAACGAACTCCTGTTCGAAAGCGGTGGCGACAGGAAATACCTCCCCATCATCCAGCAACAAATCAAGGACCTCATCGGAGAGGTCAGACAGTTCTCCGAAGAAACGGCCGAATGCCTGGCTGATTTCTCGCAGGGATTCGACACCTGCCTTGAAACCGGGACCTTCCCGAAGCTAAAGCGATTCAGCCCCTTCTTCGGCAGGGGGCAACAATACGTATCCTTCCTTCGACGCTAAAAAAAGGCTTCCGAATCATTCGGAAGCCTTTTTATCCGGGGCTCACAATCAGGGAAGCACTCTGGCGGTTGTCAGGCTGCCGCCTTCTTCCTCTTTCCACGTTTCAATGAATTTCCCCCCACCGTCAACAAAAGCCTGGTATTTTCGCATTACCTTGGCCTCCATCAACTTGGAGTTGAACGGCAGGATGATGCAATAGTCAACCGGGTCCTTTTCGAGTTGGTCAGGCGAAAAAATTCCCAAGCGGGATTTGGGCATCAACAGCCCATGCTTGCGCGTATCCTCGTCGATTATGTAGTCGATGTATTGAGCGACGTCAGCAAAATTGAGGAAGCCGGAACACCGAGCCCCAGCGCCGAAACCCGCAATCCGCTTGCCCTGCGCCTTGAGACCGCCCAGCAATGCATGAACTTCCCTGATCCGGGTTTTCATCCGGCCCGCCAGTTCGACTCGTGCCGTATGCCGCTGAGGATTTGAGGTCTTGTCGAGGCAAACCCCATGGTCCAATCTGGATGTAGTAATCAGGGAACCGCCTGAAAAGGGCACTGTACGCCATGTATCAAGCTTGATGCCGAACCGGCTTAGAAGATAACCTAAGCTTTCCACGTCAAAATAATTCACATGCTGTTCCCAAATGCTACTGAAATCCCCCCGCTCATTGACAGAGCCAAAATCCGGAACCTCCAGGAAAAGCGTTGAGTCCTCATCCATCAAAACGGCCAACCCTTCAGTAAAGGAATCCAAATCCTCAATATGCTCAAGCACATGGCGGGCGATGATCAGCTTCGGTCGCCCATATTCCTCGACAAATGACTCGGCTTCCTCCCTCGAAAAATAAACATTGCGAATGGTTAGGCCGCTCTCCACGGCTTGGCGCGCGGGCTCGGCTGCGGGCTCGATTCCGTGGAGATTGGTAAAGCCCCTTTCTTTCAGCACATTCAGGAAATAACCGTCATTCGAGGCTATCTCCAATATCAAGTCGGACGAAGAATCCAAATACAGTCGAGCCATCTCCTCGATCTCTTCATCGATATGCTCGGCAGGAAACTTCGAGGTCGGCATCTGGACATAATCATAAAAATCTTCCCGTTGCCCAGGCTTGGCAATAAAAACAAGACCGCATTCCCGACACACGGAAAGGGTAAGGTCAAACAGATGTTCTTTCTGTCCTTCCTGCAGCAAACACATTGTGTTGGGCTGCTCGCCCAGGGCCATAAACTCTTCAATCTCGGTTGACAGGCAAACCCTGCACCTCGCGCACATCGCTATAACTCCTTGAAGGCTGATTCGTGCTAAGCCCCGACAATCTTCACGGTCGGCAGGCAATTGATGAACTTCCCGCCTTCCGCGAGATACCGGGTATGCCGCCTGTAGATGGGGCCATCGTATCGCCATGCGAAATTGAGGATATAATCAGGCTTGAATTCATAAATCTCGGAAGAATCATGCACCGGAATGCGCAACACTGGGCTAAAAGTGCCGATCTTGGCTGGGTTGTCGTCATAAAGGACGTCGATCAGGCCGTCGATGCCGAAATAATACATCAGCGAGGTTGCCCCGATGGAGGCACCGTATGCGGAAACCGTCTTTCCCTGGGCTTTAAGATCCTTGAGTAAGACAAGCAATTCAGCCTTGACGTTTTCGGAGACAAGCGAAAAGTTCTTGAAGGGGTCCACGCGCTCGAAGCCCAACTCCCTTTCAAGGTTGGCCAATCCCGTGACATTTGAGGAGACCGAGCGCGGCCCACCTTTCTTCTGCACCGTGCCCCGGATGGACCCACCCTTGGTCGGGATGCGTTTGATGTCCACCATTTCCAACCCATGGGACTCGAAAAAGGAAAGCAACGGCAAAACCGAAAAGTAACAAATGTGCTCGTGGGTCAGGTTGTCAATGACTACGTTTTGGATGGTATCTACCATGTATCCGGTTTCAAACATGAACACGCCGTCGTCGGCGAGCAAGGTCTGGATGCCTTCCATAATATCGGTCAGATCGTCGATGTTCGCCATCACATTGTTGGCGGTAATGACGGCGGCAAGCCCTTTCTCGGCCTTGATCTTCCCGGCCACCTCCCGGTTAAAGAAAGCAACCCAGGTTTCCAGCCCGGCCTTGGAGGCCTTTTCCGCCAGCGCCTTCGCAGGGTCGATGCCCAGAACGTTCAAGCCCCGGGCCTTCATCCCTTTAAGCAATGCGCCGACGTTGGAGCCGATGTCCACAGCCAAGGCCGCCTTGGGAGGATTAACCGTATCTATGACGTACTGCGCGTAATCCTCAAAATGCTGCATCAGGCCAAGCGAGGAACTCGTCTCGTACAGGTAATTCGAGTAGATAATGTCGGGATCGATGACGCAAGGTGACTGCACCAAACCGCAATTCTTACAAAAATGAATCTCCAAGGGGTATTCGTTCTGCACCCTGTCGAGCTGATCCCCAGATACGAAGTCATCACCCAGGGGAACCTTGCCCATGTTGAAGACCAACTCGATGTCCTTGGATTTGCACAACCGGCAATCATCCCGCATATAGTATTCGTTGCTCACGACTATTTCTCCTTGCCGTTGCGTGTAACGTCGATGTCCAACCCGGCGATCTCCCGGCATACCCCTTCGGGCCATTGCAGCGAAACACCTCCATCCATGGCCAATATCTGGCCGGTTATGAATGAGGCATCATCGGATAGCAAAAAGCGAACTGTTTTAGCCAATTCCAGGGAAGAACCCATACGCCCTAGCGGCGTCAACTTCTCATAGAGTTCGACCAACGACTTGTTATTCAAATAAAAATCTTTGGATTCTTCCTTAAGCATGGTTCCGGGCCTGACGCAGTTCACCCGAATACCCTCCCTGCCCAGCGTCACGGCGTAATATGCAGCGATGCGCTCCACTCCCGCCTTCGCGAGGTGATAGCTGACGGACTGTTCTGAGGCAATAAATTGCCCGGCAATGGAACTGATCATGACGATGGACTTCGGCCCGCTATGCGCAAAATACGGCACGGCAGCCTCGACAACGTCCCTGGTTCCGGTCAAGCTGACGGCGATCTCGCCAGTCCAATCGTCCCCGCCGCCGCGGTATCGTTGATAGAAAGCAATGCCGTTGATGGGACCGTTATCTCTGACCGAGGCTTCCACGTACGACAGTATGTCATCCCGGTCGGTGAGATCTCCCTGATAAAAACGGACGCCCGAAAGCACGGCGTCATCCTCTCCGGGCGGACGCCGACCGAGAACAGAAACATGTGCGCCCTGACCACTCAAAAGGGAAACGAGTTCTCGGCCAGCACCATGCGTACCGCCCACAATCATAATGTGTGTATCCCGCATCATCGCTTGGCCTCGATTACTTTGTTCACGCCCTCTACAAACTCCCAAACGCCATCCGCACCGTCCTCCGGTGCCCAAGAAGCGAATTCCATTTCCTCACGGATAAATGGCCCGGGAGTGGCTTCGCAAAAGACCAGGACCTTGGAGCGGATGATGACCATGTGCATGGCACCGCATGGAATTCGGCAATAAAACGGCAACCCGCTGGCGTAATCGCCAAGGTGGACAACCTCACCAACCTCACCGCCATCAGCAAAAAAAACGATGTCCGCTTCGCCGGATAAAACCTGAAACGATTCGTCCTTCCGGACGTGTCTGTGTGGCCGCACATAGGCATCCCGCCCGTGAATGATGAACATCTCGTGTAGCGGATCATCCGTGCCGCGATGGGTACACAACCGCACCCGTTGCCTCTGGTTTTCCGACGCCATGCCAACGAGCTTCTCCATGTCCGTGGCGTCGAGCGTGGTTACTGTTTCATCGGTAAACAGGACCTCGTCGTTAACGATCGTGAACTTCATAACTTTTTCCTGATGCATCGAACTTAAACGAAAGCCAGATGGTCCGGGTCCGCGTCCAGGTAATCAAGCAACAGCTTGTTCTTGGAATTGGCCACGCAATGGTGGTTGCACACCTTGGACGGGTTGATCTTGAAGAATTTGTCCTTGCCGTTCATCCAGAACGCCTTGAAGCCCTCCTCGCCGATGGCGCCGACCAGCCCCTCGTCCAGGTTGTACGCCTTGTCCTGGCAGGAGTAGACGTTGCAGTCCGCGCCGATGACCGGCAGCACCTGAAGATACGGGCACCACGTGTATTGCTTGTCGAACCGCTCATCCAGCTTGTGATAGGCGTCGAAGACCTCGAACTCCTCCCCGGCCAGATCCGCCTTGACGCGGTCGATCTGCTCGCGGGCCACGTCCCAGATGGCCTCGTGGTAGGCGTTGTTCTTGGCCCCCTCGTTCTCCAGGATGCAGGCCCCGATCTTGATGGAGTCCGCGCCGTGGTCCTTGACCCGCTCGGCGGCCTCGAAGATGTGGCCCACGTTCTCCTTGTCCACGATGAAACTGACGCCCAGACGGCACGGGCCGCCGTGCTGCTTGAACGCATCGATGTTGGCAAGAATCCTGTCGTACTCGCCGTCGGACACCCCACGATACCGGGTGTAGCTGGCGTTGTCCCAGCCGTCCATGGACACGCGCACCCAGGAGCCGTGCAGGGCGAACATCTCGGCCACCTCGCCCGTAAGCAGCCCGCCGTTGGTCAGGGTGGCGAACTTGACCGGGGAATCCACCAGACGGCGCAGGACCTCGGCCATGTGCGGGTAGAACAGCGGCTCGCCTCCGCCCGAAAAGGTCACGCCCTTGACGCCCATGTCGATGATGTCCTCGATGATGGCCATCATCCGGTCCCTGGGAATGGAATCCGAGACCCGCATGTCCTTGCCGAGCTGCAGGGCGTCGGCCCGGTAGGCGCAGTAGCGGCAACCGTGGTTGCACGCATTGATGGGCTTCAGGCGGATATGCAGGGGCGGCAGGACCTCGCCGGTCTCCCTGGGCAGGGAATCCACCTTGTCCTTGAAATGGAATATCTTCATCGGGGTGTATATGTTGCCCACACTCGTCTCCTATTCGAAATAGATGAATTCATAGTCGCCGGTAAACCCGAAGCGGCCGAACAGCCACTCCCATTCACGCGGGCTGAAAAAGGACTCGCAGGTCAAGGCCCAGCACTGCAAGTTGAACAGTTCGCGTTCGTTGCGGTAGCTCTCCACGGTGACGAAGCTTTCCTTGCCCACCCGCTCGATCTCCTCCAGGGCATCGACCAGCTCGGGTAGCTCCAGGTTGAACAGCGTGGTCAGGGAAATGACCAAGTCGAACTCGTTGTCCGCAAACGGAAACGGCTCGCGGGCGTCGTGGATGAACAGGTCGTCCCGCACCTCGGGCAGGGCCTCGTCCAGGGCGTGCTTCGAGATGTCGAAGCCCTTGATGACCAGGCCGGGCAGCAACTGCTTCAACTCGTACAGCAGGTATGCCTTGCCGCAACCCACATCCAGCAGCCGGGAGCCGTTGGTCAGGCCGTATTCGCGGATCAGCGCCTCGGCCACGGGCTTCCAGCGGCCCGGCATGAAGCGGTAACCGCCATAGCCGTATCTCCGGTCGCCGTCCCAGTAGTCCTTCTCGTATTGCTTGGCCACCACCATGCAGTCGGCCTTATCGTCCATCATGCGCGGCAGATACTCGCGCGATGTGGCCGTGTGCAGCGGGGTGATGATATTCATGAGCCGTCCCATGGCGCGCTCCTAGGCGATCAGGTCCATGACGGTCTTGGCAATGCCCTCGCCGTCCATGCCGAAATGGCGCATCAGTTCCTTCTGGCTGCCGTAGTTCTCGGTGAACACGTCCGGGATGCCCACCTTGCGGAACGCGGGCAGGGACGTGCGCCCGGAGGCGAGCAGGGCCGCGCCCACGGCATCGCCCAGGCCGCCGATGACGGTGTGTTCCTCAACCGGGACCACGGCCTTCACGCCGTCGGCCATGGAAAGCAGCAACTCGTCGTCGAACGGCTTGATGGTCGGGGAATGCATGATGGCCGCGCTCACGCCCTTTTCCGCCAGCAGGTCGGCGGCGTCGATGCAGCCGTGCAGGGACACGCCCGTGGACACCAGCAGGACGTCCTTGCCCTCCCGGTAGGGAATGCCCTTGCCCAGCGTGAAGCCCAGCTCGGGCTTGGAGACCACCGGGTCGTAGCCCTTGCCCAGCCGGATGTAGATGGGGCCTTCCCAATCCACGGTCTGAGGCATGAAGCGGGCCATTTCCTCGGCATCGCAGGGCGCAACCACGGTCATGTTGGGCAGCGCGCGCATGATGGCGATGTCCTCGATGGCCATGTGGGTCGGCCCCAGCGGGGCATAGACCATGCCGCCGCCGTTGCCCACCAGGCGCACGGGCACGTTGTGCAGGCACAGGTCCATGGCGGTCTGGTCAAAGCAGCGCCGGGTCAGGAAGGTGGCGATGGTATTGACGTAGACCGTCTTGCCTTCCATGGCCAGACCGGCAGCCATGCCGATGACGTGCTGTTCGCTGATGCCCTCCATGAAAAAGCGGTCGGGCATCTCTTCCTTGAAATCGTCGAGCGTCTTGTAGCCGAGGTCCGAACCGACGAAGAAGACGTCCTCGTGCTCCCTGGCGATGTCGTAGATGCAGTTGAGACAGGTCTTTCGCATGGGTATCCTAACTGACCGCTTCGATCAGGCTGTTGTAGAGTTCGTCCGAGAGCTTGGTCCGGTGGTGCCAGGTCAGGTCGCGCTCGATGAACGGGATTCCCTTGCCCTTGACCGTGTGGCAGATGATCGCGGTGGGCCGCCCCTTTTCGGCGGGCACGGAGGAAAGGACCTCGCGCAGCGCGTCCACATCATGGCCGTCCACCTCCACACAGGCGAACCCGAAGGCCCGCCACTTGTCGGCGAACGGTTCCAGGTCCAGGACCTCGGTGGTGGTGCCGTAGGACTGCTGCTTGTTGTAGTCCACCATGGCGACCAGGTTGTCGAGCCGGTTCTTGGACGCGCTCATGGCCGCCTCCCAGACCGAGCCCTCGTTGCACTCGCCGTCGCCCATGACCACGAACACGCGATTATCGCGCCCGGCATGCCGGGCGGCCAGGGCAAATCCCACGCCGATGGACAAACCATGGCCCAGCGATCCGGTGGACGCCTCCACGCCGGGGATCTTGTCCCGCTCGGGATGCCCGCCCAGGATGCCGTCGAACTTGCAAAAACAGCAGGCGTCGTCGCAGGTGATGAACCCCTTGTCCTCGAGCATGGCGTACTGCGCCAGACAGCCGTGCCCCTTGCTCAGGATGAAGCGGTCGCGCGCCTCCCATTGGGGATTTTCAGGGTCGAAGCGCATGATGTCGTCGTACAGCACACGCACGATCTCCACCAGCGACATGGCCGGGGCCAGATGCCCCCTGCCGCCCAGATGCATTATCTCGATCATCCGGCGGCGCAGGGCCTTGGAACGTTTATCCATATTGAGTCTCACTATCGGTTCTGTTTGATCAGACGCGCTGCGATGTCGCCGGACACGGCCCGCTCAAGCATGGCTTGGGCCAGGCCGAGCTGGCGGCGCAGCACGGATTCATAATCCCGGTCGCGGCCGGCGAACGCCCGCCTGGCGTTCTCCCCGGCCAGAAATTCATTGAGCACGATCGCGCACCACTTGAGCGCGAACAGCGGCAGCAGCGCCTTGAGCCGCTCCGCGAAACCGGGCCGGTCCATGAACAGCCCGGCCATGCGTCCGGCCACCCGGTAGCGGGACTCGCCCACGCGCCCCTGCGCCGGGTGCAGCACGAAGTCGGACACCAGCTTGGCCGGATCGTCCCAGCCGAAGTATTCCATATCGAAAAAAACCAATCCTTCCGGCGACTTCACGCAATTATGCAAACCGAAATCCGAGGGGCTGAGCACCCGCTCGGAACGGTCTATTTCCTGGCCGATCTCAAGACCTACCCCCCTGTAATACACTTTCGCCCGACTTGACAGGTCTTCCAGAGCGGGAACGAACCGCCCGTCCAGAAACCCGGCCAGCTCGGCCGCCAGCGGCAGATCGCCGGGCCGCCACGCCAGCCGGGTCAGCCGCCCTTCCAGATTCGACAAGACGCCCTCAAGGGAAAAGAACGCCTCGGACGCGTTGTCCAGATCCGAGGCTCCGGGCGCTTCGGACAGATCCCTGAGTTGCTCGACGAATTCCGCGAAATCCCGCTCGTCGTCCAGGGTCATCCGGTCGTCGTCGATGCGCTCGCCCTTGACGTGGGAAAGGATGGTGAAGCCCTGCTCCCGGTCCACATGCAGGACGGCCGGAATGCACTGCACACCGTTTTCGGCCAGAAAAGCCAGGGCGCGGCGCTCGGTCCGCTGCCGGTCGCGCGGGTCGTCGCCGGCCCGGTAGTAATACTTGACCACCACCGTGCGCGAGGCCGTGGACGCGGCAAAGACGCGGCTGTTCCGCCCGCCGCCCAACACCTCGACGGACAGGACCGGCTCGCCGATGGCCGCGCGCGCCGCAGGGCAGAGATCAACGGCCGTCACGGACAGCCTCCTCCACCAGCCGGGCGACCTCGGCCCAGTCCGGGGCCACCGCGCCGTCGAAATCGGGATGCGCGTCGGAAAACAGAATCCGTCCGGTTCCCTCGGGAAAATCCGCTTCCTCAAAGGTCTCGATCAGGTCGTCCACGAACACCGCGCAGCCAAGGGCCGCGATTCGCGCCACCTTTTCCGTCCGGGTGTCGGTAAAATGCACCCGTTCGCGCGACAACCCGTATTCGTCGCTGAAAAAGCCGTTCGTCTCGAACCACTTGAGGGCCATCTCGCGCAGGCTGCACGCCCTGTCGAAATCATTGGCGGCGTACTCGGACTTGTGGCTGACCACCTGAATTTCCAAACCCTTTGCGCGACAGAAGGCCAGGAATTCCCGGACCCCGGCAAACGGGTCGGCACCAAGAATGCGCGGCCCGTAGACCTCGGCCTGAAGGTCGCGCCACTTCATCTCGCCGTCCGGGAGCAGGCGCACCAAATCCCGCACGTCCTGCTTGGACCGTGCGGGACTCGTCGCGTCGAGCCACCCCTTCTCTATAGCCAAACGGCGGAAGAGCGGCGTGTATTCAACTATGGTGTTGTCGAAGTCCAGCCCGATGATCATGCCTTGCCCGATCAGATGAAATTGACGTGCTCCGGGGGATTGGCCAGGCCCCAGAGATAGCGGTTGATCTCGTCCATGCGGCAATTAATGCGGCAATGGGACGGATCGAACTCGGCAAGGAACCACTCCATGGCTTTGGTCCGCTTGCCGCCTTCCCAAATTTCCTTGAACGACTGCTCGTGGATGTTGCCGTAATTGAACCGGTCGTCCTCCAGGAACATGGAGCAGCCCCAGACGTTGCCGCCCGCGTCGAGGTAGGACCAGAACGGCAGCCCCAGGCAGCGCTCGTAGGGGCGGTCCTTGTCCTGCCACTTCCTGATGGTGTTGAGCCGCAGGATGGGCGAGAAGGAATCCGTGGCCACCGCTTCCAGTTCCTCGGCCAGACCGTCCACGTTGGTGTACTCGATGTCCTTGTACTCCTCGGTCTCGGACTGGGGGTGCTGGGAGTACGGCTTGACCACCAGGTAGTCCAGGCCGATATCCCGCGCGGTCTCCGCCAGCCCCACCACCTCGTCCCGCGTCTCGGGCAGAAGCAGTATCTGCATGCCGAGCGTGCAGCCGTAGCCGTTCTTCTCGCGGATGTTCACGGCGGCCTCCAGGTTGGAGAGCACGCGGTCGAAGTGGGACGGTTTGGTGCGGTGGATGGCCGCGTAGCTGTCGGCCGTGCCCGCGTTGCAACTGACCTTGATCCAGGAGGTGACGTCCAGGATCCGCTCGCTGATCTTGGGGGACATGAGGGTGGCGTTGGTGGTAAACGCCTGGTCGATGCCCACGGACTTGCCGTGCCGGGTGATCTCGACCATGTCCTTGTGCAGGAACGGCTCGCCCTCGCCCGCGTACATCACGGACTTGAGGCCCAGCCCGGCCATCTCGGTCATCCGCTCCTTGAGCACGGCGGTATCCAGGTACCGGGTCTGGTAGCCCATGAAATCCAGGGCGCAGAAGATGCAGCGGTGGTTGCATGCGCCGGACGGGCTTATCTCCATGTAGATGGGGTAGATGTTCTCCCCCCGTTTCCAGTCGGCCACCCGCTCCGGGTGATGATGCAGCTTGTGGCTGTCGATGCCGTATTTGTCGCCCATGTGTCAATGCTCCTTGAAATTACGTAAAGCCGGGCGCGCACCATGGCCGCGCCCGTGAAAAATCGTATGCGGTTTCAGCCCTTGCGTGCGGAAAAGATATCCACCAAATGATGCAGGACCACGGCGTGGCCCGACTCCGCCATGCCGTAGTCCTCGGCGGGGAGATAAAAATTGAGGTCGCCCAGGCCGCGCAGGGAATTGTCCGGGGACATGGCCGTGACCGTCACCGCCAGCCCGTCCAGGTCGCGCGCCTTGAGCGCGGCCTCCACCGCGTTGGGGGAATTGCCGGAACTGGAAATGGCGATGAGCACCTCGCCCTCCACCATGCGCTGGGAAAGCGGGTAGGCAAAGGTCTGGGCGTATCCGAAGTCGTTGCCCGTGGCCGTGATCAGGGAGCAGTCCGTGAAGACCTCGGTGGGCACCCCGGCGTTCTTGGCCAGGTCGGTGGAAAAATGGCTGGCCATGGAGGCGCTCGCCCCGTTGCCCACGAAATATATCCGCCGCTTGTCTTCCCGGCAGGCGTCGATCCACTCCACCAGGGTCGCGAACCCGGCGTCCGCGTCGAGAACGGTCCCGGCGCCGTCGGTGACGACAAGCCCGTCCAATACGGTTTGAAGGGACTGCAAGGAGGATTTCCAGCTCATACGCGCGCTCACTTGTTGCGGTTCAGGGCGGTCCAGAGCTGAGGCACGGTCTCGGCATGGGGTGCCCGTACATAGAAGCTTTCACCGCCGTCATCGACGGTCCGCACCAGCATGGTCTTCCAGGGCCGAAAATAGGGTTCATCCGAATAGAGCGTACTTCGATTCATGGATGCCCATGATTCTGAGTT
>JACCQI010000006.1 GCA_015709315.1 Desulfovibrionaceae bacterium
TCTTGAATGCCATTCAAGCGCTCTCCCAACTGAGCTACAGCCCCACGTCGTTGGGAAAGACAAATTGCTCAAACTCTCGGACGTTGTCAACGGAAAACTTGATTTATGGCGTCCGAACGGAATCAGCGCATCAAAACAGCCGGACGATATGGCCGACATACTGATGCACCGAAACCCAATGGCACGCCTCTCCCGAATTATAATAATGTAATGGCTGCTCCATGCCCCAAAACGTTGCTTGGTAACGTAAAATCAAGATTTGAATCCGAAATCGCCGACATGACGACGGCTGCGAAATCAGATCTTTTCCCCATCCCTATTTGTGATGATTGTTATTACCAATGTATTCAAAATACTGCTGAATGCATTGCTGGGAACATGCCGAAACAGACATGATTAAAATAAATTTTTATCAACATTGATCTGTTGAAATTTTTGGACAAGTTCAAATAATCGCCCATAATAGCCAAAATCAGCTACTGCGAAGCCGCAGAAACAGCAAGGACCGGCTTCACGACTCGATGGCACCATATCACCCTGATAATATTGTATTTAATATTCTTGACTTCCATAGTGGGGAATATATGCTTTTCTTCAAGCTTGAACGACAGATCGGTCAAACGACCACGTGGAGACAATCAGCATTGATCACATCGTCGGAATCAGCCAGACACCTCGACCCGACGCTTGCCAACAACGAAGGCTTTGTCCTGTTTTGGTCGGCCCGGTCCAGAGATTCCCGCAGGACAAGCGATTGCACTTGAAACAAAACACGCAATTGGATAACGGTTTTCATATGAACGATACCGCGACGCTCGGCACATACACCCTAATCAGGAACATTCCGATTAAATCGGAAATCGTTCTCACCAACGGACAACAGGAACCAGGTTCTTATCGCCGCCCCCTCGGGCGGCGAACTCCTCACCCACATAATTCATTCCGTGCTTACTTCCGAATAAACCACTTTTTTCAGACACATGAGATTGCCATGCCACATTATCCGCCTACGCATATCCGAATACAGGCACTATTGCCGCCTCTTCGGGCGACGTCTTTAATCTAAAATATGTCTAGAGTGTTGAAATGTTAAAGCTAGCTTGAATCGTTCAATCTTTTCACAAGGCCATATTGACAGAAGTGCATATATATAGCTATATAGTGCCAAGTAAGTACCTCATAACATTTACCCTGGGGTAAACTGATGAAAAAATTTGTTCTCGCCACATTGCTTTTCGCCCTTTTCCTGACCGCACCCGCCATCGCTGCGGACGGAACAACCTCGCTGAAAGACAGCGTGGTCGCCGCGGTCAAGCAACACCCGCAGATCAAGTCCTTGCTGCACAACAAGGACGCGGTCTCCAAAGCCCAGCTGTCCGCGCTCGGCCGGTTCTTTCCGTCTCTTGACCTGAGGGCCGAGGCCGGGTGGCAGGAATACAGCAACCAGGCCAACCGCGCCAATCACGTCGATCTGCACACCCGTACGCCGACGGACGTTCAGTTGACCCTGACCCAGCCGATCTTCGACGGCTTTGACCGCTACAACGACTACAAGCGGGAAACCGCCCGCCTGACTTCCGCCGAAGGCCGCCTGATCGACAACGTCGAGACCGTGGCCCTGGACGCCATCCGCGCCCATGTGGACGTGATCCGCATCCGCAAGCTTGTGGAACTGGCCAACGAGAACATCATCGCCCACCAGGAACTGCTCGACTCCATCACTGCACGGGTGGAAGGCGGGGCAGGCAACAGGGCGGACGAGATGCAGGCCAAGGGCCGCGTAGCTCGCGCTGAAACCACGCTGGTCACCTATGTCGGCGAACTCCACACCGCCGAGGCCGAATACGCCCGCACCGTGGGCATGAGCGCGGCCACGCTGGCCGACCCCGGCTTCGCCTCCGATCTGGTGCCCATCAATTCGGACGCGGTCCTCAACGGCACCCTTGAGACCAATCCCAAGATCGCCGTGTACAAGGCCGAGATCGATGTCGCCGAGCGTACCAAGAAACAGCTCGAATCATACTACTATCCCCAGATAGACGTCTACGTGTCCAGCCGCCACACCGACGACCTGGACGGCACCGACTCCTGGATCCAGGACAACAAGGCCATGGTTGCCGCCAACTGGAACCTGTTCAACGGCCTGAGCGACTACAACGACGTCCGCACCGCCGCAGCCCGCATCAATCAGGCCCAGAGCGACCTGGAAAACACCACCGACGACCTGATCCGCCAGGTTGCCGCCGCCTGGGCGGAATACGAATCGGCCCTCGGCCAGATCACCAAGTACCAGGAAGCCCTGCAGTACAGCCTGGAGTCCCTGGACATGTACCTGATGCAGTTCAACGTCGGACAGCGCTCGCTCCTGGACGTGCTTGACGCCACCAACGAGGTGTTCACCAACAAGGTCCAGCTCGAGACCGCCACCAGCAACCGCAACTTCACCATCTACAAGTTCCTGGCCCTTGAGGGCCGGCTGACCAACACCCTCGAGGTGGCGTCCAATACATACGACACCCTCCCCGAGGACGCCCAGTAGGACAATCGTTCAAGCGAGAACATCCAGGGGCGCGGCCAAAGGCCGCGCCCCTTTTTTGGTGCCTCCGGCCGCCCATCCCCTTTCTTTTCCGAAGCTTTTTGTGTCCGCTTCGCGGGGTGGGAGCGCGTGTATTCGGTCCTTTGTTCTCTGTGCTTGGGGGTGACGCCCTGGCGGTTGGATGCGGGAGGTCGTCTTTCCTGTGGTGTGAAATGCTTTTCCCTGCCCGTCGGGGGGTGCTGCATCGGTGAGATCCCTCTTATGGTCCCGGACGCAAAAAGGCCCCGGCGAACTGTCGCCGGGGCCTTGCAACCGGATGGAGTCGGCAGATGCTAGTCCTTGCCGCCGAGCAACCGCTCCCCTGCGGGGGTGGCGATGACGTCGGCCAGGGCCGCGACCGCCTCGGGATCATACTTGGCGGACTCGCCCGCCAAGATGTCCAGGGCCTGCTGCGGCTCCTTGGCGCCCCGGTAGGACCGGGGCCGGATCATGGCGCAGAACACGTTCAGCACCGCCAGAATGCGGGCGAGCATGATGATTTCCCCGTTCTTGAGGCTCTTGGGGTAGCCCGAGCCGTCCAGGCGCTCGTTCATCTGGTAGATGGCCTTGAGCACGGCCTCGTCGATGTCGATATCCTTGAGGATGCGGTACGCGTATTCCACGTGCTGCTCCATGGCGTCCATCTCCTCGGGGGTAAGCTTGCCGGGCTTGGTCAGAATCTCGTTGGGCACGAACATCTTGCCGATCTGCGAGAGGTTGGCCGCGGTCTCGATCTCGGCGATGTCCATCTCGGACAAACGCATGTGCCTGGCCACCTCCACGGACAGCCCGGCCAGCAGCTTGGTGTGGCCCCCGAGGTACGGGTCGGCCGCCTCGATGGTGGAGCCGAGCGCCTCCATGGCGGACTTGATGAGCCGCTTGTTCTTTTCCTGCGCGGCCACGAACTCGGTGATGTCGCGATAGACCTCGACAACGCCCTCGCACTGCCCGTCGGCGTCGCAGTAGGGTGACTTGGATATCTGGAACTGATGCCGCTTGGAGCGCAGGAAGATGGGTTCGCTGATGGTTTTCTTGCGGTGCTCGCGCACCACCACCTCGTCGATGGTCTCAAGCCGCTTGGCCGTGTCGAAGCCGAACACCGCTGCCGCGTCCATGCCGATCAGTTCCTCCTTGGGGCGACCGGCCGCCTCGGCAAAGGCGTCGTTGACGTAGGTGAACCTGCCCCCCGCGTCCTTCAGGGTAATGAACTCGTCGATGTTGGCGTTGATGGAATCGATGAACCGCTTCTGCTCCTCGATCTTGGCGGCCAGGGCCTTGAACTGGGTGGCGATGCGCTGGCTCTGTACGCCGGTCAGAATCCACCAGGCCAGCCCGGCCACCAGGAAGGCGGTCAGGATGCCCAGGCCCGCCACGATGTACACGGTCCGCTTGAAATCGTTGATGGGGCGCATGGCCTCGGCATAGTCCACCTCCTGCACCAGCCACCACTCCGGGCCGGGGATGCGGACGCCAAGGGAGTAGACCCGCCTGGCGTCGTCGGACAGGCTCGGGCGCACGGCAAAGGGCAGATGTCCGTTCTCGTCGATCTTGACGGGCGAGGCGATGTCCAGGAATCCCTCGGAGGTCCATGGAGTGACCTCCCTGAAACCCGGCCCGGCCTTCTGCATCAGCTTGGTCTTCTCGCCCTTGCCCGCCAGCGGCGAGTTGGACAACAGCTCGGTGATCTTGCCCGAGACCTGCCGGGTCATCATCAGCGCGCCGACCGCCCCTTCCCTGGGAGCCTCGTCCGTGCCGCCCACGGCGTCCGGCGGATAGATGGGCACGTACACGTCCATCTCCATGCCGAGCGCCGTCTTGCGCAGGGACGAGTATTGCGGCCCGTTCTCCCTGATGGCGGCCTGGGCCGCCTTGATCTGCTCCTCGCTCATGGGCGGCAGGTGGCCGTCCGTGGCGATGTACGCCTCGCCCCGCTTGTTCAGGATGCGTGCGTTGACGAACCCCGCATAGGTGGAGAACTCGCGGAGCATGTTCTCCATCATGGGCAGTTGCTCGGCCAGGGACTCGCCGTCCTCCGGCACCTGGCCGTCGGACCGGATGGCCCCGAAGAGCACGGTCAGGTCGCCGTCGAAACCGTCGATCTCCGTGGCGTACAGCCTGAAGAGGTCGGACTTGATGAGCCGGTCACCGTGGTGCGCGACGTTGTCGAGGAAGGAGCCGATGACCTCGGTCCTGCCTTGGACAAGCAGGTGAAAGCGTTTCTGGAGATTCTCCAGCACCCCGGATTCCTTGTCGCCGACGGCCCGGTTGGCCAGCAGCACAATTCCCACCGAGATGACGAGCACGAATGCCAGGACAACGCCGATCTTGACGGTCTGCCCGGCTCCCCCGATTGACTTAGGGACCTCTGATGCGGTTTGTTTCGTTCGTTCAGCCATGTCGATACTCCATCTGGTTGTATTCCGTCGCCCTCCCGAAGGAGGACGGACCTTACTTCTTCGTCTTCGAGTACGTGGTGTTCTTTTTGGGTGCCACGTGCATCCACCGGAACTTTTCGTTCACGGAATATTGCGGGATGTAGTGCTTGTATTTCGCATGCGACAGAACCATGACGGTCTGGTTGTCCAGTATGTAGATGTCGTCCGCGGCAAAGACCGCCAGGACCGCGTGGCCGATGCCCCGGATGGCGTCCTTGACCGCCACGATGCGCAGTTGGTCGCCGGTGAAGCCCACCTCCTGCAGCGCATAGAACTTGGCGATGGAATAATCCTCGCAATCGCCTGATTTCTTGATGAACTCGGGAGGGGTGGCCCAATAGTCGCTGATTCCCCAATTGGCCTTGTCCAGCCGGTAGGGCCACTTGTTGAAGAATTTGTTGACCGCCTTGAGAATGGCCATCTCCGGCTTGCCCGCAAGTTCGGTCTTGAGGGCGTTCCACCCGCCCTTGGAGGGGTGGTTGGCCATGGACGCGTCCTGAAAGTACCCCTTCCAGGCCCGCATCTTGTCCAGCACGCGTTGCCATTTGGGCAATTTCTGGATCTTGGCCTTGAATTCCATGGTGCCGAGCAGTCGCTGCTTCTCGGCGGCGGGACTTCCCGAGGCCAGGCACAGGACCGCGACCATGCACAGGACGCACAATGCCCCCCTGAGCAACGTATAAAGTCCCCGGCGGCCCATGGCCCGATCAACGCTCCCTGAGCGCGTTCTGCTTGGCCTTGAGGATCGGCTTGAGGAGATAGTCGAGCACCGACTTCTTGCCGGTCAGGACGTCCACGCCGGCGGTCATGCCGGGGATGATGGGCAGCCTCTCTCCCCGGTAGAGCATGGCGTTCTGCTTGGTGCGGACCTTGACGAGATAAAAATTCTCGCCCCGCTCGTCCGCGATGGTGTCGGCCGAGATGTTCTCGACGATGCCGTCGAGTCCCCCGTAGATGGAGAAATCATAGGCCGTGATCTTGACCTTGGCCTTCTGGCCCGGATGGAGGAAGGCGATGTCCGACGGCTTGACCTCCGCCTCCACCAGCAGGGTGTCGTCCAGGGGCACGATTTCCATGATCGACTGGCCGGGCCGGACAACGCCGCCCAGCGTGTTGATCAGGATGTGCTTGACGATGCCCTTGACCGGGGAGCGGACGTCCGTACGGGTGACCCTGTCGCCGCTGGAGGTGAGGTTCTCCTCGAGCGAATTCAGCTCGATCCGCCGCGAGTTGATCTCCTCCAGGGCCTTGGTCCGGTACTCGGCCCTGGCCCGGGCGATGCGGCCCTCGGCCTCCTGCACGGCCTTCTGCGCGCGCGGAATGCTCAGGGTGAGCTGTTCCACGTCCCCGGCGAGTTGAACCACGGTCTGCTCCAGGCGGAGGTAATCCATCTCGGAATGGATCTGCTTCTCCACCAGGGGCTTGGCGATGTCGCGCTGCTTTTCGGCGTTCTCAAGGCTCTTGCGAAGCTGCCGGCGGCGGCTGACCATCTCGTTCACTTCCTGCTTTTTCTGCTCGTACTGGTCACGCAGCAGGCCCAACTCGATGTTTATCTTGTCCCGCTGCGCCGCGAAAATCCGCTTCTGGTCCTCGACCAGTTGGGGCGACTCGGCCATAAGCTCCTCGTTGAAAACCGGCTCCCCGCCCTCGGCCTCGGCCTCCAGGCGGGCGATGGCCGCCCGGTGCTCCTGGGCCTTGGACTTGGCGTCCCGGTAGTAACTGGCCGCCTGTTCGTTGGATATCCGGCAAATGATGTCCCCCTTGGCCACTTCCTGCCCCTCGACGACAAGCAGCTCCATGAGGATGCCGCCTTCCAGGTTCTGGATTTCCTGCACCCGCTGGGACGGTATGACCCGGCCGAAGCCGCGCGTGACCTCGTCGAGCACGGCGTACTTGGCCCAAAGGATGAACAGGAGGAAAAACAGGACGATGGACATGGACATGATATAGGCGAACCGGCGGCCCTTGCCGTACATGGCCCGATCCACCTCGCTCATGAACAGGAGCGCTTCTCTGTTATTGTGCTTGCTCATGGCGACCTCACACCGAAATCTTGATTTTGCCGGTCTTGAGTCCGTCCAGAACGGCCTTCTTGGGGCCGTCCACCAGGATTCTTCCCCGGTCCATGATCACCAGCCTCTCCACCAGATCGAGCATGGAATGGCGGTGGGTGATGACGATCAGCGTCTTGTCCTTCGCGTGACGCCTGAGCCGTTCCTTGAGCCGGTACTCCGACTGGTTGTCCATGTTGCTCGACGGCTCGTCCATTATCAGGATTTCCGGGTCGGGCAGAATGGCCCGAGCAATGGTCACGGCCTGGCGCTGGCCGCCGGACAGGGAGGTTCCCCGTTCGCCGACCATCATGCCGAAGCCCGCCGGGTGGTCGCGCACGAAGTCGTTGACCCCGGCGATCTCGGCCGCGTGGTTGATGGACTGATCGTCCGCCTCGGGCAGGCCGAAGGCGATGTTGTCCTTGAGCGTGCCGTAGAAAAGCAGGCTGTCCTGGGAGATGTATCCCACCTTCCGGCGCAGGTCGGCCACGTCCATCTGGCGCAGATCGATGTCGCCCACCTGCACCGAACCCTCCACGGGCTGGTACAGGCCCACGCACAGCTTGCCCAGCGTGGACTTGCCCGCCCCGGTCCGGCCCACGATGCCCACCTTCTCGCCGGGCCTGAGCTTGAGATTGACGTCGTGGAGCACGGCCTTGTCCGTGCCGGGATAGCTGAAGCTCACGTCCGTGATGGTCAGGGACGGCTCTATGGTCCCGTAATGGAAGGCTTCCTTGTCCTCGGGCCGCTCGCTGGGCATGGCCATGAGCATATCCAGGGCGTTGAGCGCCATGCGGGACTGCTGGAACCGGGAGAGCAGACCGGCCACGGCGGAAAGCGGGGCCATGGACCGGGACGCCAGGATGTTCCCGGCGATCAGGCCGCCCACGGTCATCTCGCCCTTGGCGATGAGGTACACGCCGATGACCACCACGCAAACCGAGACCAGTTGGGTGATGAACACGGAAAAGGAAATGGAGATGTTGGCCATGATCTTGGCCCGGCTGTTGGACTCGGCGGACATGCCGACCACGTTCTCCCACCGGGCCTGCATGCGGCCCTCGGCCATGGAGGTCTTGATGGTTTCCAGCCCCTGCACGATCTCGAACAGAAGCGCGTTCTTCTGGGTGGACTCCTTGTAGTGGCTCTCGATGATGCGCTGGAAGGGAATCTGCAGGAAAATGCCGAACAGCACCACAACGGGCACGGCGATGAAGATGGGATAGGCGATGGGCCCGCCGATGTAGTAGATGAGCAGAATGAACAGGAAGAGGAACGGCAGGTCGATGAGGGCCACCAGCGAGGACGAGCTGAAAAATTCGCGCAGGGACTCGAACTCGCGGATGTTGTTGGCCACCGCGCCCGCCGATTCCGGCATGTGGTCCAGCCGGGCGGACATGAGGTGGTTCATGATCTTCGACCCCAAAAGCACGTCCGCGTTCCGGCCCGCCACATCCACGAAATAGGTCCGCAGGTTCTTGAGCAGGAAGTCGAACATGTAGGCTACGGCAATGCCCAGGGCCAGGACCCAAAGCGTGTCCGTGGCGTTGTTGGGAATGACGCGGTCGTACACGTTCATGATGAACAGCGGCGAGGCCACGATGATCAGGTTGGTCATGATGGACGCGACCATCACGTGCCGGTAGATGGGCCAGAAATGGGCGATCACGCCCCAGAACCAGCGCTTGGTCTTGAGCAGCTTGAGTTCGCTGGCGCGCTTGTCCAGCCGGGACTTTCGACGGCAGAGGATGGCGTACCCGGTGTATTCCGCCTCGAGCCTGGCCAGGGGGACCTCGGTCTCGTCCATTCCGTGGCCGGGCACCATAACCCGGGCCGTGTCCTTGGTGGTGTCCAGCAGCACGCAGGCGTTGCCGCCCCGCAAAAGCAGGATGCACGGCAGGACCAGCTTGGTGATGGCCGTCAGTTTTTCGCGGAACACGGTCTTGGCCGTGATGCCGATGCGCTCGGCGCTCCGCACTATGGAGGCGGCGGTGATCACCCCGTCCTTCTGCGGGATGCCCGCCTTGAGGGTGGCGGAGGACACGGGCTTGCCGAACAGCCGGCTGATGATGGACAGGCAGATGACCAGAGGCGGCTGGTAGTCGATGTCCTTGGGCGTCAGCCGCTCGTCGGCCTTGACCCGGCTGTCGGCCATGGGCTGCCCCGGCTGAAGGGGCTGGCCAGGCTGGGGAGGCCGGCCGGACTTGGACGGCTGGTCCGGCTTGGACGGCTGGTCCGGCTTGGACGGCTGGTCCGGCTTGGACGGCTTGGACGGCTGAGATTGGGACGCGGCCTGCCCGGCCCGGGACGCGCGCTTTTTCCCGGTCCGGGGACGGTCGGACGGACCGGGCGCTGCGGAAGCGTCGTGCCCGGCGGGGGCCGGTTTGGGGTCCGACGGTTTGGCGGTGGACTTGGACACGGGCTTAACCGACGGTTTTTTCTCTGAAGGCATAGGCGTCACTTGGAATGAATTGTTGCAAGCCGGATCAAACCCGCCAGTTGCGGGTCTGGTCCACTACTTACAGTATAGAATCATAATCTTTCCCGCGAGAGAATTTTTGTCAAGAACCAATCGCGGTTATCCCCGCGGCACTTGCCATCACGCCCCATGGGTCCAGTCTGCGGGCACCAGGGAAATCTTGCCCGACGCCCTGCCCCGCTCCCAATGCCGGTGGGCATCGCCGACCTCCCGGAAGTCGAACCGCCGGTCGTCGATGAGCACGGCCAGGGCGTCCTCGTCCACCAGCCCGGACACGTTGGCCAGAATCTCGCCGTGCAGCTCCCGCCCCTCGCCGGTGATCATGGGCAGAAGCATGAAGACTACGTGCAGCGACAGGCTTTTGGTATGCAACAAGCTGAGATCATGGGAGGATCGCGTCACCGTGGAAACCACCTGTCCACCTGTCTTCGCGGCGGTGAACGACTGGTCCAGCACGATGCCGCCCACGGTGTCGAAAACCACGTCGAATCCCCGGCCGCCGGTGTGCGCGTCCACGTACTCCTCCACCCGTGTCTCGCGGTAGTTGATCGGGGTCCCTCCCAGGGCCTCCACCACCAGCCCCTTTTCCGGGCTGGACACCGTGGCGCAGACCTCGGCCCCGATGTGGGCGCCGAGCTGCACGGCCATGTGGCCCACGCCGCCCGCGCCGCCATGCACCAGCAGGGTCTGGCCGCGCGCAAGGGACGCCTTGCCGAACAGTCCCAGCCAGGCCGTGATCGAGACAAGGGGCAGGCAGGCCGCGTCCGCCAGGTCCATGCAGGCCGGAGCCGGAGCCAGCAGCCGCTCGTCCGCCGCCATATATTGGGCAAGCGCGCCGGGAATGTCCACCACGCCGCCCGCGCAGCCCATGACGTGGTCGCCCGGCTGAAACCGCGTTGCGCCCTTGCCCGTTGCGATCACCTCGCCGGACACGTCCATGCCGAGCAGGGCGGGCGACGCAGGGGCAAAGGACAGCAGGTTGCCGAGCGTGGCCATCTTGTTGTCTATGGGGTTGAAGCTGGACCCGGCCACCCGAACCAGGACCTCGCCCGGACCGGGGACGGGCGCATCCACATCGTGTTCCGCGAAACGATGTTCCGCGCCGTATTCCTCGAGCAGCATCGCCTTCATTGCCGTCCCTCCCTGATTGGCCCACCTTAACAGGCCGCATCGGTTTGTGTACAGCCCGGAAGTTTCGACGTGCCCGGAAGGCGAAAAAGGATGGACCAAAACTACAAGGTCGGTCATCATGCCGCCACTATGCGCCTTCGAAACAAGCCCCCTCTTGCCCAGCCCGGCGTGCTGCCCATGACCCGCGAGGAAATGGACCGGCTCGGCTGGGACGAGTTGGACATCCTGCTGGTCACGGGCGACGGCTACGTGGACCACCCGTCCTTCGGGGCCGCCCTGCTCGGCCGCTGGCTGGTCCGCCACGGCTTCCGCACCGGCATCTGCGCCCAGCCCGCCTGGGACCGGCCCACGGACGTGGCCCGCATGGGCCGCCCCCGGCTGTTCGCGGGCGTCACCGCCGGGTCCCTGGACTCCATGGTCGCGCACTACACGGCCTTCCGCAAGAAGCGGCACGACGACGCGTACACCCCCGGCGGCAAGGCGGGCGCGCGCCCCAACCGGGCGTCCATCGCCTACACCAACACCGTCCAGCGAGCCTTTCCGGGGCTGCCGGTCATCCTCGGAGGCATCGAGGCATCGCTGCGGCGCATCTCCCATTACGATTTCTGGACGGACGCGGTCCGCAAATCCATCCTGCTGGATTCCAAGGCCACGGCCATCGCCTACGGCATGGCGGAAAACTCCATCGTCGCCCTGGCCGACGCCATGGAGACCATCCTCGACGAAACGGGCGAAGTGGACATCCAGGCGCTCAGGCCCCAGATCGCCGGGCTGCCCGGCCTGGCCACGGCGGGCACCCTCGCGGACAGGCCCGACAGCTTCCCGATCATGGAACTGCCCTCCCACGAGGCCATTCTCGAAGACCCGAAACAGCTCATTGACGCCACGATTCTCCTGGAACGCCAGGTACACCAGAACACGCACGCCGCCGTGCAGGAGGCCGGAGGACGGCTGGTGGTCATCACCCCGCCCGGCCCGCTGCTCGACACCGCCGGGCTGGACGACATGGCGGGCCTGCCCTTCACCCGCCGCCGCCATCCCGCCTACCGGGAGCGCATCCCGGCGGCGGACATGATCCGCACCAGCGTGACCACCCACCGGGGATGCTCGGGCGGCTGCTCCTTCTGCACCCTGGCCCTGCACCAGGGGCGAACCGTGCGCTCGCGCAGCGCGGACTCCATCCTGTCCGAGATCAGGGCCATGACCGACGCGCCCGACTGGACCGGCTCCATCTCGGACGTGGGCGGCCCCAGCGCCAACATGTGGGGCGCGCACTGCGCCGGGGACCAGTCCGCCTGCACCCGGCCGAGTTGCCTGACCCCGCGCATCTGCAAGCACTACCGCGTGGACCAACGCGAATTCGTGGACCTGCTCCGGGCAGCCGCCAAAATCAAGTCCGTCAAGCACGTGCGCGTGGCCTCGGGCTGGCGCATCGACCTGGGGCTTACGGACATGCCCGCCCTGACCGCATTGGTGCGCGAATTCGTGGGCGGACAGGCCAAGATCGCGCCCGAGCACCAGGCGGACCACGTGCTCAAGCTCATGCGAAAGCCCTCCTTCGCCGCCTTCGAGCGGTTCCTCGACCTGTTCGACCGGGAATCGAAAAAGGCGGGCAAACGGCAGTACGTCATCCCCTACCTCATGTCCGCCTTCCCCGGCTGCACGGACGAGGACATGCGCGTCCTGGCGGACTGGCTGCGCGCCCGGGGCTGGAAGCCGGAACAGGTGCAGTGCTTCATCCCCCTGCCGGGCACGGCGGCCGCGGCCATGTTCCAGGCCGAAACCGACATGCGCGGCAACCCCATCTTCGTGGCCAAAACCGATGCCGAACGGCTGCGCCAGCACGCCATCCTCATGCCGTCCAAGGGACGGCCGCCCCGCAAAAAGCCCTCCGGCCCGCCTCCCGCTCGAAACGAAAAATCCGCACGGAAAAAGCGACCCCGCGCCCGCCGGAAATAGGCGCGGGCCACCCCACAATATTGCAGATATGTATATCCATTTTTGCAAAGTAACATTTTTGTAAAAATACAGCCGTCGACGGATTGCTCCAACATGACGACATAAAAGGCTTTTTTTCGGCATCGCATATGGCACCGTGTTTGCTTATCACGGATATGCCCACGACCGTACACAGACTGAAGCTTTCCGCCCTACTGGCCATCTGCCGGGTCATCGACCAGACCATCGACCTGGTGTCGGCCCTTGACGGCGTGCTGCAGATCCTGTCGGAGCAGCTCTCCATGCAGCGGGCCACGGTCACCCTGTACGACCCGGAGACCGGGCATTTGTCCATAAACGCCTCCTACGGCCTGACCGCCGAGGAAAAACGGCGCGGCGTGTACCGGCTGGACGAGGGCGTCACCGGCCGCATCTTCCAGACCGGCGAGCCGTACTACGTGCCGGACATCGAGAAGGAACCCCTGTTTCTGGACAAGACCGGCTCGCGGCGGGTCAACCGCGGCGGCATCTCCTTTGTCGGCGTGCCCATCATCCTGCACGGCGACCCCATCGGCGTGCTCAACGTGGACCGCCTGTTCGAGGACGAGGTGGAGTTCGAGGAGGACATCGACTTCCTCAAGGTCGTGGCCACCCTCATCGGCCAGTTCATCAGCCTGAACGAAAAGATCATGGCCCGCGAGGCGGCCCTGAAGCGGGAAAACACCTCGCTCAAGTACCAGATTTCCAAAAACTCCAAAGGCCCGTACATCGTGGGCCAAAGCGCGTCCATGGTCGAGGTGCAGCGGCAGATGGAAAAGGTGTCGCCCACCCGGGCCACGGTCCTGCTGCTCGGCGAATCCGGGGTGGGCAAGACGCTCATCGCCCGCATCATCCACGAATTGTCCGAGCGCACCGGCAACCCGTTCATCAAGGTCAACTGCGCCTCCATACCGGGCAACCTGCTGGAATCGGAACTGTTCGGGCACGAGAAGGGCGCGTTCACCGGGGCCACGGGTTCCCGGCCCGGCCGGTTCGAGGAGGCGGACACGGGCACCATATTCCTGGACGAAATCGGCGAGCTGCCCCTGGGGTTGCAGGCCAAGCTGCTGCGCGTGCTCCAGGACAAGGAGCTGGAACGCCTGGGCGGCGGCCGCACCCGAACCATCGACGTCCGCATCCTGGCCGCCACCAACCGGGACCTCGGCGACCTGGTGGAGCGCGGCCGGTTCCGGCTGGACCTCTACTACCGGCTCAACGTCTTTCCCATCCGCATCCCGCCGCTACGGGAGCGCAAGGAGGACATCACCAGCCTGCTCAACCACTTCCTGCACAAGATGGCCAGCGACTACGGCCGCGGCATCCACCTCACGCCCACGGCCCTGGACGCGCTCATCCGCTACGACTGGCCCGGCAACGTGCGCGAGATGCAGAACCTCATCGAGCGGCTGGTCATCATGACCGACAACGACCGCATCTCCCTGGAATTTCTCAAGTCCTACCTCGCGCCGGGACAGACCCCGGTGGTCGAGGAGACCCTCCCGCAGGTCGAGGGGCTGACGCACCGCACCTCGCTCAAGGAGTTCGAACGCAACGAGATAATGGCCGCCCTGGAGCGGTCCGGCTGGGTCCAGTACAAGGCCGCGGATTCGCTCGGCCTGTCCGCCCGCCAGATGGGCTACCGGGTCAAGAAGTACGGCCTGGAAACCATGATCGCCGAGGGCCGGGCCAGGCTTAGGCGCATGAAGGAAGCGCAGATATAGATTTAGGCATGCATACCTCCACCCCACCTCCGCAAGACACCCCCTGCCGACGGCATACGGCAGGGGGTGTCGGCACCTCGGAGGGAGCGGTCACTCCACCATGTGCGCGGTCAGGAACATGGACTTTGACAGGGACTCGAAAAACCGCTGGTAAATGACGGGATCGTCGATGGGCTGGATGTTGAAGGAAGCGTTGGCCCTGACCGTCACCTTCTCCTCGCCGCGCGGTATGACGGACACGGTCATGCGGACGCGGTAGCCGTCGAGCTTGGTGGCGGACACGGAGCCGAGGTCGAAGGACGCCTTGTCCATGACGAACCCCAGGTCCTGCAGGGTGGCGATGACCGTCTGCAAGGTCGTTTTCTTGTCGCCCGTGTCGTAGTAGCGGGTCTGCATGGCCCGCATCTTCACCTGCGACTCGCCGTCTGAATCCAGAATGTTCTTCTGCGCCGTGTTGCACCCGCCGATAATGGCCAGCAGGGCCACGAAAATGATTGAATATCGGGTCATATCTGATTTGCCTCAAGGAATAGGGATTTGGAGAGCTTTTCAAAAAACTCCCTGTAAACGGCCTCGTCGTTGATCTGTTCCTGACTGTTTATCTGACCAAGATTGTTGAAGATCACTCGCTGAAAAGTAACGCGGACGGCGGTGACGCCGAGAGCGTCCCCATGGTTCAGCAAGGCATCCATGTCACCGGCCAGAGCCTCGGCCAAGGAATCAGCCAGGGACTCGGCGATCTTCTCGCAGGCGTCCTCAGGGAACGAACCCTTCAGTTCCTCATGGAACAGGGCATAGACCTTGCCCTTCATCTGCTCGATCATTTCGGGGGATACGGCTCCCACAGCCTCCCCGTCATCCCCGTCCTCCCGGTCCAGCCCGCGCACGACCAGGGACGCCTTGACCATCTGCACGGCGTCCGCAAGATTGACGGTATTGGGGTTGTTCCCCAGGCCGCCCAGCAAGGCCAGCATGAACACCTGGCCCCCGTTGGTCGCGTCCCGGTGCTTGGAGCCGACCACGACCCCCAGCTCCACGGACGTTTCGTCGAGATTGAAGCCCAGGTCCTGCAGGACCGCATTGGAGGCGACCAGCACAGCCTCCGCATCACCCGTGTCGAACTGCCGGGTCTGCATCTGCCGGGTGGCCAGGGACTCCGGGGACAACTGAAGCGCCTCCCGGGGGACCTTCACGGCGCATCCGGCCAGCATCATCACGGCTATCGCCATAATCGCCATACGTTTCATGGTTGCCCCTTAGAAGCTCGACTGGCGGTAGGCGAAATCGCGGACCAGGCTCTGCTCGTCGAACTTGATGAGGATGGTCAGGGTGCGCTGGGTGGTGCTCGACGCCCCCGACCGTCCTTCGTAGCTGCCGCTGCCGAGCGCGCCCGCCGACCCGCCGATCACCAGCCCGAGAACGCCCACGCCGCCGGACGAATTCGAATAGACCCGTTCGGTGGAGACCTTGTCGTACACCCAGACCTCGCGGCGCTTGGCGTCGGTGGACACCATGTTGGGCGACCCGAGGACGGACACCACGTCCGCGCCGGACATGCCGACACGGATTTCCTTCTGCACGGCGCCTACGGAGAGCTTGTTCACGCTGTCGTCACGCACGGCTTCCCTGTGCTGCCCGGCGGCCATGCACCCGCCCATCGCAAACATCGCCAACACAGCCAGCAGACCGGCCACACATCTCATGAGAATCTCCTTTCAATTTACCGCATTCGGAGTTATCAGGTTGAACAGAAATCGATACGCCGATTTATTTAAGATATTTCATATATGCTTGTCTATACACAATTTTCATATCGTCGCGCGAAGCGCCAAGTGGGCGCAACGGCACAACGCGCGACGCAAAAAGGCCCTGCCGATGTCCGGCAGGGCCTCATTTTTCCTGCATGAAGCGCGCAGCCCGGCGGTGCCGGGGGGCCGCGCCGACGCGACCTTTTCCCAATCAAAACATGTGGTTTCGGGCCTCCGTCCCTACGGGGCTTGCGAAACAGGGGTCCCGGCACCTATTTGGACGCGCACTCGAACACCTTTTCCGGCGTTGCCCTGTTCATATGGACCTCCTTGCCGCGTTATCCGCAGCCCGCACCGCCGCCGGCACCGCCGCAACCGATGCCGCTGCGCCGCACCTTGAGCGCATTGATGTCGCCGCCCTCGAACACGTAGCGCAGGGCGTCCCCGATAAAGCCGTCAACCACGTGGGGCGTGATGGAATGTTCCTCGAGCACCAGACGCGGGGACTCGCCCACGGCGGCGCAGAGCACGGCCCGGCAGTCCTTGAGCGCCTCGGCCAGCTCGGCCCAACGCCGGGGGCCGCAGCCCGCCTCCGGGGCGGGCCGTTCCTCCACCAGCCGGTAGCCGCCGCTCTCGGATTCGCCCCAGATCTGGAAGGACCGGGCCTCGCCCAGGTGCTGGTTGACCAGCAGGCCCTCGCGGGTGGCCACCGCCACATGCGGGCGCGGGGTGTTCGCCTCCAACGGAGTGAGCTTGGAGCACGCCTGGAGCGTTCCGCACAGGGCGCGGGACTGGTCGTCGCCCAGCAGGCCCACGGCGTCGGCGCGGCACCGCTTGCAATGGGTCATCTGGGCGATGAACTCGCCCGCGGCCTTGCGCAGCGGCAGCACGGTCTCGCGGCCCGGCTCCGGCAGCCCCGAAAACGGCGTATCCGCCGTGGGCTTGAGCGGGATCAGGTTCTGGATGTCCGCGCCCAGCCCGGCGCACACCCTGGCCACCTCGGCCACATGGCCTTCGTTGACGCCGGGGATGACGATGGTATTGATCTTGACGGTGACGCCGCGCTCCTTGAGGCCCCTGATGGCCGCGAGCTGGCGCTCAAGAAGGATTTCGGCCCCCTTCTCGCCGCGATAGACCACGTTGCCGTCCCGCACCCAGGCGTAGATTTTCGCCCCGATGGCCGGGTCCACGGCGGAGATGGTGATGGTCACGTGGGACACGCCCAATGCCGCGATGTCGTCCAGGTGCGGCAGGATGCCCATACCGTTGGTGGACAGGCAGAAGATCAGGTGCGGATGGCGCTCGTTCAGGAGGCGCATGGTTTCCAGGGTCTCGGCCGCGTTGGCGAACGGGTCGCCCGGACCGGCGATGCCCGCCACGGTGATGCGCGGCTCTTTCTCCAGGACCTTGTCCATGTACTCGGCCGCCTGGAACGGCTTGAGCACGCCGCTGGTCACGCCGGGGCGCGACTCGTTCACGCAGTCGTACTTGCGGTTGCAGTAGTTGCACTGGATGTTGCACTTGGGGGCCACGGGCAGATGTACGCGGCCGCAGTTCCCGGCCTCGGCCTTGTTGAAACAGGGGTGCTTGGTAAGGTCCTTATGCATGGCGTTCTCCTGTTGTACGCACGTGTAACAGGTTGAATTCTAGATATATCCGTAACCGACGGAACAGTCGGCCTGGGCCTTTTCAATGACCGCGTTGACGATCCTGTCGTAGAGGCTGAGCGCGCCCTTGTAGCCGAGGGTGGCGATCCGCTGGCCGCCGAAGCGGTCGTGGACCGGGAAGCCCACGCGGATCAGCGGGACGCCCCACGCCTTGGCGTAGCGGTAGCCCTTGGAGTGGCCCACCAGCAGGTCGGGCCTGAGCGACTCGGCCTCGGCCGCGATGTCGTGGAAGTCCACGCCCTCGCGCACCTCCGGGGCCATGCGGGCCACGCCGTCCGTGACCTGGGCGATGGCCGCCTCCAATCCCTTGTTGCGGGCGCCGGTCCCGGCCAGGACCACGTCCACGCCGATCTCGGCCAGAAAGGCCGACAGCCCGGCCACCAGGTCCTCCTCGCCGTAGATGACGGCCCGCTTGCCGGACACGTACTTGTGGCCGTCCACATAGGCGTCGATCAGCCGCCCGCGCTCCAACTCGTAACAGCGCGGCCTGGGCGAACCGGAAAGGGCCTCAAGCGTCTCGAAAAAAACATCCGACTCGCGCAACCCCATGGGCAGCCCCATGCGGTGGTTGGGCACGCCGAAACGGTCCTCCAGGCTGGTGCCGCCCGTGTGTTTGGGCAGGCAGCGGCCGAACTCGATGGTCCCGCGCGCGCCGGACATCTCCTTGATGGCGCGGACCGGGGTGCCGCCGGAGGGAATCTTTACGTAGTCCTCCAACGCCGGACCATCCAGGGTCTCGGAGATGTCGGGCAGGATGGTGGCCTCGATGCCGAAGTCGCGGCAGATGCCGGAGAGATGCCGGACGTCCTCGCAGGAAACCAGGCCCGGCAGGATGTTCACCCGGCGGGCGTCCGGGGCCTTGGCGGTACAGAGCTGCTCCACCAGGGCGCGGACCGCGCCGTGCCAGCCGTCCATGTGCGTGCCCGAATAGCTGGGGGTGGACACGTTCACCAGTTCGGGGAGTCCGAGGTCGCCGAACTCCTCGCGGAATTCCGCCAGGTACCGGGGCACGTCGTCGCCGATGGTCTCGGTCAGGCAGGTGGTGGCCACGCCCACGAGTCCCGGCTCATACTTCTTCATCACATTGAGGATGCCCTTTTTGAGGTTCGGGCCGCCTCCGTAGATGGCGTTCTTCTCGCCCAGGGCCGAGGACGCGATGTCCACGGGCTCGCGGAAATGGGAGATGACGTAGCGCCGCATGTAGGTGGCGCACCCCTGGGAGCCGTGCAGGAACGGGACACCCCCCTCCACGCCCCGGAAGGCCAGGGAGGCCCCCAGCGGCGTACACAGCTTGCAGGCGTTGGTGGTGGAAACGAAATTGGGCTTGGTCGCGGCCTTACTCATTGACGGCCTCCTTCCTGTTGCGTCCGGCGCGGTTGGCCCGCCGGGGCACGAACTGCCAGACCGGGGACATGACCGAGCGATGGATCTCGCGGGCGAAGTTGAGCATGCCCTCGAACCCTTCCAGGGCCTCCTTGCGTTCGTGGTTGTGGTCGCAGAATCCCACGCCGAGCTTGAAGGCGATGGGCCGCTCCTTGACCCCGCCCACGAACACGTCCACGTCCTTTTCCTTGATGAAATGTGATAATTCCAGCGGGTTGGCGTCGTCGATGATGACCGTGCCGGGATCGGTGATCTGCTCCAGCTCGGCGTAGTCCTCCTTGGTGCCGGTCTGCGAGCCGACCAGGACCACCTGCATGCCGAGATGGCGGAACGCCTTGACCAGGGAGAACGCCTTGAAGGAACCGCCCACGTACATGGCCACCTTCCTGCCCTCCAGGTCGCGGCGCATGCGGGCCAGCTCGGGCATGAGCGCCTCAAGTTCCTCGCGCACCAAAGCCTGGGTGCGCTCCACGATGCCGGGGTCGCGGTCCTTGAAGAAGTCGGCCACCTTGTACAGGGAGTCGGCCATGTCCTCGATGCCGAGGTAGGAGACCCGCTCGTAGGGGATGTCGTACTTATCCTCCATCATCCGGGCCAGATCGAGGGTCGCGCCCGAGCACTGGACCAGATTGAGCGCCGCGCCGTGGCAGCGCGCGATGTCCCGGACCCGGCCGTCGCCGGTGACGTTGGCCACCACCTGGACGCCCATTTTCCTGAAGTACTCGCGCACGATCCAGATTTCTCCGGCCAGGTTGAAGTCGCCGAAAATATTGACGGAAACAGGCGAAACATCCGAGGTGTCGCCCCCGCCTATGAGCCGGAACATGGCCTTGCACGCGGCCAGGTAGCCCTCGCGCTTGCTGCCCTTGAATCCCTCGGACTGGACCGGCAGGACCGGGATGCCCTTTTTCTCGCTCATCTTGCGGCAGACCGCCTCCACGTCGTCGCCGATGATGCCCACGATGCAGGTGGAGTAGACGAACGCGGCCTTGGGGGAATGCCGGTCGATCAGCTCGTCCAGGGCGGCTTCGAGCTTTTTCTCGCCGCCGAAGATGACGTCCGTTTCCTGGAGGTCGGTGGAAAAGGACAGCCGGTGCAGCTCGGGTCCGCTTGAGAGCGCGCCCCGAATGTCCCAGGTGTAGACCGCGCAGCCGATGGGGCCATGCACCAGGTGCAGGGCGTCGGCAATGGGATAGAGGACCACGCGCGAGCCGCAGAACACGCAGGCCCGCTGGCTGACCGCGCCCGCCAGGGATTCGCGGTTGCAGGCGATGTCGATGGCGCCCTGGCCGCTCAGGTGGATCTGGTCCTTTCTTTCTTCTAGAATCGTGCTCATCTGTTTCCCCCAATGGGTGATTCGCTGTTTAAACGGGCCGCTTCTTCACGCCGTGCGGTTCCGGTCCGAGCCGCCCGGCTCCCGTGCTCCGCCGTCCCCGTGGTCAACGCGGTTGCCGCCGGGGACGGCGGGGCCGCCTTCGGCCTTGAGGGGCTGCGGCTTCGGGCATGGGACTCTCGATTCATTACGCCGCCAGGTAGTCCTCGGCGGGTTCGCCCTCTTCCAGGGCGTCCAGTATCTCGTCGATGGCCTCTTCGGAGTTCACGCCCCTGAACCACCAGTTCTCGGGCTGGACGACCATGATGGGGCCGGATTCACACTGCTTCAGGCAACTGGTGGCCACCACCAGCGCGTCCAGGCCGCGATCCAGGACCTCCTCTTCGATGTACTGGAGAAAACCATCGGTCTGCTTGTGGCAAAGACCTTTGGACTCGCCCGCGACCCGGAAGGACTGACAGACGATGATCATGCGTGCGGGAATAGCCATTTCACACTCTCCTTCTCTCTGTTACTGCTTGCAGTTCTTGCCTTTTTTGCCGCCGCCGTAGAGCACATCCACCGTGCCCTCGATGGAGCCGTCCGTAATCAGCACGGACAACCCTCGGCGGCTCAAAATTTCTCTGGGCCTGTCGCCCGCGCTGGCGGCCAGAAGGACGAAACAGTCGCCCAGGATGTCCGACAGGGCCTCCCACCGCGCCGACCCGGAGCCGGGTTCCGGCAGGTCGCGGCTGCCCAGCAGGCAGGCCAGGCCGTCCTCGCGCGGGCCGTAGACCAGCGCCCGGATGGCGTGGCCCAGGTGCAGGTCCACGTCCATGCCGGTGGAGCTGACCACGGCCACGTTGGGCCGCTCGGGCGTGGGCTTGGGCAGGACGGTCACGGAGGCCCCCTGCTTGTCCGGCCGGTCCAGGCCGACCAGCCCCTCGCCGCATTCCTTCCAGGCGGGCATGAGGTCCATGTGCCTTGCGGCCCGGTCGCGCAGCTCGGCCATGAGCTCCGGGGACACCGGCTCGCCGCTGTCCGGGATGAACGGGGCCACGGACAGGATGTCCGCGCCCAGCGTGGCCATGGCCGCGGCGATCTCCTCCACGTGTCCCGCATTGACGCCGGGATAGACCGTGGTGTTGATCTTGACCGTCAGCCCCGCCTTCTTGAGCGCGGTCACGGCCTTGGCCTGCTCGTTGACCAGGAACCTGGCGGCCTCCGAGAGCGGCACGGTCCTGGTGGAGGGCCTGATCCAGGCGTAGAGATTTTCGGCCACCTCCGGGCTGACGGCGTCCACCAGCAGGGTGACGTGGGACAGCCCGATTTCGGCCAGCTCTCCGGCCAGCCCGGCCGCGCCCAGGCCCAGAGTGGTCAGGCACAATTCGATGTCCGGGTATTTCTCCCGGACCAGGCGCAGGGTCCGCAGGCTCGGCTCGGGCACGGCCAGGGGGTCGCCGGGGCCGGTGATGCCCACGATGGACACCGGCTTGCCCTGGGCCACCACGTGGTCCAGCCACCTGAGCGCATCCTCGGGCGTGATGGCGGGCTTGGCTTTCCCGTTGCCGGCGAACCGGGTGCGGGCATTGGCGCGCGGGGCCACCGGCAGGTGCCGGCGGCCGACCTTCTTGCGCGCGGCAACGGCGAAACAGGGGTGGGATTCGTATGTGGCTGTCGGCGTCATGGCGGCCCTTCGTGGTTGAGGTTGATATGCGCCGGGAACCCGGAGCGGAGGGGGAAGCGCTCCGCTCCGGGGCCGGCGTGATCGCTACAGGACAAGCTCGAACTGCGTTTCGGGATCGTCGCGGTCCTTGCGATCCAGCAACAGGCCGAGGATCTTTTCCAGGAGCCTGAGGCCGCCCTTGTAGCCGACCGTCGGGAAGTACTGGTGCCCCTGGCGGTCCAGGATGGGGAAACCCCACCGAAGCAGCGGGATGTCCTCGTCGCGGGCCATGTACTTGCCGTAGGTATTGCCGATGAGCAGGTCCACGGGTTCGTTCTTGATCCACTGGTGCATCTCGAACATGTCGCCCTTGGCCTTGACCTTGACCTCGAAGGGCTGGCCTTCGCAGATCTCCCTGATCCGCTTCTCGAACTTCTTGCCCGGCGTGCCGGTGACCACGTAGACGGGCTGCATGTCGAGGCTGACCAGGAACTCGCACATGGAGATGAGCTGGTCCGGGTCGCCCCAGATGGCCACGCGCTTGCCGTAGAGGTACTGGTGCATGTCGGAGATCATGTCCACGAGCTGGCCGCGCTCGAAGGCCACGGCGTCGGGCACCGAGACCCCGGCCACGGTCCGCAGCACGTCGATGAAGCGGTCGGTGGCGGCCAGGCCGAACGGCATGTCCAGCACGGTGCAGGGCACCTTGCACTTGGAGTCCAGCCAGCGGGCCGCGTCGGCCGAGCACCACTCGCCCAGGGCCAGGGTGCCGACGGCGTCGCCGCAGCGTTTGAGTTCCTTCACGGTCACGCCGCCGTCCGGGAACATCTTGTATTCGCCGGTGAGCGGCGCGTTGAGCACGCCGTCGGTGTCCGGGAACAGGGTGATGTCCACGCCGACCATGGCGGCCAGCCGCTTGATCTCGCCCATGTCGCAGGGTTCGACCCAGCCGGGGATGATGTTGACCTTGCCGTTCTTTTTGCCGCTCGGCTCGGCCAGCATGGCCATGGCCTTGACCATGTTGGAGAACCCGGTGACGTGGGAACCGACGTAGGACGGGGTGGGCGCGCCGATGAAGGTCTTGCCCTCGGGCAGCTTGCCGGTCTTTTCCGCCTTGTCGCGGATCTGGTTCAGGTCGTCGCCGATGGTCTCTGACAGGCAGGTGGTGTGTACGGCGATGACTTCCGGCTCGTAGACCGAGAAGATGTTGTTCATGGCCTGCAACAGGTTGGCATGGCCGCCGAACACGCTCGCGCCCTCGGTGAAGGAGGAGGTGGAGGCGGAGATGGGTTCCTTGTAGTGCCGGGTCAGGGTGGACCGATGATAGGCGCAGCAGCCCTGAGAGCCGTGGGAATGCGGCAGGCATCCATGGATGCCGAACGACGCGTACATGGCCCCGATGGGCTGGCACGTCTTGGCCGGGTTGATGACGAGCGACTTGCGCTCCATGACCTCGGTGGGGGTGTGTTTGAGTAATGCCATTTTCCTTTCCTTTTTCTTCAATTTGTTCAAAAGCCGCGTCGGCAAGGCGCAAACCGGGGGCGGAGCCGAAGCGCATCCGACATGCGTGAGGGGTCGCCCCCGGTGCAGCAACGCAGCCGGCGTGGAGTTTTCAACAAATTGCTATTCCCAGACGAAGGTGCCGGTAAGTTCCGGGGATTCCTGCCAGGGGGCCTTCATGTAGGACCACACCTTGGAGTTCACCAGCCGGTCGATCTCGTGGTAGAAGTTGATCGCGCCCTTGAACCCGGCATAGGGACCGCCGGAGTCGTAGCTGTGCAACTGCTTCATGGGCACGCCGGTCTTCTGGATGGAGAACTTCTCCTTGATGCCCGCGCAGAACACGTCGGGCTTGAGCAGTTCCACCAGCTTCTCGGCCTCGTACTGGTTGAGGTCGTCGATGAGGATGGTGCCCTTGTCCATCTCGGTGGCCATGCCCGCGTAGTGCTTGAACTTGTAGCCCGCAATTTCCAGGGCCTTGACCTCGTCGGGCGTCTTGCGCGGGTTGTAGCGCTCGGGGTCGGCCTCGACCTCGATCTCCTCGATGTTGCGGGAATCCGCGTCCACCGTGAGGCCGGGGAGGACCTGGCGGCCTTCGTAGTCGTCGCGGTGGGCGAACTCGTAGCCCGCGGACAGGGTGCTCATGCCCATCTCGGCGAACAGGTACTGGTAGTGATGGGCGCGGGAGCCGCCCACGAACAGCATGGCGGTCTTGCCCTTGGTGCGCGGCAGGACCTCCTCGCGGGCCGCCTCCACGGCGGGCATTTCCTCGGCGATCACTTTCTCGATGCGGTCCATGAGTTTTTTGTCGCCGAAATACTCGCCGATCTTCCGCAGGGACTTGGCCGTGGACTCGCTGCCGATGAAGTTCACCTTGACCCACGGGATGCCGTACTTGGTCTCCATCATGTCGGCCACGTAGTTGATGGACCTGTGGCACATGACCAGGTTCAGGTCGGCGTGATGGGCGCGGGCGAACTGGTCGTAGGACGAGTTGCCGGAGAAGGTGGACAGATTGGTGATGCCGCACTTCTTGAAGATGCGGTCGATCTCGAACCCGTCGCCGCCGATGTTGTACTCGCCCAGCAGGTTGATCTTGAACTCGCCCTCGGGCACTTCCTGCTGCTCGCCCACCAGGTGGGTGAAGACCTGGTTGTTGGCGATGTGATGGCCCGCGGACTGGGACACGCCCTTGTAGCCCTCGCAGGAAAAGGCGAACACGTTGCAGTCCCCGAACTTCTCCTTCATCTTCTTGCACACGGCGTGGATGTCGTCGCCGATCAGCCCCACCGGGCAGGTGGCGAACACGCAGATGCCCTTGGGATGCAGGAGGTCGTATGCCTCCTGG
The DNA here is from genome assembly GCA_015709315.1 of Desulfovibrionaceae bacterium. Taxonomy (GTDB): domain Bacteria; phylum Desulfobacterota; class Desulfovibrionia; order Desulfovibrionales; family Desulfovibrionaceae; genus Pseudodesulfovibrio. The sequence continues at coordinate 24,994 of JACCQI010000006.1, forward strand.
ATGGCGGCGGCCAGTTTCTTCTCGCCGCCGAAGATGATGTCCTGGTCCTGCATGTCCGTGGAGAAACAGTAGGGCATGTAGTTCGCGCCGTCCGGGCCGGGATCGGTCTGGTTGCGGCGGGTGAGCCAGGAATAGAACCCGCACCCGATGGGGCCGTGCGTGATGTTCACGATGTCGCGGGTGGGGCCCATGATGACGCCCTTGCAGCCCGCATAGGTGCAGCCGCGCATGGTGATGATGCCGGGAATGGTGCGGACGTTCGCCAGAATCTCGGGCGGCGCCTCGGCCTCCGTGGCCTCGTTGATCATTATCTGCTTGGCGCGCTTCCGGGCCACCTTCGGGGGGTACTTCGCCAGAAGCTCCTCCTTGATGTCGGTCGGCATGAGCTGCACCACTTTCTTGGTCTTGGCCATATCTCAATACTCCTTCAATTCATTCATCCGAGCCGCTTGAACCGGGACGGAGCCTGGGCGGATGCGCGGGCGATAGCCTCTCTACGCAGCGCCTGAGCCGTCGCGGATCGTCAATCGGCTCAAGCGATTGCCTTTGCGCCGGTTTCCGCCGTGCGGACGCGGACGGCGTCGCCCACGGGCAGGACGAAGATCTTGCCGTCGCCCGGCTTGCCGGTCCGGTTCACGTCCATGATGGCTTCCACCACGTCCTCGACCTGAGCGTCGGCGACCACTACCGTGACCATGCGCTTGGGATAGAGCTTGCCCTTCTCGCCCAGCACCTCGGCGGCTTCCTCGTAGCCGGACTCGGCGCCTTCGACGAGGGCGGCATTGACGAATCCCTTGCCGCGTCCCTGCGCCTCGTGGGCGAAGAACGCGTCCACGCCCGCCTCGGTCAAGGCGGTCTTGGTTCGGTTCATCATGTCCATCCGCACGACTGCGATGACTTCCTTCATTACGCGGCCTCCTCGCTGGCTGCGGCGGTCTCGTTCACGCCGGAGCTGATGGTGTAGACGTCCTCCACCTCGGTGACGAATATCTTGCCGTCGCCGAACGCGCCCTTGGTGCCGGAGCGGGCGGCGTCCATGATGGTGGCGACCACGAAATCCTTGTCCTCCGCCTTGACCACGCTCATGAGCATGGTCTTGGGAATCTCGTCGTAGGTCACTTCGCCGATCTTGATGCCGCGCTGCTTGCCGCGCCCGGCAACGGAATACTTGGTGACGGCGGGAAAGCCGTTGTCCATCAGGGCGGCCAGAACGCCGTCGGCTTTCTCGGGCCGGACGATTGCTCGTACCATGATCATCATTTTATCGCTCTCCTATCTCTTTGTTATTATTACACTTCGATTAGTTTCTACTCTATTCTCAGGGTGTCGTATCCGAGGCCATGCAGCCTAAGGAACATGGCTTGAACTCTCCACCCGGCGGAATCGTTCAGGGTGCGTCAGCCGCAGCAATGACGCGGATGACTTGCCCCGGACGATTACGCGGCTTCCATAATGCCGTAGTCGAGAAGAAGCTGTTCCAGTTCCTCGATATCCAGCGGGGTCGGGATGGCGAACATCTCGTTCTCGTCGATGGCCTTGGCCAGGCCGCGGTACTCGTTGGCCTGGGGCACGGTGCCGTCCCACTCGATGACGGTCTTGCGGTTGATCTCGGCGCGCTGCACGTCGTTGTCGCGGGGCACGAAATAGATCATCTGGGTGCCCAGCTTGCTGGCCAGCTCGGTGATGAGTTCGGCCTCGCGGTCGGTGTTGCGCGAGTTGCAGATCAGGCCGCCCAGGCGGACGCCGCCGGATTCCGCGTACTTCATGATGCCCTTGCAGATGTTGTTGGCCGCGTACATGGCCATCATCTCGCCGGAACAGACGATGTAGATTTCCTGGGCTTTGCCGTCGCGGATGGGCATGGCGAACCCGCCGCAGACCACGTCGCCGAGCACGTCGTAGAATGCGTAGTCCAGCCCTTCGGACTCCTCGTAGGCGCCCAGGGACTCCAGCATGTTGATGGAGGTGATGATGCCGCGACCGGCGCAGCCCACACCCGGTTCCGGGCCGCCGGACTCGACGCACCAGGTGCCGCCGTAGCCTTTCTTGCGGATGTCTTCGAGTTCCACGTCCTCGCCTTCCTCGCGCAGGGTGTCGAGCACGGATTTCTGGGCCAGGCCACCGAGCAAAAGCCGGGTGGAGTCGGCCTTGGGGTCGCAGCCGACGACCATGACCTTGCGGCCCATCTCGGCCAGCCCGGCCACGGTGTTCTGAGTGGTTGTGGACTTTCCGATTCCGCCCTTCCCGTAAATTGCTACTTTCCTCATGGTTTTCCTCCTTAGGGAATTTCTCGCGTTGTGAATTTCCCCATGGCAAGGCGCGTGCCAAACGCGATTTTCCATTGCAACACACTGTTTTAATGAAGAAAGCAGTGAACCCTACTGCTATTCGGCCGCCTACGAAAAATGTAGGAAACCACCCACTCCCGCGACAAATGCGTAGGAACCTACAAAAATGTAGCCCCTCGCCCCACAAGGATGATGAATGGATTATTTCGTGATTCCGACATGTTGGGAGATTCGTCCCAATTGGCACTGTTAATGCTTTATGGAAGGCATGGAACAGCAGCAGCAAGGAAGCGTACTATGTTGATCGACACCACATTGCGGGAGGGAGCACAGCTCTTCGGGGCCTACTTCTCCATTGACGCCAGAAAGCGGATCATCGAGGGCCTTCTGCACTTGGGAACGGACGAGATCGAACTCGGCTGGGTCGGTCAGGAGGGACTTGAGGAACTCACCGCCTGGGCACGGCCCCGCGCCGGAGAGACCCGGCTTTCCGCCTGGACGCCCTGCCGCGGCGAGGACGTGCGCCGGGCGGCGAGGCTCGGCGTGGACCGGGTCAACATCGGCGTCCCGGTCTCGGACCTGCACATCGAGCGACGCCTGGGAACCGACCGCGAGGGGCTGTTGGAACGCCTGGCCCGCACCGTGCTCGCGGCCCGGCTCCTTTGCATCGGCTACGTGTCCGTCGGCCTGGAGGACGTTTCCCGGGCGAATGTGGACTTCGCCCTGCGGGCGGCCGAGGTGGCCCAAGATGCGGGCGCTTCCCGCGTGCGTTTGTCCGATTCGCTGGGCATCCTGTGCCCGGACACCATCAGAACACTGGTCGCCCGTTTCAGGGACCGGCTCGACCTGGACCTGGCCGTACACTGCCACGACGACTTCGGCATGGCCACGGCCAACGCCGTGACCGGACTGGCCGCCGGGGCCGACTTTGCCGACGCCAGCGTGCTTGGTATCGGCGAGCGCTCCGGCATCGCCGCCACCGAGGAACTGGCGGCATACCTGACCCTCAAGGAGGAAAGCCATGCGTATGCGATTGACGGGGTCCGCGACCTGTGCGGTTTCGTGTCCCAGGCTGCCGGGGTACCGATTCCCCGCACCAAATCCATCGCGGGCCAGGACATTTTCGCTTGCGAGTCCGGCCTGCACGCCCACGCGCTCAGCAAGGCACCTGACCTTTTCGAGCCGTTCGATCCGGCCCGGATCGGTGCGGACCGCGCCGTTGCCGTGGGCGGCAAGAGCGGCCGCTCGGCCATCCGCACCGCGCTTGAGCGGCACGGCCTCGGCGCGGACGGCCGGGACATCCCGGCCCTTGTCGCTTCGGTAAGGGATCTGGCCTGGGAGCTTAAGCGCCCCTTGACCGCCACGGAACTGGCCGAACTGGCAAAAAACTAGGAGCCGTCATGCTCAAGAAATTCCTCTACGCGCTCGTCTGGCCGGCGATCATGGCCGGACCGGCCCGTGCCGCCGACCCCGGCCGCCTGTTCCACGGACATACCCGCAACATCGCGCCCGCTCCTTGCATGCAGGGCGCGGAAGGGAGATTTCCATGCAGACCATAACCACCCGATACGGCGAACTGATTCCCCAGCACACCACCGACGACCTGCGGAAACGCGACCTCTACCCTGTGGAGCGCCACCCTTCCGGGGGGATCAAGTCCGTGCCCCTGGAAACCCAGACAAACATCGAGACCCCGGCCGGAATCGTCCCGGCCGAGTTGGTATCCTTCCACGAGAACGGCCGCCTCAACCGCGTCTTTCCCCTCAACGGAAAACTGTCCGGGTACTGGAGCCAGGAGGACGAGGCCGGGCTGGCGCGGCCGGTCACGCTGAACACGCCGGTGGGCATCCTGACCATCCGCATACTGAGCCTGGGATTCTTCGAGAACGGGGCGCTGCGGTCCATCACCTTCTGGCCCGAAGACACCGTGTCCGTATCCACCCCCGTGGGGCCGGTGGAAACGCGCATCGGGATCAGCTTCACCCCGGACGGCAAAATCCGCTCCCTGGAACCGGCCCGGCCCACGCCGGTCAGGACCGTTGCGGGCGAGATCACGGCCTTTGATCCCGACGCCGTGGGCGTCAACGGGGATGTAAATTCGCTGGAATTCGACGAGGACGGCGGGATCGTCCGGGTGGCCACCACCCTGACCCGGCTGACGGCGGTGTCCCCTGACGGGGGAATCACGACATTCGCGCCGTGCCTGCGGGAGAGCCTGTGCAGCGAAAGCGAGCAGGAGACCACGCCCATGACCGTCCGCTTCGGCAAGGACGCCGTCATCGTGCAGACCGGGCCGAACCGTCCGGGCGAGCGCATTCCCCGCGCCGGGCACGTGTTCTTTGCCGGACCGTTCCTGCCGCAACTGGCCCGGCCGTTCTCCGGGCTGCGCTGCCGGGTGTAGGGGCTATTCCAGCCCCTGCTCCATCATGTACTTGAAGATTCTTTCCACAAACTTGCCGGAAACCACGTCGGGCAGGGCGAAATGCGGCAGCCCGCCGCGGGCCATGGCCCCGGTGTAGGCGAACCATATTTCGGCGGATATCTTGTTCAGGGCCGGTGTGATGAGCCGCCCCCACAGACCGTCCACGTCGCTCTGGTCCAGGCCGAAGGCCCGGCACTGCAACGGGCGGAACTCGAAAAGCATGCACTTGTCGTCCTGAAGCAGCGGACAGACCGAGCCGGACTCGGACAGGCAGAAATCGCCCTCGCCCATGTCCTTGACGACCTTGCGTTCGGCCTGGGCCGTTTCCACGGCCTGCTCGATGACCGACAGCCGCTCCTCGCCCGTCAGTTCCAGATTGATGCGGTGCGCGATGTGCACGGCCTCGGCAAGACTCAGGCTGACCGGCGTGGTGCAGCACAAACTGTGGTCCAGGCCGCAGGCCAAACCGTCCGAGGATTGGCCGCTCTCCTCCACGCGCTGCACCAGCTCGGAGTAGTCGTTGAAGAACGGGGACAGGTCCACCAGCCGCTTGAACTCCAGGGACGGCTCGCGCACCCGAAGCTGCCCGGCGGCCTTGCCGTACTTGCGGATGGTCCGCCACTGCACGAAATTGGCGGGCTTGCTCTTGAGCTTCCTGAGCGCCTGGCCCGCCAGCTTGTGGCCCAGGCCGCGCCGAAGCAGGTAGGCGTTGAGCACGGTGCCCGTGCGCCCGATGCCGTGGCGGCAGTGGATGAGCACCTTCTTGCCCAGGTAGATGGCCTCGTCCAGCCACTCCAGGGTCTTTTCCAACTCGATGAGGCCGGGGGCCTCCTCGTCCTCCAGCGGCAGGTACCGGACCTCGAATCCGGCGTCCTTCTCGATGTCGTGCAGGTCGCAGAACTCGCCGCACAGGTTGAGGATGGCGTCAACGCCCTGAGCACGGATGGCCTCGAGCTGAGGGTAGCTCATGGGCGCCTGCCCCACGCCGAGATGGTCCGTAACCCAGGTAATCTGGTAGGCAAGCGTCTTTTCCGGCTTTTTCTTACCGAACATCGCGATGCTCCGCTTCCTCGACGAAACGCTCCACTTCCAGGGCCACCTGCTCCTCGCTGTCCATGCGCATGTCCATAAGCCGGGTCACGGCCATGAGATAGCCCAGGCGCACCAGCGTCCGCCGGGTCTCGTTCTCGCCCTGGCGGGCGAAATTGGCGTCGATCATGTCGCCGCGCGTCTTGGTCTCGAACCCGTACCGATCCAACACCCGGCGGATGAATTCCAGCCGGAGCAGCCGCTGGTCGAAGCCCGCCCCGCCGCCCTTGAAGCGAAAATTGATGTAGTTGGCCCCGGCATCCGGCCCGCAGACCGAATCCACCACCGAGAAATGGTAGCCGAACCGGACCATCAGATGGACATAGTTGTCGGACACCAGGCCGTAGCTGGCCAGCAGCCGGGAGTCGAAGCTGAAGATGCCCGCGGACATCCTGTCGAACTCCTCCCAGTCCATGTGGGTCAGCCGCTCGGGCCACTGGACGCGCTCGTCCGCCAGCCCGTACCAGAGCGCCCACATGGGCAGGCTCTTGATGTCCTGGGGCGACACGGTCTTGCCCTCGGCCGCGTTGTCGAAAAAGCCGTCGCCCAGGTCGAGGATGTACATGACCAGCGGCAGGCTGGTCTCGAGCCGCTTGGCCTGAAGCATGCCCCGACCGCGCTTGTCCATGACCGAAAACATCTCGTTCACGGACTTTTCGTGGCAGAACCGGACCACGTCGTGCAGGGACTTGCAGCCCGTGGGCGTGAATTCCTCGGCATCCGGGTCGGTCAGATTGAGCTTGACGGCCAGAGGCGCGACCTTGGCGTACTGCTCCACCACCCGGGCGGAAACCTGCCGTCCCTCGCGGGAACGGGTCATGATTTCCTCCACGCATCCGTCGTAGACCGCCCCGTTGAAGCCGTCCACGGTCACAAGCTGGCCCGGCTCGAAGGGGTAATTCGTGTGCCCGACCACCACCGGCACGCCGGACTCGCGGGCCACGGACGCGAAATGGCTGGCCCGGCTGCCCGTGCCGGAGATGACGCCGTTCATGCGACCGATGAAGGTCAGCAGCGACGGCTGAAGCCGTTTGGTGACGACCACCGCGCCCTCGGGAATGCGGGCGATGCGCTCGCCCGAAGAGGCAAAATAGATCTCGCCGCACCCCACCCCGGTTGAGGCCCGTTCCAAGCCTTCGATGAGCGGCCTGACGCCCAAGGGCTGTTTCGCCGCCTCCGCAGTCTCGTCCCGCTCCGATTGCAGGGGGCGGCTCTGCAGGATGAAGAGCTTGCCGGTGACGTCCTCGGCCCACTCGATGTCCTGGGGGCAGCCGAAGGACTTTTCCAACTGCATGGCCATGGCGCCCAGGCGGACCAGGGTGTCCGCGGCCGGCAGGCCGCCCAGGTCCGGCGTGCAGTCCGTGTTCAGCCGAGGCTGGTCTTCGCGGGTCAGCGTGGCCTTGTCCGGCGAAATGGAGCCGTCCACCAGCTCGAAGCCCAGGCCGTGAACGCCGTACACGCCGATGGCGTTGCCGCCCCGGCAGTCGGGATCGCGGGTATAGGCCACGCCCGCGGTTTCGGCGTCCACCATGGGGATGACCAGCACGGCCATGGCCGTCTGGCTGTCCGTCAACCCGTTGGAGATGCGGTAGGCCACGGCGCGCGGGCAATTCTTGCCCGCCAGCACGCGCTTGTACGCCTCCAGCACGTCGTTGGGCTGAACGTTGAGTTCCGAGGCGTACTGCCCGGCAAAGGATATTTCGCCGTCCTCGGCCAGGGCCGAGGAGCGGACCGCGATCAGATCGTCGCCCTCGATGATCTCGGACACGCCGAAGCGGATGCCCCGGGCGATCTCCTCGGGCACCTCGGCGGCCATGATCAGCTCCTGCATCTCGGAGGTCAGCCGGGCCAAAAGGTCCCGGTCGCCCACCACCATCTGCCGCAGGAGCTTCTCCATCTTCCCGTTCAGCCCGTTGAAGTCGAGAAAATAGTTGTAGGCGTTGGCCGTGACCACGAAGCCGGGCGGCACCGGGACCCCGCCCTCCACCTTGGCCCGGCCCAGGTTGCACGCCTTGCCCCCGGCCAGGTGCGGGAAGGAGGCGGCCTCCTCCAGGGACAGGATGTAGGGCGGCCCCACCTCGGGTTCCTCCAGTTCCATGCCCATGCGCACGTAGAAGTCGATCTTGCGGAAGTACTCGGGCAGGTCCATGTACCGGGTGGGGTTCATCTCCATAAGCTTCCCGGCCATGATGCTCACTGCCTCGGACAGCCTCTGGGTCATCCACACGGCGCGCTGCCGGTCGGCCAGGGTCTTGCCGTAGAAAATCTCTTCAAGATCGGCGATCAATTCCAATGCGACGGCATCCTGCGCCAGCAGTTCCTTGAATGCTTCGTATTTGCGCCGCAGCAAGGTGCCGGGCGCGAAGAGCTGGTACGTCCAATGCTTGAAGAGTTGCGAAAACGGCACGCTATTCCCCCATGACTTCGGCGACCTTGGTCTCCAGCTCTTCCTTGTTGATGGGCTTGACGCAGTATTCCTGCGCCCCGAGCCGGAGCGACTCGCGGGCCGTCTCCAGAGTCGGGTAGCCGGTGAGCATGATCGCCTTCATATTCGGATTGATCTTCTTGAGTTCCTCCAGGGCCTCGACCCCGGTCATTTTCTTGAGCTTGATGTCCAGGATGGCCAAATCCACGCTGTTTTCGGCAGCGTATTTGAGGGCATCCTCCTCCTCGGTGAAGTTGGCGACCGAATGACCCTGCCGCTCCAGAATGCGTTTGACCAGCACGCCGGCGTCGGAGATGTCGTCAAGTACCAGAATATTCGCCATAGCTTACTCCTCTGTGAATTCTCCACTGTCGTTGGAATGATCCAGCGGGAGATTGATTTCGAAAACGGTGCCCGGACCGAACGCCACTCCCTCCTCGCGGGGGAAGCCGAAGTCGTCGGGCACCGGACTCTCGGCGTGTATTTCGCCGTCGTGGTCCTCGATGATGCCGAACGAGACCGACAGTCCCAGCCCGGTACCCTGGCCAACGGATTTGGTGGAATAGAACGGATCGAAAATTTTTTCCAGGGCTTCCTCGGAAATGCCCTCGCCGTTGTCCGCCACCCAGACGGAAACGATCCCCGCCGGGGTGTCGAGCTTGGTCCGAATGAGGATGACGCCGCCCTTGCCGTTCATGGCGTCGCGGGCGTTGTTGAGCAGGTTGATCCAGACCTGCTTCAGCTTCTCGGGGTCCCCGTAGATGACCGGGAAGCGGTCGTCCATCTGGGTGATGATGGACACATTGTCCAGCTTTAAGGTGTGGCGCACCAGGCTGACCGCCTCCAGCACCGAGTTGTTGAAGCACATCTCGCGCTTGGCGGACTCGCTTTGGCGCGAAAAGCCGAGCAGGTCGGCCACGATCTTCTTGCACACCTGGGTCTGCTTCTCGATGACGGCCAGGTCCTGCTGGATCTGGCTGTCGGGCTCCACATCCTCCTGCAACAGCTGGGCGTAGCCGAGAATGATGCCCAGCGGGGTGTTGATCTCGTGGGCCACGCCGCCCGCCAGAAGGCCAAGAGACTCCATCTTCTGGGCCTGGATGAGCTGCATCTCGAAGCCCTTGATGTCCGTGATGTCGCGGTCGGTGCGGAGCAGGCCGACGATGCGGTCCTCTTCGTCGCGGACCGGGATGGAAACCACATGGAACCAGCGGTCGCCCTTTTCTTCGTGCACCTGGATCTGGGTATCCAGACGGCGGCCCGAGGTCAGGATGTCGCGCCCGGTCAGATGCCGCTCCTCGGCCTCGGCCTCGTAGAAAAGATCGAAATCCGTCTTGCCCACCACCTCTTCGATGGGGACGCCCACGGACTCGGCGAACGACTTGTTGCATCCCTGGTAGCGCATGGTGTCGTCCACCAGGGAAACCCGGTCCGGCGTGACGTCCAGGATGGTGCGCATAAGCCGCTGCTGATCCTTGAGGCTGCGCTCGGCGTCATGCAACTCGTCGATGTGCTCCTTAAGGGACAGGGCCATGACGTCGAAGGTCTCGGCCAGGTCCTGGATCTCGTCGCCCGCGTTCTCGCGGTAGACCGGACACTTGCGGCAGGATTCAAGGCGGCACTGGAAATTATCCTCGTTGTTGCAGTCCGGACACATGGTCCCGGCGATGTACCAGCACCGCCGCTGCGTCTCGCCGTAGGCCGGGCATTGCGGCGTGTCGCACTGCTGCTTTTCCCAGCAATGGACGCCCCCGGCCGGGCCGGACATGACGTCCAGGCTGCCGGTGAGCATCCTCTCGGCATGCGTCCTGAGCATGGCCAGCCTGACCGTGACCCGGCGCGCGAAATAGGTACCCATGGAAGTGGCGATGATGAGGACCGCCGCGAACAGCCCGGCCATGATCGTGACCTGGTGCTGCACGACCCGGTTGATACGCGCCTTGGACAGGCCGATGCGAACCGTGCCGAGCAGGCTGTCGCCCACCCGGATGGGAGCCGAAAGGTCGTAGATGCGCCGCGACCCGTCCGCCAGAAGGAGGATGCGCGGGCGGGTTCCCTTGCCCTGTTCCAGGTTCAGCAGGTCAACGGGGAAGCCCTTCTGGAAGGTGTGGGCCAGGACGTGCCCGTCCTGGTCCTGAACAAAGGCGTAGACCACGTCCTCCACCTGGTTCTGCTCGTCCACCATGTTCTTCAGCCGCAGGAAGTCGCGGGCCAGCATGGAGTCCACTGCCCGTGCGGCCAGGCTCTCCACCAGGGCCGTGCCGCGCCGCCTGGCCTCGTCCACCAGGGAACGGGCGTTCATGGTGCCCACGAAGGGCAGCAGCAGCAGGGCCATGGCCACGAGGATGCCCGAGATGCCCAGGTTGAGCTTGGTGTGGAATCGAAGCCGGGGAAAAAGTCTTCTCACGCCATGCTCCCTACCGCCACAGCCCCAGAGTATGGGCCAAAGCCCTGACCGGGGCGTACTCGGCATCCTCGGTCGAGATGATGGCCCGCATGCCCGCCGCGTCGAGAATGGCCGCGTCCGCGGGTTTCGCGTGGTCCAGCTTGAGCATGGCCCGGGCGACGGCCTTGACCACCGCCGGATCGAGCCCCTTGCGGGCGGCGTACACCCAGCCGGGGTACGGCCTGGTCTCGGCCAGCACCCGGATGTCTGCCAGGTTGATCTTGTCCGCGACCACGTCCAGGGTGCCCTTGCGGATGGAGCCCACATCGTAGGCGCCCGCGTAGACGGCCAGGGCGACCTTTTCCTGCTTGCCGCCCGGTCCGGGCGCGAAATCGACGGTCTCGAAATCCTCGGAGTTGATGCCGTGTTCATAGAAATATCCCAGCGCGAAGAGATAGCCGCCCGCGGACCCCGGGTCCACGGCGATCCACCGCTTTCCCCGGCAGTCGGCAACGGTCTTGATGGCCGGGTTGTCCTGGCGGACGATAATCTGCCCCCGGAACTTCGGCTCCCCGTTGGGTTCGATGATGCGGGCGAACGCCTGGGCGCCGGCATCGGCCAGGCGCAGGTAGACCAGGGGATTGGAATAGGAAATGTCTATTTCGCCACGGGCCACCATCTTGATGTGCTCGTCAAAGGTGTCCGGAAAGATCTGCCTGATCCGCAGCCCGGTTTCCTTTCGCAGGTATTCCAGCATCTTGCGGTGGCGCTGGAAGGAGATGGTGTGGGAATACTGCGGCAGGTAGGCGTAGGTGATGGCCTCAGACTGGCGGGGGGCCGCCAACGGCTCGCGCCGGGACAAATCCACCGTGACCGACTCCTCGCCGTCCGTACAGCCCCAGGCCGCCAGCAGGCACAAAAAGGCCGCCAGCGTCAGGGACACGGTCAACAGAAAGACAAATCGCGGTTTCATTATTCTCATCGTCCGGCGCTCCTCCCGCCGCTTAAATGGTCATCCCTTGGAAACAATACAGGATTTCTTCCGCCAATCCAACCCATCATCGCCCTTGGCAATGGACCCCGATGCCGGTATGAAGACGGAACGACATCGCGCCAAGAAGGAGACACCCATGGCAGCCACCTACAAGATACCCATGAGCAAATCGGTGCTCACCATTTTCCTCATCGCCGTCGCGGCCGTGGCCGGGGCCGTTACCTGGAGCTTCAGGTCGGGCCTTACGTGGACGGCCATCTGTCTCATCGCAGTAGCCGCTCCCCTGGCCGCGTTCTACTGGTATATGATCTACATCACGCCCAAGCGGGCCAGCATCACCGTGGCGGACGAGGGCATCCTCCTGGCCGCCCCGCCGTTCGCCTCGGCCGTCATCCCCTGGGCCAGCGTCGTCAAGGCCTTCCCCGCCAACATGGCCACCGACAAGGCCTTCCAGGTCGTCAAGGCCAAAAAGCACATGAGCTTCGGCGGCTACAAGGCCGGCCAGGTCCTGGTCACGGACAACAAGGATGCGGTCATAGTGTCCAACCGCCCGGACGTACTCTGCATCCAAACCGAGGACCGATTCTACCTGCTCGGCCCCTCCGACCTTCCCGGATTCATGGAGGAAGTGGAGCGGGTGGGTCCGTAGCCCGCCCCTTTCGGAGGCGGGCCGACCCCGTCGCATCAAAGAACAAAGCCGCCCTTTTTGGGCGGCTTTTCTATTTCACTCTTTCTTTCAGGAACCTTCGGGAAGCGGGTTGCCATGCGGGTCCACCGGGTCCTTCACAAGGTCTGAAAACAGCATCATTTTCTCGTCGCCCTCATTCTCCTTGATCTTTTGCCGGATGGTCTTGAAAACCGGCATCCAGGGCTTGGCCTTGTTGAAGAGGATACGGATCACGATGTAGGCCGGGATGAAAATGAAGACCGGCCCCACCTCACCGAGAAACGGGACCTCGAAATCCACTTCGCCGAAGCGGTAGAACAGCCAGCCGATGCAGAACGGGACCACCCACAGGGAGGACGCGAACAGGGCGATGTGGGAAAAGAAATTCTTGCCGAAAGCGTCGTTGGCGATGGAGTTGCACGCCTTCCACGCTTTCTTGTTCTTAACGCCGATGGCCTTCACCGACAGATTGTGATGGCTGACCATGCTGCGGTTGATTTCACCGAAGTGTTTCTTGTTCATGAAATAGATCCCGGCCATGCAGAGTTCGCCGACGACCGTGGCCGCCAAGCCAACCAAAAAAATGCCGATGGCGAAACCGACGTAGGGGTTGTCGGTCAGCCGAAAGGCCCAGATCATCCAGGGATCGAGAAATTCGTATACCATTTGGCCGGTCATATGATTTCCTGTAATTTTGTGGGGGCCGCCCGCATCGGGCGGCCCCCGTCATATCATTGTCTTTGCCGCGACTTAGAAGGGGGGAACCAGGGAGTAGCCCAGGAAGCCCTTGGAAGTGTAGCGGACGCCGACGTACACGGCCAGGACGATGAAGATGTACTTCAGGACCTTGTCCGGGATGAACTTGGAGGTCTTCGGACCGACGATGGAGCCGATGACGACACCCACAAGCTCGGCGCCGATCAGGCCCCACTCGACGGGAGTGGACTTGAGCAGCATGTACGAGGCGATGGAGTTGAGCATGCCGATGAAGACGGCCAGAGCGGAAGTGCCGGCCACCAGGTACATGGGCAGGCCCGCGACGGAAGTCAGGAACGGCACCAGCAGGAAGCCGCCGCCGACGCCCAGGAAGGAAGCCAGGGCCGCGATGAAGAAGCCGCCGACGACCGGGATCAGCGGGTTGAACTTGAACTCGACGCCGAAGAAGGTGAATTCGCAGACGGTGGCAGTGAACTTCTGCACCTTGACGCCCATTTCGGTCATGTCCACGTCAACGCCGTGCTGCTGGTCCTTGACGGACTTCTGGAAAGCCTCGGCGGCTTCCTTGGCGGCCTTCTTGGAAGCCTGGCCCTTGGGGGTGGTCTCGTAGAAGAGGTAGCAGCCCAGGAACAGGACGAAGAGGCCGAAGTAGCCCAGGTAGGCCTTCAGGGAGATCTTGCCCGCGGTCAGCCAGGGCACGAGCCAGGAACCGGCCACGGAGCCGATGGCCAGGGCGATGCCCAGGGGCAGCACGAGGCGTCCGGCTTTGTAGTAGTTGAAGGAGGACAGGGCGGCGGAACAACCGACCAGCCACTGGTTGGACACGCGGATGGAGTCGGTGACCACCTTGTTCATCTGGGAGCCCTTGCCGAAGGAGCTGGCATAGTCGCCCAGGCCGTAGATGGTGATGTGTCCGACGCCGGACATGATGCCGCCGAACGCACCGACGGTGGAGAAGATCCAGCCTACCCAGATCGCCCAGACCAGGCCGATGATGATGTTCAGTTGCGGGCCGCCGGGAATGCCCAGGTATCCGGGTTCGCCGGTGGGCTTGGCCTCGGCAATGGCGTCGGCCAGGCGGTCGGCCAGAGCGGGTTCTGCGACCAGGCACGTGACGGCCACCAGGGCCAGCATCAGAATCGCTTTGTTGGAACGTAACACAGTTACCTCCTCATGATTGTTAAAGCTTGAAAATCCCCTCCGCAGCCCCCAAAGCCCCGGAGTTGGCACCTATTTACTTGCGAATGAACGACAAGGCTTTTGTCGTGCATCCCGTTACGCACGCTGGTTCCAGACCGGCCTCGATGCGGTCTACACAGTAGTCGCATTTCATGATCTTGCCGGTGGCGGAATTGAAAACCGGGATTTGCCAGGGGCAGGCCTCAATGCATTCCTTGCACCCGTCGCATTTTTCCAGATCGACCAGGACCAGGCCGTCCTCCCGCTTGGACAATGCCCCGGTGGGACATGCGGGCACGCACTGCGGTTTTTTGCAGTGGCGGCAGTTCTGGTACTTTATCTTTGCCGTGGGCTTGCCTTCATCGTCGGCATAGGGCCCTTCAACAAACAAACGGTTGAGCGACAGCCCCTCGGGTACCTTGTTCTTGACCTTGCAATGAACAAGGCAGGCGTCGCATGCGATGCACCGCTTCTTGTCAAATTTAATCGTGTAAGTAGCCATTTTTCACCTCGAAAGCATTCATGTTGGGCGCGCAGTTCCGTTAATAACCCTGGGTTTGTAGGAAATTGTTCCGGCGGTCAACGGATGTCACTCATGTACCAAATTTCACAAGCCGGACTCTGAACCATACGCTGTTTTTCGCCTTTACCCCAATTATAATGTGATTATTTTCACATCATGGTATATCATTGTAATTGGTTGACCTTCACATATAGGTTCCAGCCTACGGAAAAGAATGCGCAGTTCATCCGGAATCTTTCAGGAGGAGTTATGACTAAGGAATATGTGTACAGCATCTGCGGCATGTGTACGGTGCGCTGCCCCATCAAGGTTGATGTGGTTGACGGCAAGGCCGAACGCATTGAGGGCGGGGTACCGCTGAAGGGTTCGCTCTGCGCTCGGGGCGCGGCCGGGACCGCCTTGACCTTTGACGAAGAGCGCCCCCAGTACCCCATGGTCCGCACCGGCAAACGCGGCGAGGGCAAGTGGAAACGTATATCCTGGGACGAAGCCCTGGATTACGTGGCCGACGAACTCACGCGCATCCAGGAAACCTACGGCAAGGACTCGGTCCTTCTTTCCGACCGCGGCGGCCCGTTCCGCGACTTTTACCGCGCCTTCCTGCGCGGCATCGGCACGGCCAACTACAACAACCATGACTCCGCCTGCGCCCGCAACGTCCAGAACGCCGCCCTGTCCGTATTCGGATTCGGCCGCAAGGGCGTGTCCTACGACTTCGGCAACTGCAAGCACATCGTGCTCCAGCAGCGCAACGTCATGGAGGCGATCAACGTCTCCGAAGTCAACAACGTATTCAAGGCCATCGAAAACGGCGCCAAGCTGACCGTCATCGACATCCGCGCCAACGTGCCCGCCACCAAGGCCGACAACTTTTTCATGATCCGCCCCGGAACCGACTACGCGTTCAATCTGGCGGTCATCAACGTCATCATCAATGAGAAGCTGTACGACAAGGAATTCGTGGCCAACTGGTTCGAGGACTTCGACAAGCTCGCCGACTTCGTCGCCAGGTACACGCCCGAGTGGGCCGCCGAGGAGACCGGCTTGGACGCCGACGCCATCCGCGACTTCTGTCGCCAACTGGCCGAGGCCGCGCCGAGCGTCCTGTGGCATCCCGGCTGGATGACCGCCCGCTACACCGACTCCTTCTACATGACCCGGACCATCTACCTGATCAACGCCCTGCTCGGGTCCATCGGGGCCAAGGGCGGACTGCCCTTCATGAACAAGCCCGGCGATGTGGGGGCCAAGGGGCTCAAGAGCTTCATGAACCTCTTCCCCAAGCCCGAGGGCAAGCGCGCCGACGGCGTGGGCTGGATGGAAGGCCGCAAGCACTTCGACGCCGGTCCCGGCCTGGTGCATCTCTCCTACGAGGCCGCCGAGTCCGAGAACCCGTACCCGGTCAAGGCGTACATCGCCCAGCGGCACGATCCGCTCATGGCCTTCCCCGATTCGGCGGACATCCGGGCCATGTGGGAAAACATCGAACTGCTGGTGTCCGTCACCTTCTCCTGGTCCGACACGGCCTGGAACGCGGACGTGGTTCTTCCCATGTCGCCCTACCTGGAACGCGACGACACGCTCATGACCAAGAACGGTCCCAAGCCCGCCTTCCAGGTCCGCAAGCGCGCCATGCAGCCCGTGTACGACACCAAGTCCGTCTGGGAAATCTACGCCGGGCTGGCCAAGCGCATGGGTCTCGACGAGCTGGATTACGACAACATCGAGGACATCTGGAAATTCCAGCTTGAAGGCACCGGCGTGTCCATCGAGGACTTCGACGAGACGGGCATCGTCCCCCTGGCCACCGAACCGTTGTACAAGCCCGTTAAGGAAGGTTCCTTCAAGACCCCGTCCGGCAAGGTTCAGGTCATCGACGCCAAGCTCGAAGCCGACGGACTGCCCTCGCTCAAGCCCTACGAGTCCCCGGAGCGGCCGCCCGAAGGCCGGTTCCGCATCACGTTCGGCCGGTGCGCCCTGCACACCCAGGGCCACACCCTGAACAACCCCCTGCTCTTCGAGCGCATGCCGGAAAACAAGCTGTGGATCAACACGGCCCGCGCCGAGGAACTGGGCATCGCCACCGACGACTACGTGACCGTGTCCAACAACGGCTACTCGGGCCGGATCAAGGCATTCGTCACCGACTTCGTCCATCCTGAATGCGTGTTCATGCTCCACGGCTTCGGCCACGATCTGCCCTGCGAATCCCGCGCCCGCGGCAAGGGCGCGGCCGACAACCAGCTCATGCCCAAAGGCATCCGCAAATGGGACAGGGGCGGCGGCGCAGTGGCCATGCAGGAGCACTTCATAGAAGTCAGCAAGGCATAACTTCCTCACAATCCCCCAAGCACGGAAAGGCCGACACCGCCCCCGGTGTCGGCCTTTCCCACTTTCGCGGCCACGAATTTTAGACGTCGTGCCGTCCCGCATCCCTTTTGCCAAGGAATATCTGTTTATATCGGAATTGTCTGATTCTTTCAGACAACCCGCCGCCTCAGACGAATCAACCACATGGCCGCAAAGGCCGGGACTTGGATGGAGTCGAATCTGAAACCGCAGGCGATGCAAGGCAAAGTCCGCATCAGCCTCCCCGGCGACCGGCACGGTGGTTGCGGGCATCAAAAGACCCCTCTCCGAAGAGAGGGGCCTTTAAAACCATATAGACCAATAGCTTGAAGCGCTACGCCTTGAAGCGGCGCAATCCAACCAGTCCGATCAAGCCCGAGCCGAGCAGCCAGGCGGCACCTGGAATCGGCACGGGGTTGTAGTCAAAGTTGGTCAAGACCACCGCACTACTGGAATCCAGCTCAAACGTGATGGAGGATATGGGGAAATATTTTTCCTGACCATCATTGGCATAGAAGCCGAAGGAGGCGTCCCAACCGTCCACGATCCCACCGGGCAAATTGTAAGTTATGCTGTTGAGAGTGTGGGACAAATACGAATATGTCGAAAGCGGATCATTCGTGAACGGATTGGCATAGCTAAGGGTTGAGTCAGTAAACACATTATCCGCCATCGTGATGGTTATGGTCACTGGAGCGGTATAGGTGAAAACGAATTCATTGGCGCCCACCAAAAAATTGATCGTCGAATCCACATTGCTGGCGGTAACGGAGTCGACGGCTCCACCGGCGGTGGACGAAGTTGCCCAATTGCCGGAAAAGGACAGGAACATAGCCGAGGCCTCCGGCCCGTTGACGGTGCTCCACGAATCAAAACCCGTTGCGTAGGTATAGCTCGCAAAGGCATTGCCCGCCAACAACAGGAAGACAAAAAAGGTTATGATACTAGCCTTAACTTTCATGTCACCACTCCTCGCCGTTTTTTTCTCTAGAAGCTACCAAGGAAAGAACCGTGCCGCTCTGGACAAACATCTCTCAACTTGTTGGATATATTATTTTCCTTGATCAACTCTTGTTTATTATTTTTTCCCTTGTCCGGGGAAACCGGACTGGGCTGATTAAGGGATGAAGCCATCGATATAATCGGCCAGAGTTATTCCCCCCGGGCTCCAAGTACTGCAATCAATGACGCTGGAATCGGGCAGATTCGTCAGGTTGACGCCATCCAGAACGATCCAAGTGTGTTCAGTGCCTATGTTGTTCCCGACAAACAGGGCGAGATCGCCGCCGCTGGTATATTCTGCATCCAACAAACCATACCCATTCAGATCGATCTGGTCCTCGCCGGCAGTGAAATCGGTGACTTCCACCATGCTGCCGACACCGCCAGGGCCATCGCCGTCCGGGGTGGAAATAAGTGAATTGGAATCAATGTGAAGAGTATCGTTGCCGGAACCGAGCGTAACCACGTCGTGCAGGCCGGTACCCGCGTTTATCATATCGTTACCGTCTCCCCCGTAAAGGGCGTCACTGCCGCTCCCACCGGACAATTCGTCGTCGCCGCCGCCGCCATATAGTGTATCGTTTTCCGCTCCGCCGTAGAGATGGTCGTTGCCGCTTTCTCCGTTGAGAAGATCCGCCCCGCCGCTGCCCTTGAGGACATCGTCGTCGGCACCACCGTACAAGACGTCGTCGCCAAGACCGCCGATCATATTGTCGTTGCCGTCACCGCCATACAACGTATCGTCGCCGACATTAGCCCACAGGGTATCATTGCCCTCGTTGCCGTAAATGGTGACGCTGTCATATGTGTAGGTGGAACTGGACAGATCGACGATATCGTTGCCGCTTCCGCCTTGAATGTTTTCAATGTCCTGAATGCCGGGTCCGCCGCCCGGCAGGCTCAGATTGTCCTCAAGACGCAAAACCGCACCAAAAGGATCGTCGGGCAAAATCAACGTGTCCTCGGCGCCGGTGCCCACGTAGGAGGCAAAGCTTCTGAGGAATGCATACAACATCACGGAATCCGAAATGGTATCTTCGCCCGGCTGTTCAGCATATTCCAGCCTCTCCCACCACGGATTGTTATTAATGTCGTAGAACCTGTCCCACCGTACCGGGCCGTCATAATAAATATTGTTGTCCCCGCCCTCGTAATCGGACTCGTTCCCCTCGAGGAACTCGGGGGTTTCGTGGGCGTAGGCGTCGCCCTGGCCGCCCAGGGCGTTCAGGCCGTCGTAGAGATTGCCGGGATCGTCGCTGTACGCACCCGCACCGGAACCGGCCCCGGCAGCGGCGGCGGCGGTTTCGAGGTTCTCACCCGTGCCCGCATCGGTGCCCATGACCGCGGCCAGAATGTCGGCGGCGGAAAATACCTGGCCGTCCTGGGTCAGGAAGTTCTCGACACCGGTCGTGCCGTCGGCGTTGAAGAAGTTCTCCAGGCGGATCTCATATCCGTCATACCCGATAACCAGCGTGGTCCCATCGGCACGGAACTGGGTCGGATCGAAATCGAAGTTGAGCTGGACATCGGTCTGTCCGCCAACGTCGTACGTCGTGACCTGATTCGTGGGGGCGTTGATGATCATGGACATCATTTACCTCGCTTGTAAAACCCACCGCACGGCAGCGTTTTTGTTTTTTTAGATTCGCCTATATAAATAGCAAATACCGTGCAACAACAGTAAAATCAGCTAGTTGCCCTGTTGATAACTCCTTGCCGCCACACGGCGCGGACGAATCCAGGAAAACCGGACGCTCCCGGTTCGATTCCGGGAACGTCCGATGTGCGGTACTTTTTACAGCGATTCCAAGAGCTTTTCCAACTTGGCGCGCTCCGGGAAGTCCTTGCCGTCCTTGAGGGCGGCCTCGACCACACGGCGGGCCTCCACGTTATGGGACCATTTGGCCAGTACAACGGCCAGGTGGTAGGCAACGGTCTTGTTGTCGGGAATCTTCTCGTACGCCCTGTTCAGCGTTTCGATGGACTGCTCGCGATTGCCGAGCAGGTGATAAAGCCAGCCCAGGGTGTCCAGGGCCTCGGGATTATCCTTTTCCGCCGCCAGCTTGGCCAAATCCAGCGCGCGGTTGAGGGTCGCCTCGTCCGTGGATGTCTCGGCCAGCAGATAGGCCAGATTGTTGGCGGCGGGCAGGAACTTGGGCTGCTTCTTCAGCACGGACTCGTATGCCTGCACAGCGGCGTCATTTTCGCCGCGCATCTGATATATCTGGCCGAGCATGAACTCCTCGACAAAGGCGTCAGGGTTCTTTGCAAGCACGTTCCTGCATTCCCGGACGACCTTGTCGGTCTCGTTGTTGGCCATGTACAGGCCGATGAGGCGCTGGTACGGCACGCTCCAATCCGGGGCCAGCTCGCTTGCCTTGCGGAACTCCTTTTCCGCTGTGTCGCGGTCCTTCCGCATCATGGCCAGGCGGCCGAACATGTCGTGCAGGATAGGGCTGTCCGCGTCCTCGGCCAGCAACTGACTGCGAAACGTTTCCAGGGCGGCCGTGTCGCCGGAGGAGAACAGGGCCACCAGCTTGCGCTCGATGCCCGCGGCGGACTTGGGATGGAGCTCAAGCAGCTTGTCGTAGTAGCCGATGGCGGCGTCGTAGTCCTTGTCGCCCTCGGCGAGAAGGCCAAGACGCAACAGGGCCGGGCCGTGTCCCTCGGGAAGCCCCAGCACGGACTGGTAGGCTTCCTTTGCCGCGGGCAGATCGCCGCGCATGCGCTTGACGTCGCCGAGCGCGAGCAACAGGGACGGGTCGTCGGGGGTCTTCTTGAGCAGGATGCCCAGTTCCTCTTCCGCCGCGTCCCATTGGCCGTAGCGGGAGTAGTAGCGGACCAGGAGATTGCGCGAAGGCGCGTAGTCCGCGTTGAGCGCCAAGGTGTCGTGCAGTTCCTCGACCGCCATCAGCCCCTTGTCCTGCGCAAAATAGGCACGGGCCAGCAGGTAGCGGGCCTGGTAGTTGTCGGGCATTTCCTTGCGTACGATCTGGAGGTCGGCGATGGCACCCTCCACATCCCCGGTACCCAGGCGCGCCTGACCGCGAAGGAAAAGGATCTCCGGCGAGGGGCTGCGGCCGGCCGCGTCGTCCAGGGCCGCCAGCGCGGATTTGAAATCCTTCTTGGAAAGGTACAGCGCACCGAGTTTGGACATGGCCGTGGCCGCCAGCGGATGCTGGGGGTATCGATCGGCAATGGACGGCAACAGCTCGGCCGCCTCCTGCGCCTTGCCTTCGGCGACCAGGATGTCGGCCTTGGCCAGTTCGAGCTTGATATCCTTCAACCCGTCGCTCTCGGCCGACTCGATCGCGGCCATGCTCTTGTCGAACCGCTTGTGCCGCAGATGGAAACCGGCCAACGCCAGCCGGAAGTCCAGATTCTCGGGATGCGCCGCGATCTGCTCGAGCATGACGGCCTCGGCCTTTTCATCCTGGCCGGAATGCTCGTAGAGTCGGGCGATCATCAGTTGCACCGGCGTCTTCTTGTCGGTGACGTCCAGAAGCCTCAGGTAATATTTCTCGGCGGCCGCGTAATCCTTTTCCGCTTCGGCCATGGATCCCGCCTTGAAGAGCAGCACCGTGCTGTTCGGGCTGGTCGCCAGCCCTTGCTTCAGGGTCTGCTTGGCGGCGGCCTTGTCGCCCTTGCGTTCGAAGGCCGTGGACAGTCCGAGCACGGCGTCGGCATTGTCCGGGTGCTTGGCCAGAACCGCCGTCAAAATGCGCTGGGCACCGTCCATGTCCCCGGTCTGGAGCAGCACGCCCGCCCGCAGAAGGTGGGCCTCGGCGTTCTCGGGATCGGTGTCCAGCACGATGCGGGCGCGTTCCTCCGCCTTGTCGTATTGGCGGGAAAGCAGATACAGGCGGCCCACGCCCAACTGCGCCTCGGTCAGCGAGGGATCCAGATTGACCGCCGTGTTGTAGGCGCCGAACGCCTTGCGCCAATCCTGTTCCTTGACGCTGCAATTGGCGAGCACGAGGTATGCCTCGGCAGCGTTCTTGTCCAGCTTGATGGCGTTCCTGGCCTCGATCACGGCCTCGTCATACTTGCCCTGCTCGTAATAGGCGATGGCCTTTTGGGTGTACTCAACACTCCGCTCCTCGGAAGAGGAACAGGCGACGAACAGGAAGAGAACGCACAACAGCAAACAAACCTTTTTCATCATGGGATCGGCTCCGTGTACTGATATTTCTATGAGGCACCATGCTTCGTGAATATCACCCAAATGGTCTTGAAAACAATCTCGATGTCATGAAAAAACCGCCATCCGTCGATATATTCCAGGTCAAGGCGCACCACATCCGCGAAATCATTGATTTCATTGCGCCCGGACACCTGCCACAGCCCGGTCACGCCGGGCTTCATGGAAATGCGCCGCCGCTCGGCCTTGGTGTAGTGACTGACCTCGTCCACGGTGGGCGGCCGGGTGCCCACCAGGCTCATCTCGCCGCGAATGACGTTGATGAACTGCGGGAACTCGTCCAGCGAGGTCTTGCGCAGGAAGCGGCCGACACGGGTCACCCTGGGGTCGTCCTTCATCTTGAACATGTGCCCTTCCATCTCGTTTTGGCCCATGAGTTCCTGCTTGTGCTCCTCGGCGTCCGCATACATGGACCGGAACTTGTACAGGAGGAACTTGCGGTTGTTCTGCCCCACGCGCACCTGCGAGAAAAGGACCGGCCCCGGCGACTCCAATTTGATGGCCAGGGCGATGGGCAGGTACATGAGGCAGAACAGGGCGAACCCCACGGCGCCCCCGATCAGGTCGAGAAGGCGCTTGTAGAACAGTCCGCTGGCGTTGATGGTGGTGCCGTATATGCTCAGGGCCGGAATGTTGTCGATGGAATCCACCTGCAACCCCCACCGCCCGTCGTCGGGCGCGAACATGGCCGGCACGATGCGGCAGGTCAGCCCCATCTCCTTGCAGACGTCCAGATAGGCGGGAAAATCAAAGGGCACGTTTCCCGGCACCGTGAACACCACCTCGTCGATGTCCTTTTCCGCAATGATCCGGGGCAGGTCTTCGGCCGTCCCCAGGCAGGGAAGGCCCTCTATCTCGAAGAGCGATCCCGCGGCCAGGGAACCGACCAGGGTGTGGCCCCAGCTCTTTTGCCGCTGGAAGGCGTCGAACACCGACCGCACGCGGTCCGAGCTGCCGATGAGCAAAATCCGCCGCATGCCGTAGGCGTTCGCGCTGTGCCGGAAAAAATGGTAGAACAGGGCGCGCACCACCATCAATCCCACGAAGACCAGCCCGGCGTAGATGCCGAGGAACAGCCGGGAAAGGGTGTCTTCCTTGATGAAGAACATGCCCAGCGTGACCAGGGAGAAATCAATGGCAACGGCCAGGACGACCTTGCGCAGGGCCACCCGGAACGGCGGGTTGAAGTCCGAGGCGTAGAACCCCAGTTGGCCGAGCACGTAGCAGTTGACGAACATGAGCGACATGACGATGGAGATGAACATGCCGCCTTCCATGCCCCACTCCGCGCTGTCGCCCAGAAGCCAACGGAGATAGTACGCGGCGTAGCCCGCCAGGATGATGACCATGCCGTCCAGCACCAGGGCGACATTGGTGGTGACGTAGACCTGTTCCTTATACATGACGCCCCACCCATATCACAGCCCGTTCCAAAAACCGAACGAACGAAGTCGACAAAACACCGGCGGGCGCACCCGGTCCCCGCCCGCCGCCCAAAGGCTGCGGAAACGGGGCCTGCGACGGCAGGATATTGCTCGGTTCACTATTCATCGGCCGCTGTGTTCCGGTTTGCTGCTGAACCGTCCCGGCCGCCTGGCGCGGGACGTCCATAGTCAGGAAAAAAGGCCGAACAGGGATTGAAGAAAGCCCTTCTTGCGCTTCTTCTCCTCATGCTCGTCGATGGAATCCATGGTCTCGCGCGCGGACATTTCGTCCAGACGCCGCTTCAGCATCCTGTTCTTGTGGAACAAGGCGATGCACCGCCCGAAATACCGCTCCGACCGGACGCGCTCCTTTTCCAGAAGGTCGGTCAGCGACTTGACCAGCTTGTCGTTGCCTTGGGCCAGGGAGCCGTCCACCTGGCCCGCCTGCCAATTGACCTGGGCGACCAGCTTGGCCACCTGGGACTCGAGGTGAACTATCCGCTTCAGGTGCTCCTCGCCCTGCCCGTCGGCGGCCGCTCCGGCGGAAAGGGGCGGCACGGCCGTCACGGCCTCCGCCCTGTGCGGATCGATCCCGATGTTGTCGTCGATGATCTGCTCGATGACGTCCCGGGTGATGGACGCCAGAGAGTCCGCATACCCGTAGACCATGGCCGCGTTGCACAGGACGTTGATCGAACGGGGGATGCCGCCCGTGTACTCGTGCAGCCGGTCCAGGGCGTCCTCCTCGAACAGGCCGCTGTTTTTGGCGCCGGCCTTTTCCAGCCGGTAGCGGACGTATTCGCCCATCTCCTCCCGGGAAAGCGGCACCAGATGGTAGCTGATGGCCACGCGCTGGGCGAGCTGCTCCAGGCCCGGACTCTGGATGATGTTCCGCAGCTCCGGCTGGCCCGCCAGGATGATCTGGAGCAGCGGCTGGGTGTCGGTCTGGAGGTTGGACAGAAGCCGGACCTCCTCCAGGGATTCCGAAGACAGGTTCTGGGCCTCGTCGATGATCAAGAGGCAGCGGCGTCCCTGGCTGTAGACGTCGATGAGGTGCTGGTTGAGCAGATCGAGATTGCCGGACTTGTCCCGGCCCACGCCCTCCACTTCCAGCTCGATGAGAATCAGGCGGAGCAGTTCCTCGGCATTGACGTTGGTGTTGAACACCACAGCCACTTCGACGTCGTCGGTCAACTCGGTCAGAAGATACTTGATGAGCGTGGTCTTGCCGGTGCCTATCTCGCCGGTGAAAAGAATGAAGCCGATGTTCTCGGAAAAGCCGTACCGCAAATAGGTCAGGGCCTGATTGTGCTTCTCGCTCCGGTACAGGATGCCCGGATTGGGGATGATGTCGAACGGCTTTTCACGCAGCCCGTAAAATTGGCGAAACATGGCGTCCTACCGGGTCACGTGTTTGTTCAGGACAACGCCCAGGATGTTCGCACTGCCGAGCATTTCCAGGGTCGCCCTGATGTCCGCCTGGGAGGTCCTGCCCTCCTCCACCACCAGGATGATGCCGTCCACGTAGGCGGAAAAAACCAGCGCGTCGGGCATGTCCAGCACATGGGGGCAGTCGAATATCACGTAGCGGTCGGGATAGCGGTTCTTGCACTCCCGGACCATCTTCTGCATGCGCGGGGAACTGATCAGGTCCGAGGACTCGATGGTGGCCTGGCAGGCGGGCAGCACCACCAGCTTGTCGATGCCCGGATTGACCATCAGCTCCGGCAGCTCCATCTCTCCGATCAGATAATCCTCAAGCCCGGCCTGCTGGTCCCGGCACACGCCCAAAGTGCTGGCAATACCCGGCCAGCGCAGGTTGGTATCCACCAGCAGGGCGGTCTGGCGGGCGTCGCGGGCAATGGCCATGGCCAGGTTGGTGGCCACAATGGTCTTGCCCTCCCCCCGCCTCGGGCTGGTGACCATGATGGTGTTGAGGCGCTCCTTGCGGGTGGTGTGCAGCAGGTTGGCCCGTAGGACGTTGAAGGCGTCGCGGATGTGCTGGGCACTGCCGTCGGTCAGCAGCCGGTTGCGCTCCATGTGCGCGTCGGACGCCTCCTGCACCTGCGTACGCCGGTACTCCGGCTTGCGGGCCTCGGCCGCCTCCTGCGGGGCGGCGTCCCCGGTCCGGGCGGGCCGACGCTGCGTCCCGTTTGCCTCGACCCGCTCTTCCCGGGCTCTCTTTAATGCCTTCTCGATCTTGCTCATTGCTGATATCCTCGGGCGTGGACCGGCTAAAGAAGCCTTTGCAGCTTGTCCATGACCTTGTAGAAAATAATGTCAAGCGGCATGATGAACAGGTGCAGGACAAGAGCCGATGCGGCAATGACGCCGACAAGGCCCATGACCACCAGCATCTTGCGCTTGCGTCTGGCCGCGATCTCTTCCCGCGTCTGAACGTACGGTATGACGCCGAGCACCGGCACGCCCGTCAGGGCGGCCAGCGTTAGGCTGTCATGCAGGGAGCCGTCCATGAACTCGGCGATGGAAACCACGCCGACGCCCAGGCCGACGGACAAAATGAAGGCCACGACCAGCAAAAGCGGCCGCTTGGGCTTGGCCGGGATCTCCGGCAGGACGGGCGGCTCCACCAGGGACAGCTTTTCGGCCACGTTCTCCTTTTCCAGTTCCCGGGCCTGGCGCGCGGCCAGCACCTTTTGCTGTGTTTCCTGGAACTTGGCGCTTGAATTCTGGTAATCCCGCTGCAGACGCGCGTATTCCTGCTCCACCTGCGGCCCCTGCTCGATATAGGCGACGTATTCGTCGTATTTTTTCCGCAGGTCGGCCAGGATATTCTTCTCGTTGCGGATATCCAGGACCGTGGCCTGAATCTGCGTCTTCAAATTGATGTACGCCGGGTTCTCCTGATCCAGCTTCACGTCGGACGTCAGGACACTCGGACTTTTGGCGGCCTCGACCCGTTCCTTTTCCAGCTCCGCGACCTTGCCGCGGGCGGCTACAACGTCCGGATGCTTGTCCGTATAGCGTTTCTCAAGGCTCTCGAGCTGGCGTTTCCACGATTCCAGCTCCGCATCGATATCCTGGGTCTTTTTGCGCGTGGTAAGTTCCTTTTCCAACAGCTCGATCTGGCCCTTGAGCTTTATCATGTCGGGATGCTTTTCCGAGCGCGTGGTCTTGAGGGACAGATACTGGCTGCGCAGGGACTTCAGCTCCTCCTCCGGCGACATGATCCGCTGGCCCGTGGCGGAATAGGAATGCAGGGTCTGATCCACGGTGGCCAACTGCCCTTCCAGGTAGACCTTGCGGTCCATGAGGGTCTTGATCATCTCCTGGCGCGCGTCGATGTCCTTCTGGACCCGTTCAAGGGTCTGGAGATTGAGTTCCGTCAGCTCGGGCAGGGAACGGTAATGCACCTCCTTGAAGGCGGCGATGCGGGCTTCGGAGTCCTGCACCTCATGACGCAACTGGTCGAGCTGCTTGTTGAGAAAGTCGTAGGTGGTGAGCGCCTTCTCCTCCCGCTGACGAAGGTTCTCCTCCAAAAAAAGCGAAACCAGGGCGCTGGTGGTCTGCAGGACCTGCTTGGGGTATTTGCCCTCGAACGAAAGCGTGAAGGCCACGGTGGCCGTGGTGGGCCGCCCGGTGCTGGTGACAACGTCCGCCTGGATGTTCTCGACCTTGATGTTCTCCCGCATCATTTCGAGAAGCTCCTCGCCCGTGTGCGTGTCCCTGTACTCCTTGTACAGGCCGAACCTCTCCATGATCCCCATGAGATTCTTGCGGTTGAACGCCAGTTGGCTGATGGACTGCAGCCGCTCCTCCACGAACCCGGTCACGGTGGTCTGGATCAGTTCCTGCGGGACCTCCTGGCCCTCGACCAGGACGGTGGCGGAGGAAACGTATATGGAGGGAAGCGCCAGGACGATCAGGGCCGCGATCAGGAACGTGGCCGCCGCGGGAAAGACGAACAGCCATTTTCTCCGTTTGAAGGCATTGATATAGATTGCGATTTCGTTGGTGTTCGATTCCATTGCATCCTCGCAGAGCGGGCTAGAAGAACCAGGGATAGTGGTATTCGAAACGAAGGGCCGTCCGGCTCTGTCGCTGCTCCCTGTCCGTCAGGAGATTCTTGATGTTCGTGTGCCGGAACTCGAAGCGAAGAGACGTGTTCTCCGTC
Organism: Desulfovibrionaceae bacterium; assembly: GCA_015709315.1. GTDB lineage: Bacteria > Desulfobacterota > Desulfovibrionia > Desulfovibrionales > Desulfovibrionaceae > Pseudodesulfovibrio. The sequence continues at coordinate 52,795 of JACCQI010000006.1, forward strand.
AGCCGATAGGCGATCCATGGCTGAAGGTAGTACGTCCGCTTCTTGCTTTCGGAAATCAGGCCGCCCGACTTGGTCTGGTAAAATGCGCCATCCAGCGCCGCGGACAACCGTTCGGTGAAGTTGTACCGGCCGGACACCCGTGCCCGGGTCCTCACCGTGACCTCACCGTCCGTGGAGGGGGACGCCTGCCGGTCGGCTCCCAGGGTGAACTCCCATTTTTCGCGGTGGTAGGTGCCGCTCAGGTCAAAGCTGAAATATGTCTCGGTCGCGTCCACGTCCGACAGCCTATTGAACGTGACGTCCGAGCGGGAATGTCCGAGACCGATGAAGCCGGTGACGTCAAGCAGCTCCGACGGCTTGTAGCGCATGCCGCCCAGCAGGTTGTATACGTCCTGGTCCGTGTACCCGTCCGGCCTGTTGAAATGGTAGTTGGTGTAGGAGAACTGGCCCAGCAGACTGGTCCGCTCGTTGTTCAGGACGCGCGACCAGCTCGCCGTCCCCCCCTTGGATACATAGTCCGCGTTGTCGCTGCCGGTATAGACGGTTTCCGAAAAAGGAAGCGACAGGCTCAGGTTGTCCTTTTCCGTCATGGCCCAGGACAGGCCGGGCGTCAGGCTGTACCTGCGGCGCAGGGCCTGGGCCGTGACGGTGCCCGACTCGGTCAGCTCGTCCTCGAACGTGTGGTCGTAATCGAAGGACCCCGCGCAGCTGATCCGCAGCCGCTCGGTGAGTTCCTTTTCCCCCTCGGCCCAAAGAGCGTAATTCTCGCGGTCGTATTCCGTCAGATCGGAATAGCGGAAGAGGCTGGCCCGGGCGCCCGAGGACAGGGTCCAGTCCTCCTGCCCGTACTCCACCTTCACGGTCGGCACGGCCAGCCACTCGAAATCCGATCGGTCGTCGAAGTGGACGTTGTCGTTATAGGTCGACTTGACCGTGATGCCGGGGGTGATCACCCCCTTCTCTGCCAGGGCGGGACAGGGTGCGACGCACATTGCGAACAGAAGCGGCAGCAGGCTCCAGATCGAGAGAAAACGAGAAAAAGGGCAATGCATGTCGATTTCGTTACCTGGGGTAATGGATCACGGAGCCGCCCGCCTAGGGAACCAGCACCGTGTCGCCCGGTTTAAGCGCGATGTTCTGCTCCAGCCCTTTGCCGGCAACGGCCTTGACGTAGTCGAAGGGAAGATAGCGCTGGTTCCCGCCATCCTCCGTGCGGACCACCAGGATATCGTCGCTGTCGGCATAGGGCGTCATGCCTCCCGCCAACGCCAGCGCCTGAAGGACCGTTGTCTGGCCGCTCATCAGATACACGCCCGGCCGGTTGACCTTGCCGACAATGTAGACCTGGGTGCTCCCAAGCTGCTGCAGCATGATGGTCACCGGCGCATCGGAAACGTATTCTCCTATACGCGTTTCAAATTCTTTTCGCAACTGTTCCACGGTCTTACCGGCCGCCTGCATGTCGCCTATCAACGGAAACGATATCTTGCCGTCGGGCCTGACGATCACATTGGGCCGGGTCAGGCTTTCGTCGCCCCAGACCGACACCTCCAGCACGTCCCCCGCCCCCAGGGTATAGGACATCGCGGGTCCGGCCTGGGCCGACCAGGCAAGGACCAGGCAGACGGCACAGGCCGCGGCAACGGTCAATGAAACGCGAAACGGGTTCAAGACGCTCATACATTCTCCCTGTTCCCCGCCTGCAACAGCGGGATTTGGCTGCAACTTGTTCATTACGTCCGCGGCCTGTCAGCACAGGCCGCTGCTCACGATCTTGTCGTAAAGCGCCCCGCCCTCCGCATCGGAGGAAACAATTCGGGTTCCGATATGCAATTCCTCTGCCACGACCTCCATGCGGGCCGCCCGGCAGCGAAACCTGATCGGCTTCATGTCTTCGGAAAAGGAAAAGATCACGTCGAACTCGACATCCGGCGCGAAATCCGAGGCCAGCCGTCCGCACAGCTTCCGCCCCGAGCAGACGATCCGCATGCCCCCTGGAGAAACGTCCCGTATGCGCGCGGGCTGGTACCGGACCGACGCCTCGCCGTCCTCTTCGATGTAGACCATGGCCGGAATCGAAATGTCCACCCGGGGGAAGGCCCGCCGCTCCTCCGCGCCGTCGGGCAGGCCACCGTGCCGTCCGGCGTATTGAGCCACAATGCTCTCGAGCAACGCCTCGGGCGAACTATCCACCTTTGCCGCCATGATTTCCAGGGCCTCGGCAAGTTCTCCTGAGAGACTGTATGTTTTCTGGTGTTCCACTGTCATCTCACATTGTTTGAGGCGTACTATTTAAAAGACTACGCAAACGCTCTTTTGTCAAACTGTTACGGGATAAAACCGTTTCATGGCAATGGCTAATCCTCCATACCTCCGACTATCTGAAAAAACCAGACGGCCTTCTCCCGAATTGCGTTGAAATGTCGGGATATATTCCCAAATCGACAAGAAAATGGCCTTTTTTTGATTTGAAAAAGCAGCTAGTCCTTGCCAAGAGGCGCGAAAATCTGACAAGAAATAAAGAGAATGCGTCTGCTGCAAGGCCAAACTGAGTGTGAATTCAGGACGGAAAGCCACGGGTCTCCGAGAGACAGCCGGGCTGCCAGCGTTAGTGTTACTGTTAGCAATTGCAGATAATTACAAGCAATCGGCACGCTCTCCGGGCTGAACACGGATTCAATGGCCAGAATACTGCTCATCGACGACGGCGAAGACTTTCGCCTCCTTTTCGAGAACATGATAACCCGACTCGGGTTGAAGTGCGTCTGCGCGCCGACCCTGGCCGAGGGCATGGAGGAATTGTACCAGCTGCCCTATGATATCGTGTTTCTCGACGTGGACCTGGGCGACCACAACGGGTTGAACCACCTCCCCGAAATCCAATCCACTCCGGGAAACCCGGACGTCATCGTGGTGTCCGCCTCCCGGGACAGCCAGCATGCCGAGTCCGCCATCCAGATGGGGGCCTGGGATTATCTGGTCAAACCGTTCCGGTTCGTCGATTTCGAGCAGTGCCTGACCCGCTGCGTCAAACACAGGGACGCCCGAAACCGCTTCATCTCCGAATCCACGTTCCACAGGGGGCCCATCATCGGCTCCAGCCCGAAGCTGCTGCGCGCCATCCAGTGGGTGGGCATCGTGGCCCGCACCAAGAACAACGTCCTGCTCCTGGGCGAGACCGGGACGGGCAAGGAACTGTTCGCCCGCGCCGTCCACGAAAACAGCGACCGGCGCAAGAAGCCCTTCACCGTGGTGGACTGCACCAACCTTCCCGACACGCTGGCCCAGTCCATCCTCTTCGGCCATGAGAAGGGCACGTTCACCGATGCCAAGGAAAGCCGCGAGGGGCTGTTCAAGCAGGCCGACGGCGGCACCATCTTTCTCGACGAGATCGCCGACCTCGCCCTGCCCACCCAGCGCTCCCTGCTCCGCGTGCTCCAGGAGCACTCCTTCAGGCCGCTCAGTTCCAAGCAGGAAGTGTCGAGCGACTTCCGGCTGGTCGCGGCCACCAACAGGGACCTGGCCCACATGGTCCAGGAAGGCACCTTCCGCAAGGACCTCTATTTCCGTCTCAAGTCCTGCCTCATCAACCTGCCCACCCTTCGGGAACGCCCAGAGGACGTCGAGCCCATGGCCCGGCACTACATCAAGAAAATCTGTGAGGAACAGGGATTCCCGGTCAAGCGCATGTCCCAGGACTGCCTCGAGGCGCTCAAGCAGTACTCCTGGCCGGGCAACGTCCGGGAATTGATCAATACGATCAACTACGCCATTTCCAACTCCTATGACGCAAAGACCCTGACCTCCTACCACCTGCCCCGCGAGGTACGGATATGCATGGTCAAGTCCACGGTTGAAAAAACCAAGGACGCCCCGGTCCGGCAGCCGGTCACGGTCATGCCCGAACCCGAATCGCCCATCGAGGCCCTGCCGACCTTCAAGGAGGTCCGCAACATGGTCGTGAACCAGATGGAGGCCGAATACCTCATCGAGCTCATCAAGCAGACGGACGGCGACCTCAAGAAAGCCTGCAAGGTGGCCGACTTGTCCCGGGCGCGCCTCTACGAGCTGCTGCAAAAGCACGACATCGACTACAAACAGACGACCAGGGCATAGCAGGCCAAACGGGAAGAGGCGGGACAAACCCGCCTCTTGCAACTCGGCGTATGGGGGAGAAGGCCGCGGCCGGACGCCGCGCCTCACTCGAAAAACGGACGGCCCGTCAATTCGCGTTGGCCGAAAGGATGGCCTTGAGCGAATCGAAGTTCTCGTTGCTCGCGTCCACGAACTCGCAGCCCAGTTCCGAGGAGGCCTTGCGATAGATGTGGCGCACCTCGCAAGTGAAGCAGACCGGATACTCCTTGTCGGGCACGGTGAAGATGATCTCCACCTGGCCGCCCACCTTCACGACTTCTTCAATGTCGTCGAATTCGCTGTGACACTGGAGCTTCAGCCCGCCCTCGGAGATGTCGAGAATCCGGCCGGGCAGGATGGCGGTGCCGATCTCGCCGTCGATGGGCCGGGCCACCGCCGACATATCGACATCGACGCGGCCATGCAGCCTGCGATTGACAAGCTGATGCCCGGTAAGGAATTGTTCGATGGCGCGATTGATGATCTCGTCCACTTTGACATCACGCGCTTCGGCTTCGTGCTCAAGGGCTTCCCGGGTGGAGTCCGTCGCGTCGAAACAAATGGTAACCGTCTTTGGCAAAGTGCTATCCTTACATTTTTACAGTAATGATACACAAGCTCGCCACACCGGCTCCGGCCGGCCGCTCCGAAGCTGCGATCCGCACCGTGAAAACGGCACTTTCCAGCCCGGATGATGGCATTGAGCAGTCGATGAAAATATGCGATTTTCATGCCAATTTTCAGAAATCGCTGTATTCAGGGACGTTACTCGTACAACAACAGGGTGTATAATCAAAAAATGGCATTTTTCCGAAATTTCAAGACTATTTCAATATAAAAGCGGTCCAAGGCTGTGGAAAACTCAAAGGTCGGCTAAAATATCCCTGAATTTCCCTGCCGGGTTCTACCCGGCACAGCGCGGCATTGCCCGCACAGAACCAATAGATCGATAATAAAACGGATATAAATTCAGATGAATACAAATTTCAAACAATACATCATCCGATTTTCCCGGATGCTTTGGCTCATCTGTCTGGTTTTTGTTTCAATAGTGTCCATAATGCCCGGAAATCCCAGTTTTCAGCAGTTTTTAGCTTATGACAAGCTCTTACACCTGATTTCCTACGCCGGGACCGCTTTCTTCCCGCCGTTGTTCCTCCCGACCAAACGCCTATGCTTCCTTTTGGCCGCCTTGATGGTCCTCTGGGGAGTGGTCCTGGAGGGCGTCCAGGGATTCTCCCCGCACAGGTATCCTTCGCTCGGCGACATCGCGGCCAACACCGCAGGCGTCATCCTGGGGACCGGGGTCGGCCTGATGGCAAGGAAATGGCTGAATCGTCCAAAATCCGACTAGCCCGGCCCGAATGGACTCGACAGCAAAGCTTTTGGGAACATGCCCTTATCCGGCATGCGGCCATGAGCGGGATAGTAGAAATTCCCCGGACCGGAAAACCCGTCCCCCAGGGCGGTCCCGGGCCGTAAAAAACCGGCAGCCCGAAGGCTGCCGGTCGTGTTGCCGCAAGGGATCAAATCAGTCAGGAGCTAAAACGCCTTCTCAATCCGACAAGGCCGACCAGGCCGGAACCGAGCAGCCAGGCCGCGCCGGGAATCGGCGTCGGCGTGGCGATGGTGCTGCCCTCCGCATAGCTGCCGTCCGCATTAATGGGCCAGTCCTCCGGGATAAAGCCTTCCGGTATCTCGACGGCCTGGAACCGGCCGAGAAACGGTGCGAACATTTCCGCATCCAGGGAGATGTTGCCGGGATTGATCACGGTGAAGGCGAATTCCACCCAGTCGGTGCCGTTGGCTATCCCGTCCTTGGGGTTGCCGCCGCCAGTGAAGGTGCTTCCTGACAGCAGCGCGGCGTCGAGAACCCCTTCATAGTCCTTGAGACCCCCGCCCGAGGAGAAGTCCACGGACTCAGAATAAGTCCAGCCCAAAGGATTGGGGGCGGCGTCCAGGGTCACGCCGTCGGGAAGGGAAAAGGCCAAAGCCGTCATCCAGGAGGAGGCCATGGACGTGTTTTGTACTTCAATGCTCAATGTGGTTGTTTCGTTTGCGTCAACGTCAAGGGTTGCCTTGATTTCAGCGCTTATGAACTTGTCATATTCCATGTTCCCGCTGGGAGTACCCAACAGAGTGATGGTATATATCGAGGCGGCCTGGGAATTGGCCGCAGCCAGCAACAGCGTCAGCAGACTCAAGGTCATCATGATTTTCTTCATTAAGTCCCCCGATAGGTACTTTGTTATCGATACAATCTCGCCTCGCGGCGTCAACGTATCGATAAATGAAATATTCATGCCAAAATTCAGCAGTCTCATAAATACACGCAATTGCGGATTCAGGATGCCGTGAAAGCGGCTCTGGACGGTGGTTTTCCGATTTTTTCAGACTTCTGCGGTAGACTTTTTTGCAGGTTGCCGCCGGCTTTAATCAGCAATGATTATCATCCAAACAATAGTTTGAATTAAACGGACGTATATTCGATAACGCATCGGCGAATGCCCGATGCCCGGATAAAATGTTCACCTCGACCATCCGGCGTCGAAATGTTCATGGCGATCAATGCACTACGGGGGCCATGGGCTTGGACGGCCGTCATCCATGGGCCAAAGGCTGAATCCTTTCGGGAAAAACCAGCGCTTGTCCGGCATTTCCGGAAATCGGGCCTCGCTCAGCGACGATTTCCCATTTGGCGATGCAACACCATGGAATAACGGGCACTATCCTTTTTGGCATGTTTGTTCCATATTATGAACAACACAGAACCCCCAAGGAGCGCCCCATGAACAAACCGATTTTCGGCCTCATCATCGCCCTGGTCACGCTGGCCGCCTCGCCCGCCCTGGCCAGCCTGACATACATCTACGGCGGCAGTGAAATCACCGCCGGGACCACGAGCACATACACGGCCTACAATACCGTTGAAGCGGCCTACAATGATTTCAGCGGCCGGTATGCGAGTCTTCAGACCGAAACCTTCGAGGGATTCGGCAGCCTGGTCGATCAGCCCAACTCCAGCCTGGGCATCGCCTTCGGCACCATCACATCCGGCTCTGCCGGATACATCGGCAGCACCACGACCACCCAGGCCGATTACGACGAAACGCCCCTGGCCAACAGCCTGTACTATTACTCCAACGGCACTCCGGGGTCCGCCTCGGGCAAGGGCGACTTCACCCTCGATCTGGACCAGGCGCACCACGCCCTCGGCTTTTACGCCACCGACTGGCATGACCAGGGCGGCACGGTCATCCTGGAGGTCGGCGGCGTGGACGGCACCGGTGCCGGCTGGACCGAATTCATCAACGTCCGCGACCTGACCGGGACCATGGACTCCGGCTCCCTGGTCTACTTCTCCTTTTTCAGCGACCTGGCCTTCGACACCGTGACCTTCAAGGCCAGCGGCGGCGACGGCTACGGCATCGACAACCTGACCGTGGGCGCGCCGACCCCCATTCCTGGAGCCGTCTGGCTGCTCGGCTCCGGCCTGATCGGCCTGATCGGCCTGCGTCGACGCTCCGCCTGATCCGCGCACACGCGCACGAAAAAACCGCAAAGAGGCCGCCCCCTTGTTCCGGGGGCGGCCTCTTTGCATCCGGCCACGGCCTCCGCCCTTTCGTCGCCACGCTCCTTGTCGCGCAATCGTCACAATAATGCCGTTGACATATCCGCCTACCCGGATATACAAAATTGAAATGGAACACCTCGCACAAAGCTTCAAGGGATTGTCCGAGCCCATCCGGCTGCGGGCGCTCCGGCTCATGGAACACGGCAAGCTGTGCATCTGCGACCTGGTGCATGGGCTGGGCCTGCCCCAATCCACCGTATCGCGGCACATGGCCTTTTTAAAACAGGCGGGCTGGGTGACCAGCCAACGCCAGGGCCAATGGGTGTACTATTCCCTGGCCGAGCCGCAGTCCGGGCTGCAGGCCATGGTCCTCGAGGCCCTCAGGCAGAACCTGCCCGCCATGGAGGAGGCGCAACGGGACTACATCCGGCTGATGCGTTTTCTTGAAACCAAACACGAGGACCGATGCCCCGACCGGGCGCATCCAAAGGAGGCCCCGTGAGCGCAACGACCATAAAACGGCTGTCCTTTCTGGACCGCTACCTGACCCTCTGGATTTTCCTGGCCATGTTCGTCGGCGTCGGGAGCGGCTTCCTTTTCCCGGACATGAAGAACGTCATCGACGCCTTCCAGGTGGGGACCACCAACATCCCCATCGCCGTGGGCCTGATACTGATGATGTATCCCCCGCTGGCCAAGGTGAAATACGAACAGCTCGGCCAGGTTTTCCGCAACCGCAAGGTGCTCGCCCTCTCCCTGGTCCAGAACTGGGTCATCGGCCCGCTGCTCATGTTCGGGCTGGCCGTCGCCTTCCTGTCCGGCCACCACGACTACATGGTCGGCCTCATCCTCATCGGCCTGGCCCGCTGCATCGCCATGGTCATCGTCTGGAACGAACTGGCGGGCGGCGATTCCGAGTACTGCGCCGGGCTGGTGGCCTTCAACTCCATCTTCCAGGTGCTGCTCTTCCCGGTCTACGCCTACGTCTTCATCACCGTCATGCCCGGCTGGTTCGGGCTTGAGGGCGCGGCCGTGGACATCTCCATGGGCCAGATCGCCCAATCCGTGTTCGTCTACCTGGGCATCCCGTTCCTGGGCGGCATGCTGACCCGGCTCGTGGGTCTTCGCCTCAAGGGCAGGGAATGGTACGAGACCGTCTTCCTGCCCAAGATCGGGCCGCTGACGCTCATCTTCCTCCTGTTCACCATCTTCGTCATGTTCTCGCTCAAGGGCGACAGGATGGTGGCCCTGCCGCTCGACGTCATCCGCATCGCCATACCGCTATCCGTCTACTTCCTGGTCATGTTCCTGGCGTCGTTCTACCTGTCGTGGAAGGTCGGGGCCAACTACGAGCAGAGCACCACGCTCAGCTTCACGGCCGCGTCCAACAACTTCGAGCTGGCCATCGCCGTGGCCATCGCGGTCTTCGGCATCAATTCCGGGGAGGCATTCGCCGCGGTCATCGGCCCGCTGGTCGAGGTGCCGGTGCTCATCGGCCTGGTCAACGTGGCGGTCCGCTTCAAGCAGAAATATTATCCCCTGGAACAAAAAACCCTGATCGGCGTCTGCCATGTCCGGCGGACGCCCGGCGACCGGCAAGGAGACCGTCCATGAACATCCTCTTTCTTTGCACCGGCAACTCGTGCCGCAGCCAGATGGCCGAGGGGTGGACCAACCGCCTCAAGGTGCCCGGCCTGGCCGCCTGGTCCGCGGGCGTGGAGACCCACGGCGTCAACCCGCGGGCCGTGGAGGTCATGGCCGAGGCGGGCGTGGACATCTCGGGCCACACCTCCAAGCTGGCCGCCGACCTGCCCGAAGACCTCGAATTCGACTATGTGGTCACGCTCTGCGGCCACGCCAATGAAAACTGTCCCTACTTCCCGGCCAAGACCAAGCTGGCGCACGTGGGCTTCGACGACCCGCCGTCCCTGGCCCGGGACATGACCGATCCCGAAGAGATCCTGGACGTGTACCGCCGCGTGCGGGACGAAATCCGAGCCTTTGTCGAGACCCTGCCCGAGTCCCTGGACAAGGGATAGCGTCCGCCCGCCATTGCAACGAAAAGCCCCGGAAGGATGCATCCTTCCGGGGCTTTCTTTCTCTGGGATATGGCGCGCTAGGCCAGGGCCACCTCGCCGCTCAGGTTGAGGCCCGAGGGGATGACCGCCTGGCGGCCGGTCCTGTTGACGATGTTCACCCTGCCGTTGAGCGTGATGTCGCCCTGGAAGCGGACATCGCCCAGGACGGACAGTCCCCGGCAATGCGACATGGAAGGCACGCCCTCGGGGAAGCGGGAAAAGAAATTGTTCACCGTGGAATAGACGCTGGGGTCCAGGCTGACCGTGGGCAGCTTGCGCCAGTCCGTGCGGCAGATCACCGAGCTGCGCCGGGTGACCCGGTAGCAGTCGGACATGGCCAGCATCAGGTCGCCGATGGTCTTGACCGGGGAGAAGCGGCTCCGGGGCACGACCACGGCCTGCGCGCCGGGGAACAGCGAAATGGCGGACCCCATGGCGGTCTCCAACTGGATCACCTCCGGGGAGTCCGGGTCGCCGGGGATGGCCCGCTTGGGATTGACGATGGGTTCCAGGTCGATCTGGCGGTAGGTGAGGAACGCCTGTTCCACGGCCTTCAGGTCGAGCCAGATGGAGTTGGTGTTGAAATAGGAATACGTGTCCACGTCCTGGAACCGGTCCATGTCCTCGGGCGCGCACTGGGCCACTTCACGCAGACCCAGCCGCCCGTTGCGCTTCATCAGATGCCCGCCCTTGCGGTCCTGGTGGGTCCGGCGGCACACCTCCATGAGGAAGGGCACCTGCTTCTTGACCATGTAGCCGAGCAGCCCGGCGTCAAAGCCCGCGCCCAGGTTGTCGGAGTTGGACACGAACACGTAGCGGTACCCGGAGAGCAGCAACCGGCGCAAGGTGCCCGTGGTCAGGAGCGACGTGTAGATGTCGCCGTGTCCCGGAGGGTTCCATTCCAATTCCGGGGCCTGGTCCATGGCCAGCGGGGCCAGCGTGTCCCGGCGGATGCGCGGGTAGCGGTGCTGCATGAAGGTCATGGCCACGTTCGGGTCGCCGTTGATCTCGTCCTCCAGCCTTCTGCGGGTGGGCGCGTCGGTCCAGAAGCTGTTCATGAGCACCAGCGGCAGCGCGGCGTCGAACTCCTCGCGCATGGACTTGACCTGGCTCAGGATGAGGTCCAGAAAGGTCCGCCCTTCCCTGACCGGCAGGAAGGACTTGGGGCCTTCCAGCCCCATGCTGGTCCCCAGCCCGCCGTTGAGCTTGATGATGGCCGTCCTGGGCAGCGCGGCGTATCCCGCGTCCCGATACGCCTCCGTCTCGCCGATCTCGGGAATCTCCCCGTCCATGACCGGGGATATGTCCCGTTCGCCCAAAAAGGCTTGGCCGCCCTCGAAGAACCGGCGCATCTGCTCCTTGAACCCGTTGATGACGATGGCGGGCGTCCCGTCCATGGCCATCTTCTGGGCAAAGGAAGCGAAGCGGGCGTGAAAATCGTACTCTTTCGTCTGTTCTTCGTTGCGCTCGGTCATCCGGGACCTCCGGCTGTTTCACTGGCGTCGGGAAAAATCCGACGTGTGATCTCTTTTCACTTGAAAACACCCAAAGCAGGTGCTCCGACCACCCCTTAGCCAGGATCATGCCAACAAACGCAACAGATTAATTTACCTTATATTTCATCCCGGATAAAAGTATCCTTGCCCCCGGCGGGCGTGTTATCCACTTTTTTCGGACATGCGGCTGGAAAGGGCCGCAGACAGGGGGCGTTTGGCCCTCCATCGGCCAGGCGGCGGACACGGCAAAGGGGAGCGCGGACAGGCCGCGCCCCCCCTTTGTGCGCCCACGCCGGGAAACGGCGGGGCCGGTCGCCGGGACCCGTGCGGTGACGGGTCCCGCCAACGGGGAACTCTACCAGCCTTTGTGGGAGAGGATGTCGCTGACCTTGTCGGCGGCCCGCTTCTCGACGATGACCATCTTCTTGGCCTGGGCCTTCTTGATCTTTTCGGTCAGGGAGTCGATGTCGGCGGGCTTTTCCATGAAGTCCATGGCGCCGAGTTTCATGGCCTGGATACCGGCCTCCACGGTGGCGTGGCCGGTCAGCAGGATGACCTGCATGTCCGGGTGGCGCACCTTGATCGCCTTGAGCATCTCGATGCCGTTCATGTCCGGCATCTGAAGGTCCAGGACAATGGCGTCGTAATCGTTCCCGTCCAGGGCGGACACGGCGGAATCGGCGGTGGCGGCGGTCTTCACCTGCATGCCCCGCAACTCCATCCGCTCGGACAGGTTCGTCAGGAATTCCTTTTCGTCATCAATAAGCAGCACTTTTTCAGGCATTGTATTTCTCCTCTGGGATGGCTGTCGTGTTACCGGGTTCCGGCCGCCCTGAGCCGCAGCAGGCTGGTCCCGGACGCCTCGTCCACGCTCACGGCGGCCCCCATGGACCGGGCAAGGGCGGAAAAGGCTTCATCGTTTGCAAGCGGCGCGTCCTTTCCGGGAGCGGAAAGGGAGAACGACGCGCCGTGGCCTGCGGGTTCGACGCCCACGACAAGGGAATCGCCCGCCGACAGGGAATCCAGGGCCGCCGCGATGGAGGAGTGCAGCAGCCGCATCAGATCAAAGGGGTTGGCCTTGAGGGAGACCGGCTCGCAATGGCCGGCGATCAGCCTGATCTGTTTCATGTCGGCAAGGCGTGTAGTCAGGGCAAGGGTCAATTGGAGGATTTCCCCGAGGTTCACCTCGCGGACGTCCTCGTCCGTGGAATGGGCAAAGGCGTTCATGTTCTTGACGATGGCGTCGCCGCGCCGGATTTGCCCCTGGATGGCGTCGGAGGCGCGCTTGAGCCTTTCGGGCTTGATGGGCATGCCCCGCTCGGCCATGGTCGTCAGGTCCCCGATCAGCCCCGCCGCCTCGTTGATGACGGCGAAGACGTTCTTGATCTCATGGGACACGGAGGCGCTGACGCGCCCGAAAAATTGCAGCCCCTCGCGGGACGCGGCTTCGGATTGGTTCATTGTGCGTCCTCCCCGGCGACCTCGCGGATCATATCCACAAGGTCCTCAAGCTGGATGGGTTTGATCAGGTAGTTGCACCCGGCGGCGCGGCCGGCCTTGAAGTCCGCCTCCGACCCGTGGCCGGAAAGAAAGATGAACCGCATTCCGGGATGGCGGGCGACCAGCTTCTCCTGAAGCTCCAGGCCGCCCATCCTGGGCATCTTCATGTCCAGTACCGCGACCGCGTAATCCGTTTCACCGGCCATCTTCAGCGCGTCCTCGCCGTTTTCGGCCCAGTCCGCGTCCAGGCCGCGATAACCGAGCCGCTCGGCCATGGCGGAAACCAGTTCCACTTCGTCGTCAACCAGCAATATCTTCATTTCTTGTCCGCCTTCTCAAACCCCTTGGTGGGCAGCGTTATCGTAAAAATGGTTCCCTTCCCCACCTCGCTCTCCACGGCCATGTTGCCGCCCAGCTCCTGAACGAGTCCATAGGTGATGGACAGGCCCAGCCCGGTGCCGCCGACCTTCTTCTTGGTGGAGAAAAAGGGGTCGAAAATGCGCTTGATGTCCCCTTCCGGGATGCCGCAGCCGTCGTCCTCCACGGTGAAGACCATGCGGTCCTCGGTGATGGCGCGGGCGGCGATGTACAGGTCTCCCCCGTCGTTCATGGCCTGGAACGCGTTGTTGATCAGGTTGAGGAATATCTGTTGCAGCTTGCCCCGGTCGGACACGAATTCCGGCAGGTCGTCCGGGATGTCCAGGGTGATGGAAATGGACCGGTACTCGGCTTCCTTGCGCAGGAAGTCCATCACCTCGTCGGCCAGGTCCTTGAACACGATGGAGGCCATCTCCACGTCGATGTGGCGGGCGAAGCTCAAGAGCCGCTTGGTGATCCGTCCGCAGCGGGCAACTGAATCAATGATGGAGCGGATGTTGGCCATAAGCCGCTCGTCGTGGACATACTCCTTGCGGTAGGTGAACAGGTCGCTGATCAGCCCGGCCTTCTCGTTGATGATGGCCAGGGGGTTGTTGATCTCGTGGGCGACCCCGGCGGCCAGCCGTCCGATGGAGGCCATGCGGTTGGTGTGCTCCATGCGGTGCAGGGTACGCGCCCTGGTCTGGTCCGCGATGTATATCTTGTCGACCATGTAGGTGGCCACCCAGACGATGACCACCAGGATGGCGGCGATGCACAGGGTGAGCATCCACAGGAGTTCCATGCGGATGGCCTGCAGGGGCTTCATCAGTTCGGCCGTTTCCTTGACCACCATGACGATGAACGGGGTGCCGCGCACATACGCGTAGCCCACGGTATATTCCGTGCCGTCCATGTCCTTGGTCTGGCGGACGCTGGTCTTCTCGGAATACTCCGGGATGTTCAACAGGTTCACCTCGTGCAGCAGGTCGCCGTGGCTCTTGGACGGGGTCTGGATGATCCCGTCCCGGTCCACCAGGAAGGCGTCGCCGCCGCCGGGCAAATCCAGGGAGGTCAGCATATCGTTGAACTGGCCGGTGTCGAGCGTGGCCCGCAGGATGAAGACCTCGTCGGTCTTGGCGTCGTAGACCTTGCGGGCCACCACCAGGTGCGGCTCGTCCCGGAAGCCGAGGAAGACCTTGCTGATGTAGGTGCCCTGGGTCATGGTGTTTTCGAACCACTCCTGGCGGCTGTAATCCAGGCCGAGCAGGTCGTGGGGACCGTTGTAGGCCACCTGCCTGCCCCGGCTGTCGATGATGCCGATGTCCACGAATCCGCCGAAGCTCGACTTGAGCGACTGGAGGACGTGGGCGAAGTTGGCCGGGTTCATCAGGTTGGCGATGCCCTGGTGCTCGGCAAGGAACTGGAGGGCCTTGGTCCGCTCCTCCAGGAAGTAGGCCACGGTCCGCCGGGCGTTGGAGGTGGTCCGGGAGGTCCGCAGGAGGTTCTCGAATTCCAGGGAATGCCGGGTGACGCTGTAGTCGATGGAGGCCAGCACGCACAGCGGCACCAGGGCGACCAGCGCCAGGACGACGACGGCCTTGCGCCAGATGCGCCTGTAGTCGAACAGGCTCTTGGCCGGGCCGGTCCCCGGGTCGGTTTCCCAGAACTGCGGTTTGATCTTCTCGAACAGCTTCATTGCGCCACCCGGTTCCTTGTACGCCTACTCGGCGTTGCGAATCTTTTCGTTGGCGGCCTTGAGGGTGCTGCTCAACAGTTCGATGTCCACCGGCTTGTGCAGGTAGGCGAAGGCCCCCAGTCCCATGCACACCTCGCGGTCCTTTTCCGAACCGTGGCCGGTCAGGATGATGACCTCGATATTCGGGTGTTCCGCCTTGACGCGGCGCAGCACCTCGATGCCGTCGATGCCGGGCATCTTGAGGTCCAGGACCATGACTTCGGGCTCGTCCTCGCGCATCAGGTCGAGGGCGGCCTCGCCGTCGTAGACCACGGCGGAACCCATGTCGCGCATCATCAGCCGCTCGGACAGGGTCTCGGCGAACTCGCGCTCGTCGTCCACCAGCAGAACCTTGGACGGCACCTCGAAATCCACCTTCCGGTAGATGTCGGTCTGGTGGAAGCCCTTGCCCACGCCGGTCTCGACCTTTTTGACGCCCTCCACGCCGGACACGATCTCCTTGAGTTCGCGCTCCAGCCGCTCCAGGAGCAGGACGTGCTTGTTGATGGTCAGGGTGACGGCGCCCGCCTTGGCCGCGACCTTGATGCTGTGGCCCTCGGCGGCCAGCACGGTCTCGACCCGGGCGGCCAGGGCGAAGTCCTCCACCTTGGCGCGGGAAACGTCCGTGACCTTGACCGCGGGATTGGAGAACTGCTCGACGATCAGGTCGGCGGCCTTGTCCACCCCGGACGTGCCCACGGGCACGATCAGGTCGTAGAGGCTGCGGTCCCAGGGGTCCTTGGACCCCCTGACGCACTCCACCCAGGCGGCGCGGTCCTCGTCGTCCTTGCGGATGAGCTTCAGGGCGTGCTTCTCGGCGAACCCCTCGGAGTTCTCGGCCGAGGCCAGCCGTTCCTTCATGCCGGAGATGAGGCAGACCTTGAGGATGTGGTCGATGCCCGGATCAGGCAACTGGGAGGCGAAGCCGTTGAAAAGCAGCTCGTCCCGGCCCAGGAGCTTGTCGGCCATGGCCAGCCTGAGCCAGGCGATGGCGCGCTCCTTTTCGTGGCTGAAGGAATTGAATACCGAAGCCTTGGCCTGGAAGGCGCGGGCGATCTTGTCTTCGGCCATGCCGGAAAGACCGGCCGCGTCGGCCACGATCTCCTGGTCCGTGACCAGACGGCAGCCCGTGGAGTCGAGCACGCGCTTGACGACCAGGCCGGCCTCAGAGAACAAACCATTGAATACGGTGATGACAGACATGATGACTCCTTGTTCGTCCTAGGCGATGCGACAGACCGTGGTCAGCGGACAGCTGTCCTCTTCGGCGTCGGCATGTGCGCTCTCATGGGTGGCGCAAATGGCGGTTTCCATGGTCGTGTAAACGTGGTCCTTGCCGATCTTCTCCAGCAGATGGGTGCGTTCGAGCACGGCCATGACCGCCTCGTTGACGCCGCACAGGGAGATGTCCAGCCCGGCGGAGCGGACCCGGTCCACGATCAGGGACAGGGCTTCCTCGCCGGATGCGTCCATGTCGTTGATGCCGTTGGCCACGATGATGATGTGCCTGAGCTTGTCGTTCTCCATCATCCGGTCGGTGATCTGGTCCTCCAGGAAGCTGGCGTTGGCGAAGAACAGCGGGCCGTCGAAGCGGACCAGGGCGATGTGCTTGCACTCCCTGAGGCCGAAGACCGTGGCGTCGCGCAGGGACTCGTCGTCCGAGCGGGACAGGGTGGCGACCTTGGGGCGCATGGACTTGTACAGGAAGACCAGGAGCGACAGGGCCACGCCGATCATGATGCCCTTGTCCAGGTGTGGGGCGAAGGCCAGGGTGGCCACGAAGGAGAGAATGGAGATGGCCCCGTCGTACCACTGGGCCTTCCAGGCGTGGATGAAGCCCGAGGCGTTGATCAGGCCGATGACGGCCATCATGATGACCGCGGCCAGCACGGCCTGGGGCAGGTGGTGGAGCAGCGGGGTGAAAAAGAGCAGCACAACGACCACCATGAGCGAGGTGAACACGCTGGACATGCCGGTGACCGCGCCCGCCTGGAGATTGACCGCCGAGCGGGAGAAGGAGCCGGAGGCCGGGTAGGACTTGCCGCACGCGCCGAGCATGTTGGCCAGCCCCTGGCCGATGAGTTCCTGGTTGGGGTCGAGCCGCTGGCCGGTCTTGGCGGCCATGGCCTTGGCGATGGAGATGGCCTCCATGAAGCCCAGAAGCGAGATGATGGCCGCGAACGGGATCAGGTGCAGCATGACCTTGAAGTCCAGGGAGGGCGCGGTGATGGCCGGGATGCCGGAGGGCACGGCGCCGACGATGGCCCCGCCGCCGAGCATCGTGAGCCCGGCCGTGTCGAGCCGGGAATTGCCGACCTTGACGCGCCAGGTGCGGCCGTCGGCGGCCATTCCGGCCGGGGCCTCGCCCTGCCGGTAGAAGGCCATGGAGCCGCCCGCCTCTTCCACGCCGTCCATGAGCACGTCTCGCAGCTCCGCGCGCAGGACGTGGCCCTCATGCTTGAGCCGCGAAATCCGGATGTTGATGACGTTCAGGTCGTGTTCCACGTCGAGCACGCCGACCACGTCGCCCGACTGCTTGACGCTTTCGAGCTTCCGGGTCAGTGCGGTGCGCTCCATGGACAGGTCCTCGATGCCGACCACCGTGGCGTTGAACAGGCCGATGGATTCGCGCACCTCGGGAATCTGGATGGACTCCACCGGGGCCTTGACGTCGTGGTTGAAGCCCACGGCCCAGGAAAGGGCGGTGGTCAGGGCCACGGCCACCAGGACGTTGGGGATCTTGGGATTGACGCGCTTGAGTACGATCATGATGCCGAAGGCCAGCGCGCCCATGCCCAGCGTGGGCCAGTGGGTGTAGTGGAACGCCCCCTCGACCACGCGAAGAATGGTTTCGTAGTGATGATCCGCCTTGTCCACGTACACGCCGAACAGCTTGGAAAGCTGGGAGGAGGCGATGATGATGGCCGCCGCGTTGGTGAAGCCGTTGACCACCGGGTGGGACAGGAAGTTGACCACCAGGCCGAGCTTGAGCACGCCCAGCAGGAACTGGAAGATGCCGACCATGAGCGCCAGCAGGATGGCGTAGGCGATGTAGCCTTCGCTGCCCGCCGTGGCCAGCGGTTCGAGCGAGGCGGCGGTCATGAGCGAGACCACGGCCACCGGGCCGGTGGCCAGCTGGCGGCTGGAGCCGAACAGCGCGGCGATGAGCGGCGGCAGGAATGAGGCGTACAGGCCGTAGTAGGCGGGCATTCCCGCCAACTGCGCGTACGCCATGGATTGCGGGATGAGCACAAGGGCGACGGTCAGCCCCGAGATGGCGTCCGCGCGCAGGGCCGCCATGTTGTACCCTTTGAACCAGTCGATGAACGGGAATATTCTGGAAAGCATTCAGCCAGATCCTTCTCTCTTATGCCTGCAACATGCGGCGGCACATGAGCATCAGCTCATTGAACAGCGCCCCGGCGTCGTACAGGTTATGGTTCTTGAAACGCACCAGGCCATCGACCATGGTGAACAGAACGAGTGCGGATTTCCGGGTGTGTATCTCCCCGGAAATGGAACCGTCCCCCTGCCCCATGCTGATCGCCCGCTCGAAGATGTCGACCAGGCAGTTGTAGATGGACTCCAGGTTTTCCCTGAACCCCGGATTGGACTCCGAGAGCCGGTAGAGAAAATGCCTGTGCAGCAGCAGGAACTTGTCCTCCATCAATCCGGCCAGGTAGAGATAGAACGAGACGACCTCCTCCGCCATCTCCAGACCCGAGTTGAACGGCCTGTTCTCGAAGAACCGCTCGAACTGGTCCACGATCTCGTCCCTGGTCTGCTCCAGAACCGCCAGCAGCAACCCCTCCTTGCTCTTGAAATGATAGAAGACGGTGCCCTCGGCCACCCCGGTCAAACGGGCCAACTCCTGGACCGACGTGTCCGTGAACCCCTTGTTCGCGAACAGCACGGTGGCGACCTTGAGTATGGCTTCCTTCTTCTTCATAACGCGGCGATCCTACCTTGTTCAAAAAACCGAGTGTTCACTCAGTTTCGTTACCACTAGCTTCCAATCAGCTTGAATGTCAAAAAAAACCGTAAAACTGAGTGTCCACTCAGTTTTACGGTTAACCGGCCGGGAATCATTGGACAAGTCGCGGCGCGCATCGTGGCCGAGGCAGGGAAAACGCAAAAAAATATCGCTTTTCCGCTCCGACGGACGCATTTCCATGGCCTGATGGGGCGGGCGGCCCGCCCGAGCAACGCGCCAAGTTGCCCGCACCCGATTGACAGGCCGGGAACGGCGGGATAGTCTTTTGGCAAAAGTATATACAACCGCCTAATTTCGTTGCAATCAGCATGAAGATACACACGCTTATCGTTGACGACGAGGCCCCGGCCCGCAATGAGCTTTCCTTTCTCCTGGAAAGCTTCCCGGACATCGAGGCCCGTGAGGCGCGAACCGGACGGGAAGCGCTGGACATGATCCGGTCGGCCTCGCCGGACCTGGTCTTCCTGGACATCCAGATGCCCGGGGCCGACGGGTTCGACGTGCTCCGTGAGGCCCGCTGCATGCCCAACCCGCCCCTGTTCATCTTCGTCACGGCCTTTGACCAGTACGCCATCCGCGCTTTCGAGAAGAACGCGGTGGACTACCTGCTCAAGCCCGTGGAGTCCCGGCGGCTCAGGGTCAGCGTGGAGCGGGTCCGCGAAATGCTCGGCCGCAAAGCGCCCGGCAGCGACCCCCAGCCCGAGATGAACGACCTGCTCACCGCCGTGGGCAGGCCCCTCACCCGGCTGACCGTGGAAAAGACCGGCAGGCTCCAGCTCATCGACTTCAAGGACGTGGTCTATTTCGAGCTTTCCGACCGCAAGATCATGGTCAACACCTTTGACGGCTGCCACCCCTGCCACGGCCTGGCCACCCTGGACGACGTGGAGGCGCGGGTGGCCGAGTTCCCCTTCCTGCGGGTCAACCGCAGCGCCGTGGTCAACCTGAACCGGGTCAAGGAATTCTCGCCCTGGGACGGCGGCAGGTACACCCTGGTGCTGGACGACGACGGGTCCACGGAGCTGACGCTCAGCCGGGGGCGGGTCAAGGACTTCAAGAAGCGCCTCGGCCTCTAGCCGGGCCGGGACAAGAGACCGCGCATGCTCGAATACATCCTCACGCTCCTGGTGACCCTGGTGGGACGGTTCGGGGCCATGCTGGCCATCGGCCTGTTCGTGCTCACCCTGGCCCCGGTGGGCAAGCTGGGGGTGGGCCGCAGCCCGGAACGGCAGTACCGCTGGATGCTCGGGCTGATCTTCGGCCTGCTCGGCATCATGGGCACCTACGGCGGCGACATCGTGCTCGGCTCGTACGCCAATCTGCGCGGCGTGTACGTCATCACCGGCGGGCTGCTCGGCGGCCCCCTGGTGGGATTTTTGGCGGGCCTCATCGCGGGCGGGCACAGGTTCCTCATCGACATCGGCGGGTTTTCCACCATCCCCTGCTCCCTGGCCACGTTCCTCGAGGGCATCGCCGCGGGCTACGTGTCCCTACATCTCAAGGGCAACAACCTCAACTGGCGGGCCGCCCTGGTCTTCGGCCTGGTGGCGGAAAGCCTGCACCAGCTCATGGTCCTGTCCATGGCCAAGCCCTTTGACCAGGCCCTGGAACTGGTCAAGGTCATCGCCCTGCCCATGGTCGCGGTGAACACGTTCGGCGCGGTGCTGTTCGTCCAGACACTGTACCTGCTCTTCGAGTACCGATCCAACCGGGACTCCAGCCGCATCAGCCAGGTCATGGAGATCGCCAATCGGACCCTGGCCCACCTCCGCTTCGGGCTGAACGAGGACTCGGCCCTGAAAACCGCCCGGATCATCTGGGACCACGTGCCCGTGGCCGCCGTGGACATCACCGGCACGGACTCGGTCCTGGCCCACCTGGGCGTGGGCGACGACCACCACGGGCCGGGGCAGCCCCTGCGGACCAGGGCCACCCGCAAGGTGCTTCAGACGGGCGTGCCGGTCTTCCTCCGAACCAAGTCGGCCATCGGCTGCGACAACCCGGACTGCCCGCTCGACTCGGCGGTCATCGTGCCCCTGCGAAAAAGCGGCCGGATCGTGGGCTGCCTCAAGCTCTACGGCACCGAGGACATCCGGCTGCAAAAGGTCCATTTCGAGCTGGCCAAGGGGCTGGGCGACCTCTTTTCCACCCAGTTGGAGCTGCAGGACATCCAGACCAAGAACCAGCTTCTGGCCAAGGCCGAAATCCGGCGGCTGCAAACCCAGATCAACCCCCACTTCCTGTTCAACGCCCTGAACACCATCGGCTCCTTCACCCGCACCAAGCCGGAGAGGGCGCGCTCGCTGCTGGCCGAGCTGGCCATGTACATGCGCCGCAACCTGGACGCGGGCGACGGGTTCACCCGGCTGGGCGAGGAGCTGGACCAGATCCGCTCCTACCTCAAGATCGAACAGGCCCGGTTCGGCGACCGGGTCCGCAGCCGGTGGCGGCTGGACACGGGCGTGGAGGACATCCGCATCCCCGCCCTGATCATCCAGCCCCTGGTGGAGAACGGGGTCAAGCACGGCATCCTGGGCAAGGACGAGGGCGGGACCATCGCCATCCGCATCCTGCGCGAGGACGACAGATTGCGCGTGGAGATCGAGGACGACGGCGTGGGCATGACCCGCGAGACCCTGCACAGCGTGCTGGTGGGCCGGGACGAGTTCGACGGCGACGACCACATCGGGGTGCGCAACTGCAACCAGCGGCTGGAGCAGATATACGGCTCCAGCCACACCCTTTCCATCACCAGCCGTCCGGGCCGGGGCACCCTGGTTTCCTTCACCATACCGCAGCCCGAGGCGGCGGCCGCCTGAATCGGCTGCATTTCAACCGAACCTACGTGCATTTCAGCCCGCAAAATCGCAATTTACCCCCTCCCTCGTATCCATATTGTCCCCGAAAGGATATCCTGGCTCCGATTGTGAGAGGAGCCGCGCCGTGCGCGCGGGACCCGGCCTGGGGGGGCCGGGCCGGTTCAACGCTTTGACAAAGGAGTATTGAATGGATGCCATGCTCATGATGCTCGTGGCCTTTGCCGGGTACATTCTCATGTACCAGGTCTACGGCCGCTACATCGGAAAAAAAATCTTCGCCCTGTCCCAGGAGAACAAGGTCCCTTCGGTGGAGATGGAGGACGGCACCGACTACGTGCCGACCAAGAAGGAAATCATCTTCGGCCATCACTTCACCTCCATCGCGGGCACCGGCCCCATCGTCGGCCCGGCCATCGCCATCATCTGGGGATGGGTCCCGGCCATGATCTGGATTTTCGTCGGTTCCATCATGATGGGCGCGGTCCATGACTTCGGCGCGCTCATCGTGTCCATGCGAAACCAGGGCAAGTCCGTGTCCGAAATCACGGCCAAGTACATCAACGCCCGCACCAAGCTGTTCTTCTTCGTGGTGCTCTTCCTCAACCTGCTGATCGTCACCGCCATCTTCGGCCTGGTCATCGCGGTCATCTTCAACATGTACCCCGCGTCCGTTCTGCCGGTGTGGCTGGAAGTGCCCCTCGCCATGGTGCTCGGCTGGATCATCTACAAGCGCGGCGGCAACGCCATGACCTGGTCCATCGTGGCCCTGGCCCTCATGTACGTGACCGTGGTCATCGGCACCTACGTACCCATCAAGCTCGGCAGCTTTGCGGGCATCCCGCCGACCGGCCTGTGGACCATCGCGCTGCTGGTGTACGCCTTCATCGCGTCCACCCTGCCCGTCACCCTGTTGCTGCAGCCGCGCGACTTCATCAACTCGCACCAGTTGATCGTGGCGCTCGCCCTGATGGTCATCGGCGTATTCGCCGCGTCCTTCTCCGGCGTCCACCTGAACATCGTGGCCCCGGCCGTCCAGGCGACACCCGCGGGCGCGCCGCCCATGCTGCCCTTCCTGTTCATCACCATCGCCTGCGGCGCCATCTCCGGCTTCCACTCCCTGGTCTCCTCCGGCACCACCGCCAAGCAGGTGGCCTCCGAGCCGGACGCCCTGTTCGTGGGCTACGGCTCCATGCTGACCGAGGCCGTGCTGGCCACCCTGGTGGTCATCGCCGTGGCCGCGGGCATCGGCCTGGGCTACACCACCAAGGACGGCGCGGCCCTGACCGGCCTGGCCGCCTGGACCCAGCACTACTCCTCTTGGGCCGCCGCCGCGGGCCTGGGCTCCAAGATCGCCGCGTTCGTCGTGGGCGCGGCCAACATGATCGAGACCGTGGGCATCCCGCACGGCGTGGCCATGGCCATCATGGGCGTGTTCGTCGCCTCGTTCGCGGGCACCACCATGGACACCGCCACCCGCATCGAGCGCTACGCCCTGACCGAGCTGTTCAGCTCCACCCCGATCCGCATCTTCGACAACAAGTACGTGGCCACCGGCGTGGCCGTGTTCCTGGCGGGCTGCCTGGCCTTCTCGTCCGGCGCGAACGGCGCGGGAGCCCTGTCCCTGTGGCCCCTGTTCGGCTGCATCAACCAGATCCTGGCCGCGCTCGTGCTGGCCACCCTGACGGTGTACCTGAAGCAACGCGGCGGACTGGCCTGGATCGTCTCCGGCATCCCGGCCGTGTTCCTCGGAGCCATGACCGTCTGGGCCATCCTGCTCAACCAGTCCATCTACATGGCCGGCGGCAAGACGCTCCTGGCCGTGCTGAACGTGGTTGTGCTCGTGGTCTCCCTGTGGGTGCTCATCGAAGCGCTCATGCAGTTCCTCAAGACCGACGCCGCCACACCGGCGGTCGACGCCTCCTAAAACGACCAACCCTCCCCCGGCCGGGCCTGTCCCGGCCGGGGAACCAAAGAGGTCCCCGCATGGCCGACGCACCGAACATCGAAACCATCCGCAAGCCGCTGATGCGCCGCTACCTGGTCACGCTGACACCCGCGGCCGTCCTGCTCGCCGCCTGGGCCGCCTGCCGCCAGGCCGGTCTCGTCCGACCTCTGGGCGCGGAATACACCACCGTCATCGGGCCTGCGGTCTTCATAGCGGCCATCATCCTGGCCGTGGCCCTGCCCCTGCTCTACCGGGTGCTTTTCGTCAAAAGCGTGGAAGGCCGTCCGGGCGTCAGCGCCGAGACCTTCCTGCCCTTCCAGTGCAACCTCATGTCCCTGGCCCTGCTCGCGTCCTACGCGGCCACGGCGGGCTACATGGCGGGCGTGGCCAACTTCCACTTCGGCGGCGCGTTCCTGGCCGGGCTGTACGGCGCATACTACTATTTCCCGTCCAGAAGGAGGGTGGCGCAGGAACTGCGCCTCTTCCGCGTGGACCGCGAGGGCGCTCGATGACGGACTACCTCCGGCGGATCGCCCGCGCGATCCGCAACGCCTACAGATTCGCGGACGAAGTCTACAAATCAAAGGCCACGGAACGGCTGGAATGGGAGACCCGCGAGTTGGAGAACATCTTCAGCCTGCTCACCCTGGGCGCGTTCGTGGGCATGCAGGCCCCGCCCATGCACATCTCCCTGGAACTGCTCCCCCTGATGGAGGACGAGTTGACCTGCATGACCAACCGCGTGTGCATGTCCCAGGACCCGCTGGCCGACCTCTTCTCCATGTTCGACGGCATCTAGGATTCAGGCATGACCGGACAGCAATACCATTTCCATGTGGGCAAGGGCGGCGTGGGCAAGTCCACGACCTCGTCCCTGTCCGCCCTCCGGATGGCCCGGCAGGGATTCGACGTGCTCCTGGTGTCCCTGGACCCGGCGCACAACCAGGTCGACATCTTCGACGCCGAGTTCACGGGCAAGCCCGTCCGCATGGCCGACAACCTCCGGGTGGCCCAGGCCGACGTGGAAAAGTGGATCAAGGAGTACATCAAGGGCGTGGAACGGCAGATGCGCGCCAACTACACCTACCAGACCGCCTTCAACCTGGAAAAGCACCTGAACGTGGTCAAGCACTCGCCGGGCATCGAGGAATACGGCCTGCTCCTGGCCTTCCAGCACTACCGCAAGGCGTTTTCGGGCGCCGACGTCATCCTCTTCGACATGCCGCCCACGGCCCTGGCGCTCAAGTTCTTCAACCTGCCCGCCCTCTCCCTGGTCTGGCTGGAGCATCTCCAGAAGCTCCGCAGGGAGATCATGGACAAGAAGGAGATCATCACCAAAATCCAGTTGGGAAAAAGGGAAATCCAGACCGACAAGGTCATGGGCAGGCTGGAGCAGCAGCTCGCGTTCTTCACGGAGCTGCGGAGCATCTTCCAGAGCCGGGACCGCTGCTCGGTCAACCTGGTGGTCAACCCGGACCGGCTCTCCTTTGCCGAGGCCGAGCGCATCGACAAGACGCTGGGCGAAATGGGCATGCGGCTGTCCCGGGTCATCATGAACAAGATGACCGAGACATGCACCTGGGACGAATGCTCTACCCTCATGCAACACTACGAGGTCTGTCGGCTCCCGCTCTCGCCCACGCCGCTCATCGGCGTTCAGGCGCTCGAAACCTACCTCGACGAATACGGGAGCTGTCTGGGCCTGTAGCGGCTAAACCTTCTGCTCCCGGCGCTCGAAGCACGGGATGCAGAACGTCTCGCCGCCCATGCGCCGGGTGCGCGACTCCATGACGGTTTCCCCGCACCCCTTGCAGACCAGGCTCTCCAGGATTCGCGCGGGCCTCGGCGGGCCGTCGGTCAGCACGGCGACCAGGAACATGTCGTCCAGGTCCAGGTCCATGTAGCGGTCCTGCATGCGGCGGCGCGTTTCCATGAGGCGCTCGCGGATTTCGGGCGTTCCCTTGCCCGAGGCGTCCAGGGAGGTCAGCTCGCCCATCTCGCGGCCGATCTCGCCCCATGCCTCGGGGTTGAGCACGGCCCTGAACCCCTTGCCCGTGTTCCGGTCAAAGAAGGAAAAGGCCATCTTGCCGTAGTCGCGGTGCAGGAAGTTGCCCTTGCCGTAGGTGCAGTCGGTCAGAAACTGGATGGCGTCCACGCCGCACATGTCGGTTTCGGCCACGGCGACCATGTTGGTGTCCTCCGGGCGGCCCAGTTCGCGGAAGGCCAACTCGACGGCCCGTATGCCGATGGCCAGGCCGGGGCAGGAGTGGCCGTGAAAGGCGATGGTTTCCTTGATGAGGGCGTCTGGAAAAGCGCAGGGCATGGTGTCTCCTTATGATGGTATGGTCAGGCCGCAGGAACCACGAGCGGGCTGCCGTTCACGGTCAGGATGTCCACGGGCAGGCCGTAGACTTCCTCGACCACGGCGGGCGTCACCTCGCTGGTCAGGCCGGAGGAATGAATCCGCCCGTCCTTGAGAAACAGGACGCGGTCCGCGTAGCGGAAGGCGGTGTTCAGGTCGTGCATGGTCATTATGGCGCAGATGGCGTGCTCGTCCACCACCCGCCGAATCAGGGTCAGGATGTCCACCTGGCTCTTCAGGTCGAGCGAGCTGGTGGGCTCGTCCAGCAGCATCAGCTTCGGCTCCTGGACCAGGGTCCGGGCAATGGCCACCTTTTGCAGCTCGCCGCCGCTCAGTTGGTCGATGTAGCGCAGGGTCAGGTGATCCAGATGCAGCCGCTTGAGGGCGGCGTCCACGATGCGCAGGTCCTCGTCGCGCACCTTCCAGCGGATGTGCGGCTTGCGCCCCATGAGCACGGCGTCGAACACGGTCAGCCGCGCGGACTCGGACTTTTGGGCCACGTAGCCGATGCGCAGGGCGATCTCGTCGGGCCGCATCCTGAGGACGTTGCGCTCCTCGACCATGATCGCGCCGCCGGACGGCCGGTGGATGGCGTTGATGCACTTGAGCAGCGTGGTCTTGCCCACCCCGTTGGGGCCGAGGATGGCCAGCAGTTCGCCGCCCGCAAGCTCGAAATCCACGCCGTCCAGCACCTTGTGCCCGTTGTAGCCGAAGGCCACCCTGGATACGGAAAGGCTCATGCGCGTTGCCCCCTGAGTATGAGATAGATGAATACCGGCGCGCCCAGAAAAGCCGTGAGCACGGACACCGGCAGAACGTGCGGCGCCAGCGCCAGCCGGGCCACGGTGTCGGCCAGCAAAAGCAGCAGCCCGCCGCCCAGGATGGTGGCGGGCAACAGGAAACGGTGGTCCGAGCCGATGATCCTGCGGCACATGTGCGGCACCACCAGGCCGACAAAGCCGATGATGCCCAAAAAGGCGATGATCACGGCCGTGAGCAGGGTCGCCAGCAGCATGCCGACCATGCGCACCCGATCCACGCGCACGCCGAGCCCCTTGGCGGTCTCGTCGCCCGCGTCGATGGCGTTGTAGTTCCAGCCGTTGCAGAGGAAGTACGCGCAGCAGACCAGCGTCACCACGCTGACCACGCCCAGCTCGGACCAGGACGCCCTGGCCGTGTCGCCGAAGGTCCAGAAGACCATGGCCGCCAACTGCACGTCGTCCGCGAAGAACTGGAGCAGCATGGTCCCGGCCGTGAACAGCGACCCCAGGGCCACGCCGGTCAGGATCATGACCTCCGGGGTGGCCCCGCGCAGCCGGGACACGCCGATGATGACGCCCGCCGCGAGCAGGCTGAAGAAAAAGGCCATGCCCGTGGTCACGTAGGGGCTGGTGATGGTCACCGCGTCCGTGTGCGTGGAGGCCATGACGCCGCCGTCCAGGATCATCACGGAAAAGGCCGCGCCGAACGCCGCCGCGTGGGAGATGCCGAGCGTGAACGGCGACCCCAGCGGGTTCCGCAGGATGGACTGCATGGCGGTGCCGGCCACGGCCAGCCCGGCTCCGGCCACGATGGCGGCCAGGGCCTGGGGCAGCCGGATGTTCCACAGGATCATCTCGAACCGCTTGGACACCGCCCCGCCCGCCAGGGACCGGGCCACGTCGGCCAGGGGGATGTGGGCCGCGCCCAGGGACACGGCCACCAGGAGCGACAGGGCCAGCACCCCGGCCGTCACGAACAGGAAGCCGGACTTCCAGCCGATGTAGCGGCGGTACTCCTCGGGTATGATTCCGTCCGTAAAATGCATGCTACTTCACGGGAATCCGTTTGTAGGCGAGATTGCCGAACATGGCGTTCATGTCCTTGAACACCGGCTTGCCCACCAGGAAGGTGAATATCTCGTCCGCCTTGGCCGCCGGGTCCACGTCCGCGAAGCGGTCCGGGTAGAGCAGCTTGCCGATGAACCAGGCGTTGGCCAGGATGCAGCCGAAATTCTGGGTGTACCAGTTGTAGGGCAGCAGGCCGTAGACCTTGCCCTCCTTCACCGCGGTCAGGGTCTGGTAGGCGGGGTCGGTGCGCAGCTCGTGCAGACCGCCCGCCTGGCCGCCCATCTGGAGGGTGGACAGGTCGAGGAACAGGTAATCGGGATTCCACTGGACGATCATTTCCTTGGCCACGTCGGCATGGCGCAATTCCTTGCCGGACATCCTGGCGTCGTAGGCCAGGTTGTTGGTCTTGACAAAGGCGAACGGCGGATAGGTCGGCTCCGTGGACTGGTACCCGTGGGGTCCCTTGAAGGCCACGCCGCCCACGAAGACCGAGGGGCGTCCCTCGTCGGGCACGTCGGCGGTCCGCTTTTCCAGGTCCGCGATCTGCGCCTCGATGAACGCGATGACCGCCTCGGCCCGGTCCTGCCTGCCGACCACCTCGGCCATGATGCGCAGGGACTTGAACAGCTCGGGCCGCAGTTTGCCCAGGTCGCCGTAGTTGAGCACCACCACGGGGATGCCCGTCTTTTCATGCAGTTCCACCGGGTCATGGCCCATGGTGCCGTAGGTCTTGAGGATCACGTCCGGCTGCGTTTCCAGGCTCAGGATCAGCTCCGGGTTGTCGAAGCCCCGGAACTGGCCGAAGATGGGCATTTCCTTGAACTGCGGGTTGGCGATGGCGTACGGCCGGGCGTCGAACTGGCGGCGGCGGCCCTCGATGTCGTCCACGGCCGCGATCCGGTCCTGGGCCTGGAGGTAGGTCAGCAGGCGCAGGCTGCCCGGACCGGAGCAGATGACGTGATCGACCTTTTCCGCAATGGTCACGGACTCCCCTCGGGAATCGGTCACGGACCGCGTGCCGGCGGCCGCCGGGGCCGCCACGGCCAGGAGCAACAGACAGGTGAGCAGGCGATTCAGGCAATGCATGGGGCCTCCCGGTCAAGACGTTTTTAAATTTAATGACTTGTGTATGTTACAAATTGTATTTTGATAACACGATAGACGTGTAAAATATTGATTGATCTGCGTCAAGAGAAGCCGAAAATGAAATGGATAAAACGACGGCGCGGGTGGGAAATAGCGTTTCCCCCCTACCGGACGGGCGCTTTCGTGAAAAAAAGCGGATCAGGCTGCGGTATGCATCAGGGCAGAATGCGCCAGCCGTTGGAATAGAGGTAGAAGGAACGGTCGCGCAACCGGCCTACCAGGGTCAGGTTGTTGCGCTCGGCATAGTCGATGCCGGAGCTGGTGGCCGCGGAAAAACCGCACAGGATGGGAATGTTGGCGGCCTGCGCCTTGACCGCCAGCTCCAGGGCCAGGCGCGAGGAGAGCATGGCGATGGCCACCCGGTCCAGGGTCCCTTCCAGCAAGGCCCGCCCCACGGCCTTGTCAAGGGCGTTGTGCCTGCCCACGTCCTCGCCGAAGGCGATCATCTCCTCCCGATCCGAGAACAGGGCGGCCGCATGGGTCGATCCCGTGGATTTGAACAGGTTCTGACGGTGCTCGAAGGTTTCCTTGAGGTCGAACAGTCGCTCGGCCCTGATCCGCACGGGACGCGGCGAAGGGTACAGCCGCCGCATGGTCCCGGTGGTCTTCAAGACGACCGTCACCCGGGTCCGCCCCCGGTAGCTGAAGCTTACGTCGGCCAGATCCTCCGGCCCGCTGATGAGGTTCAGCGAGAAGAGGTGCCCGGCCACCAGGTTCATGTCGTCGCCCGGCGTCCGGGACAGGGTGGTGTCGAGCAGCCCGTCCACCATGAGCCTGAGCGGCGCTTCCACCGCGATGGCGTCCTTGTGGAAGGCGAGCCTGCCGTCCTCGTACCGCTGCGGGGTCGCCGGGCAGGTCAGCCGCGACGAACCGGCGTCGGGCTGTTCGCCGGACCGCCGGTCCTGTTGCGGGGATATGATCCTGAGAGGAAAGGTCGCCATGGCGCCCGTCCTAGTCCAGACCGTTCCACAGGGTCGGGGTCACCGGGGTCAGTTCGCTGTTGCGGGCGAAGATGTCCAGGTGGATGAGGCCCATCTGGACCACGTCCAGGTGCGGCTGCGGCTCGCATTCCCTGAGATCCACGTTCAGGCAGTACTTGCCGCACTTGTGGCACGCCTCGATGCGCTCGTGGCGGACGTCGTCCACGTAGAAGACCTCGCGCGTCTGGTTGTCGTCGTTGCCGCAGGACACGCAGGCGTTGCGCTTGAAGCGCCAGTCATGGCCGCACAGGGAACAGTGCAGGAACTTCTTGCCGCCGCCGCCCACCAGTTGGTCGAGGTCGGAGACCTCCCTGGGCGAGAGATAGGAGATGGACGGCGAGGAGCCGCACACGGGACAGTATCCCCGATCCCAGGCGATGCCGGAAAGGGACTCGCCCATGCCGTCGACCATAGCACGGAGGACGGGGCCGGAAACGACCTCTGAAATATACAGCAGTGAAGATGCCTGCTCAATGCCGAGCTGTACGGAGGTGTTCTCAAAGTGCTTCCGGTTGCCCTCAATCCGGGCCTGGGCAAGTCCCACAAGATTGGCGGAGTCGGCCAGGTGGGCCGTGACGGCCCCGGCCGCGTCCGCATCCAGCCTAAGCACGTCGACGACTGTTGGCAACACCGCGTCCCGCGACGCCGCAAAGGCTTCCGACCAGGCGGAAAGATCCTCGTCGACGAGCAGGGGAACCCCGGCCACCAGGCGGGCCGTATCCAGCCCGGGCGCGTCGATCCCCTTGGCGCGGAGATCGTCGCGCGCCTTGCCCTCGGCCATGAAGAGCGGGCCGAACCTGTCGGCAAGCTCCGAATAGGCGGGGACGCGCCTGCGGATGGATTCCAGGGTCGAATCAACTTTTTTCTGTGCCGAAGCCGTCTTCATGTCTGTGCTCCATGCCCCCCTGGGGGCCGGGACGCCGAAATCTCCGGCGGGCGTCCCGGCCCTGGAGGGAGAGGTGGTTGTCGTTTAAGCCTTCATTGCCTTGAAGGGTCTCGCCAGGGTGGCGAGGAACTGCTTCTTCGACATCGGGCCGAGGTCGGCCTGGGCCACGGCGAACTCGTGATAGTTCTCCGGCTTGTCGATGAGCAGGTAGATGACGTTGACTTCATCGGGGTCGGCCAGGCGCGCCTCGGGGTATTTGCCCTTCAGCGAGGCCAGCCGGGACTCGGCCAGCTTGAGCATGTCGGCGCGCTCGCCGAAGTTCATGGTCCCGGTGGGGCAGACCTTGACGCAGGCCGGAAGCAGCCCGTTGTGTACGCGGTCGTTGCACATGGTGCATTTGGTGAACACGCGGGTTTCCGGGTTGCGCCTGGGGATGTTGTAGGGACAGGACTGGCGGATTTCCTCGAACTGCTCGTCCGTGAACTCCTTGGTCTTCTCGGTGTAGAGCACCGCGCCGGTCATCTCGTCCCTGACGATGGCCCCTTCCAGATACACGTCGCCCAGCTCCTTGCAGGGAGCCAGCTCGCAGTGGCGGCACTGGTCCGGGAAGAAGTTCCAGCGGACCACGCCGTTTTCCAGGTGCTCGCTGAAACGGACGAGTTTATAGTTGTAGGCGTTCAAGTCCTGCGGATTCTGATGGCTGCCCCATTTGTACTGGGTAGTCTTGTTGGCGGGCAGCTCATGCCATTCCTTGCAGGCTATCTGACAACCGCGGCACGCTGTGCAGCGGGACGTATCTACGAATATCGTCTTGGGCATGGCGTTCTCCTTTAGGTTGCCAGCTCGGTGAGCTTGTCGGCCTTGCGGATGTTCACGCAGCAGGCCTTGAATTCCGGGATGGTGGTGTTCGGGTCGCCAACAAACGGGGTAAGCCTGTTGGTGGAATCACCGGTACCCGGCGTGGTCCAGCCGAAGCAGAACGGCATGCCGATTTCGTGGATGACGCGTCCATGCACCTTGAACGGGCGCATGCGGACCGTGACCATGGCTATGGCCTCGACCCTGCCGCGGATGGACTCGACAACCACGCCGTCGCCGTTGTTGATGCCCTTTTCCTTGGCCAGTTCCGGGCTCATCTCCACATAGAGCTGAGGCTCGGCCTCGAGCAGGTTGGGGATGTTGCGGGTCTCGCCGCCGCCGCACCAGTGCTCGGTCACGCTGTAGGTGGTCAGCACGACGGGGTACTTCGGATCGGCGGGCTTGCACAGCTTGTCCATGTCGCTCGAAACGAACTTGTAGACCGGGCTGTTGAGCTGGCCGGAGAACAGGTTCTTGGTCACGGGCGTTTCCACCGGCTCATAGTGCTCGGAGAACGGGCCGTCCTGTCGGCCGGGGCCGAAGAGCTGGCCGAAGCCGTGCTTGTGCATGATGAACGGATACCGTCCCTTGCCGGTGGCCATGGGCGGCCAGCCGCCGTCGGGCACGTCGCCCACCCACTTGCCGTCCTTCCATTCGATGACGGCCTTGGCCTTGTTGTAAGGCTTGCCGTTCAGGTCCACGGAGGCGCGGTTGTAGAGGATGCGGCGGTTGACGGGCCAACACCAGGCCCACTTGGGATACAGGCCGATGTTCTTCTGCATTTCGGTCTGCTCGGTGGAGCGGCGCTTGGCCTTGTTGCCGTCCTCCTCGGTATAGGAGCCGGCGTAGAGCCAGTTCAGGCTCATGGTGGAGCCGTCGTCCTTGAGGGCCGTGAAGGTGGGAACCTGCTGGCCCTTCTTGTACATCTTGCCCTTGAACTCGGTGTCCTTGGTGAAGCGGCCGTTGATGCGGGCGCACAGGTCGTCCGGGTCGTATTTTTCCGGGTAGTCGAGCCAGGTGACCGCCTCGGGCAGCTTGCCGCCTTCCTTGGCATACAGTTTCTTCACACGGCCCATGAAGCCGCAGAACATGTCGCCGAACGGCTTGGCCTCGAAGGCGGGTTCCACGGCCTTGTAGTGCCAGAGCAGCCAGCGCCCGGAGTTGGTCACCGAGCCTTCCTTTTCCAGCCGATGCGCCGACGGCAGCAGGAACACCTCGGTCTTGACCTTCTTGGGGTCGACGCCGGGGCGGTGCCAGTTGTCCGTGGTCTCGGAGTGATGGAGTTCGGAAGTGACGAGCCACTCCAGGTTGTCCAGGGCCTTGCGGAGCTTGTTGGAGTTGGGCACGGAGTTCATCGGGTTCAGGCCGATGATGATGCCGCCCCGGATCTTGCCCCGGTACATGCGGTCGAAGAGGAAGAGGTACGAATAGTCCCCGCCCTTCTCGATCTTGGGCAGCAGCTCGTAGCAGAAGCCGTTTTCCTTGGTGGCGTGATCGCCGTACCACGCCTTCAGGAGCGAGGCGAAGTACTTGGGCTTATGCTGCCACCAGTTGGCGGACATCGGGTCCTTGGAGACCGGGGTGTTGCCCTTGACGTACTCGTCGTAGGTCTGCCAGCCGTTGTGCGGCATGGCCATGTAGCCCGGAATGATGTGGTAGAGCAGGGTGTGGTCGGTGGAACCCTGGACGTTGGGTTCGCCGCGCAGGGCGTTGATTCCGCCGCCCGCCACGCCGATGTTGCCCAGCAGAAGCTGGATGATGCCGGCGGAGCGAATGTTCTGCACGCCCACGGTGTGCTGGGTCCAGCCCAGGGCGTACATGACGGTCCCGGCCTTGTCGCCGCGTCCCGTGGCCGCGAAGTTTTCGTAGACCTTCAGCAGGTCCTTGGCCGGAACGCCCGTGGTGGCCGACACGGCGTCGACGCCGTAGCGGCTGTAGTGCTTCCGCATCAGTTGGAGGACGCACCGGGGATTCTTCAACGACTTGTCCCGCTTGGGCACGCCGTTGGCATCCATTTCAAAGCCCCATTTGGACTTGTCGTAGGTCCGGGTCTTCGGGTCGTACCCCGTGAAAAGACCGTCCTTGAATCCGAACTCCTTGCCCACGACGAGCGCGGCGTTGGTGTATTCAACGACGTATTCCTTGAAGTATTTCTCGTTGTCGAGGATGTACTTGATCATGCCCCCCAAAAAGGCGATGTCCGTGCCGGACCGCAGGGGAACATGGAAGTCTGATCTGGCGGATGTGCGCGAGAACTTCGGGTCCACGTGCATGACGGTGGCTCCCGCGTCCTTGGCCTTCAACACCCACTTGAACGAGATCGGATGATGTTCGGCAGCATTACTGCCCATTATAAGGATGGAATCGGCATTCTTGATGTCGATCCAGTGGTTGGTCATCGCACCGCGTCCGAACGACTCTCCCAGAGCCGCAACTGTGGCGCTGTGTCAAATACGCGCCTGGTGGTCCATGTGGACGACGCCCAGGCTGCGCATCGCCTGATGGGCGATGGCACATTCTTCGTTGCCCGCGTGGGAGGTGCCCAGCAGGAACATGGATTCGAGACGGTTGACCGTGTCGCCCTTCTCGTTCTTGAGGATGAGATCCTTGTCGCGGGTGTCCTTGATGCGCCGCGCGATGCGGTCGAGCATCCAGTCCCAGTCCTTCTCTTCCCACTTGTCGCTGTAGGGAGCGCGGTACAGGGGCTTCTGCAGCCGGTGCTTGCCGGTGGTCATGCTGAACATGGCCGCGCCCTTGGCGCACAGCGCGCCCTCGTTGATGGGATAGTCCGGGTCGCCTTCGGCGTTGACGAGCTTCCCGTCCTTGACATGACCGATCACATGGCAGCTCACCGAACAGAACGGACAGACTGTCACCACCTCTTTGGCACCGGAAATCTTGATTCCGGACGCATAGGCTTTGACCGGAGCCAGACTGACTCCGAGCTGCCCGAGGGTGAGACACGCCGCTGACGAGCCTGCGAGCTTGATGAAGCTTCGGCGGTCGAGTTTCATACCTGTGGCCTCCTTGCTGTTTGCCGCGCGCACTCCGCCCGGCAAGGTTTTCTTCGAACCCGATGTTCGAGCATTGCCACCATATCATAAAATTCAATTAATACAATATGTTATATTTAACACATTGAAAAGGCGCACGTTCCCCTCACTCGTATTTTTCAAGGGGAAAAGGAAGGAATTCGCGGCTCTTGGATAGGGCGTACGCCTCGACTTCATGGAACCACGCATCAAAGCTTTTCGCTATGCCCTGTCCGAAGGGCGTAAGGTGGTAGCCCGCCCGGCGGCTGGCTGCCCGCTCAATGAGCTTTTGGCCCATCAATTCCTCGGTGGCCTTGATCTTGCCCCAGGCGCCCCGGTAGGACATGCCCAGGGATTCGGCCGCGGCCTTGAGGGAGCCGCACTGCTCAACCTGACGGAGGAGCTGCAGCCGTCCAAGGCCGAAAATAACGCCGCCGCTGGTCTCGAACCACAGATGCATACGCATGGTGGGTCCGGTCGAGGTGGGGGATTCGGCCGACGAAACGGATTCAGGGTTGTACATGATCTACCTCCCGAAAACGCGGTTGGGGAGCGTGCCCGGCGCACGTCCCGTAAACATGCCGCCCTGGCCGGACGCGGGACAGGCGCGGGACCCGTACGTCGAATACCGCGATCTTTTCGGAGATGAATGGCCGGCTCATCCCTGTTGGGATTCCGGCGTGTCCCTTGATCTGCTGCAACATGGTCCTTCCGTGGGCGACAATTATGCTCTTTCGAGCACAATTCATCACTACGGAACCACGGACCGCGCCGACAATGAACTTACAACTTGCTCACGTTTTGGCACTAAAAACAAATATGCCGTAATTTCGAATAATTAGTAACCTTCAAACTGCATTGGTATTTTTTCAAGCGGCATGAACGGCATCTTTTTCCAAAAAATTAATACCGTATTACAAATGGATGCATGGATAATTTCACTCAATGGAATTATTTTGTGCCAAAACATGAGCAAGTCTGCAAAAGCAGCTATTTTTGGAAGCCGTATAATTCACTTGAACTATGTTGAATATAGGTAAAATCGATTTGAAACAGACCGCGAACCGGCCCGGCCTCCCCGCGCCGACAGATCAGGCGCGTGCGGGGCCTCCGGCCCGGACGGTGGAACTCAACACGGACCTGAGGGTCTCGGCGTCCAGGGGCTTGGCGGCATAGCCGTCCATGCCCGCCGCGAGAAACCGCTCCCTGTCCCCGTCCATGGCATGGGCGGTCAGGGCGATCACCGGAACATCCCTGTTCTCTTCACCGGCCATGCCCTGCCGGATGGAGGCCAGCACATCCATGCCGTCCAGGACCGGCATCTGGATGTCCAGAAGCACGGCGTCGTAGGGGCCGCCCTTGAGTTCGTCCAGGACCTTGAGGCCGTCGGCCACGGCCGTCACCGCGTGCCCGTCCTTTTCCAGCGTACGCTGAACGAACAGCCGGGACGTCAGGTCGTCCTCGGCCAGCAGGACACGCAGGCTGCCCGGGTCCACGGCATCCGCCTCCGGCTCGATCCGGCGGACAGGGGGTTCTGCCTTGCCGAACGGGAGGCAGCAATGAAAGACCGAACCCGTTCCGGCGTCGCTTTCCACGGCCATGGTGCCGTTCATCAGGTTCACCAGGCGCGCGCAGATGGCCAGGCCCAGGCCCGCGCCCAAAAACCGCCGCCGGTAGGTTCCGCCCACCTGGGTGAAGGGCGAGAACATCTTGCTCATCTGTTCGTCGGTCAGGCCCGGGCCGGAGTCCGAAATCGAGAAAAGCACCCTCACCTCCCCTTCGGACAATTCGGGCAGGGGGCACACCTCGATGCCCACGCTTCCCTCGTCCGTGAACTTGATGGCGTTGCCCACCAGGTTGCCGAGAATCTGCTGGAGACGCAGCACGTCGCCCGCCAGGACGTTCGGGGTGGCGGGATCGAGGTTCACGCTCAACCCGACGCCCTTTTCCCTGGCCACGGGAATGAAAAGCTGTCGAATGCCTTCGATGACCTCGGCGAGATCGAAGGGCTCGGCCGTGATCTCCATTCGGCCCGATTCCACCCGCGTCAGGTCGAGGATGTCCGACAGCAGGCGGGTCAGCCGCTCCCCCGCCTGAAAGGCGTAGTCGATGAGTTCCTTCTGATCGGGGGATAGGTCCGTGTCGCCGACGAGTTGCAGCATGCCCATGATGCCGTTGATGGGCGTGCGGATTTCGTGACTCATGTTGGCCAGGAACTCGCTTTTGACCCTGGAGGCGGACTCGGCCGCCCGCTTGGCCTCCACCAGGGCGGCCTCGGCGCGCTTGCGGCCGGAGATGTCCCGGCAGATGACCAGGATGAGCGGCACCCCGTTCACCAGCAGTCCGCTCGCGCTCACCTCCACGTCGTAGGTGGAACCGTCCCTGCGGCGATGGACCGACTCGAACACCCTGTTGACGGTCGGCAGGTCCTCGAAATTGGCGACCACGTCCTCTTTGTCCATCAGGGCGTCGTAATCCCAGGTATACAGGCCCAGGACTTCCTTCGGGGAGTACCCCAGCATGGCCGCGAACCGCTCGTTGGCCTCGATGACCCGGTGGCCCTGGTCGATGATGGCGATGCCGTCGTTGCTCTTTTCCAGGAGCGCCTTGCGCCGCTGCTCCTCGCTGGCCAGCAGCGATTCGACCCGCTTCTGATGGGATATGCTGATCACGGTTTCCAGGAGCTTCTCCTTCCCGTCGATGACGATGCGCTTGACGGAGCGGAGGATCGGAATCGGAGGGCCGTTTGCGGCCGGCAGGACGCCTTCGTCCTTTTCCGGGGACAGCCCGTTTCCGGCGGGGGCGGCGTGGTCGTCGGGCCGGACGAACGATCCGGCGGGCTTGCCGACCACCTCGTCGATTCCCATGCCCAGAAGATCCAGGGCGTACCTGCTGGCGTCCTCGACCACGTGGGTCGCGGTGTCGACGATGAACACGCCCGCGTCGATGCTCTCGATCAGGGTCCTGTAGCGGGCCTCCTTTTCGGCGAGCCTGGCGTTGATCGCCCGGACCCTGAGGACGAACCATCCGAAAAGCCCGCCGACCACCCCGCCCGCGATGAACGGGATCACGTAGGATTCCGGCATGTAGGGGGTGGTGCCGATGGCCAGCTTCTGGACGAGCGAAAGGGCACAGAAGAATACGGCACCCAAAAGGGAGGCTGGTCCGATGAGAATCAGTCTGGATGGATACGGTCTGCTCATCTTTCCAAACGAATTGCGCGCGGCTCCAACCCGCAGTCGCGCCGGCGGACATTTCACCTACGTGACGGGAATACCTGAAACGCCAGAAACCTTACCGGGTAAGGTATACACATCGCGACCTTTTCGTCCAGCTATTTGAATTGCCCGCTTTCCATGAAACGGGCCGTGCCAAAGAAAAAACGGGAAAAGGAAAGGTCAGCGGATCACGGAAACGAACGAGGCGCGCGTCAGGGCGGCCAAATCGCGCGGGGACAGCTCGATGTCCAGGCCCCGGCGTCCCCCGCTGACGAAAATGGTGTCGAAGCCCTCGGCGGATTGGTCGATGACCGTGGCCAACCTTTTTTTCTGGCCCAGGGGGCTGACGCCGCCCACCACGTAGCCGGTGGTCCGCTCAACCTGCTTGACGTCGGCCATGGCCGCCTTTTTTGCGCCCACGGCCCTGGCCAGGCGCTTCAGGTTGAGGTGCTCGGCCACGGGCAACACAGCCACTACAAGGTCCGGCCCGGCGGTCACCACCAGGGTCTTGAACACCCTGGCCGGGTCCAGCCCCAGCTTCCCGGCGGCCTCCAGGCCCCAGGATTCGGCCGAGGGATCGTGCTCGTACTCGTGGATGGAAAAATCTATCTTCGCTCTCTTGGCTGCCTGGATGGCCGGGGTCATGGTGCGCTCCTGTGTTGCCGGGGCACCATAGCGGACTTGGCGGCGGCCCTCAATCCCCTTTGGTCAGAGCATTTTCTTCCGGTTGAAGAACCAGAGCATGCCCACCCCGATCACGGCCATGACCCCCAGGACGATGAAATACCCGTACCGCCATTCCAGCTCGGGCATGTACCGGAAGTTCATGCCGTACAGCCCCGCGATGAAGGTCAGCGGGATGAAGATGGTGGCGATGACGGTCAGAAGCTGCATGGTCTTGTTGGTCCTGATGCCGAACAGGGAAATCTGGTAGTCGATCATGGACTTGAGAATGTCGTGCAGGGAAACGGCCCCTTCCATGGCCTGCTCGGAATGCCCGACAACGTCCTCCAGAAAGGGCTGCACTGCGGCCGGAACCTCCGCGTCGTCGGCCTGCAGGGACTTGAATATCTCCCGGTCGGGCAGCAGGGTGTTGCGAAGCAGGATGATCTCCCGCTTCAGCTCGTACAAGTCGCCCAGGAAATCGCTGCTCACGTCGGCCCCCAGGCGGCTTTCGAGCGCCTGGGCCGCTTCGCTGAAACGGGCCAGGGCGAGCATGTGCTGGTCCACCAGCGCGTCCAGGATGGCCACCATGAGATAGGCCGCGTCGGAACGGCGGATGCGTCCCTTGCCCTTGCGGATGCGCGCGAGCACGCCGCCCAGCAGGTCGCTTTCCCGCTCCAGGAAGACGGCCACCATGTTCTCCCGCCAGAACAGGCTGACCTGCTCGGTGGACAGAATCCCGCCGTTGACCATCAGATGCTTCATGACGATGAAGCCGGTGTCGTCGTCCGCCCAGACGAACTGCGCCCGCTGCCCGGTGTTGAGCACGTCCTCCAGGAACAGCGGCGGGATGCTCAGCCGCGCGCCGATGCCCTTGACGAACTCCGGCTGATGGATGCCCACCGCCACCAGGAGATTGACGCGCCCCTCCTCCAGGACGATCGCCTCCGGCGACTCCGGGCGCTGCTCGGCCAGGTCGTCCGGGCCATAGGCGAACGTGGCGACGTACGGCGTGAAATCCCGCTTTGCCCCGGCGTAGACGAGGGTTCCGGGGGCCGCGTCCAGCTTGACCCTGTTCCACTTGATGAAATCGAACACGCTCCACTCCTTCGGCCGGGAAACGGCCTGCCTTTCCATTGCCACCCCTCATACAACGGTGCTAGGAATATTGTCCACCGAAGACGGGACCAATACAATGATGAACGAACTCCTGAGCAACCCCCACGCGGTCAAGGGACTGCAATCCATCGCCCTGGCCGCCGTGATCCTGGTCCTGGCCCGGATCGCCATCTCCATGGCCACCCGCAAGGGGCGCAAAGCCACGGAAACCTCCTTTGCCGTCAAGTACGCGGCGCTGTTCCTCT
Organism: Desulfovibrionaceae bacterium; assembly: GCA_015709315.1. Taxonomy (GTDB): domain Bacteria; phylum Desulfobacterota; class Desulfovibrionia; order Desulfovibrionales; family Desulfovibrionaceae; genus Pseudodesulfovibrio. The sequence continues at coordinate 92,768 of JACCQI010000006.1, forward strand.
TCGCGGTGTCCCTCGTCTACATCTGGGTGGACGGCTTCGGCCCCATCCTCACGGGCCTGTCCATCGTGGCCGCGGCCCTGACCATCGTGGCCAAGGAGCTGATCCTCAACTTCATCGGCTCCTTCGTCATCTTCTGGCGGGAGATATTCGCCATCGGCGACCGGGTGGAGATCGGCGAATACTCCGGCGACGTCATCGACAAGGGCATCCTCTACTTCACCCTCCTGGAGACCGGCCAAAACGCCCTCTCCGGGCACAGCACCGGCAGGCTCGTCAAGGTCCCCAACGGGCTGGCCCTGACCATGCCCATCGTCAACGCCACACGGGGCGCGGGATATGTCTGGGACGAAATCGGAATCGTGCTCACCCGGTCCAGCGACTGGGAAAAGGGGCGGGCACGCCTCCTGTCCCTGGTGGACGCCCACTACGAGCGCGAAGGGATCGACCTGGAACGCATCAAGCACACCTTCGAAAAGCGCGGCATCTTCTTCAACCGGCTGACGCCCAGGGCCTATGTGGACGTGGCCACCGGCGGCATCCGCCTCACCCTCCGCTACCTATGCCGGGCGCGCCTGAACCGGGAAAGCCGGGACTACATCCTGACCCGCTTCCTGGACGGCCTCCCCGGCTCCGGCATCGAGCTGGCGGACGAGCAGCCCTAGCCTCCACAAAGCCATAACCGCCGGGCCTTTCCGGCCCTCCGCCGACCGCCCCGACAGGCGGCGGATGCGTTGCGCGCACCCGCCAAAACACCCGCGCCCGCCGCATCGCCGCCACACCTTGACATGAATATCCTTTTTAAAATAGTAGTTCTATTGTGTTATTAATTTCATATTTGTGCTAACAGTCGCTGCCGTATCCGGCGGCAGCCGTTAGCCGAGGAGGGTATCCCATGTCAGGATGCACACCTAAGTCCGCACCGGCAGTGGTGCCGGTGGACTTGTCTTCAATCCACCCCAACAAGGAGGGAACGATGAAAAAGATTGAAGGCGTGATGGCCCAAACCAACGCGCCCAAGGGCATCGACCCGGACGGCATCTTCTTCGTCCAGGTCGATCCCGCCAAGTGCGAGGCTTGCGGCACCTGCGAAGAGGTTTGCGCCACGGGCGCGATCCAGTCCATCAACGACGACGGCATCCGCGCGGTGGTGGACCCGGCGGCCTGCATGAACTGCGGCCAGTGCCTGGTCAACTGTCCCTACGGCGCCATCTACGAGGGCGTTTCCTTTGTGGACGAGATCTTCGAGAAACTCCAGGACCCGAACACCGTGGTCGTGTCCATGCCCGCCCCGGCGGTCCGTTACGGCCTGGGCGAAAGCTTCGGCGCGGCAACCGGCACCTATGTCGGCGGCCAGATGCACGCCGCCCTGCGGAAGCTCGGCTTCGACTACATCTGGGACAACGAGTTCACCGCCGACGTGACCATCATGGAGGAAGGCACCGAACTCATCCAGCGGGTCAAGGAGCAGGGCCAGAAGGACGCGCGGCCCCTGCCGCAGTTCACCTCCTGCTGCCCCGGATGGATCAAGTTCGCCGAGACCTTCTACCCGGACCTGCTGCCGAACCTCTCCAGCTGCAAGTCCCCCATCGGCATGCTCGGCCCCCTGTCCAAGACCTACGGCGCGCACGAGACCCACACTCCGGCGAAGGACATCTACACGGTCTCCATCATGCCGTGCATCGCCAAAAAGTACGAGGGACTCCGCCCGGAGATGGCCGACAGCGGCTTCCGCGACATCGACGCCACCATCACCACGCGCGAACTGGCCTACATGATCAAGACCGCGGGCATCGACTTCAACACCCTGCCCTCCCAGCAGCCCGATCCGATCCTGGGCGACTCCACGGGCGCGGCCACCATCTTCGGCAACTCCGGCGGCGTCATGGAGGCGGCACTGCGTCTGGCCTACGAGGTTCTGTCCGGCAAGACCCTCAAGGACCCGGACATCAAGGTCGTCCGCACCCACGAGGGCATCAACGCGGCCGACGTCAAGGTACCCGGCTTCGGCACCGTCAAGGTGGCCGTGGCCAGCGGGCTCGCCAACGCGGCCAAGCTCTGCGAGGAAGTCAGGGCCGGGAAATCCCCGTACCACTTCATCGAGATCATGTCCTGCCCCGGCGGCTGCGTGAACGGCGGCGGCCAGCCGCTCGATCCCGATGTGCGCGCCTCCCTGTTCAAGAGCACCGTCGCCCAGATCAACAAGCGGTTCCGCGCCCGCCGCATCACCGCATAAGGAGGATGGAAACCATGAAAATGAACAGACGCAGCTTCATCAAGGCGTGCGGCGTCATGGCCGGGTACGCCGTGCTGGGCGTGAACATGACCAAGGAAGCCGCAGCGGCGGCCATGGGTTTCGTCGGCCTGCGCCAGAAATCCGTGTACGACGCCGACGCCAACGTCTACAAAATCCGCAAGTCCCAGGACAACCCCATGATCGCCAAGATCTACGACCACGAGACCGGCTTCCTGCATGAAGGTCCCTGCGGTCACATGTCCCACCACCTGCTGCACACCCACTACGTGGACCGCAGCGCCCGCGTGAAGGCCCTCAAGGCCAAGGGATTCAAGTTCAACCTGTAGCGCCCAACAGCATCGACCTGCGGCAAGGATTTCTCTGAGCCTAGGGCCGACTGCTCACCCTCCTCGGTTCTCCCGATTTTTCCATTCCCGCCCTGCGCCCGTCCCGCGCTTTGTCTCATTTTCGTAATACTTTTTTTAAAAAGTTATGCGTTCAGTATAATTTTTTCTTGATTAGTAATATTTTTTCCCGTAAGCATTGGCTCGGAACACCTCCAATCGGAGAACATCTGCCTGCGGGAAGGGTTCGCCTGAACCACAGGGTGGAGCCCCTGGCCCTGCCCGATTTCCGCAGCAGGGAACACCGTCCAGAAGCTCCAACCTGATTCCCCCCAAGCAGAAGGCCCGGGAGTGCTTAACCGGGCTTTTCTCTTTGCGGAGACATTCACGAACAGGGAGGACATGCGATGCAGAAACGACTCGGCATCATCGGCATCATCATCAAGGACAGACAAACGGCGGCCGCTACCGTCAACACCATCCTGAGCGATTACGGCGACATCATCGTCGGGCGCATGGGTCTGCCCTTCAGAGACAGGGGCGTGAGCATCATCGACCTGATCATCGAGGCCACCACCGACGAGGTGGGCGCGCTGACCGGCAAGCTCGGCAACCTCGACGGCGTTCGGGTCAAATCACTTCTGGTATAAACGGAGGAATCTATGAAACAGGACAGCACGCTGGGAAAAGGCCTGCACAACTTCGTGGACGAGGCGACCATCCGGGAGGAAATGACCCGGTTCGAGAACCCGGAACCCGGCCGCATCCGGGAAATCCTGGCCAAGGCACGGGAGAAGCAGGGGTTGGACCCGGACGAGGCCGCCGCACTGCTGCACAACAAGGACCGCGACCTGGACGAGGCCATCTTCGAGACGGCCATAGCCATCAAGAAGGCCATCTACGGCAACCGGCTGGTGGTCTTCGCGCCCCTGTACATCACCAATGAATGCAAGAACCGATGTCTCTACTGCGGCTTCAAGGCCTCCAACAAGGAGCTGGACCGCCGCACCCTGACCCCGGAGGAACTCAAACGCGAGGTCTCGGTGCTCGAGGACATCGGCCACAAGCGGTTGCTTCTGGTCTACGGCGAGCACCCCAGGTTCGGCGCTGACTGGATCGCCCAGACCGTGCGTGACGTCTACTCCGTGACCTCGGCCAAGAGCGGCGAGATCCGCCGGGTGAACATCAACTGCGCGCCCCTGGACGTGGACGGCTTCCGCCGGCTCCACGAGGTGGGCATCGGCACCTACCAGTGTTTCCAGGAGACCTACCACCGGCCCACCTACGAGAAGCTGCATCTGTCCGGTCCCAAGTCCGATTTCCTGTGGCGGCTGCACGCCATGCATCGGGCCCAGGAGGCGGGCATCGACGACGTGGGCATGGGGGCGCTCTTCGGCCTGTACGACCCGATCTTCGAGGTCCTCGGCCTGCTGCACCACGCCAAACAGCTCGAAAAGGACTGGGGCGTGGGGCCGCACACCATTTCCTTCCCCCGGCTGGAGCCCGCGCTGAACGCGGACATCGCCTACAACCCGCCCTTCCCGACCACGGACCACCAATTCAAGAAGATCGTTTCCGTGCTCCGGCTGGCCGTGCCCTACACCGGGCTGATCCTGACCACCCGCGAAACGGCCGAATTCCGCAAGGAACTGCTGGAAGTGGGCGTGTCCCAGCTCTCGGGCGGATCGCGCACCTACCCCGGCGCCTACTCCGACCCGGAATACGACCGCCCGGACGTGCAGCAGTTCTGCGTCGGCGACAGCCGCAGCCTGGACCAGGTCATCCGCTCCATCGCGGGCGACAACGGATACGTGCCGTCCTGGTGTACGGCGTGCTACCGTCTGGGCCGCACAGGCGAGCACTTCATGGAACTGGCCAAGACGGGCTTCATCCAGAAGTTCTGCCTGCCCAACGGCCTTCTGACCTTCAAGGAATACCTGGAGGACTACGCCTCCGAAGAGACCAAGCGGATCGGCGAGGCGCTGATCCAAAACGAAGTGGACAACTATCCCGACCCCGACCGGAAACAGCTGCTCACCGATCGCCTGACCCGGATGGAAGCGGGAGAGCGCGACCTGTACCTCTAACCCTGGCCGAGGCGGACAATGCGGAACGGGAAGCCGGAGAACGCCCGAATCGAACGGGACGGAATCGGGGAACTGTTGCTGCCCGCGGATGCCTACTTCGGCATTCACACCTTGCGGGCCGTACGCAACTTTCCCTTCTCGGGATATCGGCTCCATCCGGCCTTCATCCGCGCGTTCGCCCAAGTAAAACAGGCCTGCGCCCGAACCAACGCGCTCCTCGGGTACCTGCCCGGGGAGCGCGGCCGGGCCGTGATCGACGCCTGTGCCGAGATCGCGGACGGAGCGCTGCACGACCAGATCGTGGTCGATGCCTTTCAGGGCGGGGCCGGGACCTCGACAAACATGAACTTCAACGAGGTCATCGCGGCCCGCGCCGCCGAACTGCTCGGCGGCCACCGGGGCGACCGGGATCTGGTCGATCCCTTGCGCCACGTCAACATGCACCAATCCACCAACGACGTGTACCCCACCGCGCTCAGGGTGGCCGTGACCGTCCTGCTGGCCGGGCTGGAAGAGGCCGCGTCCGGTCTCCAGGCCGCCCTGCAGGAGAAGGAAGCCGCCTTCCGCAACGTGGTCAAGGTGGCGCGCACCCAGCTGACCGACGCCGTGCCCACCACGCTGGGCATGGCCTTCGGCGCCTTTGCCGAAGCCGTGTCCCGCGACCGCTGGCGTATCTTCAAGTGCCGCGAGCGCATAAAAAGAGTCAATCTCGGCGGCACGGCCATCGGCACCGGCCTGGGCGCTCCTCGCGACTATGTCCTGGCCGTGGCCGGGAACCTGGCCGCCGTCACGGGGCTGCCCGTGTCCCGTGCCGAGAACATGGTGGACGCCACGCAGAACGCGGACGTCTTCGCCGAGGTCTCGGGCCTGCTCAAGGCGTGCGCCGCCAACCTGCTCAAGATCGCCTCGGACCTGCGCCTGCTGTCCAGCGGGCCGCGTGCCGGACTGGGGGAAATACGCCTGCCCCCGCTCCAGGCCGGGTCCTCCATCATGGCGGGCAAGATCAACCCGGTCATGCCCGAAGCCGTCACCCAGGCGGCCCTGCGGGTCATGGCCAACGACCAAACCGTCGGCCTGGCCGCCGGGTTGGGCCAGCTCGAACTCAACCACCTGCTGCCCCTTGTCGCCCACGCCCTGCCCGAATCCCTGACCCTGCTGACTGCCGCCTGCCGGGGGCTGGCCCGCGACTGCGTGCAAGGCATCGAGGCGCGCCCCGAACGCTGCCGTGAGCACGTGAACCACAGCTCCGCCCTGGCCACGGTCCTGGTTCCCGCCCTGGGTTACGAGGGAGTGGAGCGCATCGTCAGGGACGCGCGCGAAAACGGCAGGACCGTCCCCGACCAGATCGCGGCTGCGGGCGTGGCCTCGGCCGAGACCGTAAAGCGCCTGCTGTCGCCCCGGCAATTGTGCAAGCTGGGCTTCACGCCCGGAGAATTCGAGGAGGTGGTAAAACCATGAAGATCGTCACCGGAATCGACCGGCTGAACACCCCCGCCCTGTTCGCGGCAAGCCGCCGCAGGATCATCCTCCACGCCGCGGTGTACGGGACGTTCGCCCGCTCCAGGCCGCACCGCGAGGGACTGGAGGCGGCCCTGGCAAAGCCCGGGTTCGAGCGGCTCGACATCATCGTTCTGGAGCCGGGCAACGACCAGGGCTGGGTCCGTCCCTTCCTGGACGCCCTGCGCTTCGGCATCTCCACCCAGGCGGCCGACGACGAGGTCGCGCTGTCCCATCGGTTCATGACCGAACTGGCCCGGCGATACCCGGACAAGGTGCGGCTGCACCCGGCCCGGCGGCTGCCCTGCCTGCCCGTCATCATCGCGGACGACGTCATCATTTTCGGCCAATACGCCCACGCGGGCGTGCATGCGCCGCAGGGATTCTGGGGCATGATCCGGGCGGACGTGCCCACGCTGCTGCAATGGACCAGGGCGGGCAAGCCACCGCCCCATTCGGGCGACGAGGAGATTGCCGCCTTCCGGCTCGTCAACGAGTGCGCCAGGGCCATGTGCGCCTGCCGCGCCCTCTCGCCCTTCACCGCCCAACACCTCGACCACCGGGATTTCCCGGCCTCCAACCCGACATGAACACACACGACATCCTCTCCTTCCTGACCGGCGCGGACGACGACGCCCTGTTCGCCGACGCCCATGAAGCCAGGCTCAAGGTCTTCGGCAAGGCGGTCTACATCCGGGCCATCGTCGAATTCTCCAACGTCTGCAACAAGCATTGCCGCTACTGCGGACTGCGCGCCGACAACCGGCGGCTCAGGCGCTACCGCATGGGTGCCCGGCAGATCCTCGAAGCCGCCTCCCTGGCTGCGGCCGAGGGCGCGGGAACCGTGGTCCTTCAGTCAGGGGACGACCTCGGCTGCTCCATGGAACTGATGGGCGAGCTGATCCGGGAAATCAAGGCGCGGCACGACGTGGCCGTGACCCTGTCCCTGGGCGACCGGGGCCTGGACGAATACGCCTTCTGGCGCGAATGCGGGGCGGACCGCTGCCTGATGAAGCTGGAAACCACGGACCGCCGCCTGTACAAGCGGCTGCGCCAGGGCGAGGACTTCAGCGCCAGACTGCACCGCCTGGAGGGGCTGCGCCGCCTGGGCTACGAAGTCGGCTCGGGCGTCATTACCGGGCTGCCCGGCACCACGCCCGCGGACGCGCTGCGCGACATCGTGTTTCTCTCGGACCTGGATTTGGACATGATCGCGGTGGGCCCGTTCGTGCCCAACCCCGACACTCCCCTGGCCGGATGCGTGCCCGGCTCGGGGCTGCTCGCCAACCGCATGTCCGCTCTTCTGCGCCTGCTCAATCCAACGGCGAACATCCCGGCCACCTCTGCCCTGGACGCCCTGCGGCCGGGCGGCCGCGCCCTGGCCCTGACCAGGGGGTGCAATGTGCTCATGCCGTCCATGACCCCGGTGGGACTCAGGGAGGACTACGTCATCTACCCCGGAAAGAACGCCGATCCGCTGGACGGCATCCCGTCCCTGGCCCCCGCCCGCCGGACCATCGAGGCATCCGGGCTGATCCCCTCGCCGGCCAAGGGATTCTCCCCGAGGAGGAGCCATGTCGGATAAGGCACCCCGGGGAGTCCGCCTGGTCATCGCCCTGGCGGGCCGGCGCAACGCGGGCAAATCTTCCCTGATCAACGCCCTGACCGGCCAGGAAACGGCCATCGTCTCGGCCACGCCGGGCACCACCACGGACCCGGTGGCCAAGCACTACGAGCTGCTGCCGCTGGGGCCGGTCACCTTCTACGACACCGCCGGGCTGGACGACGAGGGCGAGTTGGGCGCGCTGCGCGTCAAGGCCACCCGCAAGGTGCTGTACCGCTGCGACGTGGCCGTGGTCGTCCTGGGCGAGGAAGGGCTGACCGCATATGAGCGCGACCTGCTGGCCGCCATCCGGGAGATGGACATCCCGCACATCGTGGCCTGGAACAAGGCGGACCTCAGGGATGCCGGGGACGGGCCGCAACCGCCGAAGGACGTCCGCGCCCCGTTCGCGCACGTATCGGCCATGGACGGCACGGGCGTGGACCGGCTCAAGAGCATGATCATCGACGCCGCGCCCCCGGAATACCGGCAGGAGCGGCTGATCCTGGGCGACCTGATCGACGAGGGCGACTGGGTGCTCTGCGTGGTGCCCATCGACCTGGCCGCGCCCAAGGGCCGCCTGATCCTGCCCCAGGTGCAGGTGCTGCGCGAGATACTGGACTGCGACGCCGTGGGCACCGTGGTCAAGGAGCGGGAAATCCGCGCCGCGCTCGACGGCTTCGGCCGCAAGCCCGCCCTGGTGGTCACGGACTCCCAGGTGGTCATGAGCGTGGCCGGGGACGTGCCCGACGACATCCCCATGACCACCTTCTCCACCCTGTTCGCCCGCTACAAGGGCGACCTGGGCCGTCTGGTCGGGGGGGCCTCGGCCATCGACGCGCTCAAGGACGGGGACACCGTGCTCATCGGCGAGGCGTGCTCGCACCACGACGTGGCCGACGACATCGGCCGGGTCAAGATTCCGCGCTGGATGACCCAATATACGGGAAGGGATTTGAACTTCGAGGTCTATGCGGGGCACGACTTCCCCGAAGACCTGGAAAAGTACGCGCTGGTGGTCCATTGCGGGGCGTGCATGCTGAACCGCACCGAGATGCTCCGCCGCATCGCCGAATGTTCCCGCCGGGGCGTGCCCGTGACCAACTACGGCGTGGCCATCTCCAAGCTGCAAGGGCTGCTCCCCCGCGTGCTCCGGCCCTTTGGCCTCATGCCCTGACCGCCCCCGAAGACACCAAAAAAACCGGGCAGCGCGCGTGCATGGCACACTGCGCGTCCCGGTTTTTCCGCTCGCTCTGCCGAGCGCCGACGCCGGGATCTGGCCCCGGCGTCGCTGCCCGTCGTCCGTCAGCCGTGATTGTGGTCGTGGCCGTCGCCGCCGTCGTGGGCGTGGTCCGCGTCGTGGCTGTGCGTACCGTGATCGTGCTCATGGGAGCCGTCGGCCGCGTGGTCGTGCCCATGGACATGGGAATGGCTGTGAACATGGGTATGCTCATGGGTGTGGGTGGTGCCGTCGGCGTGGGTATGCTCATGCACGTGCGCGTGCTCATGCTCGTGCTCGTGATTATGCACATCCTGGCCGCCGTGCGCGTGCTGGTGGGCCACGCGATCCTTGCCGAGATTACAACCGCAGGTCTTGCACATTATCGCTCTCCTTTTGGCTATCGTTTTTCTTCCGCCTCTTTTCAAATTGTAATCACTACTCGGTAAAAAACAAGCCCCGTGAATAAAATAAATGCAGTGTACACAGTAGGATACAAATAATTTATCCGTAACATTTGTTGCCACGCAACCGCTGATCGTCTGCCGAACAGGCGAGGCCCCGCGAGTTCGTCGTCCCATCGCGCCACCCAAGGACGCAAACCCGCACCCGGAACGGCACGTATCGCAAAAGCCTGGCACATGCTTGATTTGATTTAACCAATTTGATTTTCATTTGCGTTTATTGACACGATTTTTAAAACAGTGCTATTTAGCGCAACATCTTCCTAAAATAGTATACAAAGCGAGGTGTCCATGCATGTTCCGAAACGACTTTCGGTCGGTCGATCCCTGGCGATCCTGGCCGCGGGCCTGATAGTTTTCTGCGCCATGGCCGCGTCCCCGGCACTGGCCAGGGATACGCTCACCCTGGCCGTCAAGGGCGAGCCGGACGACGGCTATGACCCCACACTGGGCTGGGGCCGCTACGGCAGCCCCCTGTTCCAGTCCACCCTGCTCAAGCGGGACGAAAACCTGAACATCGTCAACGACCTGGCCACCTCGGCAGCCCTGTCCGCCGACGGCCTGGCCTGGTCCGTGGCCATCCGCGAGGACGCCAAGTTCTCGGACGGCACGCCTCTGACCGCCGAGGACGTGGCCTACACCTTCAACACCGCGGCCAAGGCGGGCGGCAAGGTGGACCTCATCAATCTCGACAAGGCCGAGGCCACCGGCAAATACGCCGTGGAGTTCACGCTCGGAAAGCGCGACACGACCTTCATCAACCGGCTCATCAGCCTGGGCATCGTTCCCAAGGCCGCCCACGGCCCCGGATACGCGCGCAAGCCCGTGGGTTCCGGCCCGTACATGATGGTCGAATGGAACGAGGGCCAGCAGATGATCGCCGAGGCCAACCCGCATTATTACGGGCGCAAGCCCTTCTTCAAGCGGTTGGTCTTCCTGTTCACCGACGAGGACACCTCGTTCGCGGCCGCCAAGGCGGGCAAGGTGGACGTGGTGGTGGTCCCGCAGGCCCTGGCCGTGCAGACCATCCCCGGCATGACCCTACATCCGGTGAAGAGCGTGGACAACCGGGGGCTGATGTTCCCCACCGTGCCCGACACCGGCAAGACCACGGACAAGGGCGCGCCCATCGGCAACGACGTGACCGCCGACCTGGCCATTCGCCGCGCGGTCAACGTGGCCATTGACAGGAACGTGCTGGTCTCCGGTGTGCTGGAAGGCTTCGGCCGCCCGGCCTACGGCCCCTGCGACGGCCTGCCCTGGGACAATCCCGAGAACAAAATCAAGGACGGCGATCCCGAAGCCGCCCGCAAGATACTGGCCGACGCGGGCTGGAAGGACACGGACGGCGACGGCATCGTCGAGAAGGACGGCCTCAAGGCCGAGTTCACCGTCATCTACCCGGCCGGGCGCTCCATCCGCCAGTACCTGGCCCTGGCCTGCGCCGACATGCTCAAGAAGATCGGCATCAACGCCAAGGTGGAGGGCAAGCGCAGTTGGGACGAGATCAAGCACCTCATGCACTCCTGCGTCATCGTCTTCGGCTGGGGCGCGCACGACCCCATCGAGGTGTACCAGCTCTACTCCAGCCACCATGCGGGCGACGGCTGGAACAACCCCGGCTACTACACCAACGCCAAGGTGGACGAATACCTGGACGGTGCCATTTCCGCCCCCGGCTACGAAGCGTCCCTGGAATTGTGGAAGAAGGCGCAGTGGGACGGCGAGACCGGCTCCAACGCGCACGGCGACGCCCCCTGGGCCTGGCTGGTCAACCTGGAGCACACCTACTTCATCAGCAACCACCTGGACGTCGGCGTTTCGCAGGTCGAACCGCACGGCCACGGCTGGCCCATCACGGCCAACATCCAGAAGTGGACCTGGAAAGACTAACCCTCTCCGGCGCGGCGGCGGGGCAGAGGCTCCGCCGCCGCCGGGACAATGCCTATGCACGCCATTTCCGCATCCTTCTGCATGGCCAAGATCGGGCGGCTGGTCCTGATCCTGTCGCTGGTCTCGACCCTGGCCTTCACCCTGGTCTCCCTGTCGCCCGTGGACCCGGTTTCCGCCTACATCGGCATCGACCGGATGCAGATCAGCACGGAACAGGAGCAGCGGATCATCGAGCGCTGGGGGTTGGACCGGCCCGCGCCCGAGCGGTTCCTCATCTGGGCCGGCAACGTGCTCAGGGGCGATCTCGGCCAGTCCATGATCTTCAACGAGCCGGTAACCACGGTCATCGGCAAGCGGTTCGTGACCTCGCTCTGGCTCATGGCCTCTGCCTGGCTGCTGTCCGGGGTGCTCGGCTTTGTGCTGGGCGTGGTGGCGGGCACCAACAGGGGGTCCCCGGCCGACCGGGTCATCCGTTTGTACAGCTACACGCTCGCCTCGACCCCCTCCTTCTGGATGGGGCTGGTGCTGCTGGCCGTGTTCTCCGTATCGCTGGGCCTCACGCCCATCTGCTGCGCCACCCCGCCGGGCGTGTCGCCCGATGACGCCACCCTGTGGCAGCGCCTCCACCACCTGATTCTCCCGGCCGCAACCCTGTCGCTCATCGGCGTGGCCCAGATCGCCCTGCACACCAGGGAAAAGACCATCGACGCCATGAACAGCGAATACGCCCTGTTCGCCTTTGCCCAGGGCGAGTCCAGGGCCGGCGTGGCCTGGCGGCACGCGGTCCGCAACGTGGCCCTGCCCGCCGTCACCCTCCAGTTCGCCTCCCTGGGCGAGCTGTTCGGCGGCTCGGTGCTGGCCGAGCAGGTCTTCTCCTATCCCGGCCTGGGCAAGGCCACGGTGGAGGCGGGCATACGCGGCGACGTGCCGCTCCTGCTGGGCATCACCCTGTTCAGCGCCCTGTTCGTCTTCACCGGCAACCTCGTCGCGGACATCCTGTACGGCGTGCTGGACCCGCGCATCCGCATCGGCACGGAGGAGGCGAAATGAGCACCCTCGCCCGCACTCCGGCCCTGGCGGAACGGCTGGGAATCACGGACGGCCGGGGCCGGGCAATGTGGGTCCTCGGCCTGTGCCTGGCCTATTTCGCCACGCTCCTGCTCGCCGCCGCCTTCATGGGCGACGCGGGGTTGTCCACGGATTTCCCGAACAAAAAGCTCGCCCCGTGCTTCGAGTTCCCCTTCGGCACGGACTGGCTGGGCCGCGACATGCTCGTGCGCACGGTCAAGGGGCTGTGCCGCAGCCTGGGCATCGGGCTGCTGGCGGCCACGGTCAGCTCCGTGGTCTCGGCCGCGCTCGGCACCCTGTCCGCCACCATGGGCAAGCGGACCGACGCCGTGGTCACCACGCTCATCGACCTGGTCATGGCCACCCCGCACCTGGTGCTGCTCATCCTGGTGTCCTTCGCCTGCGGCGGCGGAGCCACCGGCGTCATCATCGCCGTGGCGGTCTCCCACTGGACGCGGCTGGCGCGCATCATACGGGCCGAAATCCTGCAACTGAAGCAGGCGGAATTCGTCATGGTCTCGCGCAAGCTCGGCCGCTCCCCCTGGTGGATCGCCCGCCGCCACATGCTGCCGCACATCGCGCCCCAGTTCACCATCGGCCTGATCCTGCTCTTTCCGCACGCCATCCTCCACTCCGCCGGGCTGACCTTCCTGGGATTCGGGCTTTCCCCGCACAATCCGTCCATCGGCATCCTGCTCTCCGAATCCATGCGGCACATTTCCACCGGCTACTGGTGGCTGGCCATCCTTCCGGGGCTGTCCCTGCTGGTCACCGTCAAGCTCTTCGACGTCCTGGGCAACAGCCTGCGCGTCATCACCGATCCCAAAACCAGCCAGGAGTGACCCGTGCTTTCGGTCAAGAACCTGTCCATCGAATTCAGCCGGTACGGCTCGGCCCGGCGGCGCACGATCATCCATCCGGTCCGGGACCTGTCCCTGGACATCGGGGACGGCGAAATCGTGGCCGTGGTCGGCTCCAGCGGGTCCGGCAAAAGCCTGCTCGCCCACGCCGTGCTCGGCCTGCTGCCGGGGAACGCCCGCACCTCCGGCGAAATCCTGTTCAAGGGAACGCCGCTGACAAGCGCGTCCATGGCTGCCCTGCGGGGACGGGCCATCGCCCTCATCCCGCAGTCCGTGGCCTACCTGAATCCCCTGTCGCGGGTGGGCAGGCAGGTCTACCGGGCCTCGCGTCTGAGCGGCAAATGCCGCGCCACGGCGGCCCGGAGCACGGACCGGGCATTCGCCCGCTACCGGCTCGACGAAAGCGTGAAATCCTTGTTCCCCTTCCAGGTGTCCGGCGGCATGGCCCGCCGCGTGCTCACTGCCACGGCCACGGCGGGTGACGCCGACCTGCTCATTGCGGACGAGCCGACCACCGGCCTGGACCCCGTGGTGGCCCGACAGTCGCTTTCGCACCTCAGGGAACTGGCCGACCTCGGCAAGGCCGTGATGCTCATCACCCACGACATCGACGCGGCCGTGACCGTGGCCGACAGGGTGGCGGTCATCTATGCGGGCACCACGGTGGAGCTGACGCCCGCCCGGAATTTCGCGGACGGCGCACTGCGCCACCCTTACTCGCGGGCGCTCTGGAACGCGTTGCCGCAGCAGGGATTCGGCTTCGTGCCCGGAAACCAGCCCATGGAGGACGACGCGGTCAACGGGTGCATCTACCTGGACCGCTGCCCGGACCGGACCGGGGAATGCCGCTGCGCGCAACCCCTGCGCCCGGTCGGCAAAGGACACGTGAGGTGCTGCCATGCTCAAGGCTGAATCCGTTTCCTTTTGCTACGACAACACGCCCTGGATTCTGGAGGGGTTCGACTTCGGCGTCGGCCCCGGCGAGGTGGTGGGCCTTCCCGGCCCCAGCGGCCAGGGCAAATCGACCCTGGCGAAGGTCCTTGCCGGGCACCTTGCGCCGCAACAGGGCGCGGTGACCTGCGACGGCCGCCCGCTGCCCGAGGGCGTCTTCTCCCCGGTCCAACTGATCTTCCAGCACCCGGAGCTGACCATGAACCCGCGCTGGAAGCTCAGGGACAGCGTGGCCGAGGGGCACACCCCGGACGCGGCCGCGTTCAAGCGGCTGAACATCGAACCGGCCTGGCTTTCGCGCTACCCCCACGAACTGTCGGGCGGGGAATTGCAGCGCCTGGCCCTGGCCCGCGTCATGTCGCCGCAGACCCGCTACCTGATCGCGGACGAGATGACGGCCATGCTCGACCCCAACACCCAGGCCCTGGTCTGGGACGCGGTGCTGCACTGGGCCAAGGCAAACGGCGTGGGCATTCTGGCCATCAGCCATGACCGCCATCTGCTGGACCGCATCGCCCACCGGGTGGACGAGTCCTTTGCGCCGCCCGGCCCGACCCCGCCGGAAACCACCTGCCGGGCCGCCGCGTAGCGCACGCTTTCATGACGCAGGGCGTCGTTTATGGTGCGGCTCCCACGGCCGCCTGACTGCTACCGGGACCAACCGACTTCCGCTTCACCCCTTCCCTCTGGCCATGCGCGGCAGGGGGGCTTTTCCGCAGGACCGCCGGGCGTTGTCCCCGGCGCTGCGGCATCGGCTTGAGGCAAGGCTTACCCCTCGGGAATTTCCTCCACGAGCTTTGCCGCCGTTTGGTCGTCCGTGATGAGGACGTCCGCGAGTCCGGCCCGGATGCCCGCGAGGATGATGTCCTTTTTCTGCACCCCTCCGGCCGCCAGAACGCACCGGGGGATGGCCCTAAGCGCCGACATGGGCGGCGCGATGGCCAAGCGGTTCAGCCGATGGTCCATGACGTTGCCGTCCGCGTCCAAAAAATAGCCGCAGATGCTGCCCACCGCACGGGATTCGAGAAGCGACCGCCGCTGTTCCTCGGTCAGCACGTTGTACTTCGTGGCATTGGACACGTCGCTCAGGTCGATGGCCGTCAGCAGCGCGGTGGTGATGAGCGGCACCTGGTCGAGCACCGTTCGCACGGCCCGGCTGGCGATGAGCAGATCCCGCAGCTCCGGGGAATCCGCGTACATGGGCGCGGGGATGTAATAGCAGTGGGCATCCAGCGAGCGGGCGAAAAAGGCGGCGTTGTCGTAGGGATTGACCTGGCCGCTGCTGGCCAGTCCCCCGCACAGCGAGATGACCGTGGCCCCTTCCCCCGAACGGGGCCTCAGGGCCTGGGCCGCGCTGCTCGTCGTTCCGCCCCAGGTCAGGCCGAACACCTCGCCCGGCTCCAGGCTGTCGGAAAGATACCCGCCCGCGGCCTCGCCCACGACCTTCCGCACGTCCCCGTCCTCGGCCGGACCGGGAACCACCACGGCCCCCTTCAGGCCGAACCGATCGACGAGCTTCGCTTCCAGCTCCGGGCAGATGCCGAAAGGCGGAACAATGGCGAAACGCACGAACCCGTTGGAGCGCGCCTCATTGAGAATCCGGTTCACCCGCATCCGGGGCAGGCCGAGCCGGTTCGCAATGGATTCCTGCGTTTGCCCCTCGATGTAATAATGCCAGCAGATGCGGGCCCACAGAAGTCCCTCTTCGCTCGAAAGCCGCCATTCATCAGTCTGCATTTTTGTCTCCATTCAAACGGACAATATCCGCAACGATCAAAAATAGCTATAAAAATTATATCCTTATCAAAAATTGAAGTTGTTGCTGAATTGTCGTTATCCCGTCACCAACATGCCGTGAATCAATTGTAGGTTGGAAAAATCAAATGATCGAAAACACGTTGGCCCAATCGTCCTCATGGAGATAGTATAAATGTTCCAAATCACCAACTCTGCTTCGCGCTCCCGCTCGATCGCCCCCGAATCCCTCCGAAAGGGGAGGCCTGCATGAGCGGCCCCGCGAAAACCCTCGCCATCCTCACCGTCTGTGACGGCCTGAATCCCGATTGGATAAACAAGGAGCACACTCCGGTCATCGCCGGACTGCGCACTGAAGGCATGTGGTGCGCCGACCACGGCAGCGTTTTTCCTAGCGTGACCCGGAACGCATCGGCCAGCCTGACCACCGGATGCCGTTCCGTCGTGCACGGCCTGCACGGCAACACCATGGCCCTGAACGAAAAGGGCCGACTCGTGGTGCGCGACGTGGGCAGGCCCGACTTCCGGCACTACATGCGCCGGGCAACGGGTGCCACGCTGCGCGCCCCCTCCCTGGCGGAACGCATCAAAAAGACCGGCGTCGCCGCGGCCTACTCCAATGTATCCCCCGGAGCCGCCTACTTCCTGGACCCGGAGCATTTCGGGTGGGTCTACCACCGCGCCGGGTCGTTCGGCCCCGGCGGGGAAGCGCTCCCGAACGGGCGCGGCCTGGACGTCAGCCACGACTCCGCCGGGGACCAGGACATGACGGCGCGGTTTTGCGACGACGTGGCCACGCGCCCCGATCTGGCCCTGGGCATCCTCTGGCTCAGCAACCCGGACGCGACCATGCACCTGCACCCCCTCGGCTCCCCCGAGCACCTCAAGGCCCTTCGGGAAGCCGATGCGTGCGTCGGCCTGGTCGCCGAAACCGTTTCCCGGCTTCGGGCCAGGGGACACGATGTCCTGTTCCTCGTCGGCTCGGACCACGGGATGGAAACGGTATGCGGCTACAAGGACATTCAGGCGGAACTGGCCGAGGCGGGCGTCGGCGACGCCTTTCTCCGGGGAGATGCGGCCGTTGCCCCCCAAGGCTCGGGCGCGCTGATCTACGCTTCCCCGGAAGCCCGGCCCCGGATCGGGGACGCACTAAAATTCCTTGCGGGCCGGCCGTGGGTGGACAGGGTCATTCCCCTGTCCGGGCTTCACGAAGTCGGGCACGGCCCCCTGGGCGGGCTGGTCGCGGCAGTGGACATGGGCAGGATCGACGAGGCCAACCCTTTTGGGGTGCCGGGCATGCGATGGGGAGCCGCGAAGAGCGGCAAGGGCGACGTGTCCCCGCTGCCGACCGGAACCGGCATACACGGCGGTCTCGGCGCGGACGAAACCAGGCCGTTTCTGATCGCGCTGGGCAGGGACTACGCCCCGGGGTCGAAAACGGACAAACGAACCGGCCTGGTGGACATCGCGCCCACCATTTTGGATTTTTTGAACATTTCGCAAACAGGCATGGAAGGCGGCCCGCTCCCGAAACGGGCATAGGCCGCATCGCGACATCACAACGAACCACACTTTTGGAGGTAGTCAGAAATGGTCCTTAAACGAAACATCACATGGGGGAAACGACTGTCCGCCTGGGCCGTCGCGGCCCTGGTCTGTCTCATGGCCCTGCCGCTGTCCTCGGCGCGGGCCGAGACCCCGCAGAGAGGCGGAGCGCTGAAGATCGCCACCCTCGGCCTGGACACGTCCGATCCGCACCGCCACACCGGCTCCATCGGTGTCCAGCAGGTCTACGTCGAAGCCCTCACCAGCATTGCAGGCGACGGCAGCGTCAAGCCGTTTTTGGCCGAAAGCTACGAGGTATCTCCCGACGGCAAGACCTACACCTTCACCCTTCGCAAGGGCGTGCAGTTCCATAACGGCCGGGTCCTGACGGCCAAGGACGTGGCCGCCAACTTCGAACGCGTCCAGAAAAACGTGTCCAAGGGCTGGCTGGCCAGCGCCATGAAGCAGGTCCAAGGATTCGAAGCCAAGGACGACACGACCTTTGTCGTGCATATGGAAAACCCCTATGCCGCGTTCCTGAACCTCATCTCCGAACTGTGGATCATCGCTCCCGAGTCCGACGGCTGGAACGAAACCATCACCAAGCCCCTCGGCACAGGTCCCTTCATGTTCGGCGAATGGGTTCCCAACGCCACGTTCCACGCGCCCCGGTTCCCACACTACCGGCAGAAGGGCCTTCCCTATCTGGACGCCGTGGAGTTCGACCTGCGCGGCTCCAAGGACAACGACCTGGCCCTGCGCTCCGGCGACCTGCAGATCGCCATGGTCAACCGCGACAAAATCCCCTCCATGGCCAAGGACCCCAACATATCCATCCAGAACCTGAAGGACACCTCCTGGTACTTCTGGACATTCAACAACCGCCGCCCCAACAAGCCCCTGGACAACGTGCGCGTCCGCGAGGCCGTCAGCTACGCATTGGACAAGACGGCCTACATGCGCTTCATCGCCGGTGAGCAGGGCGTCGTCGGCAACCAGATGGTCATCCCCGGAAACTTCTACTACGACGCGGAACTGAACAAGTCCGACAGGCACGCCGAGAGCAATCTCGACAAGGCCAGGGAAATCCTCAAGCAGGAAGGCGTAAACCCCGAGGACATCACCCTCAAGGTCGTCTCCTGGCAGAAGCAGTACGCCGAGGTGGCCGTACAGATGATCAAGAAGCTCGGATTCAAGATCAACCATCTGTCCCTGGACGACCTGGGCGCGCAGAACGAGCTCGGCAAGTACGACTGGGACCTCTGCATCATGCACTCCGGCCCCCGCGCCGACATCTTCCTGCGCTACGTCCGCATGATGAGCGACGGCCCCAACCCCGTCCTTTGGGGCGGCGTGCAGGACCCCGAGTACGACAGGATCGTGAACCGGGCCATCACCACGGTGGACGCCGACAAGCGCCGCGCCCTCTACCTCGACGCCTGGAAGCGGGTCATGGACAATTACTACACGGTCGTCGCGGGCCACGCGGCCAACGCCATCGGCGTGCGCTCCGAGGTCCACGGCTACGACACCGGCTTCACATGGTCTCAGAACCGGGCGGACAGCGGCCTGGCCTTCACCTGGATGGACCAATAACCACAACACGAAGTACGCAATGCAATCGACGCTTCTTGCAACAATCAACGCGTTCGGCGGGCGCCTTTTCAGGCGTCCGCCGTCCGGCTCCGCGCGGCGGGCGCGGCTCCCGGGCGGCCTGACCGTCACGGCGGGGATCATCCTCGCCGCCTCCTGCCTCGTGGCGCTGGCCGGCTCGCTGCTCATGCCCTACGACCCCATGGAGCAGATGCTCCTGGACACCAACCAGGGAATCAGCGCGGCCCACTGGCTCGGCACGGACAATCTCGGGCGGGACGTGCTCTCACGGCTCATCTTCGGCACCCGCATAAGCCTGCTGGCCGGAACCGGCGGACTCCTGTTCGCCCTGATCCTCGGCGGGGGCCTCGGGCTTCTGGCCTCGGCCCTCGGCGGCGTGTTCGAGTACCTCGCCTACGGCTTCATCGACCTGCTGCGGACCATGCCGGGCATCCTCCTGGCGCTGACGCTGGTGGTATCCCTGGGGTCCGGGTTTCTCTCCGTGACCTTTGCCCTGGGCCTGGTCTTCGCGCCGGTATTCGCCCGCATCGCCAGGGCCGTCTACCAAAGGGAGATGTCCTCGGAGTATTTCACCTACTCCCTCATAAACGGCGCTTCCAGGCTGTGGATATTGCGCAGGCACGTCCTGCCCAACGTGCTCGGCGCCTTCGTCACCCAGGCCGGGATCATCCTCCCCCGCTGCATCGTCACGGAATCGGTACTCAGCTTCCTCGGGGTGGGCATGTCTCCCGAAACGCCCACATGGGGCCGCATGATCGCCGTTTCGAGCCGATACCTGGAACAAAACCCCGTCAGCGTCATCGCCCCGGTGCTGGCGCTTTCGCTGCTGACGCTGTCCATCGCCGTTCTCAGCAACAACCTGCGGCGCAACACCGACGTGCTGCGGCGCAATGCGGCGGAGGCATAACATGGCAAGACCGTTCAGCCGGGCCGGACAAGACCTCGGACGCCACGAAAAGGAAACGCCATGCAACTCCTGACCGCCATACTGCTCTCCGCCCTGCGGACCGCCGGGCTGGTCGTCAGCATCACCGTGCTGGTGTTTTTCCTGGTGCGGGTAATCCCCGGCGACGTCGTGGACCTCCTTTCCGCGGAAGGCGGCCTGGATGCGGCCATGCAGGAGGAGATGCGCCAGGAGCTGGGCCTCCAGCAAAGCCGGCCCGCACAGCTCGGCAACTGGGCGGCAAATGCCGTCCATGGCGACTTCGGCGACTCGCTGCGATTTCACAAGCCCGTGGGCGGCATGGTGTGCCAGGCCCTGCCCACCACGATCATCCTGAGCAGCCTGAGCTTCGCCTACGGACTGTTTCTGGGCTGCGCCGTGGCCGTTCTGGCCGTTTTGTGGCCCAAGTCCTTTTTTCCCAAGGCCGTTGAAACGCTCAACGCGTGGTCCGTGGCCATGCCGACCTTTTGCGCGGGCCTTCTGGGAATCCTCGTGGTGGTGCTCTGGCTTGAATGGATGCCCATGCTGGGCAACATGTTCCTCGCCGTGGTCGTGCTCGGCACGGACGTCGCGGGCCAGATCGCCAAGCCGCTGTACGAGGACCTCAAGGAAACCGCCACATCCAAATTCATCATGACCGCCAAGGCCAAGGGACTCGGGAAGACCCGCGTGATCCTCTTCCACCTGCTCCCCAATTCGCTCTCCGTGATCCTGGCGTTGAGCGGCATCATCCTGGGCGGGCTGGTGGGCGGCACCATCACCCTGGAAGTGCTGTTCGGCCTGCCGGGCATCGGCAAGCTGGCCTTGGACGGCGTCCTGGGCCGGGACTATCCCCTGGTGCAAGCCGTTATCCTGCTCCTGGCCGTGGCCGTGGTCTGCATCAACTGGTTCACGGACATCATCGCCAAACTCATAGACCCCCGGCTTCGCAGCCATTGAGGAACACCATGAACGCGCTGACATTCGAGGATTTCACCGTCACCTTCGCGGCCCGAAACGGCTCCAGCAGCCCTGTCCGGGGAGTGAACCTGCACCTGGCCAAGGGCCGGACCCTCGCCATCGTGGGCGAATCCGGCTCCGGCAAGACCCTGACCGGGACCTCGGCCCTCGGCCTGCTGCCGGACACCGCCCGCACGAGCGGCCGCATCTTTCTGGACGACAATCCCATCCACGCCCTGTCGGAAAAGGAGCTGACCTCGCTGCGCGGACGGCGGATTTCCATCATCATGCAGGAACCCATGGCCGCCCTGAATCCGATCATGACCGTCGGCCGCCAGGTGGAAGAGGGTGTGCGGCTGCGGTCCGACGCGGCGGAACTCGACGTGCGGCAAAAGCTCGCCGACCTCTTCCGCGAAGTCGGGCTTAACGACGTGGAGAAATACCGCAGCGCATACCCCCACGAGATGTCCGGCGGCCAGTTGCAGCGCGTTATGATCGCCATGGCCCTGGCCCGCGATCCCGAAGTGCTCATCGCCGACGAGCCGACCACCGCACTGGACGTGACCATCCAGCGCCAGATTCTCCAGCTCCTCTCCAATCTCCAGCGGTCGCGGCGCATGGCGATTCTTTTCGTCAGCCACGACATCGCCGTGGTCGCGCAGATCGCCCACGACGTGGCGGTCATGTGCAACGGGGAGATCGTGGAGTACGGAACGGTGGAGGACGTCCTGCGCCGCCCCCGGCACCCCTACACGCGCCGCCTGCTGGCGAGCCATCCCGAAGGCAGGCCGCACAAGACCTTGCTGCCCATATCCCCGAACGACCGGTCTCCAGCCGAGCCGAAGCGACCGGAAAACGGACCGGCCGCGATCCCGGCTCCCGCGCGAAAACCCCGGCAGGTGCTCAGGACCAGCGGCCTGGAAGTGGTTTATTCCAAAGGCCGGATCAACAAACGGAGCTTCGTCGCCCTGCGCGGGGTGGACGTAACCCTGAACGCGGGGGAAACGCTGGGCATCGTCGGCGAATCAGGGTCCGGCAAGAGTTCGCTCGCCAAGGCGATCCTCGGCATCGCCCCGGTGACCGCCGGGCATGTAGAGCTTTTCGGAAAGCGGCTCGACAATCTGCCGGTCCGCGAGCGGGCGGCGCTTCGCCGACGCTGCCAGATCGTCTTTCAGAACTCGGCCTCCTCGTTGAACCCGAGGCTCAACGTCCTCCAGCTCCTGGCCGAGCCGTATCTCCTCCACGCCAAGCCGCCTGCCGGAACCATCGAAAAAAGCGCGGGCGCCCTCCTCGAAGAGGTGGGGCTGCCGAGGGAGATGCTCAATCGCTACCCCCACGAACTGTCCGGGGGCCAGCGCCAGCGCGTCAACATCGCCCGCGCCCTGGCAAGCGACCCCGAGATGGTGATCTGCGACGAGGCGGTCTCCGCCCTCGACATCTCGGCCCAGGCGCAGGTCATCAACCTGCTGCTGACCATCCAGCGGAAACGCCGCCTCGCCATGCTGTTCATCAGCCACGACCTGCAAGTGACCCAGCACGTTTCGGATCGGATCTGCGTGGTCAAGGACGGCGCTGTCATGGAGGAAGGACCGGCGCAGTCCGTGTTCTCCCCCCCCCGGTGCGCATACACCCGCAATCTCGTCGCCGCCAGCCCCAGCCTGCATGGGCCCGACGGTCCCGCGCCGGGGATGCCCGCCGCGACCGTTCGAGGCAGGATCGCGGAGCGGAACGCAAGCCCTCGGGCGTAACTTGTCGTCTTTGTCAATGCGGCAGCCCGAATCCGCATCCGGCCCCGCAATTTCAACCAACCTCATACCAAGGGAACGTCATGCTCCAACGTCCAATAAAAACAGCCATTTTCATGATAGACGGCTTTGACATGGCCTACTACCACACCACCGACATGCCGGTGATGCGCCAAATGGCCCGGGAAGGATTCTTCAAGCCCGGCAGCGCCATCTTTCCGTCCCTGACCAACGCCAACAACGTGTCCATCGCCTGCGGCAGTTGGCCGGAACGGCACGGTGTCACCACCAACTGCTACTACGACCAGGATCAGGACAAGGCCGTCTACCTGGAATCCCCGGACTTCCTCCAGGCGCCGACCATCTTCGACTTCGCCGCTCTCGACGGCGGCCGGGAATCCGCGCTGCTGACCTGCAAGTCCAAGACGACGATGATCCTCGGGCAGTCGGCGACCATCGCCATCGCGGCGGAAAAGCCCAGCCCGGAAGTGGTGGAAAAATACGGGACCCCGCCGCCCATGTACTCCTCGGAGATCAACTACTGGCTTTTCGACGTAGCCATGGACCTGGCCTGCAACCGGCCGGAACTGGACGTCATCTACGTCCACACCACCGACTACCCCATGCACATGTGGCCGCCCGAAGCGCCCGAATCGCAGGAGCACCTGAAAAAGCTCGACGAATATTTCGGCGCGTTCCACGAAGCCGCGCCGGAATTCACCATAGCCGTCACCGCCGACCACGGCATGAACTACAAAAAGCGCTGCTGGAACCTGGCCAGGGCATGCGCCTCCCGGGGCGTGAACCTCAAGTTCGCCGTATCCCCCCTGGCGGACCGACTGCTCAAGCACCACGGCGGTTTCGGCGGCGTCGCCTATGTCTATCTCAATGATCCCGCCGACAGGGACCGGGCGGCCGAAACCCTCATGACCCTCGAAGGCGTGGAGGCCGTGCTCGATGCGGACGAGGCCGCGCACCGGTACAGCCTGATGCCGTCGCGCGTCGGCGACCTGGTTGTTCTTGCCGACCCGCACACCGTGTTCGGCGACCCGGAAGAGGAATGCAGGGAGCTGCCCGCCGAGTACCGGAGCCACGGCTCCCTCTACGACATGGACGTCCCGCTGCTCCTCTTCAACTACGGCGACCTCGCCCCCCAATACCGGGACATCAACTACAACGTGGACCTGACCCGTGTCCTCTTCGGCACCGAACGCACGATAGAGGGACATGGCCATCCCGAAGGCGGCCGAGGCAATGCCCCGCAGGACCGCCCGGCCGCCCCCTCGGAAGCGGCGGACAAATAGCGAACGCATTACTTGAATCCGCCATAAGGCACAAAAAAAGGTTCATCCGGTTCAAACGTACTTTTGACAAAATGAAAGGACATGGCGTCCAACCGTTGGAAGCATCACCAA
>JACCQI010000058.1 GCA_015709315.1 Desulfovibrionaceae bacterium
ACGGGATTCCAAAGGCCCTCGGCCTTTGGCGGGTCCAGGGCAGCGCCCTGGTCTCTCCGAAGGAGGCCCCGCTGGCAAGCGCCGCCGGAGGCCCCCACAGGCGGTCTATTCGCCCAATCCCATGGCGCGCAGGAAGCCGGGGTCTTCGGTCCAGCCTTCGCGGACCTTGACCCACAGTTCGAGATGGACTTTGGTTCCGGTGAGTTCGGCGATCTCCTGGCGCGCCTGGGTGCCGATCTTTTTGAGATTGGCTCCCTGCTTGCCGATGATCATGCCCTTGTGGCTCTTGCGCGAGGTGTAGATGACCGCATTGACCACCACCATGCCGGGCCGGGCCTGCTCGTCCCAATGCTCGATCTCAACGGCCGTGGAATAGGGCAGTTCCTGGCGCAGCGAGTAGAAAAGCTTTTCCCGGATGATCTCCGAGGCCATGAACCGGAGCGGCACGGTGGACAACTGGTCTTCCGGGAACATGGCCGGGCCTTCGGGCAGGAAGGCCAGGATGCGGTCGAGCAGTTCTTCGGTGCCCTTGCCGCGCATGGCGGACACCGGGATATATTCGGCCTCGGGCCACAGCTCGGCGAGCCGGGCCATGAACGGCAGAAGCTGGTCCTTTTCCTTGATCCGGTCGATCTTGTTCACGGCCACCAGCACCGGCCGACCGGCCTCGCTGACCGGCTTGACCAGGGGCGCGATCTCCTTGTCCAGAAGCTGCGGCTTGGCGCAGTACAGGGCCGCGTCCAGGAGCACCACCACGCCGTCCGCCTGGGCCAGAGCGTTCCAGGCCGACTCCAGCAGGAAGCGGTTCATCTTGCCGCGCAGCCGGTGGATGCCCGGCGTGTCCAGAAACACCACCTGGGCGTCGTCCGTGGTCAGGATGCCGCTGATGCGGTTGCGCGTGGTCTGGGGTTTGGGCGAGACAATGGCCACCTTCTGCCCGAGATACCGGTTCATCAAAGTGGACTTGCCCGCGTTGGGCGGCCCGATCAGGGCGACCATGCCGAATTTATGCATACGTTTTACCCGTTGTTCTCGTTGTTGCCGAAACGCTCCTCGGCCACCCGCACCTTTTCCACGATCAACCGATAATACTCGCTCGAATCGTCCAGTTGCACGGGACGGCCGCGCCGCTCGTTCATCTTCAATATCATCACGTTCAGCTTCTGCATCTGCCGGTAACGCTCGCTCTCATCCTTCATGTGCGAAAGCAGATCAATGCCGCGCATGATCTCCTTTTCCTCGGCGATCTCGGCGGGCACGTACCCGGAATTCCTGAGCACCCTGTAGGCCATGCGCAGCTCGGGCGGCAGATTCTCGGCCTCGTCCTTGGGCAGGGGCTTGCCCATGCCCTCGAGGTTCTCGAACTTGCCCTCCTTGAGCGCCCGCTGAATGTGCTCTTCGGCCACCAAATACGTCACACTGAACATGCGTTGATCTTTCCCACACCCTTTGTGCGCTGTCAAAAGGGAATGCCGGGGAACGGTGAAGGGGAAAACTTGCACGAAAGTTTTTCCCCTCACCGTTCCCCGGCCCCACAACCACATTCTTTTTCGAAGGTTTTGCCTGCGTTATTCGCGCGTGCGGCGGGTTGGGGAAGGTCCCGCTTTTCGCTTGCTGTTGACGGGAGCGTCAGGATGTCGGGGAAAAAGACATATGGGAGGCACGTAGGACAGGCCGCAAAACAGCAGGCGTGAAACCGGCCAAATCCATCAACCGGAGCGACTGGGAAAATAACACCGGGCTGCATTTTTAACTTGCAAGACCCGCCATTTTTCTATCTATGATTTTGGCAGAGAAACGCCTTTTCATCTTCTCTGCGAACCCCTTCGACCCATGGCGGTGAAACATGATTCGAATTCCCAGAGACGAGTGCGTCAATACTGAGACCGCGACTCGCAAGGAATGGCTTGATACCAACGGCCTCGGAGGCTACGCCTCCAGCACCCTCATCAACTGCCACACGCGCAAATACCACGGGTTGCTCGTGGCCGCCCTCAAGGAACCGCGCGGCAGGTTCGTCCTGCTCTCCAAAGCGGAATCCTCGCTCCTCCATGACGGCAAGGAATTCTTCCTTTCCACCAACAAGTATCCCGGCGTGTACCATCCCACCGGACACCAGTTCGCGGAATCCTTCGAGCAGGATCTGTTCCCGGCCATAACCTTTCGCATCGGCGACGCGCTGATACGGAAATCCTTCCTGATGGTGCATGGGAAAAACACCGTGCTGGTCTGCTACGAACTGGTGGAAGGCAAGGTCAAGCCAACCCTGCGCATCCGGCCCATGCTCGCCTTCCGCTCCATTCATGCCCTGACCAGGGAAAACATGTTCCTGCGGCCCAAGTCCTACCCGGAGCGGAACGGTCGAAAAGTCCAGCCATACGAGGGTATGCCGCCCCTGTACATGGGCACCAACCGGACCTCGGAGTTCCTGCCCGGCCCCAAATGGAACCTCAACGTGGAATATATCCTGGAACGCGCCCGTGGCTTCGATTACCAGGAGGACCTGTTCTGCCCCGGGGTTTTCGAGGTATGCCTGCAAAAGGGCAAGCCGGTCACCTTCGGGGCGTCCACCGAGCCTCTGGGCAATCTGGAACGACAGCGCAAAAAGGAAATCGAGCGGCGCGAGGCGGCCTTTGCGGCGTGCAAGGACCGCAGCAACCACGTCCGGCAGCTCAAGTTCTTCTCGGGCCAGTTCCTGATCCGCAACACTTCCGGCTTCGCCTCGGTAGCGGCGGGATACCACTGGTTCGGCGAATGGGGGCGCGACACCATGATCGCACTGCCCGGTCTGACCTTCTTCGCCGGGAGGAAAAAATTCGGCGAGGAGGTCCTGGCCGCATACGCCGGTTTGGAACGCGACGGGCTGTTGCCCAACTACCTGGACCAGTCCTCGGACCACCTGGCCTACAACTCGGTGGACGCTTCCCTGTGGTTCTTCTGGGCCGTGCAACAGTATCTCAAGGCCAGGGGATCGAAGCAGTTCGTCATGGACAAGGTCTTTCCGGCCCTGCGGTCCATCGTGGCCGCGCATTTGGACAACCGCGTGCCCCTGTGCGGGATCGACGGGGACGGGCTTCTTTACGCGGGCAACGAGCACACCCAGCTCACCTGGATGGACGCCCAGGCCTACGGCAGGCCGGTCACCCCGCGCCACGGGGCGGCGGTGGAGATCAACGCCCTGTGGTACAACGCGCTTCGGTTCTTTTTGGAACTGGCCCCTGACGGCGAACCGGCCGAACGGGTAGGGCGGGCCGCGGACACCCTGGCCGCCAATTTTACGGACAAATTCTGGAACGGCGACGACAATTGCCTGTGCGACGTGGTGGACGAGCACGGCCGGGATCGCTCCATCCGGCCCAATCAGGTGTTTGCCGCATCCCTGCCGCACACCATGCTCGACTCCGCGCAGATGCGGGCCATCATCAGCGTGGTCCAGGCCCATCTGCTGACCCCGTACGGGCTGCGCACCCTGTCGCCCCGGAACCCGAAATACTCGCCCTTCTACCGGGGCGGACCCGACGAACGCGACGCGGCCTACCACCAGGGCATGGTCTGGCCCTGGCTGGCCGGACACTTCGGCGAGGCGCTCCTGCGCCAGGCCGAGGACCGCAGCGGGGCCAAGGCGTTCCTGCGCAAGTACTTCAAGCCCATCCTGCGCTCGTTCCCCGACAACTTCGGCATCAGTTCGGTGCCGGAGCTGTACACGGGCAATCCGCCGCACCTGCCCAGAGGCACCATGGCCCAGGCGTGGTCCGTGGCCGAGGCCATCCGCCTCAACAAGATCCTCGGGGAGAAGTAGCCATGCGCGTACTCATGTTCGGGTGGGAATTCCCTCCCTATATTTCCGGCGGATTGGGCACGGCCTGCCTCGGCCTGACCAGGGGACTGGCCCGACTCGGCACGGACATCGTGTTCGTGCTGCCGCGCCTGGATTCCAAAGAGGAGGGCGGCCACCTGACGCTTATGGGCGCCAACCGCATCCGGGCCAAGGTCGGCATCAGCGAAATCCTGGAGCTGCGCGAGCGCGTTTCCGTGCTGGAGGTGCTTTCGCCGTTGCGGCCCTACCTCACGGAAAAAGAATATCGCTCCATTCTGGAGCGCAGCGAGCACATCACTGCCCAGGATATCGCGGGCGAGTTGAACAACGACTTCACGGGCGGCTACGGCGGCAATCTCATGGCCGAAATCGTCCGCTACAGCGTGGTGGGAGCGCACCTGGCCGCCAGCCGGGAGTTCGACGTGATCCACGCCCACGACTGGATGACCGTCCTGGCGGGCATCGAGGCCAAGCGCGTGTCCGGCAAACCCCTGGTGGTCCACGCCCACGCCCTGGAATTCGACCGCTCCGGCGAGCACGTCAACCAGCAGGTCTACGACATCGAACGGGCCGGATTCGAGGCTGCGGACCGCATCTGCGCGGTCAGCCACTTCACCAGGGAGACCATCATCAACCGCTACTCCATCGACCCGGCCAAGATCACGGTGGTGCATAACGCCGTGTCCAAGAAGCGGCGGCTCGGCCAGATGCGCATTGAAAAGCCGTTCAAGGAAAAGCTGGTCCTCTTCCTGGGCCGCATCACCTTCCAGAAGGGGCCTGACTACTTCGTCGAGGCCGCGGCCAAGGTGCTGCGACAGAATCGGGACATCCGGTTCGCCATGGCCGGTTCGGGCGACATGTTCCCCCGCATGGTGGAACGCATGGCCGAATTGCGCATGGCCGACCGGTTCCACTTTCTCGGCTTCGTGCGCGGCATGGACGTGGAGCGCATCTACGCCATGAGCGACCTCTACGTCATGCCGAGCGTCACCGAGCCCTTCGGCATCACGCCGCTCGAGGCCATGGTCTACGACGTGCCGTCCATCGTTTCCAGGCAGTCCGGCGTGGCCGAGATCATGGAGAACGCGGTCAAGGTCGATTTCTGGGACGTGGACCGGCTGGCCTTCGAGATTCTCGACATCCTCGGCAACGAGGACCGATCTGCGCTGCTCAAGCTCAGCGGCCGCCATACCTTGAAAAGGGTGCAGTGGGAGCACTCCGCCCAAAAGGTGCTCGACATCTACAGGCAGCTCACGGGAGGTGCGTCATGATCCCGGTTTGCTTCTATTTCCAGGTCCACCAGCCCATGCGTTTGGACCAGGGGTATTCCTTCTTCGACATCGGCCGCTCCCACCGCTACCGGGACGAGGCGGCCAACCGGGACATCATGCGCAAGGTGGCGGACAAATGCTACCTGCCCGCCAACCGGATGATGCTCGACCTGATCAACGAGCACCGGGGCGACTTCCGCATCTCCTACGCCATCACCGGCGTGGTCATGGAGCAATTCCAGGAGTTCTGCCCCGAGGTGCTCGACTCCTTCCGCGCCCTGGCCGATACCGGCTGCGTGGAGTTCATCGGCGAGACCCACTACCACTCCCTGGCCTTCCTGTTTTCCAGGGAGGAATTCCGGCGGCAGGTGAAGATGCACGGCCGCATCCTGGAGGAATTCTTCGGCGCCCGTCCCACCACCTTCCGCAACACCGAGCTGATCTACAGCAACGACCTGGCCCTGGAAGTGGAGAAGATGGGCTACAAGACGATATTGTGCGAGGGCGCGGATCATGTCCTGGGCTGGCGCTCGCCCAACTACCTGTACCAGCCCGCCGGATGCACCCGGCTCAAGGCCATGCTCAAGAACTATCGCCTCTCGGACGACGTCGCCTTCCGCTTCTCGGACCGCAATTGGAGCGAATGGCCCGTGACCACGGACAAGTTCGCCCGCTGGGTCCACGCCCTGGCGGGCAACGGCGACGTGGTCAACCTGTTCATGGACTACGAGACCATCGGCGAGCACCAGTGGGCGGACACGGGCATCTTCGAGTTCTTCCGCTGCCTGCCGAAGGCGGTCCTGGCCCACGGGGACTTCGTGTTCCGCACGCCGGGCGAGGCCTCGGCGGAATTGGACCCCATGGCCCAGTTGGACGTGCCCTACTTCACCTCCTGGGCGGACCTGGAGCGCGACGTCACGGCCTGGTTGGGCAACCCCATGCAGGACCAGGCCGCCGAACTGGCCTACGCACTGGAGGACGACGTGCTCGCCACAGGGGACGACGAACTCATCGCCACCTGGCGCGAACTGCTGACCAGCGACCATTTCTACTACATGTGCACCAAGTGGTTCTCCGACGGCGACGTGCACAAGTACTTCAACCCCTACGACACCCCGCACCAGGCGTTCATCACCTACATGAACGCCCTCAACGACCTTGCCCTCCGGGTCCGCAGGGACCTCGGCAAGGACTGAACAGGAGCATGCGATGGACACCAGCTGGCTTTTTGAGGTTTCGTGGGAGGTCTGCAACAAGGTCGGCGGCATCCACACCGTCCTCAGCAGCAAGGCCGCCCAGGCCGTGGCCGCCTTCGAGGGGAGATACGTGGCCGTGGGGCCGTTGCTGGACCGCAATCCCGGCTTTGAACCCGCCGATCCGCCCGAGGAGGCGGCTGGCGCCCTCAAGCGGCTGAACGGCCGGGGGATCGAGACCCGCTTCGGCAAATGGGACATCCCCGGCCGGCCCTGGGTCCTGCTCATCGGGTTTCAGAACGCCTTCCCGGATCACGACAAGCTGCTCTTTGAACTGTGGAACGACTTCGGCGTGGATTCCATGGCCGGGGGGTGGGACTACATCGAACCCGTCCTGTTCAGCTCGGCCGCGGCCGTGGGCATCGCCGAATTCAACGAGGACGCGGCGGACGGCGCGGACGTGTTCGCCCACTTCCACGAGTGGATGTCCGGCGCGGGCGTGCTCCATCTCAAGAAGCATGCGCCCGCCGTGTCCACGGTGCTGACCACCCACGCGACCATGCTCGGCCGGGCCATGTCCGGGGCGGGCGTGGACATCTACGAGCGGCTGGAGGAGATCGAGCCCAGCCAGGAGGCCAAGGTCTTCGGCGTCACGGCCAAGCACTCCATGGAATCGGTCTCGGCCCGCGAGGCGGATTGCTTCACCACGGTCTCCAACATCACCCGCAGGGAGGCGGCCAACCTGCTCGGCACCAATCCCGACGTGGTGACCGTGAACGGCTTCAGCCTGAAGGGATTCGCCGAGCCCGAGGCCGTGGCCGAGACCCGCGTGACGTCCCGCAAAAAGCTCGTGGACCTTGCCTCCCGGTTCCTGGAGCGCGACCTCGACCCGGCCAGGACCCTCCTGGTGGCCACCAGCGGGCGATACGAATTCCACAACAAGGGCATCGACCTGCTCCTGGACAGCCTGGCCGACCTGGACGCGCACCTGGCCGAGGCGGACCGGGACGTGACCGTGGTCGCCTTCCTTCTGGTCTCCTGCGGCTACGCGGGTTACAGCGACGAGGCGCGGCGAAGGCTGAAGCAGGAGCGGTACGATATCGAGAAGTACGCGGGCATCGCCACCCACCACCTGGGCGACGCGGACCAGGACCCCGTGGTCCGGCGCTGCCGGGAGCTGAAGCTGGACAACGGCCCGGACAATCGGTGCTGCGTCATCTTCATCCCGGTCTATCTGGACGGCAACGACGGCGTGCTCAACCTGGAGTACTACGACGCCCTGGCGGGCATGGACCTGACCGCATTCCCCTCCTTTTACGAGCCGTGGGGATACACCCCCATGGAAAGCGCGGCCTTTGCCGTGCCCACGGTGACCTCGGACCGGGCCGGATTCGGCCAGTGGATCATGGAGAAGTACCCCGAGGGGCACGCCGGGGTGTTCGTGCTCAACCGGCTTTCGGCCAAAAGCGACGAGGTCCGGGCCGACCTGGCGAACTTTCTGGCCGAGTTCACGCAGTGGACCGCCGAGGAACGGGCCTACCGCAGCGGCGAGGCCCGGCGCATCGCGGGCGAGGCCACCTGGAAGAATTTCTACCCGCGCTACCTGGAAGCGTACGAAAAGGCGTCCGCCATCCGCACCGAGCGCATAGCCGGGGTGCAGCGCATGGCCGCCGCGCCCGGCAGGGATATCTGTTTCAGCGGGGTGAACACCACCCAGCCCAGGCTGCGCTCCTTTACCGTGGTCTCGGAGCTGCCCGCGCCCCTGGCCCGGCTGCGCGAACTGGCCGACAACCTGTGGTGGGTCTGGCACCGCGACTCGCAGGAACTCTTCGAATGGATGGACGGACCCCGATGGCGGGAGTGCAGGCACAACCCGGTCCTGTTCCTTGACACCATGGACAGCGGTCGCCTTGACCAACTGGCCGACGACTCCGAGTTCAAAGGACGGCTGGCCGGCGTGCTGGAGCGGTTCGACGCCTACATGGGCGAACGGAAGGGGGCGGACGTGAGAGGCATCACCTGGGACAACCCGGTGGCCTATTTCTCCATGGAGTTCGGCCTGCACGAGTCCATCCCCATCTACTCCGGCGGCCTGGGGCTGCTGGCGGGCGACCACATCAAGTCGGCCAGCGACCTGAACCTGCCTTTCGTCGGGGTCTCCCTGCTGTACAAGAACGGCTTTTTCCACCAGCGGATCAACGGCAACGGCGATCAGGTGGTGGAATACCGCGAGAACGACTTCGCCACCATGCCCGTCACTCCCCTGCACCAGGAGGACGACGAAAAAATACTGGTGTCGGTCGAGCTTCCGGGCCGCACGGTCTTCGCCCAGATATGGGAGGCGCATGTGGGCCGGGCCAAGCTCTACCTGCTGGACACCGACGTGACCGAGAACTCCCGCTCCGACCGGGACATCGCCTCCCGGCTGTACGAGCCTTCGTCCAAAGGGCGCATCGAGCAGGAGATCCTGCTGGGCGTGGGCGGCGTGCGCATGCTCACGGCTCTGGGCATCACCCCGTCCATCTACCACCTCAACGAGGGCCACTCCGCGTTTTTGCTTTTCGAGCGCATCCGCCACCTCATGCTCCTGGAGGGGGTGGAGTTCGCCACGGCCAGGGAGATCGTGCAGGGTTCCACCGTGTTCACCATGCATACGCCGGTCCCGGCGGGCAACGAGCGGTTCGAGAAGTCCCTGGTGGAGAACTACTTCCGCAGCTATGCCGCCGAGATGGGCGTCCCCTGGGACTCCCTGTGGAACCTGGGCCACATCTATGCGGAGGAGGCGGGCCACCTGAACATGACCGTGCTCGCCCTGCAGCTCTCCTGCATCCGCAACGGCGTGAGCCGACTGCACGGCGACGTGTCGCGGCGCATGTGGATGGACCTGTGGCGGGGCTTTCTGCTGGGCGAAATCCCGGTGGGCCACGTGACCAACGGCGTGCATGTCACCTCCTGGCTCGACGAGCGCATGCGCCACGACATCGAGGATTCCTGCAATCTGTCCGTCCACCGGGGGCTTATCGAAAACATCGACTGGAGCTGCCTGGACGCCCTCGACGACCGGCGGCTGTGGGACACCCATAACGAACTCAAGCACCGGCTCTACGCGGAGGTGCGCCGCTCCATCTCCACCCAGTGGACCCGCGAGGGCGAGCCGCCCAACCGGCTCAAGGCATTTCTGGAGGCGCTCAACCCGGACCATCTGACCCTGTGCTTCGCCCGGCGCTGCACCGCGTACAAGCGCCCGACACTGCTCTTCCAGAACCTTCAACGGACCAAGAACATCCTGTGCAACCCGGACCGCCCCGTGAACATCCTCTTCGCGGGCAAGGCGCACCCGGCGGACACCATCGGCGCGGGCTGCATCAACCTCATCTGCCGCCTGGCCAAGCAGGACGATTTCCTGGGCCGCGTCGTGTTCCTGGAGAGCTACGACATCCGGCTGGCCCGCCTGCTGGTTTCCGGCGCGGACGTCTGGCTGAACACCCCCACCCGGCCCATGGAAGCCAGCGGCACCAGCGGCATGAAGGCCGCTGTCAACGGCCTGCCCAACTGCTCCATCCTGGACGGCTGGTGGGACGAGGCGTTCGACGGGACCAACGGCTGGGCCGTGGGCTCCGGCCTGGTCTACGAGAACCAGATCAATCAGGACATTGTGGACGCGGACAACCTCTACGCCTCCCTGGAGACCCAGGTGGTGCCCGAGTATTACGACCGGGGCAACGACGGCGTGCCCCGCGCCTGGCTGCGCCGCATGAAGGAGTCCATGAAGACCGCGTTCCGGCAATACGGCACCCACCGCATGGTGCGGGAATACATCGAGGACATGTACCTCCCGGCCCTGGAGCTGACCGGACTGCGGACCCGCGAGGAGTATGCCCTGTCCCGTGCGATCGGGGAGTGGCGCAAGCGCATTCCCGGCCGCTTTTCCACGGTGAACATCCGGGAAGTCCAGGTGGAGGGCATCCGAGGCGACGTGTTCAGCCTGGGCAACCGGATTACGGTCAAGGCCACGGTGGACAAGGGCCAGCTCCTGGACGAGGAGATCCTGGCCGAGCTGGTGACGGCCACCCCGGACGAGGAGACCGTGGTGGACTGCATCCCCATGAAGCTCAAGCATTCCAAGGGCAACACCCTGGTATTTCAGGCGGAGTACGCGCCCACAGAGCCGGGGCCCCTGCGCTACGGCGTGCGGGTCATCCCGATCCATCCGGGCCTGGCCAACAAGTTCGAAACCCGGCTGATCCGGTGGAGCTGAACCCGGCCGCGGCGACAGCCCTTGAGTCGGCGTCGATCCCGGCCCCTCTCACGCCGCCGCCTGCGCGGATGATGTCGGCCGCTCTCGGCAAGCGCCGCCGGAGGCCCCTGCCCGCCCGGCCTAGACGTCGATCTCCACGGCGACCGGGCAGTGGTCCGATCCCATGACGTCGGGCTCGATCCAGGCGCCGACCACCTTGCCGCGCAGTTCCTCGGACACGAAGAAATAGTCGATGCGCCATCCGGCGTTGTTCTTGCGGGCGTTGAAGCGGTAGGACCACCAGGAATAATGATGCGGACCTTCCTCGAACAGGCGGAAGGTGTCCACGTACCCGGCGTCGATGAACTTGTCGATCCAGGCGCGCTCCACGGGCAGGAAGCCGGAACGCTCGGCATTGGCCTTGGGGTTCTTGAGATCGATCTCCTTGTGGGCGGTGTTGAAGTCGCCGCCCACCACAACGGGCTTGTCCGCGCGCAGGGCCTGGGCGTGGTCCAGGAAGCTGTCGTAAAAGCCCATCTTGAAATCGAGCCGCTCGTCCGACATCTGGCCGTTGGGGAAGTAGATGTTGAAAAGGTGAAAATCCGGGTATTCGAGATGCAGGACGCGGCCCTCGTCACGGTAGGCCGGGTCGGGCAGGCCAGTGCTCACGGCCAGGGGTTCGGGATTGGCGAAGCAGGCCACGCCGGAATAGCCTTTCTTTTTCTTGGACCAGTTCCAGTAGTGGTTGGCGTAGGAGTCCGGCTCCCGGTCCTCAAGCGCGAGCTGGTCCGGGTTGGCCTTGGTCTCCTGGAGCATGACCACATCCCCGCCGCAGCCGTCCAGCCAGTCGCGGAAGCCCTTGTTCAGCACGGCCCGGTAGCCGTTGACGTTCCAGGAATAGATGATCATGGCGCTCCTCCGTAAAAGATGAAGGGGAACCGGCCACGCGCCGATTCCCCTCTGGTGCCGTCCAGGCGGCAAAAACTCTACTGTTCGTTGGGCGTGCTGATCTTGATCATCACCAGGGCGGCGATGGTCAGGCACAGGCCCAGGAAAAACCAGAAGTAACCCAGCATGATCGCATCCTCCACTTATTGTCGCGTTCAATCACACCTTCTTAGCAAAAACCGCAACGGAAGAAAAGGGGAAGGGGTTCGTCTCCCGGCAGCGGTCCGCTACGGCTCGATGGTGGAGCCGAGCACCTTCAGGAACCGGCGCATCCATTCCGGGTGCGCGGGCCAGGCCGGGGCGGTGACGAGATTGCCGTCCACACAGGCGTTGGAAAAGGTCTCGTTGACCTCGCACCACACGGCTCCGGCCGCCTCCACGTCCGGCTTCACCGCCGGATAGCTGGTGCAGCTTTTGCCCTGAATGACGTTTGCCGCCGTCAATATCTGCTGGCCGTGGCAGATGGCGGCAATGGGCTTGTTGGCCTTGGCGAAATGCCGCACGCACTCGATGACCGCCGGGTCGAGCCGCAGGTATTCCGGGGAGCGCCCGCCGGGGATGACCAGCGCGTCGTAGTCGTCCGGCCGGATGTCCCCGAACGTCGCCGTGACCATGAAATTGTGGCCCGGTTTCTCCGAATAGGTCTGGTGGCCCTCGAAATCATGCACCGCCGTGGCTACGGTTTCGCCCGCCTTTTTGCCGGGACAGGCGGTGTGGACCTCATGGCCCACCATCAGCAGCATCTGGAACGGGACCATGGCCTCGTAATCCTCGACGAAATCGCCGACCAGCATCAGAATTCTCTTTGCCGACATGGTGTCCTCCTGCATTGGGGTTTCACACCAGAATGTGCGGGCAACCCAATTTAATGTCAACAACCATTATGTGACGATGCCTGGCGCTTGCCTCGCTCCCTCGTCTGCCGTAGAACCGGCCCATGAACGGATACGACGTCATCATCCTCGGCGCAGGGGCCTCGGGCCTGTGGTGCGCCCTGGCCGCCGCACGGCGCGGGCGCACGGTGGCCGTGCTGGACCACGGCCCCAAGACCGCCCGCAAGGTGCGTGTCTCCGGCGGCGGCATGTGCAACTTCACCAACCTCGACGCAAGCCCGGCCCATTACATCTGCGGCAATCCCCATTTCGTGAAGTCCGCCCTGGCCCGGCTGTCCCCGTGGGACGTGGTCGGTTTTCTGGCCGAGGACGGCGTGACCTACGAAGAACGCGACCACGGCCAGCTTTTCACCAACGAGGGCGCGGGCAAGGTGGCGGGCGCGCTCACGGACCGCTGCCGCAAGGCGGGCGCAACCATCCTGCTCGGCCGCGACATCCGGTCCGTGGCGGGCACCGGCCCGTTCATCGTGGAGTGCGGCGGCGAAACCCTGACCGCAACCAAGCTGGTCATTGCCCTCGGCGGTCCGTCCTGGCCGCAGATAGGCGCATCGAATCTCGGCTTTCACCTGGCTCGGCAGTTCGGCTTGAAGACCGTGCCGACCCGGCCCGGCCTGGTGCCGTTCGTGTTTCCCAAAAGCAGCTGCCAACTGTGCGCGGACATGGCGGGCAACAGCCTGCCCGCCGCCGTGGAAACAAACGGCATGCGCTTCACCGATCCCCTGCTTTTCACCCACCGGGGCATCTCCGGCCCGGCCGTGCTCCAGGCATCGAGCCACTGGCGCGAAAACCAGCCCGTGACCATCGATTTCCTGCCCAGCCAGCCCTTGCCGGACCTGATCGAGCAAAACCGCTCCTCCAACATCCAACTGCGGAACCTGCTCGGCCGGGTGCTGCCCAAGCGGCTGCCAGGACTGCTCCTGCCCGCCGCCCTGGCCGAAACCCCGACCAGCCAGGTATCCAAAAGACAAATCCGGGACGCGGAAGACCGCATCCACCGCTTCACCATCGTCCCGTCCGGCACCGAAGGATTCGCCAAGGCCGAGGTCTGCGTGGGCGGCGTGGACACCGACCAGATTTCGTCCAAGACCATGGAAGCCAAATCCGTGCCCGGACTCCACGTCATCGGCGAAACCCTGGATGTGACAGGACACCTCGGCGGCTTCAACCTCCACTGGGCCTTTGCGTCCGGCGAAGCCTGCGGCCTGGCGCTGTAAGGGGCGGAGAGAAGATGCCTCCGGCGGCCGGGGGGAACCCTTTGAAAAGGGTTCCCCCCGGACCCCCCTCCTAAACTTCTTGGGTCGCCT
>JACCQI010000059.1 GCA_015709315.1 Desulfovibrionaceae bacterium
TTCTTCCTCCCCTTCCCCCGGCCCCCCATCCCCTCCTTTTCCCAAACTTTTTATCTGCGCGGTGCGCGCGTACCGGATGAGCGCGGAAGGGTGTCCCCCGGTCAGGGGTGGTTGTTGTTACGCAAGTATGGCCCGTACCGGGGGAACCCGAAAAAACAGGTTCACGCGCAGACGGGCCATGTTGGACCGTAAGACATGAAAGAAAGGAGTGTCAAGCGAACCCCGACACCCGTAAAAGACCGTCAGGCCACCATGTTCAGGAGGTGGCCGGTCATCTCCTCGCTGGCCCGGATAAAGACGGTGTTGGCGGAAAAGGCGTGGCCGGTGCGGATCATGTCCACCATCTCGCGGCCCAGGTCCGTGTTGGACGTCTCCACGCCGTCGATGACCGCCCCCGGCACGGTGGACTCGTGGATGGCCGCCACCTCGACGCCCTGGTCGTTCGGCCCGGATTCGAGCACCACCGAGGACGAGCGGAACTCGTCGGTGTTCACGTTGGCGATGTTGTTGGCGGAAACGGCCTGGACCGTACTCAGGGCGTCCAGGGCCGAAAGATTGGAATCGGACATGCGCGATCACTCCCTTGAGCAGTCGGGAACAGCAGCCGATTGACAATATACGCTGTTGGGGCGCGGGATGCAAATCCGCCCGGAAACAACGCGGGGAGCACGCCCCGCTCAGTCTTCCAAGCTTTCGATGACCGCAAACGCGGAATGGTTGTGGATGGACTCGAAGCTCTCCACCTCCACCTTGTACCAGTGGACCTGGGGGTGTTCGTCCAGCCCCTTGGCGGCCTCGCGGACCACGTCCTCCACAAAGGTCGGATTGGCGAAGGCGGTCTCGGTGACGTACTTCTCGTCCTCGCGCTTGAGCAGGGAATAGACGGGGCAGGAACCGGCCCGCTCGCCGATCTCGATGAGGTCCTCCAGCCAGAGGAAGCCGTTGAACCGGGTGCGGATGCGGACCTCGGCCCGCTGGGAGTGCGCGCCCTCGTCCGAGATGGCCTTGGAGCACGGGCACACTGTCATGACCGGCACGTCCGCGCCGAGCGTGAAGATCAGCTTGCCGTCCTTGAACAGGCCGTCCACCCGGCAGGTGTAGTCCATGAGGCAATTGACCCCGGACACCGGGGATTTGCGGCGCAGGAAATAGGGAAACACGAAACGGATGTGGGCGCTGCGCGCCTGGAGCCGCTCCACCACGTCGTCCAGCAGGGTGAGGAAGGAGTTGTAGTCCAGCGCCCCCTCCCAATGTTCCAGGGCCTCCACGAACCGGCTCATGTGCGTGCCCTTGAACTCGGCGGGCAGGTCCACGGACAGGGATACCTCGGCCACGGTGTGCTGGATGCCGGACTCCCGGTCCCGCACGATGATCGGCGACTTGAGTCCCTTCACCCCCACCCGGTCGATGGGCATGGCTATGCTCGACTGACTCTTTTGTACGTCTTCCATGCAATGCTCGCTGAAAAAGCCTTATGGGTTCTCGACAACACTCTACACGCCTTCCCCGCGTCACGACACAAAAGAATGAAAGGCGGGGATCGAGATCCCGGAGAGGGGAGGAACGCCTCCCCGTTGCCGGGACGCCGTCCTCCTTACACCAGCCGTGCGGGCCAGTCTAGATCAGGTCCTTGCCCGTGGTTGTCAGGGCCAGGTTGCCGTGCTTGACGCCCTTGGTGGAGATGAGCCGCTGCCCCAGTTCCTTGATGGTCTCAGCGTCGCCCTTGAGGATGAT
This sequence comes from Desulfovibrionaceae bacterium, assembly GCA_015709315.1. Taxonomy (GTDB): domain Bacteria; phylum Desulfobacterota; class Desulfovibrionia; order Desulfovibrionales; family Desulfovibrionaceae; genus Pseudodesulfovibrio. The sequence goes on from JACCQI010000059.1 coordinate 1,735, forward strand.
GACCTCCAGACAATTGTAATGGTCCAGGTGGACATGCAGCGAGGACTGGATGACCTCGTGGACGTCATGCTGGATCTCGGTCAGCTTCTGGGACAGGCCGGACTTATGGTGGTCGTAGACCAGGGTCAGGGTTCCGGCCAAGTCGCCCTCGGCCTGCTCCCACTCGCGCTGGACCAGAGTGTTGCGGATCAGGTCGCGGATGGCCTCGGAGCGGGTCTGGTAGCTGCGCTCATCACAGAGCACGTCGAATTTTTCCAGCAGTTCGGAATCGAGCGATACGCCGAATCGGATGGTCTTGCCCATGGTTTCCTCCTATCTAGGGAATGGTCACTTCCCATAAATTGACGGTCGCGTTCTGGCCGCACAGGGCCACCTTTTCAACCGTTAGCTTCTCGGCGGCGAATCCCCGGCCGCGCAGTTCGTCCCACACGGGACGCGACACGGTGCGAACCGGCTCGCCGATCCAGATGCGGCCGCCGGGCGCGAGCGCGTGGCGGAACAGACGGACCAGCGGCGTGAAAAATCGTTTCTCGTACAGGACGTCCCCGGCCCAGATGAACTCGAACGCGCCGGGCCGCACCGCAGGCTCGCGCCAGTCCATGACCGTCCAAAGCGGCTGGTGCACGCCGTTCAGGTCCGCGTTGCGCCGGGCGAACCGCACGGCGGGCCATTCGTAGTCGAAGGCCAGGACCTGCGCGCCAACGCCGGAGGCGATCATGCCGGTCAGCCCCAGGCCGCAGCCCACGTCCAGGCACGTCCGGCCCCGGAGGCGGTCCGCGTTGCGGAGTATGTGCCTGCCCAGCAGCACGCTGGCGGGCCAGACCTCGGCCCAGTACGGGAGCCGCTCGTCGTCACCCATGTCCTCGCCGTCCATCTCATTCCAAAGCGCTTCCAGGTCGGCCGCCCGGTCGAGCAGCCAGACGCGGCCCCCCACCTCCACCTCCACGCGGGAGCCGGGGACGGGCGTGGTGAAATCGTCCTCCGGGCGACGGACTTGTTCTGCTCTGGCCATGGCTTGTGGGAGCCTACACCCGGAAGGTGTTATGGTCAATGGCATTCGTAATACTTTTTGCATCACATAAATTGATATAGTATGACGTTCAATCTCATTCTCATTTTGACAACCTACTTGAATAAAATCATTTTATTATTTTTACGGACAAAACTCGTCAGCTTTTTGGCGAAATTCGTCCTTCCTTGACTAAAAGAAAATAATCATGTCCGAAGCGTCATTATTTTTACTATTTCCAAGGCATAATTCCCATGCTAAGAGAGCGTTCAAATCACGCTGCAAAGCCATTTTTTCCCAAAAAGGAGCAAAATATGATTCCCGAAGACCTTTTGTACGCGAAAACCCACGAGTGGGTCTTGATCGAAGGCGACGTGGCCACTGTCGGTATCACCCAGTTCGCCCAGGAACAATTGGGCGACCTGACCTTCGTCGAAATGCCCGAGGTGGGCGACACCTTCGAGGCCGGGACGGAGATGGGTTCCGTCGAGTCCGTCAAGGCCGCCTCCGAGATCTACGCCCCGGTTTCCGGCGAGGTCATCGAAATCAACGAGGAACTGGAGGACGCCCCCGAAAAGGTCAATGAAGAACCCTACGGCTCGGGCTGGATCGTCAAGTTCCGGATCAAGGGCGACCCCGAGGGCCTTCTGGACGCCCAAGGGTACGCCTCGGCCGTGGAATCGGAAGCCCACTAGGCGACAGGCACGGGCCGGGGCGGTTGTCCCGGCCCTTTTCATTTACCTCATAACACAACAGGTTCCATTATGCCGTTCGTACCGCATACAGAAAAGGAAGTTCGTGAGATGCTCGCCGTCATCGGCGTGGATTCCGTGGACGACCTCTTTGCCGAAATCACGGAAGAAATGCGCCCCAAGAGCTTCGACATCCCCGAAGGCCTTTCCGAGATGGAGGTCTTGTCCAAGCTCGAGGCCATGGCCGCCAAGAACGCCACCGACCGGGTGAGCTTTTTGGGCGCGGGCTTCTACGACCACTACATCCCCGCCGCCGTGGATGCGCTGACCATGCGCGGCGAGTTCTACACCGCCTACACCCCCTACCAGCCCGAGGCATCCCAGGGCACGCTCCAGGCGATCTTCGAGTATCAGACCGCCGTGGCCCGGCTGCTGGGCATGGAGTGCGCCAACGCGTCCGTCTATGACGGCGGCACCGCCCTCTACGAGGCGCTGATGATGGCCGTGCGCAAGACCAAGCGCCGCAAGGTCGTGGTTTCCGAGGCGCTCAACCCCATCTACCGGGTCATGCTCGGCTCCTACACCACCAACCTGGACGTCGAACTCGTCACCGTGCCCTACAAGGACGGCCAAACGAACCTCGACGGCCTCAAGGACGCCCTGGACGATTCCACGGCCGCCGTGCTGGTGCAGAACCCGAACTTCTTCGGCTCCATCAATGATTTCACCGAGCTGTTCGCCGCGGCCAAGGCGGTCAAGGCCGTGTCCATCATGTCCGCCTACCCCGTGCTCCAGACCCTGCTCAAGACGCCGGGCGAGATGGGCGCGGACATCGCCGTGGCCGAAGGCCAGTCCCTGGGCCTGCCCCTCTCCTTCGGCGGCCCGTACCTGGGCATCATGACCTGCACCAAGACGATGGTCCGCCAGATGCCGGGCCGCATCGTGGGCCGGACCGGGGACACCGAGGGACGCACCGGATACGTGCTCACCCTCCAGGCCCGCGAGCAGCACATCCGCCGCCAGAGGGCCACGTCCAACATCTGCTCCAACCAGTCCCTGTGCGCCCTGCGCGCGCTGGTCCACATGTGCGCTCTGGGCGAGCAGGGCCTCCGGCGCGCCGCCCGCGTGTCCATCGAACGCGCCCACGCCTGCGCCGAACGGCTCACGGCCATCGACGGCGTGGACATGCTCACCAAGGGTCCCTTCGGCAACGAGTTCGCCGTGACCCTGCCCGTGAACGCCTTTGAAATCATCGACAAGCTGACCGAGCGCGGCTTTGTGCCCGGCTTCCCGCTGGGCCGGTACTTCGAGGGACTGGAAAACGGTCTGCTGGTGGCCTGCACGGAAAAGACCAGCGAAGAACAGATCGGCATATTCGCCGAAATGCTGCGAGGTGCGCTGAAATGAAGACCATCTTTGAACAATCCGTAGCCGGGCGCGAAGGCTGCTGGCCCTGCGAGGGCGCGGCCGAGGAGAGCTACATCCCCAAGGAACTGCTGCGCGGCGGCGAGGCCGGACTGCCCTCGGTCTCCGAGCTTGACGTGGTCCGCCACTTCACCAGGCTCTCCCAGCGCAACTACAGCGTGGACAGCAACTTCTACCCCCTGGGGTCCTGTACCATGAAGTACAACCCCAAGTTCACCGAGGTGGTGGCCGGACTGCCCGGCTTCACCCGGCTGCACCCGGTCCTGCCCCAGCTTCGCGGCGCGGGCGGACTGTGCCAGGGCGCGCTGGAGGTGATGTACGAGATCGAGCAGCTTTTGTGCGAAATCACCGGCATGGCCGCCTACACCATGCACCCCATGGCGGGCGCGCACGGCGAGCTGACCGGCGTGATGCTCATGGCCGCCTACCACCGCGACAAGGGCAACAAGAAGACCAAGATCATCGTGCCCGACTCGGCCCACGGCACCAACCCGGCGTCCGCCGCCACGGCGGGCTACGAGGTGGTCTCCGTGGAATCCAAGGACGGCATCGTGGACCCCGCCGCCCTGGAAAAGGTCCTGGACGACGAAGTGGCGGGTATGATGATGACCTGCCCCAACACCCTGGGCCTGTTCGAGCGCAACCTGCCCGAGGTCGTCCGCATGCTCCGCAAGGTGGACGCCCTGCTCTACTACGACGGCGCGAACCTGAACGCCATCATGGGCAAGATGCGCGTGGGCGACGTGGGCTTCGACATCGTCCACTGGAACGTTCACAAGACCCTGGCCACCCCTCATGGCGGCGGCGGCCCCGGCTCCGGTCCCGTGGGCGTGTCCGACAGGCTGGTGGACTTCCTGCCCATCTCCCGCGTCCGCAAACGCGAGGACGGCCGGTTCTTCCTGGACTACGACTGCCCCAAGTCCATCGGCTACGTGGCCCCGTTCTACGGCAACTTCGGCGTGTACCTGAAGGCGTACGCCTACGTGCTGCGGCTGGGCGGCACCGGCCTGAGAAGGGCCAGCGAAAACGCGGTCCTGGCCGCCAACTACATGCGCAAGCGCCTCTCGGGCCACTTCGAGGTCCCCTACGACCGCATCTGCATGCACGAGTTCGTGGCCTCGGCCTCCCCCCAGGCCAAGGACGGCGTCCATGCCCTGGACTTTGCCAAGGGGTTGCTGGACAGGGGCTACCATGCGCCCACCATCTACTTCCCGCTCATCGTTCCCGAAGCGCTCATGATCGAGCCCACCGAGACCGAGAACAAGGAAACCCTGGACAAGTTCTGCGACGACCTGATCGAGCTGGCCGAGCTGGCAAAGACCAATCCCGAGGCCCTGACCTCGGCTCCGGTCAACCTGCCCGTGACCCGTCTGGACGAAACCCGCGCGGCCCGCTCCATGGAGCTGACCGATGACTTATGATCTCGTGATCCTGGGCGCGGGGCCCGGAGGATTCGACTGCGCCACGGAGGCCGCCCGGCTCGGCCTCTCCGTGGCCATGGTCGAAAAGGACTTCGTGGGCGGAACCTGCCTCAACCGGGGCTGCATCCCGACCAAGCTCTGGCTCGGCGCGACTTCGGCCATTGACGAACTGGCCAACCAGGCCAGAATGAAAGTGGCGTCCGGCGAGGTGCATGTGGACTTCGCCGCCCTCCAGGCCCGCGTGGGCAAGCATTTGGCCGGAAGCCGCAAGGCCATGGCCATGCAGCTCAAGAACCTCGGCGTCGAGTTGGTCGAAGGCTTCGGCCGGCTCGACAACGGCACGGTCGAGGTCGAGACCGCCGACGGCGCGCGGACCTTGGAATACGACAACCTGGTCATCGCCACCGGGTCCAGGCCCATCTTCTTCCCCGGCCTGGAGCCGGACGGCGACTGCGTGCTGGACTCCAACCAGTTCCTGGCCCTCAAGTCCATGCCGAAGACCCTGATCGTGGTGGGCGCGGGCTTCATCGGCCTGGAAATGGCCCAGGTGGCCCACCGCCTGGGCGCGAGGATCACCGTGGTGGACGCCATGGACCGCGTGGCCCCGCTGGAGGACCCGGAAGTGTCCAAGGCGCTCGGCTCCGTGTTCAAGCGCTGGAAGTGGGATGTACGGCTGGAAAAGCGCGTGGCGGGCGTCAAGACCGTGGACGACCGGGGCGTGCTGACCTTCGACACCCGCGAGACCATCGCGGCGGACGCCATTCTGGTGGCCGTGGGACGCGGCCCGGTCACTCAGGGCATGGGCCTTGAAGAGGCGGGCATCGAGCTTGAATTCAACAAGATCAAGGTGGACGATTGCCTCCAAGCCGCCGACAACGTCTATGCCGTGGGCGACGTGAACGGCCGCATCCAGCTCGCCCACGCCGCCGTGCATCAGGCCCATTACGTGGCCGCGCGCATCGCGGGCAGGACCGACGCGCCCTATGTCTCCGGCCCGGTGCCGAGCGTGCTCTACGGCGCGCCCGAGGTCATGCGCGTGGGGCTGACCGAAAACGAGGCGTTCCTGGCGGACTTTGAGACCACCGAGACATCCAGGGCCATGTTGGCCGCCAACCCCATGACCCAGGCCCACGCGGCTCCCCAGGGATTCGTCAAGGTGGTCTGGTCCGGGGGCAAGGTGGTGGGCGTCACGGCCGTGGGGCACGACGTGTCCCGGCTGGCCACCCCGGCCACCATCATCGTGCAGCAGGGCTGGACCGTGGACAACGTCCACTCCGTCGTCTTCCCGCATCCGTCCCTGGACGAATCCCTTATCGCGGCGCTGACCGCCGAAAGGAGCAGGGTGGAATGATCCTGGACACCCTCGACAACGCGAATGCCTACGCGGCCCTGAACCCGCACTTCAAGACGGCCTTCGCCTTCCTGCGGCGGGCCGAACTGGCCGAACTGGCCGAAGGGCGGCACGAAGTGGACGGCGACAACGTCTATGCCGTGGTCGCCAAAGGCAGGGGCCGCAAGCCCGAAGACGCGCTGATCGAGACCCATGACCGGTACATCGACATCCAGTACGTGCTCGACGGCACGGACACCATGGGCTTCAAGCCCCGCCGGGACCTCGGCCCCGCAACGGACGCCTCGGACCCGCGCAGCGACGCGGCCTTCTACGCGGACGCGCCCACCACATGGTGCGCGGTGACGCCCGGCATGCTCGCCATCTTTTTTCCCGAGGACGGGCACCTGCCCATGATCTCGGACGGCGAGCTGCACAAGGTGATCGTGAAGGTGGCCGTGAAATAGACTTTCGAGCGCCCCCCGGGGCGGCCGATCCATCGAACAATCAACCGGGAAGCCCGTCGACGGGCTTCCCGGTTTTCATTTTCTGCTATCCGGCCGTGGTCAGGGCCTGGGGATCGTAATCCCCCACGGCCTCCATGCGCACGGCGGCCAGCCTGCGCTTCTCCAGCATCTCCATCACGGCGTCCGGGTTGGCCCCGAGCATGAAGCCGTGGATGGAGATGGAATTGCCGAAGTTCAGGTAGGCGACGCTGTACAGCAGCTTGCCGAGCCCGGACGGGAACTTGGGCCGCGCCGAGCCGTTGATGACCACGCGCATGGTGGACAAAAGCGGCGCCCTTCCCTTTTTGAACGCCAGGACCTCGCCGAAACGGATCACGGCGGACCCGAACGGCGTGTAGACCGAGAACCGATCGTCCAGTATCTTTATCATGGGCTGCCGGGTGACGACCGCAATCGCGTTGATGACGGCCACGCCGAACCCGGCCATGCTGATGCAATAGACCGCAAGCCGCAGGTTCCGGTTTTCAAGGAAATGGAACCCGGCCGCGGCCAGGCCCAGGAAAACGGCCGCAAGCAGTATGCAGCCGCGGACACTCCGCCTGTTTGGATAGATTTTTATCGGTACGTACAACATGGATGCACCCTGTTTTCGGTAAGAATTCCGGCGGATTTTCATCCGCGCCGAAAGAAGGCGCTCCTCCCGCGGACCATGCGGCCCGAGCCCCGGACACAGTCATTCATTTCCCCTGAATGCGCTTGCGCTCATCCACGGCAAAAGGCGGCGCGCGCAAAAGGCGAGCGCGATCGATTCGACTCTGGTTGGGATTGGATTGAAACATGTCTGTTCCTCCGGTTGGTTACCGGAAAAACAGCCGAGCAGTGAGTATTCTATACTACCATTTTACACTGAAAGTAAAGCGCCCGCCCCACGGGGCCTCCGGCGGGAAACGCGGCGCACCGGCTAATGGACCGTGCGGCCCTCCGGCTCGCGGGTAAAGAAAATGCCTTCCTGCTGGGGGACCTCCAGGGCCAGCAGTCCCTCCGGGGCCAGGTCCGGGCCGACCCAGAGATTGCCGGAAAGCCTGAAGCCGCGCGTCAGCCGCTTGGCGTGGTCCAGGGCGATGGTCAGTTCCTGCAGGTAGTTTTCGCGGGTGAAGACGAACTCGGCGTCGTGCTCCCAGTCGGGCCGAGGCTCGTCCGGGGGCCAGGAGATGGGATTCTTGAGCCGCCAGACCACGGTTTCCGGGGTGTGGGAGACCATGACCCCGTCGTCGATGCCGAGGCAGGCCGGATTGCCGCAGTCGCAGGTATAGATGAAAAACTCGCCGGACATGGAGGCCGACTCGATAAGGTCCACGGGATCGATGTACACGCCGATCTCGTGCAGGTACTGGCCGTCAACGGTCAGGTTGAAATCGATATACCCGTCCTCGGGACGCTTCTCGTCCAGGGAAAGGGTGACGGTGACTCTGAGTTCGTTCATTCAGGATAATCCTCTAGCCGGGCATTGCCCTCACGGTCGCGCCCGGCAACGGATATCTAGCACAAAGGGGAATGCCCCACAACATCATCCGGCCGCCAATATACGGGCCGGACGACTGCGGCGCGGGCCGGGAGGGATTCCCGGCGAATCAGTCCTTGTCGGCGATCTCGCGGCGCACGATGGCGGAGTTGTAGGCCGCGTTCACGGCGGATTCCGTGAGCGTGCCCACCAGCCTCGACTCCCGGCCGGACGACACCACCGGCACCTGGGACACGCCGCGCCCGGTCATCTTGTCCAGGGCGTCCTGCAACGTGTCGTCCGTGGTCACGGTGACCGGGTTCAGGGTGGCCAGGTCCTGGGCGATGAGCAACTGGTCGAGCGCCTCCTCCCTGAGCACGGCGCGGATGTCGCGGAAAGAGATGATGCCCGTCAGCCTGCCTTCCCCGTCCACCACGTGCAGGTAGGGCGCGTTTTCGGTCTTGAAGGTCCAGATGATGCGCGACAGGGGCATGGACTGCGGAATGGTGACCACGTCCGGGACCATGGCCTCCTTGACCAGCAGGTGGGTCAGCAGAAGCCGCTCCCGGCCCGCCTCGATGTCGATGCCGCGCCGGAGCAGCTTGGTGGTGTAGATGGACGCCCGGTCGATGGTGGAGTTCATGACAGTGGCCGTGATGCAGGTCAGCATGAGCGGCAGGATGATGGAGTAGTCCGAGGTCATCTCGAAAATGATCAGGATGGCGGTGATGGGCGCGTACGTGGTGCCCGCCACCACCCCGCCCATGGCCACCAGGGCGTAGGCGCCGGGCAGGGCCGTGTGCGCCGGGAACAGGGCATGCACCGCGTAGCCGAACGCGCCGCCCGCCATGCAGCCCAGGAACAGGGAGGGCGCGAAGATGCCGCCCGAGCCGCCCGACCCCAGGGTCACGGACGAGGCCAGGATCTTGACGAAGACGAGCGCCAGGAGGATCTGCCAGCCCATCTGGTTGACCAGCGCCATGTTCATGGAGCCGTAGCCCACGCCGAACACCTGGGGAAAGACCGCGAAGATGCCGCCCAGGACCGCGCCGCCGATGGCGGGCTTGATCCACTCGGGGATGGGCACGGCGTCGAAACGGTCCTCGAACCAGTAGAGCGTCCGGGTGAACGACAGGGCCACCGCGCCGGTGACCACGCCGAGCAACGGGTAAAAGGCGTACTCCCACAGGGAAACAATGGAATACGACGGAATGTCGAAATGCGGAAAATCGCCGAAATAATAGCGGGAAATGGCCGTTGCCGTAACCGACGACAGGACCACGGGCGAAAACTGCATGACCCCGAAATCGCCGATGATGATCTCCAGGGCGAAGAGCACGCCCGCGATGGGCGCGTTGAAGGTGGCGGCGATGCCCGCGGCCGCGCCGCATCCGACCATGGTGCGCATGTGCGCGCTCGGGGTCTTGAACAACTGCCCCACCGACGACCCGATGGACGCCCCGATCTGGACCATGGGGCCTTCCCGGCCCACGGACCCGCCCGAGCCGATGGTCACGGCCGAGGCGAAGATCTTGGCCGCGGCCACGCGCTTGCGGATGCGGCCGCCCCTGAGCGCGATGGCCTGCATGACCTCGGGCACGCCGTGCCCCTTGGCCTCGCTGGCGAAGTTGGAAACCACGAGTCCCACCACCAGGCCGCCCCCGGTCGGGATGACGATCTTCATCCACAGCGGCACGGCGTCCGCAAAGAGGACGAAATCCTCGGTATGCTGGTAAAACACCCATTGCATGAGCTTGAGCGCGTACTTGAACAGTACGGCCCCGTATCCGGCAAGAACGCCGATGAGCGTGGCAAGGAAAAGATATCGGATATTCGGACGCTTGAGCTTTTGAAAGAGCGGCTCGCCCCGGTCGGCTGTCATCAAATCTCCAATGTTCGCGGTTCGGGCGTTGACAACGTGTCGTGCGGTCGTATCTCCGGTAACAGCCTCAACATACCCCGACTCTCCCGAGAGCGCAATAAACGGCCCCGAAAACTTGAGCGGAATCGATAAAAGAGGTAAGCAGAGCCTCCCTCTTCAACAATACCCTTGGCACGGAGACCATACATGCCCAAATACGACATCAAGCCCCTGACCCCGCAACCCGAGTTCGACATGATGTTCTACATGGAAATCGCCGGCGAAACCCGCATAGAAGGCGATCTCCTGGAAGAGTTCGAAACATTCTGGGACCAGTGGACCGCAAACAGCCTCAAGGCGTACGAACTGAAAAATCCCGACGGCGAAGGCCAATTCCTGCTCATCTACCTGGGACAGGATGCGGAGGACGCCATCGAGGGCGTGTGGCAGGATTCCCCGACCCACGGCCTGCTCTTCCACGCCCTGGCCATCACCATGGTCATGAGCACGGCCCAGGGCTTCGTGCCCGAACTGCGGGCCGGCAAATGCGCCCCCCTGCCCCGGCCGGGCGAAGGCGTCCTGAGCGCGTTCGAGGAACTCGGCCTGACCTGGAACGAGGAAGGGTCGGTCAACCGCAAGTACGCGGTCCTCACCCCCTACCCCTATGCGGGCGGCTGCGAGGTCTGCTACCTCTCGCATTCCTGTCCCAAAAGCACGGTCAAGGCACAGTGATGCGGTTCACGGTCAAGGACGTCCTCACCATCCAGGTCGCCCCGGCGCTGGGCTGCACCGAACCGGTGGCCATCGCCCTGGGCGCGGCCGCGGCCATGTCCCTGCTGCCTTCCGGCGACTTCGACCACATCGAGGTCATGGTCGACCCCAACGTGTACAAGAACGGCCTGGCCGTTTCCATCCCCGGTCCCGGCGACCTCGTGGGGCTGGATATGGCCGCCGCCCTGGGCGCGGCGGGCGGTGATCCCGCCCTGAGCCTGGAAGTGCTCCAACCCGTCGACGAAAGCCACGTGGCCCGGGCCAAGGCGGCCCTGGCCGACAAGAAGGTGACCGTCACCCTGCTCCGCGACCGGCAGGGGCTGCTCATCAAGACCCGGATCACCGCCGGTCCCCGCACGGCCGAATCCGTCATCGAGGGGTTGCACGACAACATCGTTTCCCTGACGCTTGACGACGAGCCGGTGTCCAGCCCGCTGGTTCGCGCCGCCGTGGACGGCGGCGAGTCTTCGCTTCCGGCCATGGAGCAATGGCTCAAGTCGCTGTCCCTCAACGAACTGATCGGTTTGACCGACCAACTGGACGAAGACGACTTCGCCTTTCTCAAGGAAGGCGTGGACGTCAACATGCGGCTGGCCGAACAGGGACTGACCTACGGCCTGGGCCTGGGCGTGGGCAAGACCCTGGAACGCCTCGCCCGCCAGGGATTGATCAAGAAAGACATGATGCTGGACGCCCGCATCCTGACCTCGGCGGCGGCCGACGCCCGCATGTCCGGCGCGCCCCTGCCCGCCATGAGTTCCGCCGGGTCCGGCAACCACGGCCTGACCGCCATCCTGCCCATCCGCGCCGTCAGCGACTATGTGGAGGGTGTGGACGAACGCGAGGTGCTCAAGGCCGTGGCGCTCTCCCACATCGTCACCGCGTTCGTCAAGGCGCACACGGGCCGCCTGTCCGCCATCTGCGGCTGTTCCGTGGCCGCCGGAGCCGGAGCCACCGCAGGGATCACCTTCCTGCTCGGCGGCGACGCCACGCACATTGCCGGGGCCATCAAGAATCTTCTGGAAGACCTGGCGGGCATCATCTGCGACGGGGCCAAGGAAGGCTGCGCCCTCAAGCTGGCCACCGCCGCCGGAACCGCGGTCCAGGCCGCGCTCTTCGCCCTCCAGGGCGTCAACGTCCACCACACCGACGGCATCATCGGCCAGTCCTCCGAGGACACCATGCGAAACGTCGGCACCCTGGCCATGGACGGCATGATCCAGACCGACAAGACCATCCTCGAAATCATGCTCCAAAAACAATTCACCGACGTGTAGTCGGTTGCCTCCGGCGGCCGGGGGAAGGGGAGAGGGAAACCCTTTGAGGAAAGGGTTTGTGCAACCGACAACATGGGTAACACTTCTGTCCGGGAACATAGGTA
>JACCQI010000060.1 GCA_015709315.1 Desulfovibrionaceae bacterium
GAGCGCTTGAATGGCATTCAAGAGGTCGTGGGTTCGATTCCCTCCAGCTCCACCACTAGAAAGTTAAGGACTTCAAGCGATTGCTTGAAGTCCTTTTTTCGTGCCTGATGGTGGATTTCAGGAATATGTCCGCTATGTGTCCGCCGCTTCCGACGGGCCGTTTTCCGTGCCGGTCATGGCGTAGCGGGCGGCCAGACGGTCCTGTGGGCCATCGTCCATCACGCCTTCAAGGTGGCTGTACCGATCCGTCATGCGCAGGGTCTTGTGCCCGATCATGACGTTGGTTTCCTTGAGCGTGCAGCCCGCTTTAAGCGCATTGGTGCAGTAGGTGTGGCGGTGGTCATGGAAGTGAAGGTCGTCGAAGTCGCGGTCCTTGCACAGTCCTTCCCAGGCGGTACGGATCGACTTGAACGGGGTGCCGTCCATGTTGCCGATCACGTAATCCCCCTTGACTTCCACGCCGCGTTTTTCCCGATACCGGGCCACATGCTTCAACCGGGCCGCGAGCGCCTCACGGGTACGGGGCATGATCCGGTGGGTTCGGGTCACCCCGTTTTTTGTCCGGTGGAACGTGATGTGGTTTTCCGCAAGGTCGACATCGGCACACTTGAGGCTGAGGACTTCTTGGGTGCTGCATCCGTGCTCCACCGCCAAGAGGATCGCCAGCGGCAGATAATGTTTCGCCCTGCGCTGACGGGCCGCCGCAAGCAGTTCTTCAATTTCAAGCGGTTTCTGGGCATTCTTCCTTTCACTGTCCTTTTCGGACAGGGAGGGAATATCACGCGCAATGTCCTTTTCAATCAAGCCGTGCTTCGCGGCCATGGCGAACACCTGCTTGATTACGAACAAGCGTCGATTTGCCAGCACGTTACAATTTTTGCCTTCTTCGCCCTTGGCCACCAGCTTCGCCTTGGTCTTTTCGGCGATGCCGATTCGGTAGTCCCGAATGGTGTCCTCGTCGAGGTCGTGGAGCAGGGTGTGCCCCCATTCCTTCAAGACGGGGGCCAGCAGGTAGCCGTACCCGGCATGGCTAGCCTGGGATATCTTTCCTTCCCCGAGCTTCCGGTCCCATTCGTTCCGACACAGCAGGGCAGCCTGCCCAAAAGTGGGCAGGGCCTGCTGCTTCGGTTGCTTCATTTCCTTGGTCGGCAATTTACCGCTGTCCAGCAGGGTGCGAAGCCGGTTGGCTTCTTCCTGGGCCAGATCTTTCCGTCTTAACGTCTTGTGGTATTCCTTCCTGCCCGTTTCCGGGTTGTTGAAGTGAATGACGTACGCTTTTCCTTTTTTCAGCGAACGGGTCGCGATGGTGACAGTAGCCATAAGCTATTCCCCCTTCGGACTGTTCGCCGCCAAGCATCTTCGGTTTTCAATGAACGTCAGCAAGTCCGTTTCCAGGACCAGCTTGCGGGATCCTACCGCGAGATGGGGCAACGCGCCAGCCCCGATCAGGCGAGAAATGGTCGCGCGGTGGACCCGTAAAAGGCAGGCGGTTTCCTTGATGGTCAAAATCTTCGGTGCATCAGACATGGTGTGGGTCTCATAGGAACAAAACGTTGAAGCCTCCTACCGCTTGCGCGTATTCGTTCCGGTTCCCCTTGGGTTGAGGTTGCTCATCAAAAATCGGCCAATTGTCTAGTTTGACACCGTCGGAGAAATGAAAGTCAAATGTCGGAAGGGGGGTCGGATGTTTTTTTTGAAAAAAACAAAAAGGACTGAAAAGGAGGAAAGCCTCTGGAGGTAGCCACCGAAAGAATCTGGCTGGTTGGGTTGGCCTAAGTCGGAAAAGCGGCCAGCAAGCCATGAGGCATGTCAGGGAGGGGGTCGGCAATCCGGGGGCGGCCTCTCGGGAGCAGATGAGGAATATATACCGAAAGATATCCCTGAGTCCGCCCCAACCATTTCCTAGCCGTTCTCAGTGGCCGTCTTTCCTTGCACCTCATGCCTAGTGTTGCGTTCAGAAAATAGCATTGAATTACGCCGTTAAAGGCTTTCCTTCATAAGTCCACCTGAACGGGTGGGCCTGCTCTTGGTTGTAACTTTTTATATAACTCATTATCTGCCCGACCAATTCTTGTTTTGATTTCCATATCCCGCCTTTGATGACGTCCCGGCTGAATATGCCAAACCAGATTTCAATCTGATTTAACCATGAGGCATATGTTGGGGTAAAATGAAGCGTCAGGCGGCGACGTTTTTCAACCCACTCGCGAACAGCTTGATGCTTGTGAGCACTCAAATTGTCAGCGATCACATGAAGTTCTTTGCCTGGATGTTTACGGTATAGATGCTTAAGAAAATTCAAAAAATTCTTGTGGTTCGTGCTGTCCACACAGCGCCCGTGAATAGTCCCTTCGTGGACCGCCAGAGCTGCAAGCAGACAGGTCGTTCCGTTGCGTTTATAGGTCGCCGTCAGTCGTTTGGGTTCACCGGGACGCATGGGAAGCAATGGCTGAGGGCGGTCAACTGCCTGAATTTGCGACTTCTCATCAACGCAAAGGACCAAAGCGTTGGCGGGAGGCTCCATATACAATCCGATGATCGCAGCCTGTTTTGCCGCAAACTCTGGGTCAGGACTTTTGCCGCACCAATGCTCGACTTTATGAGGCTTCAGGTCTACCGAATGAAGTATATCGTGCACTGTCGAAACAGAAAATCCAGTTGCCTCAGCAAGCTTCCGCATGCTCCAAGCGTTAGCTCCGTTCAGCGGCTTGGTGCAGGCCAGCGCCATCACTTCAAGGCGCTGTTCTTGCGTGATCACTGCCGGACGACCTCTGCCCGATTTGTCAGAAAGCCCTTCCATCCGATTGTCCCTAAAACGCTTTCTCCACTTGAGACATGCATTGACACTCATTCCCGTCCGGCTTGAAATATCCTGAAGGGAAAGTCCGTCTGACGCAGCAAGCACTACTCGTGCTCGTTCAGCCAGTCGTTGCTGGGAAGTGCCTGAACGTGCCAAAAGCTCAAGTGAAGAGCGCTCATCATCTGTCAATTCCAACGTTTTTACGGGTGCTCCCATCTCAGACCTCCTGAGATGAAATATATCAATATTAATTCAAGAACGCAACACTAGCCTGAATAAATCGGATGCCTTTGGGCCTAGTTTGTACAAAACGGTTCCGATTGATCAAAACGAGCCGGGAATTCAATTCCGCTCATGTCTGGCCAAAAGGATGAGTTTTACGAAAAATGGTCGTTTTTGATCAAAAACGACCGTTTTTTCAATGTCCGATCCAGGGATCTGAAAGTGTTGTCAGCAAGCCCAAGAAAAGGATTCAAAGATTGTCATCAACTGTTCGGACGCCCCCGAGCAAATCGGGATCGGTAAAACCGGAAGTCGTTGGCGCGCAACGCGAGACAATCTTTCCCCCCGCCGGAAAGGGTGCTCCCAACCATTTCGCCCCACAAGCCACTCTGGTGAAACCTGTCACAAATCCGCAGGACAGCGGATTTGGACGACGGCTTTGCCGTCGCCCCGAAGGGGCAGCCCCCATGGACGGGGGCTGTCAAGCGGAAAATACGGTTTTTTCGGTGCATTTCACCGACCGCACCGAGCATTCGACCGACATCCGGTTGCATTCCATCGACATCGCCGTGTTCCGGCAGTTTCGGCCGAAAAACCCGTGATACGCTCCTCGCAAATAACGACAGGGCCGTCCTGCTCAGTGGCCCGAAGGAGATAGATATGAGCGTATTTGAAATGAGGCTGAAGCATGACCGGGACGGTCGAATCGTGGAGAAAACGGAAATCGTGGCCGGTCGGACCAACGTCTGGAAATATGCCTACGACAAGGCCGGGAGGCTTTTCGAGGCGCACCTGGACAACCGGCTTATCTGCCAGTGCTATTACGACCGGGACGGCCGCCGACAGCGGGACTACTTCCCTGCCACCGTGGTGGCCAGCTACCGCGACTACCGGTATAACCTGGACAACCGGTTGATGAGCGCGGGCAACAACGGGTTCACGCACGACGAAAACGGGTTCCGGTCCATCTGGTCGAACGGCGGTACCTACCACCTGTACGAGTACGCGCCGGACTACCGGCTGCTCAAAATGGAAGTGGAGAACCAGAACCGCGTCTACACCTTTCGCCATGACGAGCAGGGCCGACGGGCCGTCAAGTATTTCAACGGCCAACTCGTCGAGGCCTACCAGTGGCTCGACTTTATCAGGCTCGGCGCATTCCACGACGGGCGCATGGGCTACGAGTTCGGCTACGGTGACGGCGAACGCCTTCCCTCGGCCATGCGGCGCGAGGACGGGGCCGTGTTTACCCTGCACTACGACCAGGTCGGTTCCCTGCGCGTGGTTGCCGACACGGATGGCGACGTGATAAAGGAAATCCTGTACGACCCCTTCGGCGGGATCATCGAGGACACCAACCCCGGTTTCCGCGTCCCCATCGGCTTTGCGGGTGGCCTGCACGACCGGGATTTGGGCTTCGTCCGTTTCGGCTGGCGGGACTACGACACCTTCACCGGTCGGTGGACTGCGCCCGATCCCATCGGAGACAGGGGCGGTGATCCGGACTGGTATGGCTATTGTTTGGATGATCCGGTCAATATGGCTGATCCCAAAGGGTTAGCGGCTGGTGATTGGTGGGATATAGTCTCCAACTACAAGCGTGCCAATGAGATTGCAGATGAAGAAGTCGCCAAGCGGGGTGTAGGAAATCACAATAACGAAGGCGATGCCATGAGGCATGCTGAGTGGAGCAAACGTATGGCCGAGGAACTTGGTGGCGGCACAAGTTGGCTGTTCGGCGTAGGTCATGAGATTGACGGGTTGATAAACAGCGACCAGCCATGGGGTGAAGCCATGATGGATTTGCACAACAACGCTGAGGGGCGTGCTGCAGCACGGGAAAAACGACCCGTCGATAGAAGCAAGCTCCAAAAGGCACCCAAAAAAGGGTTTCAAGTCAACCCTTATAGCTCAAAAAGGTATTGGTCCAGATAATGAAAAAATGGATTCCTTGTTCAGTCCTCTTGGTGTGTGCCATTGTTTTTGGTTCTTGGCTTCATTCGTTTTTCCCGCCGGATATCGGGGTGGTCATCCTTGAGAACGACAGTGGGCAGGACATCGTTGAAGCAACTATACGGATTCGGGAAATCGAACTCGTTTTTCCGAAAATTCCTGATGGGGATTTTTGTGCAGCCCGCTATGAAATCCCCGGAGATTCGCATTACGAGGTTCTGGTTACTCTTGAATCGGGAAAAACGATGAGTCTTGAGTCCGGATATATGACAAATGGTGCGGATACCTTCGATGTGATGACGGTTCGGAAGAACCAGGTCGTTCATCGGTTATCGCAACCGTCAGGACTTTTTGTTCCCAAAGAGACGCCCTGACTCGTCAGGGAAAAAGCATGCCGAAGCAATGCCCCGGAGTCGCGAACTCCGGGGCATTTTTGGGTCATTGGACATTCCGTCCCCGCAAATCGGTCGAATTTGGCCAAACCGGACCGAAATACGGCTTTAGGTCCGGTCTCGGCAAACGCGCCCATTTCGTGGAAATTGGTCGTTTTTGGTCAAAAACGACCTTTTTTTCAATGTCCGATTCGGGGATCTGAAAGTGTTGTCAGCAAGCCCAAGAAAAGGATTCAAAGATTGTCATCAACTGTTCGGACGCCCCCGAGCTAATCGGGATCGCCAAAATCGGAAGTCGTTGGCGCGCAACGCGAGACAATCTTTCCCCCCGCCGAAAAAATCGCTCCCAACCATTTCGCCCCACCCCCGGACGATCGGATTTGCCGTGCGCGGCCATAAAAGATGAAAAAGGAGGAAAAAGAGAATGTTGTACCAGAAAATCCGCAGAAAACGCTGGGCTCTCTCGCGGAGACGCGCGACAATGTCGATTGGTTCAACGGAAAAGGAAAGGAGCGAACGGATGGAAATTATTTTGGTGACTTTGGGAGTAGTGTTTTGTGTAGGCATCATTGCCTTGGCCGCCATCTTCGGCGGTGGGGATGGCAACCGGACCATCGCGAATGGCAGGAGGGACGATGACGACATTGTCGGCGTTTTTGACGACGTCACGGACCCTGCGCGGAGCTATCTCATTTACAACATTCATCACGACGATTCGATCGGCGATGACGACTCGTTCGACTGGGATGATTCCTCTTTGGGGGACGACATGTCTTCCTCTTCCTGGGACGATTAGCCCGGCCAGAAAGGATCAGCCGCCCCCTGGCGGGGGCGGCAAAGGATCCCCGCCCTGTCGGGCGCAGGAAAAGTAAAAGGAAATTAAAGGAAATGAAGTAAATAAGCTTGCAGACGCAGGAAATTGGGAAGGATATGACGGATTCTGAAAAGTACGAAATAGTTGGAAACCTGATCGAGAGCCCTACGCAATACGACATGGTGAGAGCCCTCCTTGTGTGCTCCGCCCCGGGCGGTTCGGTGAGCCGTATCAAGGATGGAATCCAGATCGAAGACCTAGCCCAGGCGAGGATCGACGGCAGGGATATGGACATCTCGCCGGAGCATGTCGAGAACATCTACATGACGGTAGCCGAGTTCTGCAAACTCTTGATCGGCGTGGTGGAGGCAGGCGGAATGGAGAGTTACTGGCCGGGAAAAATCCGGGTGAGCTTTCACATCCGGGGGTGGGCCGATATTCCCATAAAATAGCGTTTAACGGGGTGGCGAGAGAAACAGCGGCTTCACGCCGCTGTTTTTTTGTTATGCCCCGTGGCATCACTTCACCTTGGAAATGAGATCACGCAATTTGTCCCGGCCGAACTGATCTTGAAAAAACCGCAGGATCGACATGCCGACCATGTCATGGTTCGGCAGAATGTGGATACCAAGCAATTCGATCGTCACCCGGACGCCATACCTGTCAACGGTGACGGACACAGGGGTGGTGGTCGGCCAGACGATCCCCGCAGCCTAGGCGCAGAATCTTTCCCCGTTCGCGAACGTCACCTTTGCACCTGCAGAAATCATGGTGTTTATGGGCAGTTCGGTTTCGATTGTCCTGGGAATGCTGAAAGGCGGTGCGTCATCAAGCGCCAAGTGTTGGTACCGGTCGCCAAACACCATGTCGTACATTCCCATGTGGAGCACGCCTTTCATTTCCCCGGTCCATCCCCTGGTTTTCATGGCCGGGCCGTGTGAAAGTCTAGGCTGGGGATCGTGTCCCGGTGTAAGCGTAAAGCAAACGGTCACCGGCTGCATCGGGTCATCATTTGGCTGGTTGGAAAGAAATCGTTTCAATGCCATGGATATTCTCCTTTTTCTTCCCAATATACCGCGCCGGTATTTTCCCGCGCAAGAGCCCTTCGATATTTTTTGGTCTTCTCATGAATATGGGGAAACGCCTGCTGTGCAGGCGGTTCCTTCCGCCAGATGCCCGGAGCGGTACCGGGCCGCAGCAAGAAGATTGTTTCCGAAAGTGATTATGATCAGAAAAAAGCGGCCCGCAATGGGGCCGCTTCCAGACAGTGGGGGGGCGCCAGAGGCTAACCGCTGCCGCCCCTGCCGGCCTCGTGCCGTTCGGCAGCCTCGGTCCCGCCCGGGGACTTGAGCTGCTGTTCGTGGATGACGAGCAGTTCGTGATGCTCCCCATCGGACGTCGGTTCCATCCGGAGCCGAAGATGGTCGCAGGTCGGCTGCGTGTCGACCTCGTAATGGGGTTTCCCATTCCGCAACAGCCCTCGGACCTTGATCGGGGTTCCGCAGAACAGGCAGTGAGTCGAGATGCGGCAGAAACCGTCATCCGGAATCCGTTTCGAATGGGCGGTCTTTTCGGGCAGGTTTTCGATCCCGTATAGCTCGATTCCGAGTTTTGCTACCGTCGCGGGCGTTCGTATCGGGCTCCGGCGCCGTTGGGCGGGAGGCGTCTCTGAAGCCAGCCGCAGGTTGTCGACGTGCGCGATCTTTCCAACCAAGGTCTCTTGTGGAGTCTTGGGGTCAAGCAGGCAGAATCCGGCCACGTCGCACGTCAGGACTCCAGGCAGCCGCGGGTCATACCCCGGGAGGCTTGTCAGATCAGCCGTGCCGAATTCCAGTATCCGGCAAAGCTTGTCGATCAATCGCGTGATATCCTGCCCGTCCCAGTGTAGGTCCCGCTGCCGGATTGGGCCGGGAATTAGGCCGAGTCCCTTGTAGCCGTTGACCTGGCGCGCCCATTCGTTCATGGGCATCCCCGGCGTGGCGATCCTCAGGAATCCCGCGTCCCGATTGATCTGCCCCGCAATTTCCTCAGGAGCCCGGAACAGGGCTGGCCATGAGCAAATGATTTCGACCTGAAAGGCATCACTCGTGTCGATTTCGCCGTTCTCTCGGCATCCGATCCGTTTGGCCCATTTCATCCTTTCCCTCCCCTTGTCGCTGTCAGAAGGCAAACCGGCTGTCCCTATCACGTTCACGTCGTCCCTCTTCGTCATGTTGTCTCCTTCGTGCTTGAAGCTGATGGTCATCAAGTTGATCGCCGGTGAAGATGTCATACACACAGCTCTTGGCCTGTCCTTGGCGGAATCGCTTGAACAGACGGAGGGCGTCAGCGGAAGCGGTCTCGGCTGGGAACCACTCCTCGTGACCGAACGTGACGAAGTGTAACGTTCCGCCGTCCGGCAGGAATTCCAGGGTGATCCGCCCGTCGTGTTCAAGATAGATGCGGGTGTCCCAAAAGACGTCAGCGAAGCGGTCGCCATGCGCGATACACGCCGTGACGAATCCATGCAGCTTTTCGGGGTCGAGTCGAACGTCCGCCCGGCGAAGCGGTTCGCATTCAGAAGCCATTGCCATCCCTCCATGCTTTGGGTTGCGCCGGACCAAAATTGGTCAGCGGAACCTAAAAGCATAGCGCGAAACGTCGGGGCGTCAACAGAAAAAGTAATGATTAGAAAAAGATAAACTCTTTCCTGTTGATTCGGGGTGTTAAAGGAAAGAGGGGCGGGCGTATGAGGGCGAGGAGGGGAAGGCCTAGGCTGGCAGCTTGCGGGAAAGTGAAGTAGGATACGCCAGAAACTACCAGGAAAATTCAATGACTAAAGCCGTTAATCTCCACAGGACGTTCAGCACCTTCTCGGAAGCGGATGAATATGATCATGATTTCGTTAGGGACTGGAGTGGATTTCCCACCAATGGCAAGCCTTGGGAGGAAATACTTAAGAGCGAGCGGGTCGTTATTTTGGCCGAAGCCGGTGCTGGCAAGACGTATGAGATGCAGAAGATGGCCCGCCGATTAAAGAAAGAAGGTAGGGCTGCCTTTTTTATGGAGTTGGCCGATTTGGCCGAGTCCAGTCCTGGGGAAATACTGTCTCCCGAGGATGAAGCCTTGTTCGCGTCATGGCTGGAGTCGGGTGAGGAGGGTTGGTTTTTCCTCGATTCGGTAGACGAGTCCAGGTTGGGAGATCCCCGGAATTTCAAGAAAGCCCTGCGTAGACTGGGGCGGTCCATTCACCCACACTTGGCCCGGGCTCATATCTTCATCTCCTGCCGGGTCAGCGATTGGCAGGCGAATTTTGATCGGGAACAGGTTGCTTCGGTGTTGCCGATGCCTGTCCACCAGACTGGTACTGGGGATGAAGCTTCGGATCAAAAACCGAGTGGGGATGAGGGCAAGCCTGCGGACGCCATTCTTGTGGTCAAACTCGATGAACTCTCCAGGGTACAAATGCGGCAGTTTGCTGAAGCTCATGAGGGCATCGACGTACCCGCCTTCATGGCATCATTGGAGCAGGCGGATGCCGCGAAGTTTGCGGAACGTCCTGCGGACTTGATAGAAATTATCGGGTACTGGCGTGAGCATGGACGGGTGGGAAGCCATGCCGAGATGATTGAATTCGATATAAAAACGAAGCTCGTTGAAAACAAAGTGGATAGAAGCCTGGAGCAGCCGCTGTCTGCGGAGAAGGCATTGGAGGGCGCGGTTGCTTTGGCGGCCGGGTTGACCTTTGCCAAGGCAGGCTCGATCCTTTTGCCCGATTCCTCTCCGGCGCCGGAGCGCCAACATAACGCCATTCGCCCTGGCGATATCCTTGTTGACTGGGACGCGGGACAAATCCAGGCCCTGCTGACAAGGCCGGTCTTCGACGAGGCGACCTATGGCCGTGTCCGGTTTCATCATCGTTCCGTGCGTGAGTACTTGACGGCACGGTGGTTATGGAAACTTCTCCAGAAAGGAAGAAGCCGGCGCGCCATTGAAGGGCTCCTGTTTGCCACACGGTATGGTCTTGAATTGGCCGTCCCCTATATGCAGCCGGTGGCGGCCTGGCTCGCTCTCTGGGACGAACGGGTCGCGAAACGGTTGTTGGCCGTTGCACCGGAAGTACTGATCAACTACGGGGATTCCTCCCAGTTGCCGGTATCATTCCGTGAGGCCATGCTTCGCCGGATATTCACCCTGTATGACGATGAGCGCACCCGGTTGTCGTTTGACATTGCTGCCGTCCAGCGTTTTGCCACACCTGAGTTGGCCCCGGTACTTTTGGAACTCATGGAGATGGAGCCGGGCAACGACGATATCCGCCATTTGCTGTTGCGGGCCGTGGCGCAAGGTGAAATTCGGGACTGCGCCGATATGGCCATGGCGTCGGCCTTTGACAAGAAAATGGATTCCTATACACGCGTCTATGCGATCAAAGCTGTCGCCAAGGTGGGAAGCGATGCGCAGAAACGTGAATTGGTTGCATCCATCAAATCCGTCCCGGAGGAATGGGGACGGACCCTTGTCGGGAATGCGCTCTTCGAGTTCTTTCCTGATTACCTTGATGTGGATGACTTCCTGACCATCCTACAGGCCTTTCCCTCAGTCGAGAGGTTTTCACACGATTGGGTGGGGTACTTCCTGGAAGAGTTTCCCCTTACGTCACTGTCCTCTGTCGAGTTGCTGCGCTTCATCGAGAGTATGGTGGCAATGGCTGAGAGAGAAGTCCGGCAGGCGGACGATTATGCTCGCATACCGGATTCCGTCGAGCCTCTTCTCAAATCCGCTGTCAAGGCTATCGAGCACTTGTGCAAGGTATTCCCGGAGGTGGTCGGTGGTGATGATATCCCGGAGCCCATCCTTTCCGCCTTGGAGGTCGCTTCGTCGGGATGGGCACGACACGCCCAAGGCATCGAAAAGAAGATCATACAGGAAGTTATTACTCAACAAACCGAATTGCGGCGAGCGCTGTTCTGGCGGTTTGTCGGCCAACGGCGTGCGAAGTTGGAGAAAAAGGGGGAGAGGCTAGCGAATTTTTGGCAGGTCTTGTTCGATTATTATTTTGTGGATCTGCCCTACGAGGACTTTCGGTTTTTTGCACGGTGCATCAATTTGAAGACCGGAGATGATAAGGAAGTCGCGCTTTCGGCCGCCCATAGCATTTGGAGGAACAACCACAGCACCTCCGCAGACCTCAAGTTGCTTAGAGAGGCAGTGGCTGGCCAGGGGGAGCTTGAAGAAAGGCTGAGCGAACTTGTAGACTGGGTGGGGCCTCTTGCACCTCATCCAGAAATTCTGGAAATGGAAATTAGAGAAGAGGCCCGTCGCAAGGAAAAAGCCGAGGAGGAAAGAACCGGAAGACAGAAACGTGCCGAATGGATAGCCGGGTTGCAAGCCAACCCTGGAAGGCTTCGTGTTGTCAGCCCGGACACAATTGATGATCTGTGGATGGATTTCTACAGGCTCTTCATGGTGCTTTATGAGTCGTCTCCAAATCGGAATGAGACCGGCATCAAGAATTGGCAACTTCTGGAAGCGGAGTTTGGTTTTGAGGTTGCCAAGACATATAGAGACGGGTTGGTGGCGTTCTGGAGAATATACACACCAACACTAGCCTCGGAGCGAGAAGAGGCCAGGACCCCCTGGGACGTGCATTGGGGCATGTCCGGAATCGCCATTGAGGCCGCCGAGAAACCGGGCTGGGCCGGACGCCTGACGTCGGAGGAAGCCCTCCTGGCCAGCCGCTATTCCACATGCGAGCTGAACGAATTTCCTGTCTGGATCAAAGATGTGGCTGTGCGCCATACGGATGCCTTCCTTTCGGTCGTCGGGCAGGAAGTGTCTTGGGAGTTGGGGCGGGAGAATCATTCCCATACCTGGCCGCAATTGCTTTCGAAAGTCGTAAAGTCCCCTGATGAAGTCGTGGGCTTGTGCCTTGAGACGATTATTGAGCTTCTTGAAGACCGTGAGCCGGTAAACGACAAGGCCATCGATAAAGGGTTGACCTGCCTGTTGAGCAGGGGAGGCGACATCGAAAGATTGTTGCGATTGGCACGAAGCCGCTATGAGCAGAGTGCGGCAAAGGGACGTCGGTTGACCTGGCTCCTGGCCTGGATCTGTATTGAAGCGGAAGGAGCGCTTGATGCGTTGGATGCGTGGTTGAAGAGTATCGCCGATCCTGGTGAAGCTGGTGACCTAGTCATGAGCTTGGCAGTGTCGCTGGCAGACGATTCTGACGGGCGTTGCTTCGACAGCCGCCTACAGGATTACTTGCGACCGGAACCGCTCAAAAGGCTAGTCCGGCTGACCTATAAGCATGTCCGGGTCGAGGAGGACCAACAGCGCAACGGTGTGTATACGCCGAACAAACGCGATCATGCCCAGAATGCGAGATGGAAGCTTGCTGAATCCCTGGCGGCTCGTCCCAGCAGAGAGAGCCACGCGGCGCTGACGAGCTTGGCAACGGAATTGGAGTCCGAATCCTCAAGGGAGATTATGCTGTATCTCGCCAGAATGTGCGCGGAGAAGGCGGCGGAACCGGCCCCCTGGAAGACCGAGGACGTTTTGGAGTTCGCCCGAACCGGCACCTCCGCGCCAAGAACCGATCGGGAACTCTTTGACTTGGCGCTGCTGCGTCTTGATGACGTGAAGTTCAATCTGGAACAAGGGGATGCGAGCGTCGCCGCCCTTTTGAAACGCGCGAAGGATGAGCCGGAAGTGCGCGTGTATTTTACCGATGAGTTTCGGAAGGCCGCGAATGGTCTCTACTCCATTGTTCCGGAAGAGGAAATGGCCGACAAGAAAAAGCCCGATCTCAAATTTCATGCGATGACCGTCGAGAGCACGGTGCCAGTGGAGCTCAAGATTGCGGACAATTGGTCACTGGCGGACTTGAAGGGGCAGATTCATAACCAATTGGTCGGGCAATACCTCAGGGCGGAAAAGACCAGATATGGAATATTCTTGTTGGTGTGCAACGGAAAATCCTCTTGGAGGGACCCTGCGGCCGGGCAGCGAGTGGATTCCTTTGATGATCTTTGCCGACTTCTGCAACAGGAGGCGGACACCCCGCTGAAGCGCGATGTTGAGGTAGAAGAGATTCGAGTAGTCGGGATCGATTTGACGAAACGGGGAAGGTTGGCTGAATAACTACGTGCCAGCTTTAGCCCTATAAGAAGCAACAACGGAGAGCTATTCCTCTCTGGTAGGTGCTCCACAAGAACCCTTGGCCCTCCGGGCTGGCGCAGATTCTTGTAGGAAAATTTTATTTAAGTGTGTTAGAAAACTCTTTTCTAAAATTCACAGGAGAGTCATGCTTTGATGTGTAGTGGTTCATACTTGATCTGACAGTGTGCCCCTTTTGACGGGCCGTAATTG
>JACCQI010000007.1 GCA_015709315.1 Desulfovibrionaceae bacterium
GTCCTGGGAGGGCTGGATGAAGGTGCGGCCCACGTAGTGGTTGCGGATCATGGCCAGCTCCAGCGGCAGGCCGGACTCCTGGGAGTAGCCCACGGCCGCGTAGTTGCCGGAATCCGGGAACGGCATGACCAGGTCCGCGTCCACCGGAGCCTCCCTGGCCAGTTGCGTGCCCATGGCCTTGCGCCGCTCGTAGACCACGTCGCCGAACACATAGGAGTCGGGCCGGGCGAAATAGATGAGCTCGAAGATGCATTTGCTGAGCTTTTTCGGCTCGGCGAACTTCAGGCTGGTCAGCTTGCCCTTGTGGATGGAGACGATCTCGCCCGGCTCCAGGGGGCGCAGGTATTCGGCCTCGATGAGGTCGAAGGCGCAGGTCTCGGACGCGAACACGTAGGAGGCCCCCATGCGCCCCAGCGTCATGGGCCGGAAGCTGTTGGGGTCCTTGACCGCGATCATCTTGTCGTTGGCCAGGATGAGCATGGAGTACGCGCCGCGCACCTTGTTGCACGCCTTGCCGATGGCCTCCTCGATGGAGTCGGACTCGTGCAGGTATTTGATGATCAGGTGGGCGAAGACCTCGGTGTCCATGGTGGTCTGAAAGATGGACCCGTTGGCCTCCAATTCGGAGCGCAGCTCGTAGGTGTTGACCAGGTTGCCGTTGTGGGCCACGGCCAGGCGGAGGTCGCCATGCCGGACCAGAAACGGTTGCGCGTTGCGGATGAGCGACGCGCCCGTGGTGGAGTAGCGGATGTGGCCGATGGAGATGTCGCCCTTGAGCTCCTTGCCCAGATGGCGCTCGTTGAACACGTCGGCCACCAGGCCCATGCCCTTCTGCTCGCGAATCTTCTCGCCGTCCCAGGTGACGATGCCCGCGGACTCCTGCCCGCGATGCTGCAGGGCGTAGAGACCGAAGTAGGTCATGCGCGCGGCTTCCTTGTTGCCGTAGATACCGAAAAGACCGCAGTATTCTTTCTTCATTGACTCTCTCTGCCTACGGCGCTTAGCCGTAGTATTGTTGCAGGCTCTCGACCTTCAACCCGTTTTCCCTCACTTCCAGGATGGCCTGGGCGATGGCTTTGGCCCCGGACACCGTGGTGGTGTAAGGTATGTTGTACAACAGCGTATTCTGGCGAATCATCTTGGCGTCGCCCACGGTTTTCTTGCCCGAGGGCGTGTTGATGACCAGATCGAACTCGCCGTTCTTGATGTGATCGACCACGTGCGGGCGCTGCCCCTCGTGGACCTTGTAAACCTTTTCCACATGGACGCCCTTCTCCGCCAGGAAGTCGGCGGTGCCGCCCGTGGCGCAGACGCGGAAGCCCATGGCCTCGAAATCCTTGGCCACGAAGACCACCTTGGCCTTGTCCCAGTCGTTGACCGACAGGAAGACAGTGCCCGAAGTGGGCAGCTTCTGGCCCGCGGCCAGTTGGGACTTCATGTAGGCCAGCCCGAAGCTCGGGTCGATGCCCATGACCTCGCCGGTGGACCGCATCTCGGGTCCGAGCAGCACGTCCACGTTGGGGAAGCGGTTGAACGGGAACACGGATTCCTTGATGGACACGTGCCCCTTCTTGCGCAGGGCCCACGGCTTGAGGTCCTTCAGTTTCTCGCCGAGCATAACCCGGGTGGCCAGCTTGGCCAGCGGCACGCCCGTGGCCTTGGAAACGAACGGCACGGTGCGCGAGGCGCGCGGGTTGACCTCGATGATGTACACGTCGCCGTCCTTGATGGCGTACTGGACGTTCATCAGGCCGACCACGCCCAGCTCCTTGGCCATGGCGATGGTCTGGCGCTCGATCTCGCGGATCAGCTCCGGGGAAAGCGAGTACGGCGGCAGGACCGAGGCCGAGTCGCCGGAGTGGATGCCCGCCTCCTCGATGTGCTCCATGACCCCGCCGATGTACACGTCCTCGCCGTCGGCCAGCGCGTCCACGTCCACCTCGATGGCGTATTCCAGGAACTTGTCGATGAGGGTCGGGTGGTCCGGGGAGACCAGGGCCGAATGGCGGAAATAATGCTCGAACTCGTCCATGGAGTAGACGATGTCCATGCCGCGCCCGCCGAGCACGTAGGAGGGCCTGAGCACCAGCGGGAAGCCGAGCTTCTCCGCGATCTCGCGGGCCTCGACCATGGACATGGCCGTGCCGTTGGGCGGCTGCCGGAGGTTCAGCTTGTTCAGGAACTGCTTGAACCGCTCGCGGTCCTCGGCGCGGTCGATGGCGTCCGGGCTGGTGCCGATAAGCGGCACGCCCGCGTTCATCAGCCGAAGCGCCAGGTTGAGCGGGGTCTGGCCGCCGAACTGGACGATGACGCCGTCCGGCTTTTCGAACTCGATGATGTTCATGACGTCCTCGAAGGTCAGCGGCTCGAAGTAGAGCTTGTCCGAGGTGTCGTAGTCCGTGGAGACCGTCTCCGGGTTGGAGTTGACCATGATGGACTGCACGCCCATCTCCTTCAGCGTGAAGGAGGAGTGGCAGCAGCAGTAGTCGAACTCGATGCCCTGGCCGATGCGGTTGGGACCGCCGCCCAGGATGACGACCTTCTTGACCTCGTCGCGGACGTTCTCCTGCCCGGTTTCGTAGGTGGAATAATAGTACGGCGTGTACGCCTCGAACTCGGCGGCGCAGGTGTCGACCAGGTAGTAGGTCGGCAGGATGGAAAGCTCTTTCCGCATGGTGCGGACGGCGTCCTCGGACGTCCTCCACATGGCCGACAACTGGGCGTCGGAATAGCCGTATTCCTTGGCCTTGCGGAGCATTTCCGCCATGCCTTCGGCCTCGCGGGTCACGCCCTCCTTCTTGCCGTATTCGATGAGGGTGCGCTCCATCTCCAGGATGTCCGCGAACTGGTGAATGAACCAGGGGTCGATCTTGGTGGCCTCGAAAATCTCTTCCTCGCTCATGCCGCAGCGCAGGGCGTTGCGGAGGACGAACAGCCGCTCGGAATTGGGGCGGCGCAGCAGCTTGAGGATTTCGGTCTTGTCGATCTCGCAGGTCTCGAACTTCTCGCCCAGGCCGCTGTGCCCGGTCTCCAGGGACCGGAGGCCCTTCTGGAGCGCCTCCTTGAAGGTCCGGCCGATGGCCATGGTCTCGCCCACGGACTTCATGGCCGTGGTCAGATAGTCCTCGGTGCCGGGGAACTTCTCGAAGGTGAAACGGGGTATCTTGACCACGCAGTAGTCGATGGCCGGCTCGAAGGAGGCCATGGTCTCGCGGGTGATGTCGTTGGGAATCTCGTCCAGGGTGTAGCCCACGGCCAGCTTGGCCGCGATCTTGGCGATGGGGAAGCCGGTGGCCTTGGACGCCAGGGCCGAGGAACGGGACACGCGCGGGTTCATCTCGATGATGATCAGCTCGCCGTCCTCGGGGTTGACCGCGAACTGGACGTTGGACCCGCCGGTCTCCACGCCGATCTCGCGCATGACGGCCAGGGAGGCGTCGCGCAGCCGCTGGTACTCGTCGTCGGTCAGGGTCTGGGCCGGGGCCACGGTCACCGAGTCGCCGGTGTGGACGCCCATGGGGTCCAGGTTCTCGATGGAACAGATGATGACGCAGTTGTCCTTCTTGTCGCGCATGACCTCCAGCTCATACTCCTTCCAGCCCAGGATGGACCGTTCGAGCATGATCTCGGACTTCATGGACAGGGCCAGGCCGTTGGCGCAGATATCCTCCAGCTCCTCCATGTTGTAGGCCACGCCGCCGCCGGAACCGCCGAGCGTGTAGGCCGGACGGACGATGATCGGGAACGGGATCTTCTCGCCCCACTCGCGCACGTCGTCCATGGTATGGCAGATGCCGCTCTGGGGCATGCGCAGGCCGATGTTATTCATGGCCGCGCGGAATTCCTCGCGGGACTCGGCCTTGTTGATGACATCGATGTCCGCGCCGATCAGTTCGACGTTGAACTTGTCCAGCACCCCCATGTCGGCCACGGCGAGCGCAGTGTTCAGGCCGGTTTGTCCCCCCAAAGTAGGCAAAAGAGCGTCGGGACGCTCTTTTTCGATGATTCGGGCTACGGTTTCCGGCTCAATGGGCTCGATGTAGGTGGCATCGGCCAGCTCCGGGTCGGTCATGATCGAGGCCGGGTTGGAATTGACCAGCACGACCTCGTACCCCTCCTCCTTCAGCGCCTTGAGCGCCTGGGTTCCGGAGTAGTCGAATTCGCAGGCCTGGCCGATGACAATGGGGCCGGACCCGATCAACATGATCTTCTTGATATCTGTGCGTTTGGGCATTCTGCTCGAAAGAGTTGAAGTTACACCGTTTTTCGAGAAAGGAGGATCGGCGGCCCTCCCTCGCCCGCGCGGGCCACGTTGCCGCCCGCCGGACAAGCTCATTTAACTACCCCGTTGGACCTTGAAAGGCAATGGTTTTGTATGGGCTTCCCCATCACGGACATGCCCCTCTGCCGTGCCGCCGAGGAGGGTGAACGCCCCTTCTTCCGCCGCCCGGCGCGCCCGCCGCACCGGGCCGTCGGACGACCGCCGGCCCCGCCGTCTAACACCCCTCACATTCGGCAAAAAACGCACTTTCCGATACCGAACGGACGACGGCGCCCAAAGGCGCAAAATGTCATTGACACCCCCTTAATTGAGACTTATTTTCACTCTCAACCAACTTTTGAGGGAATTCATTTATGCAGAAGCCATTGACCGACTACCCCGCCGGAAGCATCGTCCGCATCGCCGGAATCAACGGAGGGCGTCAGGCGCGCGCCCGGATGCTGGCCATGGGCATGACCCCGGGCTGTCCTGTGGAAATCATGACCGGCGGCCCCACCGGGTGCCGGGTACGCGTGCGCGGCTCCGAAGTGGTGCTGTGCTGCGGGCTGGCCGGAAAGATCCTGGCCGTTGAAAACGATTCGAACGAGGGACCGCACTGTTCCTGCTGCCCCGGTCCCCGGCAAGCCAAAGTATCCTGACAGCCCCCACCAGAAACAGCGAAGGCCGCCAATAGGCGGCCTTTTTCGTGTGCGGCGCAATCCGCTGAAACTTGTGCCCGACCGGCGAGAGATGGTATCGTCCCCGGAAACATGCCCGGAGGTTTACCCATGCCGGAACCCATCAGCATCGGAATAAGCGCCTGCCTGCTCGGCGAAAAGGTCCGCTACGACGGCCAGGGAGCCAGGGCCGAACACCTTACCGGCGTCTTTGCCGACCACTTCGACTACCACCCCGTCTGCCCGGAGGTCGGATGCGGCATGGGCGTGCCCCGTGAGGCCGTCCGGCTGGTGGGCGACGTGGGCAACCCGCGCCTGGTCGGGCAAAAGACCGGCAGGGACTGGACCGACGCCATGCGCGACTGGTTCGAGACCTTCCGGCCCGAGATGGAAAACCAGCGATTGTGCGGCTTCATCTTCAAGCGGAAATCCCCCACCAGCGGCATCGCGCGGGTCAAGGTTTATCCCGAATCCGGGGGACGGCCGACAAGCTACGCGGGCGTGGGCCTGTTCGCCGCGCTGGTCATGGAACGCTTTCCGCTCCTGCCCGTAGAGGACGACGGGCGGCTGCACGACGCGGGCCTGCGGGCCAACTTCATCGAGCGCGTGTTTGTGGAGCATCGCTGGAACCGCATGCTCGACCGGGGTTACGCCATGAAGCACCTCGTGGACTTCCACACCCGCCACAAGATGCTCATCCGCTCCCACGACGTGGCCGGTTACCGCGAGTTGGGCAAGATCGTGGCCCAAGGAACCGGGAACGACCCGACCGGCCTGTTCGCGCGCTACCACCAACGGCTGCACGACGCGCTCGCGCTCAAGCCCACCATCAGGAAGAACGTGGACGTGCTCATGCACATCATGGGCTTCTTCAAGAAAATGCTGACCCCGGACGAAAAGCGGGAATGCCTTGAAATAATAGAACACTACCGAAACAACTACACCCCGCTCATCGTGCCGGTCACGATCATGAACCACTATGCGCGCAAATACGACGTCGGGTACCTGCGGGACCAGTATTATCTGAATCCGCACCCCATGGACCTGAAGTCGCGCAACCACGCGTGATGCAGACGGGAAATTACGGGGAAACCGTGCCCGCGGGCTCCAGCTCCAGCCGGACGCCCTTGAGGTCGCCGCCGGATTCGAGCCAGGACTTGAGCAGTTCGCGGTTGCGGAAGACGACCGGATGCGGGCAGCCGTAGGACGCCTGGGCCAGGAGCCCGGCCGCCTGGCCGGGATAATGCTTGGCTGCGGACAGGCAGGCGAGCAGGTTCAGGCAAAGCTCGTTCAGGGGGAAGCCGAGCGTCATGGCCTTGCCCAGCGGCAGCATGACGTCGCGGTAGCGGCGGGCCTTGAAGTAGGCCACGGCCAGGTCGAACTGGGCAGCGTGCAGGCCGGGCAGCCGACCGGCGATCTCCTCGCGCTCGGCCACGGTATAGCCGATCCGCTCGGCCACGTAGGAAGCGCCCTCCCCATTGCCGAGGCCGACCTCGAAACCGTACCGGCGCGCCCAGAACAGCCCTTCGGCCGCCTCGTCCGGGTCGAGTGTCATGTCCACCTGCTGGCACCCGGCCATCCGCATGGCCTTGAGCAGCCCGCCGGTGGGAACGGTGTCGAGCCGGGCACTCCACAGCACGTTCATGTCCAGGACGCGCATGGACTCGCACATGGCCACGGCCGAGGCGTGATCGCGGAACAGGACGGGGTCGTCAAAGGCCAATGCGGCCAGCCCCCGCTCCCCGACCTCGCGGGCCAGGGGCGCGACATCCCAATCCCCGTCGTGACGGACCACGCCGTGCGCGAACGGAAGGACATGCCCGTCTTTTGCCACGGGCCTGTCGGCTCTTGTTTCCAGATACATATTCCACCCCGGCGCGCCCGCATTTTGACGCTTTGGGCGCGCTCGGGAGGGACATTGCAAGGATTTTGCCAAAGACAAAGGGACCCCCGTTGCCGGAGGTCCCTGAACAGCCTGGTTGCAAAAGGACCTAGCTGACTTTGCTGCCCGCCGGGACTTCACCCGAAGCGGTCAGAAGCTGCATGCCGTCCTTGGTCTTCACGGCCAGGATCATGCCCTGGGAAAGCTGCTTACGGAGCTTGCGCGGCTTGAGATTGACCACGACAACCACCTGCTTTCCAACGAGATCGTCTGGCGCGTAGAAATCGGCAAGCCCGGCCACGACCTGTCGCGGCTCATCGTCGCCGGTATCCACGCGGACCAGGAGCAGACGGTCGGCCTCGGGGTGCTTTTCCGCCTCCATGACCGTGCCCACGCGCAGGTCGAGCTTTTGGAAGTCCTCGAACTCGATGGCGGCAACGGCGTCCGTCCTGTCGGCTTTTTCAGATTTTTTGGGCTTTTTTTCCATCTTTTTCGGACTCGCCTCTTCAGGCGGGTCAACGCGGGGGAAAAGATTGGAGCTTTGGGCCACGACCGAACCGGATTCCAAAAGCCCCCAGACATCCAGTTCCTTGGAGAGGTTGATCTTCTGGGCATCGAAGGCGATGCCGAGCTGTTCGAGCATCTGCTCGGACGCACCGGGCATGACCGGCCACAGGTGTACCGCGATCTTCCGCATGTTCTCCAAAAGCACGTAGATGACCGTGGACAGGCGGGCGGTGTTCTTTTCCTTGTACAGGGTCCAGGGCGCGGTGGCGTCCACGTACTTGTTCAGCCCGCGCACCAGTTCCCACAGCCCTTCCAGGCCGCGCGAAAACTTGAACTCCGCGTAGTTGCGCTGAAAGGACTTCATGGCCCCCTGGCCCACCTTCTTGATCTCGGCGTCCACGATCTCCTCCACGTCGGGCTGGGGGATGATGCCGTCGAAATACTTGTGGGTCATGGACAGGGTGCGGTTGAACAGGTTGCCCAAATCATTGGCCAGGTCCGCGTTCAGGCGGCCGACCAGCGCCTTTTCCGAAAAGCTGGAATCCTGGCCGAACGACATCTCGCGCAGCAGGAAGTAGCGGAAGGCGTCCAGCCCGTAGGCGTCCTTCATGGCCAGCGGCTCGATCACGTTGCCGATGGACTTGGACATCTTGGTGTCCTCCACCAGCCAGTAGCCGTGGACGTTGAGGTGCTGATACGGCTCGATGCCCGCCGCCTTGAGCATGGTCGGCCAGAACACGGCGTGAGGCTTGAGGATGTCCTTGGCCACCAGATGGTTGGCCGCGGGCCAGTATTTCTTGAACTTGTCGCCGTCGGGATAGCCCAGCGCGGCCACGTAGTTGATGAGCGCGTCGAACCACACGTAGGTGACGTAGTCGGCGTCAAAGGGCAGCTCGATGCCCCAGGTCAGGCGGGACTTGGGCCGCGAGATGCACAAATCCTCCAGCTCGCCGGATTCCAGCAGGCTGACCACCTCGTTCTTGTACTGCTCGGGGCGGATGAAATCGGGATGCTTTTCGATGTGGTCCAGCAGCCAGTCCTTGTATTTGGACATCTTGAAGAAGTAGTTTTTCTCCGCGATGTACTCCGGCTTGGTCTGGTGATCCGGGCACAGCCCGTCGACCAGCTCCTTCTCGGTGTAGAACCGCTCGCAGCCGAAGCAGTAGTGGCCGCCGTACTCGCCGAAGTAGATGTCCCCGGCGTCGTAGACCTTCTGCAGGATTTCCTGCACCACCTTGACGTGCCTCGGCTCGGTGGTGCGGATGAAGTCGTCGTTGGAAATGTTCATGTCCGGCAGCAGGCCCTGGAAGAGCTTGGAGATGACGTCCACATACTCCTTCGGGGTCTGGCCGTTGCTCTCGGCGGCCTGGACGATCTTGTCTCCGTGTTCGTCGGTGCCGGTCAGAAAGTAGGTGTCCGCGCCCATGAGCGTGTGGAACCGGGCCATGGTATCGGCCACGGTGGTGGTGTAGGCGTGCCCCAGATGGGGTTTCGCGTTGACGTAATAAATGGGCGTGGTGATATAAAATCGTTCCAAAATCACATTCTCCTTGGGACGGCGAAACGCCGCCGCAATGGCTATTTCTTGGGGGGCCTGCGCCTGCGTCTGCGGGGGCGGCGGCTGCGCTTGTTCTTATCCTGATCAGCGCCATCGGGCTTCGCGGCCCTGTCCGACCGTTCGGTGCGCGCCTTGGGAGGCCGCCTGGTACGCCCTCCGTCCGAGCCGCTCCCGTCATTACCGTCCTGTCCGCCGCCGGACGGCTCGCGGGGTCCGCTTCTCCGGTCCGCCGGGGCCGGAGCGACCGGACGTCTTCCGCCGCGCGGGCTGCGCTGGCGTCTGGCCTTGGCGTCGGCCACGGCCGCCTCGCTTGGCGGCTTGTCAACTATTTCATTCCATTCGTCAATGGAAAGTTCCCGCTCCTCGTAGTCCTCGTCCAGCACGGTCAGCGCCTTCTTGAAGAAATTGGTGCGGAGCACCTTCAACTGTCCCTGGGCCGTGGTGTACTTCTTGCCCACGCGGGGACACATGTGATGAAATTCCTCGTATCCCTTCTGTTCGAAGCTCAGACAGCAGAGAAGACGGCCGCAAATGCCCGATATCTTTGTCGGATTAAGAAAAAGGTTCTGCTCCTTGGCCATCTTGATGGTCACGGGAACGAACTTCCGCATGAAGCGGCGGCAGCAACATATCTGGCCGCAGTTGCCGATGGCACCGAGCATCTGGGTCTCGTGGCGAACGCCGATCTGCCGCAGTTCGATGCGGGTCCGGTACTCGCGGACCAAGTCCTTGATCAGCTCGCGGAAATCGATGCGGCCGGGCGCGGTGAAATAAAAGACCATCTTGGAGCGGTCGAAAAAGACCTCCACGTCCACCAGCTTCATGCCCAGCTTGTGGTTCGCTATGCACCGGCGGCAGAACTGGAACGCCTCCCGCGACAATTGCTTGTTGTCCTCCACGGACTCCATGTCCTTGTCGTTGGCCAGCCGGTAAATGGCCTTGCAGCCTTCGGGATCGCCGTCCTCGTTCTCCTTGGGGGCCTGGCGGATGAGGATCACTTTCCCGAGTCCCATGCCCTGATCGGTCTTGACGATGACGTGCTGCCCTTCGCGGACTACGAACGGTCCTGATGCGAAATAATACACCTGCCCGTAATCGTTGAACTTAACACCAAGAATTTGGCTCATTTATTGTTTCCTGTTATATGAACGCCCCGGTCGGGCCGGGGGAGTAGGTATCGCGCAAAAAATAGAAGTATATCAGAAAAAATTCTTCGACGTTCCATATGGAATTCATTCATTACCCTAGCCTGAATAGGAGCGACGATCAAGTGGACCATTGCGATGGGGGCCGCCGCGTTCCGGCAGCTTTCCGCATTTGCCCTGGCGACTCGATACGACGGATCCGGGCATTCCGGGCAGACGTTGGCAGGTATGAAATGCCGCCGAACCGCAAAACCCCGCACACGGGGGCGCCTGGAAGACTCTTGAGTTCTATCCCGTTGGATTCCCTCAAACAAAAGCCTGGCCTGATTTCAAAAACCGTCGCCCCGTCCCCACCTCCGTAAAAAGCGACCCGTTATAATCGTTAAGCAAAGACGAAAATATCCTTGCCACGCCCTTTTTTTAAGATACCGTCAAAGTGATATTCATAAACTTTTTTTAAGGAAGGTGTTCTATGAAAAAGGTTTCTCTGATCGTGACGGCCGCGTTGTTTGCCCTGGTGATCGTATCAAGCGTCGCCGTGGCTGCCTCCATGGACAAAAACATGCCTGCGGACCAGGGCCAGATGATGATGGACCAGGGCCAGATGATGATGGACAAGGGTATGATGATGATGGACAGCAGCAAGATGATGATGAACAACGGCAAAATGATGATGGAAAACGGCAAGATGATGATGGACAACGGCAAAATGATGATGGAAAGCGGCAAGATGATGGATGACAACAAGAAAATGATGACGGACGCTCAAATGATGATGGATAACGGCGAGATGATGATGGACAAGGGCCAAATGATGATGGACATGGCCGAAAAGGAAATGGACCAGTCAAAGATGATGATGGATAAGGGCCAAATGATGATGAAGGACGGCAAGATGGTGATGAAGAAAATGTAGGAAACGGTCTATCAAGAGCCTGGCAGAACGCCGAAATGGGTCTGCCAGGCTCTTGTCAATCTTCAACTTTCCCCTCCCCCCTCAATTCGACCGCCGCCATCGGCACGCCGCTCTCCCGCACACTCGGCGGAAATGCCGACGTCAACCGATTGTAGCCCTCGCGCCATTTGGAAACACGCCGTAGCCTTCACGTACAACGCCAACGCCCCAAGAGCGTGTTGCCCCAAATCCGGCCCAACGCATCAAGCCGGACGCCGTCGAAAGGGCACGGCACCCGGCTTGCTGTTGAAATGATTACGGGAACGGTTCAGATCAGACCCAGGCTCCTGATCTCGTTCATAAGCTTTTCCTCGTCGATGGGCTTGACCAGGTAGGATGTGGCCCCGCCCAGGAAAAACGCGTCGTGCGTTTCCTTCTCGTCCGCGAGCATGGTGGTGACGATGACCTTGGCTTCCAACTGCGGACTCACGTTGTGCTCCTGCTCAAGGGAGCGCATTTCCCGCAGCGCCTGCTGGCCGTCCATCTCCGGCATGAGCAGGTCCAGACAGATCAGGTTGTAGGGGTCGCGGTCCGCCAACCCCCGCTTGAACGCCTCGATGGCTTCCTCGCCATTGACCGCGATGTCGCACCGCGCCACCTGGCGTAGAATTTCGTGAATCATGTTCCTGCTGTAAAAATCGTCATCCACGATAAGCGCTCTCATGCCTTTCTCCTGCATTGCTCATGAATAATGACAATTGATTCCATGGCATTGAACGAAAAAAAAAGCAACCCGCTTAGCCCGGACTTCCCAGCCGTTCAAACGGCCAGGGAATCCCCTTCTCCGGCCAGGCGGAAATCCACGCCCGAGTCCGCCCACTCCCGGCGCAGCCGCTCGCCTATGGCGTCCAGTTCGCCGTCGGTCCGCGCCACCTCGTGGTGGGTCAAACAGACCCGGCCCGCGCCCGCGTCGCGGGCCAGGGACAGTGCGTGTCCGAAGGTGGAATGACCCCATCCCCTCTTCCGGGCGTATTCCTCCCCGGTGTACTGGGCGTCGGCCACAAGCACGTCCACGCCGCGTAGCGCGGCCGCCAATTCCGCGTTGCGCGCCTGCACGATGCGCTCGTAGTCGTCGAAATCCGCGTCCCCCGGCTCGTAGATGTTGAAAAACGGCTCATGGTCCCCGGTGA
The DNA here is from genome assembly GCA_015709315.1 of Desulfovibrionaceae bacterium. Taxonomy (GTDB): domain Bacteria; phylum Desulfobacterota; class Desulfovibrionia; order Desulfovibrionales; family Desulfovibrionaceae; genus Pseudodesulfovibrio. Next base: position 12,116 of record JACCQI010000007.1, read on the forward strand.
AGAAAAGCGTCTTTCCGTCGCACGCCACCTTGAAGCCGTAATTCATGGCCGGGTGGTTCATCAGCAGGGTCGACACCTCGGCGAACCCCAGGTCCACGGTCTGCCTGTCGGACAGGGTCTCGTAGGCGATGTCCGCCTTGAGTTCCGCCTCCCGGACCGGGAAATGGGGGTATTCCATCTGCCGGGTCAGGACCGGCTCGATGCCTGTCATGTTCAGCGGGTCCGGGGGGCCGTAAATGGTCACGCGGTTGCCCGGCATGAACAGCGGGACGAAGAACGGCAGTCCCTGGATGTGGTCCCAGTGGGTGTGGGAAATAAAGATATGGCAGGCCGGCGGCGGATCGGCCGCCAGTTCCAGGCCCAACGTGCGGATGCCGGTCCCGGCGTCCAGGATGATCAGGTCCCCGGCATCGGAGCGGACCTCGATGCAGGTGGTGTTGCCGCCGTAGCGCACGGTGTCCGGGCCGGGCGCGGGCAGCGAGCCGCGCGTGCCGCGAAAGGTGAGCCGCATTACCGAGCCTCCCCGAGCTTGATGAAAATACGGGCGTTCTCCACTTCCTCGTCCAGGGTTGGCAGGTCGTTCGCAAGCCCGTCCACGTCCATGCCGAACAGGTCCCGGATGCGCTCGGGAACGGATTCGATCTCGAAATTCCCGGCCGACCCGAAGGCGAGCCGCTTGGTGATCTGGTTGGCCATGTACAGGCAGTCGAGCAACTTTGAGGACGCCCCGCCGAGGTCGTGGTGAAAGGCGATGGCGTCGCGCAGATGCGTCGGCAGGTTCCACTTGTCGGCCAGCATGGCCCCGATGTCCGCATGGGTGGCCCCGAGGACCTCCCGCTCGCAACGGACGAGCGAGGCCCCCGGCTCCAGGGCCATTCCCGCCGCCTCCTCGAACTCCCCGGGCATGTACAGGGCGAAGACCACCTTGCCGATGTCGTGCAGCAGTCCGGCGGCGAAATAGTCGGCCGCGCCGTCGCGGCCCACGCCGAGCCTGAGGCCGAGCATGTTGGTGCAGGCGGCCACGGCCAGGGAATGGAGCCAGAAGCCGCCCATGTCCAGTCGCCTGGACGCGGTCTCGGGAATGACGCCCACGGCGGCCAGGCTCAGGGCCGCGTTCTTGAGGGTGTTGAGGCCGAGATAGACCGAGGCGTGATTGATGGAGGTGATTTCCCTGGACAACCCGAAATAGGCGGAATTGACCAGCCGCAGGATCTTGAGCGTGAAGACCGGGTCCCGCTTGATGACTTCCACGAGATCCTTCTGGGAACAGTCGATCTCCCCGGCAAGCGCCAGGACCTTGCTCACGCTCTGGGGAAAGGCCGGCATCTTCTCGACGGCGGCCAACAACCGATCATTGACGTCACTCATGGGGCCTCACGCTGCCGGGCACTTGTTCCCGCCTCCCCGGACAACGCCGCGTCCGGGCCGCAACCATGCGGAATTCTCGTCCAACCCCTAGCCCAGTAACGAAATCGTGGCAAGCGCGTTCACGGAATGAAGACGCGGACCGCCCGGCCGCCGCCCCGGTCCCAGGCCACGTCCACCCGGCCGTGCCGGGACGTGGACAGGACCGACGCGCCCACGGCCTCCGCCACCTCGGGATGCGGAAATCCGTAACGGTTCAGGTAGCCGTTGGAACACAGCGCCGCCCTCGGGGCGACGGCGGCGTACAGCCCGGGCGAAAGGCTCGACCGGCTGCCGTGATGGGGCAGGACCAGGACCTCGGCCCGAAGGTCCGCGCCGGAGGCCAGAAGTGCGTCGATGCCGCGCGCCTCGACATCGCCCGTCAGCAGCGCGAGGGGAACGCCGGACCGCACCAGGCGCAGGACCAGGGACCGCTCGTTGCCCCGACGGCTCGAAAAATCCGCCGGCGGATGCAGGACTTCCAGAACCGTGTCCCGATCCAGGCGGACGGATTCCCCGGCATGCAGTCCCACCGGCTCCGCGCCCTTCCGGGCCAGCGCCTCGCGCAGCCGCTCGCCGGTCCGGCCGCGCGGCATCATGGAATTGGTGTAAAACGGCCCGCAGTCGAACCGGGCCAAAAGATGCGGCAACCCGTGACTGTGGTCCACGTCCGGGTGGGTCATGAACACCCCGTCCACACGCGGCGGCCTGCCGTGGGACAGGGACGGAGCCACCACGGCCTCGCCCAGGTCGAAATGTTTGTAGCCTCCGCCCCCGTCGATGACGTAGCGATGCCCGCCGGGCACGGAAACGACCAGCGACTGCCCCAGCCCCACGTCGAGCATGGACAGCCGCACGATGTCCCGACTGTCCGCGCCCAGGACATACAAATGAGGCGCGGCCAGAAGCGCAAAACCCGCGCAGGCCAGGAAGACCGGCACGGCGCGCAAGCTGTGGAGCACGGCCGCAACGGCCGTCAGCAAAAGCCCGAAGCCGAGCATCTCGGGCCACAACGGGCGCAGGACCGCGAAAACCGGGATCAGGCCGGAAGCGGCCGTCAGATCGAGCAGGGACAGAAGCCCGTCCGCGCACCAGGCGGCCCAGCCCAGGAGCACCCCGGCCAGGGGCGCGGTCCAGGCAAAACAGCTCAAGGCCATGCCCAGCAACCCCAGGGGCATGATCGCGAAACCGAGGACCGGAAGCCATGCCAGATTGAGGACGATGTTCGGACTCAGGGTGCCGAAATACCAGGATACGAGCGGCATGAGCGCAACGTTGGCCGACACGCTGACCGCGAGCAGGCCGAGCGCCCATCCGAGCAGGCGGCCGGGCAGCGACCCGATGGGGGCGAACAGGGAGCGCAGATGGGGCAGCACGACCGCGATGCCCGCCACGGCGGTCACGGACATTTGCAGGCTCAAATCGAACACGGACAGCGGCGAGGCGAACACGATGGCCAAAAGCGCGAAAAACAGCCCGTCCAGCAACACCCGGCCCCGCCCCTGGAGGAGCAGGAATCCCCATGCCCCGTACATGACCGCCGCCCGGACCAGAGACGCGGACGGCTGGCCGAGCCAGGCATAGACGAGCACCAGCGGCGCGGCCAGGATCACGGCCAGCTTGGGCCTCGGCACGGACAGAAGCAGGGGCGGATACGCCCGGCCCGCAAGCCAGGCCAGCGCCAGCCCCAGGGCGGCCACGAAACCGACATGCAGGCCGGACAGGGCCAGGGTATGGGCCAGCCCGGCGCCGCGGGTGGCCTCCATGGTGGCGTGATCGAGCCGGGACTTGTCGCCCGTGGTCAGGGCCAGGACCATGGCCCCGCCCCGCGTGTCGGGCGCCAGATCGGCCACGGACCGGCGCAGGGCGCGCTTCACGGACCACGGGAAAACGTCGGTTTCCCCGCTCCACTCCGGCGCGCCCCTGCCCACGGCCCACGCCCGCCAAAACACGTCCTGCCGCTGCCAGTACCAGCCGTAATCCCACGAGCCGGGGTTGCCGAACCCGCGCGCCGGGACCACACGCAGCACCGCCCGGACGGTCTGGCCGGGCACGGGCCGGTAATCGGGATGGCGCAGGCTCCAGACCGCCTTGCCGGGCAGGATGACCTCCCCGCCCTCGACCAGGCAGCGGACGTCGCGCAGCACCAGACGCAGCCGGTCGTCGGACCGGGGTTCCACCCTGTCCACACGGGCCACGACCTCCACGGGCGTGCGCTCCGTCACCCAGCCCGGCACGGATGCGGGCGGCTCAACCGTGCGCTGGAACCCGTAGCCGAAGCCGAAGGCCGCGCAGCAGACAAGGGCCAGCACGGGCAACCGGCAATCCCCGGCGCGCAGGGAGCGGTCGGCCAGCCAGAGCACGGCCAGGGCCGCCGCAGCCGGGACCGGAAAGCGGACCCCGAACACGCCGATGACGAACGCCAGCCCGTAGGACTGCCACGGCAGCAGTCCGGGAACGGCCGGGGAAAGGATATGGCACGCGTCTTTCACGCCTGCCTTACTAGCAGGATACCGGCGGGTTATCCAGCCGGACGGCAGCCCCCGCAACGAAAACGGCCGAAGTCCCCACGGGACCCCGGCCGATGGATGTCGGACGAAAGTCCGGCTAGCCGCCGACTCTCTGAATACGCGCGCCCACGCCGGAGAGCTTGGCCTCGATGTTCTCGTAGCCCCGGTCCAGGTGGTAAATGCGCTCGATGGTGGTCGTGCCCTCGGCGGCCAGACCGGCCAGCACCAGCGAGGCGCTGGCCCGCAGGTCCGAGGCCATGACCGGCGCGCCCACCAGCCTGCCCACGCCGTGGACCATGGCCGTCCGGCTCTTGAGGCGGATGTCCGCGCCCAGCCGGACCAGCTCCAGCACGTGCATGAAACGGTTCTCGAATATCTTCTCCTCGATGGTGCCGGTACCCTGGCCGAAGCACATGAGCGCCATGAGCTGGGCCTGCATGTCCGTGGGGAAGCCGGGATGCGGCTGGGTGGTCACGTCCACGTTCTTGAGAAGGCCGTTGGCCCGGCGGACCAGGACATAGTCCTCTTCCTCCTGGAGCCAGACGCCCATCTCCCTGAGCTTGTAGCTGACCGCGTCCAGGTCGGAAAAGGGGCAGTCCAGGATTTCCAGCTCGCCGCCGGTGATGGCGGCGGCCGCCATGTACGTCCCGGCCTCGATGCGGTCGGGCATGATGCGGTAGTCGCACCCGGACAGGGAGGGAACGCCCTCCACGGTGATGACGCTGGTGCCGTGGCCGGAGATCTTGGCCCCGCAGGCGTTGAGGAAGTTGGCCAGGTCCACCACCTCCGGCTCGCGGGCCGCGTTCTCGATGGTGCTCGGCCCGTCGGCCAGGCTGGCGGCCATGAGGATGTTCTCGGTGCCGCCCACCGTGGGGAAGTCGAGCGTGATCTTGGCACCCTTGAGTCCGCCCTTGCAGCGGCCCTTGATGAAGCCCTCGGTGATCTCGAACTCCGCGCCCATGCGCTCGAAGCCGCGCAGGTGGAGGTCCACCGGCCGCGCGCCGATGGCGCACCCGCCGGGCAGGGCCACTCGGGCCTCGCCCAGCCGGGCCAGCAGCGGCCCCAGGCAGAGCACCGAGGCGCGCATGGTCTTGACCAGCTCGTAGGGCGCCTCGGGCTTGAGGTCCACGACCCGGCTGGCGGCCTCGTTGCCCTCGAACGTGGTTTCGCATCCGAGAATGTTCAACAGCTTCAACGAGGTGCGGATGTCGGCCAGCCTCGGCACGTTGCTCAGGGCGACCGGCCCTTCGGCCAGAAGGCAGGCCATGAGGATGGGCAAAGCGGCGTTCTTGGCGCCCGAAACCCGGATGCTTCCCTGAAGCGGCACGCCGCCTTCGATAATCAGTTTATCCATGTGTTCCCTTTTTTTATTATTTTGCTTGACCGTGTAGGGTAAGCTTGGTTAAAAACTGCCCCTCACGTGGTGGGTGTAGCTCAGTTGGTAGAGCACCTGGTTGTGGCCCAGGTGGCCGAGGGTTCAAGTCCCTTCACTCACCCCAGACGACATCATTGGGACGGCGCTTCGGTGCCGTCCTTTTCTTTTTCCGGCGCCCCGAACAGGGCCGCGTTGCCGATCAGTCCGCGCAGACGGGCCGCCGCCTCGGGCCGGGCCTTGGCCTTGTAGAGCACGGTCTCGGGATCGCCCCCGGCAACGCCGGTGAACGCCGCGTTCAGGCCGGGCCTGTTCGAGTAGCCGCCCGTGTCGATGGACACGCCCGCGAACAGGCCGGTCCTGCTCACGATGAAATACACGTCGCCCTCGTTCCTGAACTCGGGCGACCGGCCGTATTCCTCGTCGGCGGAAAACACGACCAGCCGGGCCTGGCCCTGAAAGATGAAGCCCGTTTCCAGAACGTAGCGGACGTCCTTCTCATGCATGAACAGCACGATGCCGGACTGGCTGTAGCCGCCGGCCTGCCAACCCCAGCCAAGGGCGCCCCGGCCCATGAAGACCGGGCCGGTCCAGCCGTCGTCGGTGTTGGCCAGGAGCACCCCGCTCCCGCCGCCCAGAGTGACAAGAAAACCGAACTCGCCCGCCGAGGGGATGAGCAGCATGCCCTCGGCGCGCCGGATGAGCCGCCGGAGTTCGTCGCCGCCCCTGGCGGCCAGATGGCGCTCGAGCAACTGCTCGGCGTCGGCCGTCATGGCGCGGGCCGTGGCCGCATCGCGCTTCGGGACGCCGGTGGTCCCGGCGGCGCATCCGGCCGTCAGAAAAAGGATGAGCAAAGCAGCCCAGGCATGCCGATGACGCATATCCATGGGTATGGCCTAAAGGGAGTGAACCGCCCTGTCAAGACCGTTTGCGGAGGCGGCGGGCGTCGCCCACCCGGACGGTCAGCTTCTCCTTGTCGAAGTATTCCAGGACAGGGATGAGGTACTTGCGCGACAGGCCGGTCAAATCCTTGAAATCCGGCGCGGTCATCTCCTCGTTCTGCCCGAAGAAGCCGATCATCTTGTCCTTGATCGCGTCCAGGGCCGCGCAATGATAATACATGTCGCCCGATACGCGCACGATCTCCCCCTGGTCCTGCAACAGGCGGAACACGCCGGCCGCCTGCTTGAAGTCCATGCCCAGCGGTTCGAGCACGTCCTTGAGGTTGGGCGGCGTGGCCCCGCCGTCCCGGTAGGCGGCCAGGACGGACTCCCGGACCTTGGCCTGGTCCGAGGCCAGGGAGACCTTGTGGCCCTTGAGCCGGATCACCTCCTGCTCGGCCACCACGTCGCCCTTCTTGAGCAGCTTTTCAAGGATGTAATGGAAGAGCTTGGGGGGCAGCCCGCGTCCCCAGGACGAGGCCAACTCGCCCCGCTGCGCGCCGGGCTTCATGGATTCCCTCTTGTGGAAATCGGCCAGAAAGGCGACCAGCCCGTCCGCCAGGGAGTCGGCCAGTTCGCCGCCCGCGTAGCGCCGGGTTTCCTTGTCGAACAGCACGGCCTTCCGTTGGCCGCCCAGCACGCCGAGCGTCTTTTCCAGCCCCTTGGACTCCAGGTTGGTCATGGTCAGCAACTCGGCGAAATCCACGCCCTCCGGCCCGGCCAGCTCCAGTTGGGTGGCGGCCACGACCTCCGGCCGGTCGTCGGTCAGGCGCTGCAACAGCCCCACCTTGTCCGAGAACCGCTTCACCTTGTGCCCGGTGGGGCCGATGACCCGCCCGCCCGCAAAGGCCCGCAGCGGGGAAAAGGAACGCAGCACCACGCGGTCGCCGTAGACCCCGGCCAGGGGTTCGGCGAACCGGGCCTGGCAGACGGCGGTTTCGCCGGGCGCAAGCTCGTCGCGGTCCAACAGGTGGATGCGCGCCAGGACCTCCCGCGCCCCATGATGGAAATGGATCTCCTTGCGGTGCTTGAGCGGCAGGCGGGAGGATTCGAGCACGGTCAGCTCGATGTCCCAGACCTGGGACGGAAACAGGGTTCCGGGCCGGGCCAGCACGTCGCCGCGCCGGATGTCGTCCACCTCGAGCCCGGCCAGGTTCACGGCGGTCCGCCGTCCGGCCTGGGCCGTTTCAACGGTCTCGCCGTGGGATTGCAGGCCGCGCACCTTGGTCCCCGTGCCGTCGGGATAGAGGGTGATGTCCTCGCCCAGCGAGATGGAGCCGGAGATCATGGTCCCGGTGACCACGGTGCCGTGCCCCTTCATGGTGAACACCCGGTCCACGGGCAGCCGGAAGAGATCGGACCGCCGACGGGGCTTGAACTCGGCCACCAGTCCCCTGAGCGCCTCCTTGAGCGCTTCCAGCCCCTCGCCCGTGTGGGCGGAGACCGGGATGACCGGCGCGCCGGAAAGGAAGGTCGGCTCCAGGTAGGCGGCCACCTCCTCCTCGACCATCTCCAGCCACTCGGCGTCCACCATGTCGGTCTTGGTGAGGGCCACCAGGCCGGTGGTCACGCCGAGCAGCTGGCAGATTTCCAGGTGCTCGCGGGTCTGGGGCATGATCCCCTCGTCGGCCGCGATGACCAAAATGACGAAGTCCACGCCCGCGGCCCCGGCCACCATGTTCTTGACGAATTTTTCGTGGCCAGGCACGTCCACGATGCCGAGCCGGTCGCCCTCCCCGAGGTCGAGAAAGGCGAAGCCGAGCTCAATGGTGATGCCCCGCTTCTTTTCCTCGGACAACCTGTCGCAGTCGATGCCGGTGAGCGCCTTGATGAGCGTGGTCTTGCCATGGTCGATGTGTCCGGCGGTTCCCATGATGACGGGCATATCTATGTGTCCTCCCACCTTGCGGTAGAATTCGGGTTTTCAAGAATGTCCCATGGTAGAGAAAAAAAGACCGGGTAACAAGCCGTCGCATCATTTCCCGGCCCGGCATCGTACCGGGCCGGATCGGGGGAGTATTCATTGATACTGTTGTACGGATATGATATTCTATGTAAGGTCTTATACCAAACAATCCGGAGGGGATAGTGATGACGCGACCGAAACGATTCATCCTTTTACTGCTGGCGGCGGCGCTGCTGGCCTGCCTTGTTCCCGTTGCAGCCTTGGGCGCGGAGCGGCCGGGGGCCATCGGCGAGGTCGTGTACCTGGTCGGCACGGTCACGGCGGAGCGGCCGGGCGGCGCGGTCCGCGACCTGGACCTGAAAAAGCCGGTCATGGCCGGGGACGTCGTCGTCACCGGATCGAAAAGCAACGTGGAGATCGTGTTCCAGGACGACTCCGTCTTTTCCCAAGGGCCGGACGCCCGCATCAGCATGGACGAATTCGTCTACACCGGCCAAAAATCCGCCTCAAAGCTGCTCTTCAGGATGGGCCAGGGCACGTTCCGCTACGTGACCGGCCAGATCGTCAGGCAGAACCCCGACGCCTTCGCTCTCCAGACCCCGACCGCCACCATCGGCATCCGGGGCACCGAGGTGTTCGCCACGGTCACGCCCGGGCTGGAGCGGATCGGCAACCTGGAACTCACCGCCGGGCACACCATGACCGTGGGGTCGCAGCGGATCGACAAACCCATGTACGCGGTCTCGGTCGACCCGAAGACCGGCGAAGTCTCCGCGCCGGGGCCGGTTTCCGCCGACGAGGCGCGCGCGGTCATCAATGCCGCCCCGCAGACCACCCAGGGCGAATCGGGCACCTCCAGCGAGGACGTGAGCGACATGTCCCGCCGGGCCGACGCCCTCGGCAACAACATCGACCGGACCAAGGAGAACCTGAGCACGGGCAAGCCGCACTACCCTCACCTGCACATCCTCACGCTGCAGCAACAAAGCCGAAAGACGGCCGGACGCGACACCTCGAAAGCCGAAAAAGCCGGCAAGTCCAGCGAAGGCGGCGGTGACGGCGGCCATCCCTGAGCCATTGCGGCGTAACCGGAATCAAGCCTAAAGGATGAAACCATGACCATACGATTCGTGAAACACGTTCTGCTCCTGCTCGCGGCCGCGACGCTCTGCGCGGGCTGCATCATGAGCGCCATCGCCGAGAAACAAGGAAGAACGGCCTACATGGACAAGGACTACGCCACGGCCAAGGTGAAATTCGAGGAAGCGGCCGCGCAGGGCAACGCCGACGCCATGTATCACCTGGCCAACATGTACGTGGAGGGCAAGGGGGTTCCCCAGGACTACGCCAAGGCGGCCGGGCTGCTCGAACAGGCCGCGGCCCAGGACCACGACGACGCCCGGCTCATGCTCGGCCTTTTCTACCTTTACGGCGACGGCGTTGCGCCGGACCCGGTCCGGGGCGCGCAGCTCATCAAGACGTCCGCCGAGAACGGCAACGACGTGGCCATGTACTATCTCGGCAACCTCTACGCCTCCGGCACGGGCGTGACCCGGCACTACCCTTCGGCCCTGTACTGGCTGCAACAGGCCAAGAGCGCCGGATTCCCGGTCAAGGACGAACTGCTGGCCGACACCGCGCGCAAGGCCGGGAAATAGGCAGCGCATCGAAAACAAAAAGGCTGCGGGATTCCTCCCGCAGCCTTTTTGTTGGTTCTCAGTTTGGCGCCTACCGCTTCAAAAACTCGCGGAAGGCCAGGATGCAGGCATAGATGTCCGCCTTGCTGGCGAGTTCGAAGGGGGAATGCATGGACAACACGGGCACGCCCACGTCGATGACGTCCATGCCGTACACGGCCAGGAACTTGGCCACCGTGCCGCCGCCCCCGACGTCCACCTTGCCCAACTCGGACATGTGCCAGGGAACGCCCGCGTCGTCGAAGATGCGGCGCAGCCAGCCGATGAAGTCCGGGTGGGCGTCGTTGGCCCCCACCTTGCCCCTATGGCCGGTAAACTTGTTGAAGCACGGGCCGTAGCCGAGCCGGGCCGCGTTGAGCGGCTCGTACACGTCCTTGAAATCCGGGTCCATGGCAGCGGACACGTCGGCGGACAGGGCCGAACCGTTCATGAAGATCGTGGACAGCCGCGCGCCCGGCTCCCACGCCTCGGCCAGCTCTTCCATGCAGTACTCGAAGAAATAGGACTTGGCGCCCGTGGCCCCGTCCGAACCGATCTCCTCCTTGTCCCAGAAGAGCACGATCTGGGAGTATTCGGGATCGTCCTCGGCCAGCAGGGCCTCCAGGGCGCAGAACACGCTGGATCGGTCGTCCTGGCCGTAGCCGCCGATAAGCGACTCGTCCAATCCCACGTACCGGGCCGGACCGGCCGGAACGGCCTGCATCTCGGCGCTGAAGAAGTCGGACTCGTCGATGCCGTAGCGTTTGTTCAGGATTTCGAGCACCCGCCGCTTGACCGGCTCCTTGACCTCGTCGTCGCCCTTGCCCTTGTCCGCCGGGGACTGGCCCAGGACCACGTTCAGCTTCTCGGCCTCGAACGCCTCCTCCACCTTCTTGACCACTTCCTTGTACGCCAGGTGGGGCAGCAGGTCGGTGATGGTGAAGACCGGGTCCGCCGGGTCCTCGCCGATGCACACGGTCACTTCCTCGCCGGACTTCTTGACCACCGTGCCGTGCAGGGCCAGGGGAATGGTCAGCCACTGGTACTTGCGGATGCCGCCGTAGTAGTGGGTCTTGGCCAGGCAGATGTCCGTGTCCTCGTAGAGCGGGCGCTGCTTGAGGTCCAGGCGGGGGCAGTCGGCGTGCGCCCCGACGAGCCGGAACCCCTCGGACAGCGGACGCCTGCCCTTGCGCGCCAGAAAGCAGGTCTTGTTGCGGTTGAAGCGATATGCCAGCGGCCCCTTGAGGCCATCCTTGAAGCCCGCCTTTTCCACGCGGCCGCGCACGTAGTCCATGACCAGGCGCTCGGTCTTGCAGCCGCTCAAAAACTGCACATAGGCGGCGGCCGCCTTGTCCATGGCCTTGCGGTCCTTGGCGGAGGCGTATGCCTCCCACGCGGACCTCGGCTCGTATTCGAGATTCGTCTTCTTGCTCATATGTCTTCCTTATTTTCGCGCCAGGGCGGACACGGCCTGGGCCAGGGAGTCCGCCGCCAGCTTGAGTTCCGTTGAATTGAGGGTGCGCGGGTCCAGGAGAAACACGCCGTCCTCGATACGCGCCACCAGAGGCGGGTCGGTCTTGAGCAGCGCGTCGCGCAGGTCGTCGGCGGCGATGGACTCGACCGCCACGGTGACCACGGTGCCGGGCAGGTCGTATTCGGGAAAGGCGCCGCCGCCCACGCGGGACACGCCCTTGTGCATGGCCACCGCCGCCTTGCCGCCCAGCCGGACGCGGATGGCGTCGGCCAGCCTGCGGGCCTTGGACTTGAGCGCCTCCTGGGAGGCGGTGACCATCTTGAGCGTGGGCACCTGCTGCCGGGCCTCGTCCATGTCGAGGTACAGGCGCAGGGTCGCCTCCAGGGCGGCCAGGGTCATCTTGTCGATGCGCATGGCCCGGTTGACCGGATTCTTCTTGATGCGGTCGATATATTCCCGGCGGCCAACGATGACGCCCGCCTGGGGTCCGCCGAGCACCTTGTCGCCGGAAAAGGAAACCACGTCCGCGCCCTGGGCCACCACCTGCTGGACCGTGGGTTCGCCGAGCAGCCCCTCTCCCTCCAAAGCGTAGAGGGTGCCGCTGCCCAGGTCCTCGATGACCGGCAGGCCGTATTTGTCGCCCAAGGCGCGCATCTGGGCCAGGGTGACCTCGCTGGTGAAGCCGACCACCCGGAAATTCGAGGTATGGACCCGCATGAGCGCGCCCGTATCGTCGCCGATGGCGTTTTCAAAGTCGTGGATGTGGGTCCGATTGGTGGCCCCGACCTCGCGCAGCACGGCCCCGGACTTGGCCATGACGTCCGGGATGCGGAAGGAGCCGCCTATCTCCACCAACTGGCCGCGCGAGACAATGACCTCGCGTCCCCTGGCCAGGGTTTCGAGCATGATGAACACGGCGGCCGCGTTGTTGTTGACCACCATGGCCGCCTCGGCCCCGGTGATCTCGCAAAGGATGCCCTCCACGTGGGAGTAACGGCTGCCCCGCTTGCCCGTCTTGAGGTCGAACTCGCAGTTGGAATAATGGCCGCACGCCTCGGCCACGGCCTCGATGGCGGACTTGGCCAGCAGCGAGCGCCCCAGATTGGTGTGGATGACCACGCCGGTGGCGTTGAGCACCCGCCGGAAATGGGGACGCGCACCGGCCCGGACAAAGGCGGCCAGACGCGGCAGAAGCGCGGCGAGCTCAAGCTGGGCGGGTTCGGTCAGGAGTCCGGACCGGACCTCCTCGCGGCAGACGTCGAGAAAATCGTTGACCAGCCCCTTGACCAGCGGCCGGGGCAGGGAATCGAACTCCCCGGCCGCCGCCAGGGAGGACAGCACGGAATCCACGGAAGGAAGATGCCTGAATAATGCGCTCATGATGTTCCCCGTATCAGATGGTGAGAAAATGCGGATACAAGGTATAGAAGTCCGCCAGCAAATACAAGGACCCGCAGACAAGTGTCGGAGATGGATGGTTCGACCCCGCCTCCAAAGCCGCTTCGAGGGAATCCAGCACGACGGTTCGCTCGCCCAGGACGGCGGCCAGGGTCCCGGTCGGACAGGCCCGGTCGTACTCCATGGGAACCGCCAGGATCGGGCCGTCGGTCAGCTCGCGGACCAGCGGGGCCATGGTGTCCAGGTCCTTGTCAGCCATGCAGGAAAAAATCACGCAGCCCGGCCTGATGTCCGAGTCCCGCAGGGCGGCGGCCAGGGCCGTGAGCGCATGCGGGTTGTGCGCCCCGTCCAGGATGACCTCGCGCCCGCCGATGCATGTCCGCTGGAATCGGCCGGGAAGAAAGGCGCTTTCCAGCCCGAATATCTCGGTCTCGACCTGGCTGCGGATGCCGTGCCCGGCCGCGAACCAATGCCAGCCCGCCAGGGCGAGCCGGGCGTTGACCGCCTGGTGGATGCCCGAAAGCCCCAGCCGGGCGGCCGAAACCGGCTCGGCCATGTCCACGGAATACATGAGCCGCGCGCCCACGGCCTCGGCCCTGTCCTGCAGCTCGATCAGGGCGGCCGGGTCCTGGGGGCCGGTCACGCCGCAGCCGCCGGTGTGCAGCGCACCGGCCTTGTCGCGGGCGATGGCGGACAGGGTGCGTCCCAGGTGCGCCTCGTGGTCCATGCCGATGGGCGTGAACAGGGTCAGCTCCGGGGCGAAGACGTTGGTGGCGTCGAACCGCCCGCCCAGCCCGGCCTCCATGACGGCCACGTCCACGCGCGCCCGCCCGAAGGCCAGCATGGCCAGGCAGGTCTGGAACTCGAAATAGGTCAGCGCCTCGCTGCCGGGCACGGACAGGATGTCGTTGGCCAGCGCGAGCCACTCCCGTTCGGAGAGCATGGCCCGGTTGACCTGCACGCGTTCCCGCATGGTCAGGAAATGGGGCGAGCCGAACAGCCCGACCTTGAGTCCATGAGCGCGGGCCAGGGAGGCGAAAAACGCGGCGGTGGACCCCTTGCCGTTGGTGCCGACGACGTGGACCACGGGCAGGTCCGGGATGGCGCGCCTTTCCCAGAACCGTTCCATGCGCCCGAGGTTCAAATCCATATGAAAAAGGCCCAACCCGTCCAGGTAGGCCGATACTTGCTCGAATCGCTTCATCGGTTTCATCCCGACATTCTATCAGGAAACCCGGACGGATGAAACACCCGGCAGACGGTCCCGGCCGCCCATCCGGGCACTCCGCAACAAGCCGCCATGAAAGGAATATTCGGATATCATTGACCAAAATACGATTATCTGACAACAATCGCGGAAAAGATATTTCCGGTGCCCCGCAGACAACGCCAAGGAGACCTCAGGATGCCCTCCGCACGCGACGAAACCCGCTGCCCCCTGACCGCAGACAACATCACCCTCATTGGTGACATTACGCTCCCCGCCGCTCCCGGAACGCCCTTCGCCAATCTCAACAAGGACGGACTGCCCGCCGACGTGGCCCCCGGCATGGGGTCGGAAATCGAGTATCCCGGTTCGTTCCTGGTCTGCGACGCGGAAGCGGGCACCGTTACCGCCACCACCGTGGGCATGGTCTCGGCCACGGACAAGGGGCTGGACATCGTCCCGCTCTGGACCGTGTCCGAGGACCGCATGTCCATGACCATGACCTTTTATCCCAAGGACTGCTTCGGCAATCCCATCTCCGACGACAAATACCGCAGCTGGCTGCCCGAGGGCAGCCGGGGCGTGGACAACGACGCCCTGGACGCGGCCGTGGCCAAGGCCAAGAAGACCGACGCGCCGGTCGAGGACGTCCTCATCGCCCAGGGCGTCCCGCCCGTGAACGGACGGGACGGCAGAGTCAAACTCAGCTTCGACGGCGGCGACGGCGTCGGCACCAGGCTGGAGAACGGCAGCATCAACTTTCGGGAGCGGGGCAACATGTCCTGCGTGGCCGAGGGCGACCATGTGGCCTCCCTGATCCCGCCCACGTCCGGCAGGCCGGGCTTCGACGTCCTGGGCGGGGAACTGCCCGCCAAGGACGGCAAGCCCAAGGAACTCAAAAGCGGAAGCGGCGTGACCTCGACGGGCCTGAAGGGAAGCACCATCGTCTACAAGGCCACCATGACCGGCATGATCGTCTACAAGGAGAATTCCCTTTCCGTGTCCGACGTGCTGGAAATCGATTCGGACGTGGACCTGTCCTCGGGCAACGTGCATGTGGAAAAGGGGTCCATCATCATCAAGGGCACGGTGACCACGGGCGCGGAGGTCACGGCCGAGGACAACGTCCAGGTGGACGTGGTAGTGGAAAACGCCACCATCCGGGCCGGCAACGACGTCAATGTGGGCGGCGGCGTGCTCATGGACGAGGGCGGCCTGATCGAGGCGGGCGGCACGGTGGCGGCCAAATTCTTCCGCAACGCCACCATCCGCGCCGGTGGCGACGTGATCGCCGAGGTGGACTTCGTCAACTGCGACATCGTGGCCGGGGGCCAGATCGTGGCCGAGTCCAGCAAGGGCGTCGTCAACGGCGGCGACTACGTCTGCCGCGGAATGAACGCCTACGAGGTGGGCACCGACGTGGGGTCCAAGACGAACGTCACCCTGACCATCCCCGGCGAGGCGGACGACGATCTCGACGGCAAGAGGCAGGCGCTCAAGAACCGGAGAATCGAGCTGGAAAAGTACATCGGCACCGACGACGTGGCCGCGACCCTGCTCATGGCCCCCAAGGAGGACCGGGCCATCCTGGCGGAACTCTTCAAGGTCAAGGCCCTGCTCGGCTCCAGGATGCGGGCCATCGACGAGGAAAAGGCCGCCCGGCTCGTCGCTCGCGGCAAAAAACTGGCCAGGATCAACATCACGGCGCGGAAGACGGCCCACGCGGGCGTGACGATCAGGATCGGGGACCGGACCACCACGCTCAAGAAGCCCGTGCAGGCTTCCAAATTTCACTGGGACCCGGAACAAGGCGACATCACCACTTCCGGCCTCTAGGCAAGGAATATTATGGCGCTTCCGAGAATCATACTGACCACCACGGACAAGGCATTCGCCAAGACGGCCAAGAACGCCCTGGGCGGGGCCGTCGTCCTGAGCATGACCGACAGCGGCGAAAAGGCGCTCAAGGCCCTGGACGGAAACCACGCCTTCACGACGGTCATCTCCGACATGGCCCTCTCGGGCATGGACGGCCGCGCATTCCTGGCCGCCGTCAAGGAGAAGCACCCCCGGATCGCGCGCATCGCCGTCATCGACGCCCCCGAATTCGAGCAGGCCGCGGAGCTGATAAACGCCGCAGGCATTTCCCGGCTGCTTACCAAGCCCTGCGATCCCCAAAAGCTGGTCGCGGCCGTGGCCGACTCGATCTCCCGGCACAGGCGGGAAAAGGCCGAGTCCAAGGCCATGAAAAGCATGCTCATCGGCTGCGTGAAGATGCTGGTGGACCTCATGGAGCTGACCCACCCCGAAGCCGTGAGCCGCAGCAAGCGCATCCTCCGCCAAGCCCAGGATATCAACCGGGAACTCAAGGCCATGTCCCCCCAATATCTGGACATGGCCGTCCTCCTCTCCCACATCGGCTGCATGGGACTGCCCAAGGACCTGCTCCATAAGGTGGAAAAAGGCAGCAACGTCACCAGGGAGGAGATGAAGCTCTTCCGCTCCCACCCGGAAATCGCCTCCCGGCTCCTGGGCAACATCCCGCGTATGGGCAAGATGGCCGAGATCGTCCGCCACCAGAACACGCCCTTCTCGCAAAAGCCGCCGCTGGGGGCGCGCATCCTCAAGGTCTGCATCGACGTGGACCAGATCAGGACGAGAAAGGGCAGCGCCGCAAAGGCCCTGGCGCAGATGCGGAAACGGCCCGACATCTACGACCCGGCCGTGGTCAAGGCCATGGCCTTTCACCTGGAGGAAAACCAAAAGGCCCAGTGCGCCCCGATCACCGTGGCCGACCTGAAGCCGGGCATGGTCATGCGGCAGGACATGGTCACCCGTGACGGCGCCATCCTCCTGCACAAGGGCGAACCCCTCAGCGAGGCGTCGTGCATCCGGCTCCAGACATTCCACGACCTGTTGCAGATCAGGGCCCCCCTCTACGCAGTCCTGCCCGGCGGCAAGACCTGCACGCTCCCGTCAAAGGAAGAATGACGGCGCGCTAGAAGACCGTCAGCAACCTGTGCCACACGGGCAAAGTCAGGAAGGACAACGGAATCCCCACCCCGAGCATGGCCGCGGCCAGGGACGGACGCGTCCCGTAGGCCATGGCGATGATGCCCCCGGTGACCATGGGTCCCATGGCGGACTCGAAGACCGTCACGCGGGCCGCCATGTCCGTGGCCCCCAGCACGTGCAGGTAGAGCGCGTATATGACGAGCGGGGCCAGGACGAGCTTGAAGCCGATCCCCAGAAGCAGGTCCCGGGCATGGGACCGGATGGCCCCGAAGCGCAGGGTCAGCCCCACCGACAGCAACGCCAGCGGGCTGAGGGTCCCGCCCATGCGCTGCAGGACGGAAACGAACCAGCCCGGATAATCCACGGGCTGGAGGGCGAACCCGACGACGATGGAAACGAGCGGCGGAAACAGGAGCACCCTGCGGGCCAGGGTCCCGGCCCCAACCCTTTCGCCGGACGCCCAGGCCGCCAGGATGATGCCGGGCACGGCCAGGGCCATGAACGTCCCGGCCGTGTCGCAGAGCATGCCCACGCCCAGGTACTCGGGGCCGAAAAAAGCCTCGATCATGGGCAGGCCCACAAAAGAGGTGTTGCCCAGCCCGGCGGTCAGCACCAGGCAGACGCGGGTCTTGCGGTCCATGCCGGGTAGCCGCCTGAGCAGGACGAGAAAAAGTAGGCAGCCGAGCCCGAAGACGATCCAGGCCATGGCGGCGGGCAGGATCAGCTCCGGCCCGACGGGCAGGTCGTGGGCGTAGAGAATGGCCAGGGCGGGCAGGGACATATGAATGATGACCGCATTGATGGCCGCCGGGGCCTTTTCATCGACCGCGCCGCCAAGCCGCAGGCCGATGCCCAGCAGGAAACAGACGATCAACAACAAAAAATTATCCATATTCCCCCTCCGTTGGAGCGGAAACAACATAGTGTTTTTCCACGACAATCTCAAGCCGCCCGGGCCTTGGCGGCGACCTCGACCCATGAATGTGAAAATAATGGGAAAAAATGCTTGCCAACGACCTTTGGCATCTATATAACTCTTTCTCGCCTGAACGTGCCGAGGCGGAGGCGAATTATCGTTCCCAAAAAACGATGGACATTCTCTCCTTAAGATGGCATAATTACTTGAGTTCATTAAAAGAATTTTAAATGCCCGAATGGCGGAACTGGTAGACGCGCATGGTTCAGGACCATGTTCCCTCACGGGAGTGGAGGTTCGATTCCTCTTTCGGGCACCACGAATGAAAAAGCCCCCATCCATATGGATGGGGGCTTTTTCATTGATTTCCCGCTTAGATGCACGAATACGCGCCCGTCCGGCCGCTCCAGGTGCGAAGGACTTGCCCATAAAGCCCCAAAAAGGGTATGTTGCCGGTCGGGAGAGGCTCTCGGCCGCCAGGGGGGATTTTGTCCGGCCGGCCTTCTCCCCCAAACCGGGGAGGTTGTTTTGGGACCGAGCTTTAAGGCGGGACCGACCGCCAAGCCCGTCATACTGATTCTTGCGCTCCTTTTTCTGGTTTGCCCTCCGGCCCTTGCCGGGGACATCCTGCTGCGCATCAGCACGTCCTACGATTCCCCCCTGTCCACGCCCAGCCAGTCGGGGATGCTGGACCGGATCATCAAGGAGGCATGCTGCCGGGTCGACGTCGGGTGCGAGATCGTCCACACCTCGACCGAACGGTCGCTGGTGGTCGTCAACCAGGGCCTCCTGGACGGCGAAATCAACCGCATCGAGGGAATGGAAAACAGCTTTCCCAATCTGGTCCGGGTCCCCGAACCCAACATGCGGATGCATTTCGTCGCCTTTGCCACCCGGGACATCCCGATCTCCGGCTGGGACAGCATCCGGAAACTCAGGGTCGGCCTGGTCAGCGGGTGGAAGATCCTGGAGCGCAACACCGAGGGCTTTCCCCGGCTCACCAAGCTGACCAAGATCGGCAACCTGTTCCGCATGCTCGAACTGGGACGCCTGGACGTTGTCCTGTACTCGAAGCTGAGCGGCTACGAGCAGATCCGCAACCTGGGCTACCGAGACATCCGCCACCTGTCCCCGCCGCTGTGCAGCAAGGACATGTTCCTCTATCTGCACAAGAATCATGCGGAACTGGCCGTCCCCCTGGCCGCGGCGTTGCGGGAAATGAAGCGGGACGGAACCTGGGACGCCATCGTCAAGGAAACGAGGGGTTCCCCCCACCGGGACCTCCCGCGCCCCCTTCCCGGACTCTAATCCGCCGTTTCCGGCTCGTCCGTGCCCGCGAGGGCTTCGCGGTCGAGTATGCGGATGGTCTTGCCGCTCGACTCTATCTGCTTTTCGCGATTGAACTTCTGGATGGTCCTGGACAGGGTTTCCGGGGTCACGCCGAGTATCTTGGCCAGCTCGCGGTGATGGATGGGCAGGGTGAAGGGCTCGCCGGGCCGCGACGGCGCGCAGGATTCCGCATGGAGCAGAAAGGCCGCGATCCGCTGCCGCGTGTCCTGCAGGGCCAGGGACTCCACCATGTTCATGGCCTCCAGCAGCCTACTGGCCAGGACCTGCATGATCTTGAGCAGGAGCAGCGGTTCCCGGCGGGCCAGGTCCTCCATGGCCGAGGCCGGGATGTCGGCCACGCAGCTCGGCTCCAAGGCCGTGACGCTGACCGGATACGGCTGGTCCGTGAAGGCCGTGCAGAAACAGAAGGGCTGCCCTTCCTCGATGAGGTAGAGGGTCTGCTCCTTCCCCTCGGAATTGCTTCGAAAAATCTTCACCCGGCCGGACAGGATGATGTAGAACGCCTGGATCTTTTCGGACTGGCTGACGATGCGTTCGCCCGCCTTGTACTCGGCAATCCGGGCGCGGTCCGCCAGCGCCTGGACCGCGTCCTCGTCCAGCCCCGAAAACAGGGGCACCCGGCGGAGCAACCGTACGTTATCCATGTATTAATTTTCCCACAAAAATTGACGCCCATCAATGCATTATTTTAATAATCTAAGTATAGTTTATATGTGAATATTCTCTAACTGCTTATAAAAACTGGAGGAACCATGAAACTGACACGCCGAGGCTTTTTGGGCGCGGTCGGGGCCGCGGGGGTGGCCGCCGCAGCGCCGAATAACGCGCAGGCATGGCAATCCAAGGCGCCGCCGGACCCTTACGGCTGCCTGGTGGACCTGACCCGCTGCATCGGCTGCCGCAAGTGCGAGCAGGCGTGCAACGAGGTGAACCGACTGCCGGAACCCGCCGTCCGCTTTGACGACCTGACGGTCCTGGACGCCAAGCGCCGCCCGGACCACGACACGTTCACCGTCATCAACCGATACTACCCCGGCCGGCTGGACGACCGGGCCAAGCCCGCCCCCACCTTCGTCAAGGTGCAATGCATGCACTGCCAGGACCCTGCCTGCGTATCCGCCTGCATCACCGGCGCCCTGACCAAGGAGGACAACGGCGCGGTCCACTACGACGTCGGCAAGTGCATCGGCTGCCGGTACTGCATGGCCGCCTGTCCCTTCGAAATTCCGGCCTACGAGTACCATGACCCGATCACGCCGAGGGTCCGCAAATGCACCTTCTGCTTCGAGCGCATCTCCAAGGAGGGCGGCAAGCCGGGCTGCGCCTCCATCTGTCCGGTGGAGGCCATCACCTTCGGCAGGCGCAACGAGCTGCTGCTTCTGGCCAAGAAGCGCATCGAGAACGACCCCGGCAAATACGTGGACCGCGTCTACGGCGAAAAGGAAGTGGGCGGCACGAGCTGGCTCTACGTTTCAAACGTGGATTTCGAGAAGGTCGGCTTCCAGAAGCTGCCCGAACAGCCCATGCCCGGCATCACCGAGACCATTCAAAGCTCGCTGTTCAGCTACCTCTGGTCCCCGCTGGCCCTGTTCGGCGTGCTCGGAGCCGTCATGGGGCTGACCGGACGGAAGGAGGAAAACCATGACGCATAAGCCAACTCCGGTGGACAGGCCCTTCTGGACGCCCGGCACCCTGGTCATGCTGGCCCTCATGATCGCGGCGGCAGTGACCCTGGTGATCCGCTACACCTACGGGCTTTCCGCCGTCAGCAACCTGAACAACCACTACCCCTGGGGCATCTGGATCGGCCTGGACGTGGCCTCCGGCGTGGCCCTGGCCGCGGGCGGCTTCACCACCGCCTTCCTGGCCCACATCATGGGCCGCCACTACTACGAGGCGGTCACCCGGCCCGCCCTGCTGACCGCCGCGCTGGGCTACACCTTCGTGGCCCTCGCGGTGAGCATCGACATCGGCCGGACCTGGGCCATCTGGAAGCCCGTGTTCTACCAGAACCACAACTCCGCGCTGTTCGAGGTGGCCATGTGCGTCATGGTCTACGTCACGGTGCTCTGGATCGAGTTCATTCCCGTGCTGGCCGAACGCCTTGGAAAGAAAATTCCCCTGCTGGCGTTCCTCGACCGCACGCTGGACAAGACCATGTGGGTCTTCATCATCCTCGGGGTGGTGCTCTCCTGCATGCACCAGTCCAGCCTGGGAACCCTGCTGGTCATCGCCCCGACCAAGGTGTCGCCCCTGTGGTACACCCCGTTCCTGCCGCTGCTCTTCCTGACGTCGGCGTTCGCCGTGGGCTATCCCATGGTCGTCGTGGAAACGACCATCGCCACGTCGTCGCTCAAGCTGGAGTCGGAAATGAACGTCCTGACCCCGCTGTCCAAAATCACCGTCCTGCTGCTGGGCATCTACATGGTCCTCAAGATCGGGGACCTCGTCCTGCGCGGGGCGTACGTCACCCTGCTGGACGGCTCGGCGCAGTCCACCGCCTTCCTGGTGGAGGTGGGACTGGGCGTGGTCATTCCCTGGATCATGCTGCTGTTCAAGGCGGTCCGCCAATCCAGGCGGCTGCTCTTCACGACGGCGCTGATGATCGTCCTGGGCGTCATGCTCAACCGATTCAACGTGTTCGTGGTCTCGTTCAAGGCACCCTACGCCACGCATCCGTACTACCCGGCCATCGGCGAGATTCTCGTCACCGTCGGGGCCGTGGCCACGATCTTCTTCCTCTACCGGGTATTCGTCACACACTTCCCGGTGCTCTCCGCACAACGACAGGAGGTTTCCCGATGAGAACCAACGTGATCCGGGTCCTGGCCACCGCGGTCCTTATGGCGGTCCTGGGAGCGTCGGCCGCCCTGGCCGCCACGCCCCCTCCGGCCGGGGACGCCAAGCCCGTTGAGAAGTCCCGCAAGGACCTGACGCCCATGCCCGAGGGCTGGACGGCCCTGCGCCAGGAGGAGGCCATAAAGCAGGCCCACAAGCAGTACCCCTTCGTCGAGGACGTGCTCATGGAGGACCTGCCGCTCCGGCAGCAGCGCCTGCGCAACATGGGCATCGGGTACAAGGACATCAAGCAGAGCTACATCCTGCTGGACAGCCCGTACGTGGACACCTACGAAAAGCAGTACGATCCCGTCCGGTTCATGCATTCAAAGCACGCGGCATCGCTGGACGGCGACTGCGCCGCCTGCCACCACTACCGGCCCGCCGATCCCAACGCGCCCGAAACCGTGTCCTGCCGGTCCTGCCACCAGGACACGCGCACCGACGCGAACACCGAGCGCATCGGGCTGAAGGCCGCCTATCACATGCAATGCATGAACTGCCATGAGCAGATGAAGAAGGGACCCGTCAACTGCGTGGGCTGCCACACCAAGCGCAGCGTGGACCACAAGGAGCTGGTCAGGCTGCCCGAGAACCCGAAGCCGCAGGAAGTGACGGCGGAATGCCTCCGCTGCCACCAGGAAGCGGGCGACGACATGCTGGCCACGGCCCACTGGCTGTGGCGCGGGCCGTCCCCCTACACGACCGAACACAGAAAGAGCGTCATGTCGGGCAAGGGGACAACGACGCTCAACAACTTCTGAATATCCCCCATCAGCAACGAGGCTCGTTGCACATCATGCCATGCGGGATACGGTTGGAAGGACGCTTCCTTCGACTTCACCAACAAGGAAAACATCGACTGCCTGGTCTGCCACGACACCACCGGCAGCTACAAGAAGGCCCCGCCCAAGGCCGGCATGCCCGACCCCAAGGTGGACCTGACCTACGTGGCGAAGAACGTCGGCCCCACGAGCCGCAAGACCTGCGGGACGTGCCACTTCAGCGGCGGCGGCGGCGACGCCGTCAAGCACGCGGACATGAGCGCCGACCTGTACTGGCCGAGCCAGACCTGCGACGTCCACATGGGAGGCTACGACTTCTCCTGCGTGGAATGCCACCAGACCCGAAACCACAAGATATCGGGCCGGTCCACCTCCGCGCCCGTGGCCGAGGGTTCGCGGGCCTGCGAAGACTGCCACACGGCCAAGCCCCACTACGGCGACACCCTGCTCGATCATCACCTGAACAAGCACTGCGCCACCGTGGCCTGCAACACCTGCCATTCACCCGTGTATTCCAAGTGCGCCCCCACCAAGACCTGGTGGGACTGGTCCACCGCCGGAAACAAGAAGCGCGAAGTGAAGAAGGACAAGTACGGCAAGGTCGACTACGACTGGAAGAAGGGCGACTTCCTCTGGAAGGAGTCCGCCAAGCCGGAATACGCCTGGTACAACGGGTTCACCAAGCGGCTGCTGCTCGGCGATCCCATCGACCCCGAGGCCAAGGGCTTCGGGCCCGGCGAGGATCTGACCTATGAACAGAAGCGGCAGCTCGTGCAGACCCGCATCACCGAGCCGGTGGGTTCCATGCGGGACCCGCACTCGCGGATCACGCCGTTCAAGATCATGTCCGGCATCCAGCCCGCCGACGCCCAGCACAGGTACCTGCTGATCCCCCACCTGTACCCGTACGACAAGGAGGACACCACAGCGTACTGGAAGCACGCCGACTGGCAAAAGGCGTTCACCGAAGGCATGCAAAAGGCCGGGCTGCCCTACAGCGGCGAATACATGTGGGTGGCCACCACCATGTACTGGCGCATCGAGCACGAGGTCATGCCCAGGGAAAACGCCCTCTCCTGCGTACACTGCCACGAGAGCCTGAAGGGCGAGCAGGGCTGCGACCGCTGCCACCAGGATTCGCGCGGATCCAAGTTCCGCCAACTGGCGGAACAGGGCACGGACTTCCAGCTGTTGCAGATGATGGGCCGGGACGTGGGCGACCTGATCGGCTCCACCGACTACATCGACTTCAAGAAGCTGGGCTACAAGGGCGATCCCATCATCCACGGCGGGCGCTTCAAGAAGCTCCCCCTGGGATTCGGGACCGCGAACAAGTAGCCGCCAACCCGATAACCGAACGGCCCCGGAACATCTGTTCCGGGGCCGTTTTCTTTTCGGTAAGGCCGGGCTGCGGCCGTGGCGGGCATGCCGCCCGGCGCACAACGGTTATTTGGGAGCGGACCCCTTGATCTCGATCCGCCGGGCCGCGGGTTCGACGGTGCCGGTCCTCGGCATGGTGATGCGCAAAACCCCCTTGTCGAGCTTGGCCGCGATCTTTTCCCTGTCCGCGTCCTCCGGGATGTTCAGGACCCGACGGAAGGAGCCGTAGGAGCGCTCGAGCCGGTAGTAGCCCTTGTCCTCGGTCTTGGTCTCGCGCTCCTTTTCGGCGGACAGGATCAGAACGTCGTCCCGGATTTCCAGGGTCAGATCCTTTTCCTCCATGCCCGGCAATTCCGCCTCGACCACATACTCGTCTTCGGTGCCGTACACGTCGACCCTCGGCTTGAAGGCCGCCTGCATGAAGGGTCCGTCCCCCTTTTTCGGCGTGCCGCCCGGCCGGGCGAGGCCGAATTCGGGGAACATGGAACCGACCAGACGATCGAATTCCGCGTGGAACCGATCGAGCGGCGACGCGCCGTCCCGTTCCGTCCGTTCGACAGGGAGCGTCTTTTCCTGTTCGTCTTCCTTCTTGAACCAATTCCATGGATTCAGCTTGGTAGCATTCATAGCATCCTCCTAGATGATTGAAGTGTTCCGAATCAAGATTCCAATAATCCCGGCCTGCCTCTTGTCAACGGTTCCATCGAGCTTTTTTCCCGTCCCCAACAGCACCGGCAGGCCTAGGACGCCGGCTGCGGAAGCCTCGGAAAAATGCAACTGTTATATTAATTAATACAATCAATTACACCCACTCAAACCACGGCATGTTCCGCACGTCCGCGCCCAGTCTTCCCTTTACAATCGTTTCCACTCTTTGATAGGAAGCCCCATGCCGAAAATGACGTTCGCCATCCCCTGCTACAATATGGAACCGTGGCTGCCGGTCTGCATCGAATCCTGCCTGCGCCAGACCGAACCGGACATCGAGGTCCTGGTGGTCGACGACGGATCGACGGACGGGTCCGCGGCCATCGCCGACCACTACGCGGCCGGGGACGCCCGCGTCCGGGTCATCCATCAGGACAACCAGGGGCACGGCAAGGCCCGCCAGGTGGCCCAGGACAACGCAACGGGCGAATTCGTCCTGTTCCTGGACGCGGACGACTTCATCGACAAGAACACGGTCAGGGACATGGTGGGCGTGGCCGAGCGGGACGGCGTGGACGCGGTCTGCGGCAATGCCGTGGTCTTCTCGGACAAAACCTTCAACTCGCGCAAATACTTTTATCATCCCCCGGCCTCCGGGCTGACCTTCGACGATCCCCGGTACTGGAGGTCCAAGGTGGCCTGGCGGTGGATCATCCGCCGGGACGTGCTCGTGCGGCACGCCCTGAAGCACCCGCCCTACAAGTCCGGCCAGGACTTCTGCTTCATGCTCGAAGTGCTTACGCGCATCGACGGCTTTTCCCAGTGCGGCAGCTTCTTCTACTTCTTCCGCCAGGAGCACAAACCCAACCACATGTCCCTGGACACGCTGATCAACCACCAGTTCGCCAGCTTCCGCACCGCCAAGGACATCCTGCTGGATGCCGGACGCGTCAAGCCCGTGATCAAGTTTCTCCAGGAAATGTACTTCCGGGACACCAGGAAGATCGCCGTTCGACTGCCCGACGAGGGCGCGCAATGGGGCATCAAATGGCTGGACGTGAGCCTGCGCATATTCAAGGGACTGAAGCCGGAATACTTCACCGCCGAATACCTGCGCCCCGAAGTGAAGTGCGACCGGGACTTCGTCCCCCTGGCCCTGGCCCTGTGCCGCCAGGACAAGCAGGCCGCCCTGTCGCTCCTGAACAGCTACACGCCGGCGCCCAACGCCATCGGCCACATCATGGCCTCGGACAAGGAACGCAGCCGCTTCCACACCTGGCGGCGGCGGCTCAAGGCGCAGCTCAAGCCCCTGTCCCTCAGGACGCGGCTCGCTCAGCGCCAACTGGAAAAACTGGCCGAAGACAGGCTGCGAACCCTGCGCCGATAAGGCGGGGACCATTGAAAGCCGACACCAATGCATATAACCAGCCACTCCGCCAGGCCCCAAAGCGGCCCGTTTGAGAAACGATGAAACCGATCAAGACATACCTCAAGAATTTCGGGATCTTCCTGATAAGCTTCATCGTGTTCATCGAGATCGGCTGCCTTTTCTACATCCGCTACATCAACCAGGCCATCCCCCTGCCCACATATCGGATCGTGGACGCCAACAACAACTTCTGGGCCAACCTGAACGAACACTTCGGCACTTGGCACGCGCCCAATTCCTCGTACCTGCACAACAAGTCCTGCTTCGTGGTCGAGTACCGGGCCAACTCGCTGGGCATGCGCGACCGGGAACGGACCCGCCGAAACGAGAGCGGCAAACCCAGGGCCGTGGTCATGGGCGACTCCTTCGTGGAAGGCTGGGGCAACGACCTCGGCGACCGGCTGACCGACCACCTGGAGGCGGACCTCGACAGGGAGTTTCTCAACTTCGCCACCTCCGGCTACTTCGGGACCATCCAGGAGTGGCTGCAATACAAGTACATGATCAAGCAGTTCGACCATGACGTGGTGCTCATCGGCGTCCTGCCGCACAACGACTTCCAGGACAATCACGTCAGCCGGTCCGACACCCTGAAGCGCCGCCCCTACCTGCGCGGCACCTACCCGAACTACGAACTCTTCTATTCCCGGGATAAGCTCTATATCCGCGACAAGACGCCGGATTTCTTCAAGAGCTTCGACTTCACCCTGCGTGAATGGTCCAGCTTCTATCGGGTCATGCGCTACCTCGGCTCCTACCGCGTCCGCAACTTCGAGCTGCAGCCGCGCTGGGTCGCCGAGTACGACGACCATCCGGGCCGCGACCGCTCGGCCTATTACGACTTCAAGCCCGCCGACTGGGACATCATGCGCTACTGCCTGGAACAGCTCGCCAAGGAAGTGGGCGACAAACCCCTGGTGGTCTTTTCCATTGCCACCCACTCCGATTACGTGGCGCGCGAACAGCATGGCGGCCAAACCGCGCCCCTGACCAAGGAATTCCGCAAGCTGTCGAACGAACTCGGCTTCATATACTGCGACCTGCTCGAAGAGATGGCCACCCGGGGCTATGACGCCCAGGACGTCTTCTTCGTCTGCGACGACCACTGGAGCCCGGCGGGCAACCGGATCGCCGCCGACCTGCTCGAACCCTACGTGACGAAAGCGTTCAAACGGGCGGAGGCGAAGTAGCCGTGCTGTTCAACTCCATCCAGTACCTGTTCGTCTTCCTGCCCCTGGTCTTCGTGGGGTTCCACCTGCTCCGCCTGGCCGGGAACGGGCGCGTCCTGAACGTCTTCCTCGCCCTGGCCTCGCTGGTCTTCTACGGCTCCTGGGCGCCCGAGTACCTGCTGCTCATCGGCTTCTCGGTCTGCGCCAACTTCCTCATCGGCCGCGCCATGCCCCGGTCGCGCAACCCGCGCCCCCTGCTCCTGCTCGGATTCGCGGTGAACCTCGGGCTGCTCGGCTACTTCAAGTACGCCCAGTTCGTGCTGAACAACGTCATGCACGTCTTCGGCTCGGCCGCCCCGGCGCTGGACATCATCCTGCCCATCGGCATCAGCTTCTTCACCTTCCAGCAGATATCCTTCCTGGTGGACGCCTACCGCGACCGGGACATGCCCTACGATTTCCCGGACTACCTGCTCTTCGTCACCTTCTTCCCCCAGCTCATCGCCGGACCCATCGTCTACCACCGGGAGATGATGCCCCAGTTCCGCGAACTGCCGGACCGGCGCACGGACTGGTCCGCCGTGAACACCGGGCTGCTGCTCATCGCCATCGGGCTGATCAAGAAAGTGATCGTCGCGGACAAGCTCGGCGTCTGGGCGGCCGACGGCTATGCCGACGTGGGGGCGCTGACCGTCTGGGGGGCCTGGAAGACCAGCCTGGCCTACACCTTCCAGCTCTACTACGACTTCTCCGGGTACATGGACATCGCCCTGGGCTCGGCCAAGCTCTTCGGCATCGACCTGCCGTGGAACTTCAACTCGCCCTACCTGTCCATGAACATCCAGGAATTCTGGCAGCGGTGGCACATCACCCTGGGGCGCTTCCTGCGCAACTACGTCTATTTCCCGCTCGGCGGCAACCGGGGCGGACTCGTCCCCACCTGCGTCAACCTGTTTTTGACCTTCCTGATCGGCGGCATCTGGCACGGCGCGGGCTGGACCTTCGTGGCCTGGGGCGCCATGCACGGCGCGGGCATGGTGATCCACCGCTGGTACCGGCAGGGCAGCTTCCGCCTGCCCCGCCCGGCGGCCTGGCTGCTGACCTTCCTGTTCGTCAACGCGGCCTGGGTCTATTTCCGCTCGCCGGACTTCGCCACGGCCAACGCGCTGCTGGCGCGCATGACCGATTTCGGCGCGGACGCCCGGCTTGCCGCAGGCAACGCCCTGTCCGGCGGCCTGGAATGGTCCGGCTATCTGGTAGCCATCGTCCTGTTCACCGTCCAGGACCACTTCTACCGCGATTCCCACAGGTGGGCCGCTCTCTGCCGCCCCTCCCCGGTATGCGCGGCCTTCTACGCGGCGACCTTCGCCACCGTGGCGCTGGTGCTCATGTCCGCCAACCTGCCGAGCGAATTTCTCTACTTCCAATTCTGACGCACATCGTGGTCCGGCATTCCGCCCATGCAAAATATCGTCACCATCCCCCTAAATCTTTGGATATTTTCAACCGATAGGACTTAGAGGTCCAATCCCCCCCTTCAACCCCAAGACAGGGAATGACATGCTCGCAAATCTCAGCTTGAAATGGAAAGTCCTGGCCCTGGCCCTAGCCGGGCCGGCCATCGTGGCCCTCGTGCTCTCCGCCCACCAGATATCTCAACTCAAGATCGACGCCGAAGAAGGGCTGGTCGAGCAAAGCCGGGCCATCGTCTACATGGCGGAATCCGCCAGGGAGGAAATGGCCAAGAAGATCGAAATGGGATTGACCATCCCCTTCGACCGGATCGACACGCCCGAAAAACTCCTCGAGGCCATCCCGGTCATCACGGCCATCAACATGGCCAAGCGCAAGGCGGGCGAACTGGACTACAAGTTCCGGGTGCCCAAGGTGGCCCCGCGCAACCCGGCCAACAAGCCCACTCCCCTGGAAAAAGAGGTGCTCGACGAATTCAAGGCCGGAAACCTGACCGAAAAGATCATCACCGAGCATCACCAGATCCGGTATTTCCGGCCCATCCGCCTGACCAGGGAGTGCCTGTACTGCCACGGCGACAACAAGGGCGACCTCGATCCCACCGGCGGCGTCAAGGAGGGCTGGAAGGAAGGGGAAATCCACGGGGCATTCGAAATCATCACATCCCTGGATTCCGCCAAGGAAAGCATACGCCGGGCGGAATTGTACTCCGCGGCCGAAACCGTGGCCGTGCTGCTGGTCCTGGGCGTGGCCGTCTGGTTCGTGGCCCGCAAGGCCATCGTGAACCCCCTCCACCGCATCCGCGACTTTGCCGGCACCGTGGCCGACGGCGACCTCAACGCCCGCCCGGAAGGCAATTTCGCGGGCGAACTGGGCGCGGTGAAAAACTCCATCTCCACCATGGTCGACAATCTCAAGGCCAAGATGGTCGAGGCCGCCGACAAGCGGCGCGAGGCCGAGGCGGCCAAGGGCGAAGCCGAGACCGCCATGGAAGAGGCCAGGGCGCAGGAGGCCAGGGGGGCCGAGCTGCTGGCCAAGATGCGGCGCATCGCCGGAGAGTCGGCGGTCATCGCCGAAAAGGTGACCTCAGCGGCCGACGACCTCTCGGCCCTGGTCGACCAGGTCAGCGCGGGCGCGGACATCCAGCGCGACCGGACCACCCAGACCGCCACGGCCATGGAGGAGATGAACGCCACCGTCCTGGAGGTCGCCCGCAACTCCGCCAGCTCGGCGGAATCGGCCGACAACGCCCGTTCGCAGGCCCAGGAAGGCTCGACCGTGGTCGAGGAAGTCATCACCTCCATCCAGGAAGTGTTCGAGCTGACCACCACCCTCAAGCGGTCCATGGACCAACTGGGCGGGCAGGCCACGGACATCGGCCGGATCCTGACCGTCATCGAGGACATCGCGGACCAGACCAACCTCCTGGCGCTCAACGCCGCCATCGAGGCGGCCCGCGCGGGCGAGGCGGGGCGCGGATTCGCCGTGGTCGCCGACGAGGTCCGCAAGCTGGCCGAAAAGACCATGGACGCCACCAAGGAAGTGGGCACGGCCATCCAGGTCATCCAGGACGCGGCCGCCGAAAACATCAAGAGCGTGGACACCGCCGCC
This sequence comes from Desulfovibrionaceae bacterium, assembly GCA_015709315.1. Lineage (GTDB taxonomy): Bacteria > Desulfobacterota > Desulfovibrionia > Desulfovibrionales > Desulfovibrionaceae > Pseudodesulfovibrio. The sequence continues at coordinate 42,618 of JACCQI010000007.1, forward strand.
CACGCCGTGCAGGAAGCCACCACCCTGGCCAACCGCTCCGGCGAGGCCCTGGAATCCATCGTGACCTTTGCCGACGATACGTCGGGCCAGGTCCAGTCCATCGCCACCGCCGCGGAACAGCAGTCCGCCGCCAGCGAGGAGATCAACCAGGCCGTGGACGACATCAACCGAATCGCCTCGGAAGCCGCCGAGGGCATGAATCGGTCGGTGGAGGCCATCAACGACCTGGCCAGGCTGTCCAACGAGCTGCGCGGCCTCATCGACGAGATGAACGAGTAGCCGCCCGCACACAACACGCATTCAAGGCCCCGGTCCGCCGGGGCCTTTTTTCGGGCGGCGCCCGGTGCGCCGGGCTTGTCTTTGCCGGTATGTTTCATTACGATTCAGCATGACACGGATTGAACCACCAGGACCAGCGCCATGCCCTTTTCCGACATCTCTCCGCTCCTGCGTAGCCTGACCCGTCCCGAGGGCCTTGCCGCCCTGCTGGACGTGCTGCCCATCGGCGTGGCCGTCATGAACAAGGACGGCGTCCTGCAGGCGGTGAACAAGAAATACGAACTGCTGACCGGCGTGGTCGGGCGGAACGTGCTCGGCATGCGGTGCCTGCACGCCCTGCGCTGCGATTTCTGCATGAACGACTGCCCGGTCATGACCGCCTGGAAGGCAAGCCGTCCCCGAACCGTGGAGGCCAACATCGTCAACCGATCCAGGGAAAAGATCTTCGTCCACCTGACGCTGGCCCCGCTCATCGACGAAAAGGGGGCCATCCGGGGCGTCATAGAGGCCATACAGCCCCGGTCCGACAACGCTCTGGACCAGGTGCCCGTCCACGCCTACGGCCTGGGCGAACTGATCGGCCGCAGTCCGCAGGTGCGGAAGATATTCGCCATGACCCCGTCCATCGCCCAGACCGACTCGCCGGTGCTCATCACCGGCGAGACCGGCACCGGCAAGGACATGCTGGCCGAGGAAATCCACAACGAGTCCGACCGCGACGGCCCGTTCATCAAGGTCAACTGCGGCGCACTGCCCGAAGACCTCCTGGAATCCGAATTCTTCGGCCATGCCAAGAACGCCTTTCCCGGCGCGGACATGCCCAAGCCCGGACGGCTCCGCATGGCCCACGGCGGCACCCTGTTCATCACCGAGGTGGCCGACCTGCCCCTGCACCTCCAGACCAAGCTTTTGGCCTACATGGACGACCACGTGGTCTATCCGGTGGGTTCCACGCGGGGCGCGCGCACCGACGTCCGCATCATGGCGGCCAGCAACCACGGCCTGGAGGACCTGGTCCGGCAGAAGCTGTTCCGCCAGGACCTGCTCTTTCGCCTGAACGTCATCCGGCTCAACCTGCCCCCGCTCCGGGAACGGGGCGACGACATCCGCCTGCTCCAGGACCACTTCCTCAAGATATTCCAGGCCCGGTTCAACAAAAAAGTGGAGGGGTTCTCGAAAAACGTGGACACCCTGCTCAAGTCCTACACCTTTCCGGGCAACATCCGTGAGCTGCGAAACCTCATCGAATACGCGGTCAGCTTCTGCGACTCGGGCATCGTCAGCATGCGCCACCTGCCCGGCTACATGCTCCAGGGGTCCGGGATGCCGGATCGGCTGGTCTCCGCCCCGGCCCAGGGCCAGCAGGCCGGCGGCGCGGTCGGCAGCACCCCGCCGGAACGGTGGGAGGACGTGCAGCGCAAGATGATCCTGGAAGCTCTGGTCAAGACGGGCGGCAAAAAACAGCAGGCGGCCGACCTTTTGGGCTGGGGCCGCTCCACCCTGTGGCGCAAGATGAAACACTTCGGCATCGAATAGGCGGACCGCATGGAAAAAATCCTCATACCCCTCCACGACAACGACGTGGCCCCCCGCTTCGACCTGGCCACCGACGTGCTGGTGGTCTCCGTGACCAGGGAGACCAGCGTCATGGGCAAGATCCACGAGCGGGTCGTCGTCCTGGACGACACCTCGGGGGAGGCCATGTACCGGCTGATCATGTCCGAAGACGTGCGGACCGTCATCTGCGCGGGAATGGAAAAGGAAATCTTCGACTTCCTCCGGCGCAAGGGCCTCGACGTCATCGACGACGTCTGCGGACCGGCCGACGCCGTTCTCGAATCCTACCTCATGGGCAAACTCGGCCCCGGCCAGAACCTCTATTGACCGACACGCGTTTTAAAACGTTTCATTATGAAACAAACTAGGGTGTCCATTTTGTCTCATTATGTTTCATTTTGCTCTTGTTCTTTTTTTCACGCGAGAGGCTTGACGCCGGCAACCGATTGCTATGTATAGGCACCTGGGCCTCTGAAAGGTCGTTCCGACGAAGGGGACACCCCCCTCTCCAAACGGGGTGTCGTCGGGATGCCGCTATCCGGCCCGCCATCATATGACGACACGTGACCGCCATCCCATAGAGGGGGGAGAGGCGTTCATGCTTGTGGAAACGACACTTCTTGGGAGGAAGTATTTCATGAAAGTCAAAGAGTTGATGATTCCGGTGGCCGATTACCAGACGCTTGGCGAAGACGCCAGCCTCGGTGACGTGGCCGCCGCGTTGAACGCCAGCAAACACAGGGACATCCTGGTCGTGGACAAGGACGGCTCGTTCGTCGGCGTGCTGACCATGGGAGATTTCATTCTCGCGCTCGAACCGAACTACAGGAAACTCAACAAGAAAAACCTGGACACGGACATCCTTTCCAACCGCCTCGTGGCCGAACAGTTCAAGGAGTTCAACCTGTGGGGCGACAGCCTTTCCAACATCTGCTCCAAGGCGGTGCGCATCAAGGTCACCGACGCCATGCACGTGCCCGAAGAGGGCCACTACATTGATGGAGACAGCGACATCCAGCACGGTGTGCACATGTACATGGTCGGCACCCCGCAGCCTCTGATCGTCCGCGGCAACGGCAACGTCATCGGCGTCCTCCGGATGTCCGACGTGTTCGCCGAGATCGTCAAACGCATGAACGCCTGCGCCCTGGACGACTAGGCCCAGCCGCACGAGGAGATACCCATGGAAGCAGCACAAGTCGCCAAACCCGCCTTTGACTGGAAACGCCTGGTCTTCATGCTGACCGGCGTCGTCCTGTTCGCCATCGTCAATTTCTGTTCCCAATGGCCCGACGCCATCGACCCCAACGGAGAGCACTTCATCCTCTCCGCCGAAGGCAAGGGCGCCATCGCCGTGTTCCTGCTGGCAGGCACATGGTGGGTCTTCGAGGTCGTGCCCATCGGCGTGACCTCGCTCATGATCGGCATCCTGCAGGTCATGTTCCTGATCCGCCCGGCCAAGGTCGCCTTCAAGGACTTCATGGACCCGTCCGTCCTCTTCATCTTCGCCTCCATCATGATCGGCCTGGTCTTCACCAAGACCGGCCTGACCAAGCGACTGGCGTACAAGATGCTGGACATCGTGGGCGAGCGGACCTCCATGATCTACCTGGGCGTGTTCGTGGTCACGGCCGCCCTCACCCACATCATGGCCCACACCGCCGTGGCCGCCACCATCTACCCGCTGCTGCTCGCCATCTATGCGCTCTACGGCGAGGGCGACAAGCCCACCAAGTTCGGCAAGGGGCTTTTCATCGGCATGGCCTACGTGGCCGGCGCGGGTTCCATCGTCACCCTGCTCGGCGCGGCGCGCGGCGCGGTGGCCATCGGCTTCTACAAGGAAATCGTCAACGTCGACATCGGCTTCTTCGAACTGACCTACTACATGGCTCCCATCGGATGGGGCATGACCTTCCTGCTCTGGGCCTTCTTCATGATCTGCATGAAGCCCGAAAAGGACCGCATCCCAGGCCTGCGCGAAAAGGCCCGCGAACTCAACGCCAAGATGGGCGGGCTGACCCGCGACGAAATCTTCGCCGCCATCATCGTGGCCACCGTCATCGTCATCATGAGCCTGCGCGCCTTCGTGCCCGCGCTCAAGGCCGTGGACAAGACCGCCATCATCCTCTGTTCCTCGGTGCTCTTCTTCGTCTTCAAGATCCTCGACCTCAAGGACCTGGAAGACATCCCCTGGAACATCATCCTGCTCTTCGCGGGCGCCATGTCCATCGGCTTCTGCCTCTGGGAGACCGGCGCGGCCAAGTGGATGGCCGTCAACTGGCTGGCCATGTTCGCCGAAGCCAACTGGTTCATCTTCGTCATGTCCATCGCCTTTTTCGTGATGATCATGACCAACTTCATCATGAACGTGGCGGCCATCGCCATCTCGCTGCCCGTGGCGCTCGTCATCGCGCCCTATCTCGGCGTGGCCCCGGAGGTCATCCTGTACGCGTCCCTGGTCATGGCCGGCATGCCGTTCCTGCTGCTGGTGGGCGCGGCGCCCAACGCCATCGCCTACGACTCCGGCCAGTTCACCACCGGCGAGTTCTTCGGTTGGGGCATTCCCGCCTCCCTGCTGCTCATGGTCATGGTCGCCCTGGCCGTGCTGGTCATCTGGCCGCTCATGGGCATGCCCATCACCCTTTAAAAAACGGACGGAACGCGAGACAGACAACCGATACAACGAACAATGGGGACGGCCGTCGTCCATGGTACGACGGCCGCCCCCATAAAACGAAAGCCGACACGGTAGCACAATGAAAAAACTCGAAGCCTTGTTTGATCATATTGCGGCCCGGGTAAACGTCAACCTCAGACCGATGGGCATGGATGTCCGCTCAATCCTCAAGAATTCGATTCCCCGGGAGCGGCACCTGCTCTACTACGCGTTCTACGCGCTGACCGAGGACCATCCGATCAGCTTCAAGTTCACCAACTCCAATCTCGGCGGAACCTATTTCCTGGGCAAGACCCAGGTGGACAGGTCGGTGCTCTACAAGTCCGACGTGCGCGGCGACGAACTCAAGCGCCGGGGCGACGTGGTGGAATTCAACGGCGTCAAAACCAAGCTCTTCTACGACGAGGTCATCCGCATCATCAATTCCTTCCTGGTCAAGACCCTGGTTCACAACCAGTCCAAGAACCCGCAGACCCCCGAGGTCTTCCGCATCCTGAACACCGTGGCCATGCACTACTCCAACATCCACGGCACCACCACGGAAGGCGTCTATCTCGGGGCGTTCGCCACCGCCGACCTGTCGATCCTGCACAACTGCGTCCTGGGCGATTTCTCCTACGTCCAGGCGGGCGACATGGCCAGGCAGACCATCGAACCGGGCCGCGTCTGGATCAAGACCAAGAACCTGTTCGAGTTCAACTACGTCTACCCCAAAGGGGTGGTGGAGCAATACGTCAAGCTCGACGAGAACGGCAAGCTGTCGGGGAAATTCATCGACTACGTGGACGACCTCAAGGAAGACTTCGTCCCCATCTATTCCACGGCCGCCCCGGAATCGCTCATCGACGTGCCCGAATCCGCCTATGTCTCCCCCTACGCGGTCATCAAGGGCGACTGTGAGATCGGCGAAAACGCCCTGGTCGTGCAGCGCGCCCACATCGAGAATTCCATCATCGGCAAAGGCTCCAACGCGCAGGAAAACTGCTACATCGCCAACTCGGTCTTCGACGGCAACAACGTCACCGCCCACGGCGGCAAGGTCATCTGGGCCAAAAACGGCAAAAACGTGTTCGTGGGCTTCAACTCATTCCTCCACGGCACCAAGGAATGCCCCATCACCATCGGCCGGGACTCCATCGTCATGCCGCACACCATCATAGACGCGACCGAGCCCATTCAAATTCCGAATAATTCAGCTATCTGGGGATATATCACCAAACAGGCCGACCTGGCCACGCAATGCGTGGACCTGGACGAACTGGCCCAGGCCACCGACCTCACCCTGGGCAACGCCATCTTCCAGGGCGACGGCAAGGCGTTCGTTAAGGCTTTTCGGCACCGCATAGATCATATAAGAGAAGAAAACGGGGCCTACTTCGACGGCTCGGACAACACGCGGGGCCACGCCCAGAAGACACGGGACGCATGCTTCAACATCCTCCAGCCCTTCCAGGCCGGGCCGGATGCGGGCATGTATCCGACCATGATCATCAGCAACTGATTCAGGCAAGACCACCTGTCAAACGCATATACTTATGTAGGAGAAACCAAACATGGCCCGATCCCTTACACAAGCCTTCGGCAAGAACTTCCTCGGCAATGCGCCAGGCTGGTACAAGATGTCCATCCTCGCATTTCTCATCATCAACCCCATCCTCGTGATCACCGTCGGCCCGTTCATCGCAGGCTGGGTGCTGATCGGAGAATTCATCTTCACCCTGGCCATGGCCCTCAAATGCTACCCCCTGCCCGCAGGCGGTCTGCTCGCCATCGAGGCCGTGATCCTCAACATGACGTCGCCCTACACGGTCTACCATGAAGCGCTGAACAACTTCCCGGTCATCCTGCTCCTGATCTTCATGGTCGCGGGCATCTACTTCATGAAGGACTTCCTGCAATACACCTTCACCCGCATCCTGACACGGGTCCAATCCAAGATCGCCATCTCGCTGATGTTCTGCTTCGCGGGCGCTTTCCTGTCCGCATTTCTGGACGCCCTGACCGTGACCGCGGTCATCATCGCCGTGGCCTACGGCTTCTACAACGTCTACCACCGATTCGCCTCCGGCAAGAACATGACCTGTACCCACGACCTCTGTTCCGACGAAACCGTCAAGGAGCAGAACCGCAAGGAACTTCAGGAGTTCCGCGCCTTCCTGCGCAACCTGATGATGCACGGCGCGGTCGGCACCGCCCTGGGCGGCGTCTGCACCCTGGTGGGCGAACCCCAGAACCTGCTCATCAGCGCGGAAATGGGCTGGCACTTCATGGACTTCTTCTTCGAGGTGGCTCCGGTCTCCATGCCGGTCCTGGCCGTCGGCCTGCTGACCTGCATCCTGGTCGAAAAGCTCCACATCTTCGGCTACGGCGCGCAACTGCCGGGCAACATCCGTTCCCACCTGCTGGAAACCGCCATCGAAATGGAAGAAAAGCGCGGCACCCTCGGAAAGGCCAAACTGATCGTCCAAGGGCTGATCGGCGTCTGGCTGATCCTGGCCCTGGGCTTCCACCTGGCCGAGGTCGGCATCATCGGCCTGTCGGTCATCATCCTGCTCACCGCGCTCAACGGCATCACCGACGAGCACCAGTTCGGCCCGGCCTTTGAAGAGGCCCTGCCCTTCACCGCACTGCTCGTGGTCTTCTTCGCCATCGTCGGCGTCATCCACGACCAGCACCTGTTCAAGCCGGTCATGCACTTCGTGCTCTCCCTGGAGGGCCACACCCAGGCGGCCGCCTACTACATCGCCAACGGCCTGCTCTCCATGATCTCGGACAACGTCTTCGTGGCCACCGTGTACATCTCGGAGACCAAGATGCACTTCGTCCAGGAACTGGCCGCCATCCCCGGCGTGGAAAACGCCCAGGCGCTCATGGCCAAGCTGACGGACGCGCACCTGTACAGGTCCGAAACCATCGCCGGCCTGCCCGCCGCCATCCAGGAGCCTGTCCGGGCCACCATGCATCACTTCGACAAGCTGGCGGTTTCCATCAACACGGGTACGAACATCCCGTCCGTGGCCACCCCCAACGGCCAGGCCGCCTTCCTGTTCCTGCTGACCTCGGCGCTGGCCCCGGTCATCAGGCTGTCCTACGGCCGCATGGTCATCCTGGCGCTGCCCTATACCATCACCATGTCCATCATGGGCCTCGCCGCCACCTACTTCTTCCTGTAGGTCAACGCGCAAAACCAACAAAAGAGCTCCGCTTCGGCGGGGCTCTTTCCGTTTTCGTCACATGCCGGACGGCCGGCGGGCCCGGGCGGCCATGGCGCACGCCCTGCACGCGCCCCTTTGGCGGCACTAAAAAAATAACATGCCGCCGCATTCGCGGCCCGGATAAAGACCGAAACGGACAATGCCGCCCCGAAAATCGCGGAAAGAATGCGCAATTCTCGAAACGGCAAGTGCAAAAAAAGCGCAGCGTACCCGGCACGCTGCGCTTTGAATGTCCTCCGGCCACGGAAACGGTCTCCGTCCCCGCCGGGGAAAATGACGGCTGAAGGTCTAGTCTCCCAGCTTGGGGGATTCGCCCAGATGGCTCTTGCAAAGCCAAATGATGGAATGATGCCGGGAGTCGTAGTGGGGCTGAACGCCATGGTTCGTGCCGCAGACGGCACACACGTGCTCGGCTTCCCACTCACACTGGGGGTAGCAATCCATGTTGTTGAGCATCTGGTTGAAACGGTTGATGATCGGAAACATGGGGTGCTCCGCGTGCCGCTTCCGGTCCTTGCTGTTCAACTTGCCGTTGTCGTTGACCTTGACCGTGATCATGCGGGAGCGGTTGATGTACCCCTCCTTCTTGTTCATCACGATTTTGGTCGGCTCTTCCCACCGGCAGATGATTCGTTTTCGTTCCTGGTCAAAACGCATGGACATGGCGTCCTCCTTAACGCGACGAACTACTCCGTACCGACTATCGCCGCGTGTTTTTGGATTCACCTCGCACTCCCTCAATTCGTTCCCCCGCCTACCTGACAATATAATCCAGAACCCTTCGCGTCGCCGCGACCTTCTTCACGAAGGCCACGCACGCCTGGTGCTCCGGATGCGCCTGGTAATGATCAAGCGCGTTCTCGTCGTCGTGCTCGGAGCATAGCGCCACATGGCACTCCGGGTCCGCCGCGACGATTTCTGTGCCGACTTCCAAATTTCTGAGTCCATCAATGCGCCCGTTGAGCGCTTCCAACCTTTTTTTCATCTCGGCCGCGTTCTCCGCGGCTGAGGCGCCTTCCGCCTCATTCTTCAGCGTCCACATGACGATGTGTCTGACCACTGCTTGCTCCTTGAACAAATTCCGCTTTAATTTCGAGACGTTGACAAAAAAAGTGCCACCAGGCCGCATTTCCGGCTTATGTTACAATAAGCACAAAATACTTTTTTGTCACCCTGTCGCAATGATAAACGGACCCGTTACGGTTTTATATCCATTATTTTTTCACCCGCCGGTCCGAAATTTCGGACTGGACAACGAATTTCTTATATGGTCAATCGACACTTTGCACTTGCCGTGCCATTTTTTCACGGCCACGCGCAAAAGGTGTGCCTTTTGCATGCACCAGGGAAACGCACCGCAACCCCGGCCGACCGCCGGCCCCGAGAAACATGAAACGAAACGCCATCCTGTCCGCCGCCTGCCTGCTCCTCTGCCTGTGGGCCGTTCCGGCCCTTGCCGAAAAGCCGAGCAAGAGCGTGCTCTACCTGAACTCCTACCACCACGGCTACCAGTGGTCCGACTCCATCATGGACGGCGTCCGCTCCGTGCTGGCGGGCAGCCAGTACAAGATCGACCTCCAGATCGAATACATGGACGCCAAGCGGTACAACTACAAGGATGTCACAGGCATGCTCCTCCGGCTGTACAAGGAGAAATTCGTCCACGAGCGTTTCGACATCATCATCACCTCGGACAACGACGCCTTTTCCTTCGCCTCCCAGTACAGGGAGATTCTGTTTCCCGGAGTCCCGCTGGTCTTCTGCGGGGTCAACGACCTCAATCCCCGGGCCATGACCCAGGGAAATATGACCGGCGTGGTCGAGCAGTTCGACCTGAGCCGCACGCTGGACGTTGTCATGCGGCTGCACCCCGGCAAGAACCACATGATCGTGGTCGGCGACTCGTCCACCGCAGGCAACGCCATCCGGCACCAGATCGAAACCATCGTCCCGCAGTACAACAAGCCCCTGACCGTGGAATACTGGATCAACCTGTCCCTGGACACGGTCCTCGCCCGGGTGGAGACCCTGCCGGACAACTCCTTCCTCTTCTTCATCCCCTACTATCAGGTCATCGACGGCCGGTTCCTGACCTCCGAGGAGGTCATGGAGTCCATCTACGCCCGGTCAAGCGTCCCGATCTACACCACCTGGGCGTTCCTGCTCGGCCACGGGGCCGTGGGCGGCAAGATGCTCTCCGGCTTCAAGCACGGCCAGACCGCGGCCAGCCTGGCCCTCGAAGTGCTGGACGGCAAGCGGCCCGACGACATCCCCGTGTACATGGAGACCACCGGAGAATACCGGTTCGACTACGCGGTGATGGAACGCCTTCACCTGGACATGGACCGTCTGCCGGAAGGAAGCACGATCATCAACGCCCCCAAGGCGTTCTACGAATTGCCCAAGGAACTGTTCTGGACCATCATCGTCAGCTTGGCCCTGCTCTGCATGGTGGTGGTGTTCCTGATCTTGACCATCGTCGAACGTCGCCGGGTGGAACAAAAGGTCAAGGACCAACTCGCCTTTCAGGAGATTCTCATGGACACCGTGCCCCAACTCGTGTCCTGGAAGGACCGCAGGGGGCGGTACCTGGGGTCCAACCACGCCTTCGCCGAATTCTTCGGCTGTGAACGCGCCGAGGCCGTCATGGGCAAGACCGCGCGCGAGGTCATGCGCGACCCGGACTACGTGGCCTGGTCCATGGATGCGGACCAGTCGGTCCTCTACCAGCACAAGGCCGTGCGGAAGGTCCGGCGCGAACTGGCCGACGCCCAGGGCGAACCCGCCTGGGTGGAAGTCAACAAGGTGCCCATCTCCGACAGGTCGGGACAGGTGGTCGGCGTGCTCAGCACGGCGGAGAACATCACCAAGGAGCGCAATCTGGAAAAACAGCTCCTCCAGTCCCAGAAAATGGAGGCCATCGGCACGCTGGCCGGCGGCATCGCCCATGATTTCAACAACATCCTGACCTCGATAATCAACTCCACCGAACTGGCCGTGAGCGACATCGACCCGGAATCCATGACCAACAAGGACCTCGAACGTGTGCTCAAGGCGGCCCGCAGGGGCGGCCGCGTGGTCAAGCAGATCCTCGCCTTCAGCCGCCCCTCCACCGAGGGATTCCGCCCCACGGACGTGGGCGCGGTGGTGAGCGAGGCCCTGGCACTCATGGAGTCGTCCATGCCCGGCAACATCGAGGTCCGCTCCCGCATCGCGGACAACATTCCCTGCGTGCTGGCCGACCCCACCCAGATTCACCAGACGGCCATGAACCTCTGCACCAACTCCTTCCACGCCCTGCGCTCCACCGGCGGAATCATCGAAGTGGGCGTGGATGTCGCCGAGCTGGAAAAGGACGACGCCGACCTGCTCGGCCTGGCGCCCGGCGAATACGTCCACCTGGTCTTCGAGGACAACGGCCCCGGCATCCAGGCGGACATACTCGACAAGATATTCGACCCGTTCTTCACCACCAAGGACAAGACCGAGGGAACCGGGCTGGGACTGGCCGTGGTCCACGGCATCGTCCGCAGCCACAAGGGCGGCCTGCGCGTGACGCCCCGTCCCGGCGGCGGCACGGTCTTCACCATCTACCTGCCGAAAAGCGCGGGGCTTTCCTTCGACTGCGCCGCAAACACCGGCGACACCCCGGCGTTCGGCATCCATGTCCTGTTCGTGGAGGACGACGCGGACCAGCTCGCCACCACCCCGCGCCTGCTCGAAGCCATGGGCTGCCGCGTCACGCCCCTCGGCGTGCCCGAGGAGGCCCTGGAGCTGACGGCCGACAACGGGGGCACCTTCGACCTGGTCATCACCGACTACGACATGCCGGGCCTTTCCGGCACCCAGCTCGCCGAACGCTTGGCGCGCTTCGCCCCGGACCTGCCCATCATCCTGATTTCCGGACGCGAGGACGCGGCCGGGGCCGCCGCGCACTTGCCGAACATCCGCCGCGTGATTATCAAGCCTTACGACAAGCACGACCTGTCCGAAGCCATCCGCTCGGTGCTCCCGAACGCATGAGGAATTGCCTGTGGCACGTATACTGATTATCGACGACGACCATGAAATCTGCGAAACCATGGAAAGCCTGATCACCAGGCTCTCCCACGAATGCGCGGCGGCCCACACCCTGGACCAGGGACTCCGGCTGGCCCGTGGGGGGGAGTTCGACGTGATCTTCCTGGACGTCCGCCTGCCCGACGGCAACGGCCTGGACGTCCTGCCCCAGATCATGGACATCCCCAATCCGCCCGAGGTCATCATCCTCACCGGCAGGGGCGATCCCGACGGCGCGGAACTGGCCATCCGGGGCGGCGTCTGGGACTACCTGCTCAAGCCGTCCAGCGTGCGCGAGATATCCCTGACCCTGGGCCGCGCCCTGAAATATCACGACGAAAAAGCCGGGCGCGGCGGCGAGGGCGCGCTCGACCTGTCCGGCGTGGTGGGCGACAGCCCGTCCATCAAGGCCCGCTTCAACCTGCTGGCCCAGGCGGCCCGGTCCGACTCCAACGTCCTCATCACCGGACAGACCGGCACGGGCAAGGAGCTGTTCGCCGCCACCATCCACCAGAACTCCAAGCGGAAATCCAGCGACTTCGTGGTCGTGGACTGCGCGGGCCTTACCGAGACCCTGCTGGAGTCCACCCTCTACGGCCACCGCAAAGGCTCGTTCACCGGCGCGCAGGCGGACCGCATCGGCCTGATAAAGACCGCCGACGGCGGCACCCTGTTCCTGGACGAGGTGGGCGAAATGCCGCTGTCCATGCAGAAAGCCTTTCTGCGCGTGCTTCAGGAACGCACCTTCCGGCCCGTGGGCGACACACGGGAGCAGACCTCGGACTTCCGGCTCATAGCCGCCACCAACCGCGACCTGGACGACATGGTCGCAAAGGGCGAATTCCGCAAGGACCTGCTCTACCGGCTGAAGACCATGCACATCCACCTGCCGCCGCTCGTCGAGCGGCCCGAGGACATCCGGTCCCTGAGCGTGTTCCGGGTTCGCCGGCTCTGCAAGCAGTACGGCATGTCGCCCAAGAATTTCGGCTCTGACTTTCACGCGGCGCTCATGAGCTACGACTGGCCCGGCAACGTGCGGGAACTGTTCAACGTCCTGGAGCGTGCCGTGGTGGCCTCGGAAGATGAAAAAACCCTGTACGCCATGCACCTGCCGCGCGAATTCCGCATCCAGCTGGCCAAGGCGCAGATCGCCCGGCTGACCACGCCCGAAAGCGACCAGGGGGACCTGGACAAGCTGGACAACGAACCCGCGGGCCGCATCGGGCAGGACATCTTCGAAGACATCTTCGAGAAGGAACTGCCCACCCTCAGGGACTTCAAGTCCATGGCGGAAAAGGTCTACCTGACCGAGTTGATCCGCCAATGCGGCGGCGATCTCCCCCGCATCCTGGAGGCGTCCAAGCTGTCCCGGTCCCACTTCTACAGCCTGCTCAAGAAATACGGCCTGTCCCTGTAAGGAAGCCGCATGCCCGAATTCAGCTCCTACTGCGATTTCTGCCTGAACCGCGCCCCGGACGACCTGGACCGCGCCTACCACGACACCCAGTACGGCTTTCCCCTGGACGACGACAACGAGCTGTTCGGCCGCCTGCTCCTGGAGATCAACCAGGCGGGTTTGAGCTGGCGGACCATCCTCGCCAAGCAGGACGATTTCCGGCGCGCCTACTCCGGGTTCGACATCGACGCCGTGGCCGCATACGGCGACACGGACCGGGAGCGGCTGCTCGCCGACGCCGGGATCATCCGCAACAAGCTCAAGGTGGGCGCGGCCATTCACAACGCCCAGGTTATCCGGGAGCTGCGGAACGGCTTCGGCTCCTTCAAAGGCTGGCTCGACGCCCACCACCCGCTGTCCAAAGCGGAGTGGACCAAACTCTTCAAGCGCCATTTCAAATTCGTGGGCGGCGAGATCGTGGGCGAATTCCTCATGTCCACCGGCTACCTCAGGGGCGCGCACGTCGAGTCCTGCCCCGTGTTCCGGCGCATCCTGGAAACCGGCCCGGCCTGGGCCGCCGCAGAAAGGCCGTAGACGCCGTCCTTTTTTTCGGACTGGCGTTCAACGGCATTTCTCCCCTTCCACTCCGCAATAGCCCGTAAGCCGGGCACTTTTCACCCGTCGCGCGACCTCGGGCAGTCTTCTTTTTCAGACTGCCTCCCCGCGCGCCCGACCGGAAAAACAACCACCAATTGCAATTCAAGCATTTGAAATTCATTAATAAAAAAATATAATATTCGGTGTTGGCACAGTACTTGAGAAAGGAAAGGCAACCACTGGAATCAATCCGCCTCGCGCGGAGTGCAACAATCCATACCCACCTCAAGGAGAAGCACGAATGTCCAAGATGAAAACGATGGACGGAAACACCGCCGCAGCATGGGTCGCCTATGCCATGAGCGAGACCGCCGCCATCTATCCCATCACCCCGTCATCCACCATGGGCGAGATCGCCGACGAATGGGCCGCGAAGGGCCGCAAAAACATTTTCGGGCAGACCGTTGAGGTCCGCCAACTGCAGAGCGAGGCCGGAGCGGCCGGAGCGGTCCACGGCGGCCTGGCCGGCGGCGCGCTGACCACCACCTTCACCGCCTCCCAGGGCCTGCTGCTGATGATCCCCAACATGTACAAGATCTCGGGCGAACTGCTGCCCTGCGTCTTCCATGTCTCCGCACGCGCCATCGCCGCCCACGCCCTGTCCATCTTCGGCGACCACCAGGACGTCATGGCCTGCCGCCAGACCGGCTTCGCCATGCTGGCCGCCGCCTCGGTCCAGGAAGTCATGGACCTCTCCCTGGTGGCCCACCTGTCCACCATTGAGGCATCCCTACCCTTTGTCTCCTTTTTCGACGGCTTCCGCACCTCCCACGAGATCCAGAAGATCGAGGTCATCGACTACGCCGACATGAAGCCGCTCCTGAACATGGACAAGCTGGCCGCTTTCCGCGCCCGGTCCATGAACCCCGAGCACCCGGACGTGCGCGGCACCGCCCAGAACCCGGACATCTACTTCCAGGGCCGCGAGGCGACCAACGCCGACTACGAGGCCATTCCCGCCATCGTCGAGGAATACATGCGGAAGGTCGCCGCCCTGACCGGCCGCGAGTACGCGCCCTTCGACTACGTGGGTGCGCCCGACGCGGAGCGCGTGGTCATCGCCATGGGCTCCTCCTGCGAGACCCTCGAGGAAGTGGTCAATCACCTGACCGCCCAGGGCGAAAAGGTCGGCCTGATCAAGGTCCGCCTGTACCGTCCGTTCTCCGCCAAGCATTTCCTGGCCGTCCTGCCCAAGTCCGCCAAGATCGTGTCCGTGCTCGACCGGACCAAGGAACCCGGCGCGCTCGGCGATCCCCTGTACCAGGACGTCTGCACCTCCCTCCTGGAAGAGGGCAACGGCCCGGCCGTCATCGCCGGACGCTACGGCCTCGGCTCCAAGGAGTTCACTCCGGCCATGGCCAAGGCCGTGTACGACAACATGACGGCGGCCGCCCCCAAGACCCGCTTCACCGTGGGCATCAACGACGATGTAACCCAAGCCTCCCTTGTCACGGCCGAGACCCTGGACACCACCCCGCACTCCACCGTTCAGTGCAAGTTCTGGGGTCTCGGTTCGGACGGGACCGTGGGCGCGAACAAGCAGGCCATCAAGATCATCGGCGACAACACCGACATGTACGCGCAGGGCTACTTCGCCTACGATTCCAAGAAGTCCGGCGGCATCACCATCTCCCACCTGCGCTTCGGGCACGAGCCCATCCAGTCCACCTACCTGGTCACCTCGGCCGACTACGTGGCCTGCCACAACCCCAGCTACGTCCATCTCTACGACGTGCTGGACGGCATCAAGGACGGCGGCACCTTTGTGCTCAACTGTCCCTGGACCGCCGCGGACATGGACGAGCAACTGCCCGCCGCCATGCGCCGGACCATCGCCGAAAAGAAGCTCAAGTTCTACACCGTGGACGCGGTGAAGATCGCGGGCGAGGTCGGCCTGGGCGGACGCATCAACATGGTCATGCAAACCGCCTTCTTCAAGCTGGCCGACGTCATCCCGTTCGATGAGGCCGTGGCCCTCCTCAAGGGCGGCATCGAGGCCGCCTACGGCAAGAAGGGACCGAAGATCGTGGAGATGAACTGCGCCGCCGTGGACAAGGCCGCCGACGCCATCAACGCCATCGACGTGCCCGCCGCCTGGACGGACCTGGCCGACGACCCCAAGGTCGAGGACGACGCCCCGGACTACGTGAAGAACGTCATGCGCCCGGTGCTCGCCCAGAAGGGCGACGACCTGCCGGTTTCCGCCTTCTCCAAGGACGGCACCATGCCCCTGGGCACCGCCCGCTTCGAGAAGCGCGGCGTGGCCATCAAGGTGCCCGAGTGGATCAAGGACAACTGCATCCAGTGCAACCAGTGCGCCTTTGTCTGCCCCCACGCCGCCCTGCGCCCGGTGTTGGCCGACAGCGACGAGTTGAAAAACGCCCCGGCCGGTTTCGAGACCGTGGAGGCCAAGGGCAAGGACGCCAAGGGCCTCAACTACCGGCTCCAGGTGGACGTTCTGGACTGCCTGGGCTGCGGCAACTGCGTGGACATCTGCCCGGCCAAGGAAAAGGCCCTGGTCATGAAGCCGCTGGCCACCCAGCACGACGCGCAGGCCCCCAACTGGGACTTCGCCCAGGCCGTGACCTTCAAGGACGCCTTCAAGCGCGGATCCGTCAAGGGCTCCCAGTTCCGCCAGGCGCTCATGGAATTCTCCGGTGCCTGCGCCGGTTGCGGCGAGACCCCGTACGTCAAGGTGCTGACCCAGCTCTTCGGCGAGCGCATGATCATCGCCAACGCCACGGGCTGCTCCTCCATCTGGGGCGCGTCCGCACCGTCCACCCCCTACTGCACCAACCGTGACGGCCACGGTCCGGCCTGGGGCAACTCCCTGTTCGAGGACGCGGCCGAGTTCGGCTTCGGCATCGAGATGGGCGTGACCAACCGCCGCACGGCCCTGGCCGCCAAGTGCGAGGCCGCGCTCGAAACCGCCACCGGCGACGTCAAGGCCGCCATCGAAAACTGGCTCGCCGCCAAGGACGATGCCGCCGCCTCCGCCGAGACCGGCGCGGCCCTCAAGGCCGCCCTCACCGGCGCGACCGACGAGAACCTCGCGGCCATCGCGACCGACGCCGACCTGTTCACCAAGAAATCCGTCTGGATCTTCGGCGGCGACGGCTGGGCCTACGACATCGGTTTCGGCGGCGTGGACCACGTCCTCGCCTCGGGCCGCGACGTGAACATCCTGGTCATGGACACCGAGGTCTACTCCAACACCGGCGGCCAGTCCTCCAAGGCCACGCCGCTGGGCTCCATCGCCAAGTTCGCCGCCGCGGGCAAGGCCACGGGCAAGAAGGACCTGGGCCGCATCGCCATGACCTACGGCTACGTGTACGTGGCCTCGGTGGCCATGGGCGCGGACAAGCAGCAGATGATCAAGGCGTTCAAGGAGGCCGAGGCCTACAACGGCCCGTCGCTCATCATCTGCTACGCCCCGTGCATCAACCAGGGCATCAGAAAGGGCATGGGCAAGACCCAGTTCGAACAGAAGCTGGCCGTGGACTCCGGCTACTGGCCGCTCTACCGCTACAACCCCGAACTCACGGACAAGGGCGAGAATCCCTTCATCCTGGAATCCAAGGCGCCCGACGGCAGCCTCCAGGAATTCCTGTCCGGCGAAAACCGCTACGCCATGCTGGAGCGCTTCCACCCGGAACTGTCCAAGGCGTACCGCGAGCAACTCGAAAAAGACTACGCCGACCGCTACGCCATCTACTCCCACCTCGCCGAAGCCGACTACGGCAAGGCGGGCAGCGACGATGAAGGCGAAGCCTGCGGCGTAAGCGCCGAAAATCCCGGCTCCGGGGAGCCGTGCGACGACGGCAGATAAACGCCTGATGTTCGTGCGGGGCGGAGCCTTTTGTGGAGGCTTTGCCTGGGTTCCGCCCCGCACCGTTTAAACTTTGTGAACCACCGCGTTCACTGCTATGGAGGTCTGTCTAATGTCATTGGAAGTTCTTGCACTCGTAGCCTTGCTGCCCATCCTGGTGGCGCTCGTTCTCATGGTGGGCATGCGCTGGCCCGCCACCAAAGCCATGCCGCTGGCGTGGCTGACCGCCGCGGCCGGAGCCGTTCTCGTCTGGGGACTGCCCGCCACGTATGTGGCCGCCCTGACCCTTCAGGGATTCGTCACCGCCATCGGCATCCTGATCATCGTCTTCGGCGCCATCCTGATCCTGCGCACGCTGCAACAATCCGGCGGAATGGAAACCATTCAGTACGGCATGCAGAACATCACCCCCGACCGCCGCATCCAGGCGATCATCATCGGATACATGTTCGCCGCCTTCCTGGAAGGCGCCGCGGGCTTCGGCACCCCGGCCGCACTGGCCGCGCCGCTGCTCCTGTCCCTGGGCTTCCCGCCCCTGGCCGCCGCCATCATCTGTCTGGTCTTCAACTCCTTCCCGGTCACCTTCGGCGCGGTCGGCACCCCCGTGGTCCTAGGCCTGAAGTTCCTGGCTCCCGGCGTCGAGCAGGCTGTGGCCACCGGCGCGGCGGGCGTCAACTTCTCCAACATGGGCGAATTCATCGGCGTGGTCGGCCAGTGGGCCACCCTCATGCACCTGGGCATGATCTTCATCCTGCCCATCTTCATGCTCGGCTTCATCACCCGCTTCTTCGGCCCCGAACGGAGCTGGAAGCCCGGCCTGGCCGCCTGGAAATTCTGCGTATTCGCCGCCGTGGCCTTCACCATCCCCTACCTGATCTTCGCCTGGAAAGTCGGTCCCGAATTCCCCGCCCTCATCGGCGGCCTGGTGGGCCTCGGCATCATCATCGCCGGCGCCAAGATGGGCTTCTGCATGCCCAAGACCACCTGGAACTTCGGCGATCCCGCCAAGTGGGACAAGGAATGGACCGGCTCGGTCTCCTGTGACTGCGCCGACTTCAAGCCGCACATGAGCCAGTTCAAGGCATGGCTGCCGTACATCCTGATCGGCCTCATCCTGGTCGTGACCCGCATTCCCGAACTCGGCCTCAAGGGCATGCTCTCCTCCCAGGCCATCAAGTTCTCCGCCATTCTCGGATTCAAGTCCGTCAACGCCTCCATTGCGTACCTGTACCTGCCCGGCACCATTCCCTTCACCCTGGTCGCCCTGCTGACCGTATTCATCCACGGCATCCCCGGCGCCAAGGTGAAGACCGCCTGGACCCAGGCCATCGTGACCATGAAGAACCCCACCATCGCCCTGTTCGCGGCGGTCGCCCTGGTGTCCATCTTCCGCGGCTCCGGCATCGCCGACGCCGCCCTGAACCCCCACAACTACCCGTCCATGCCGCTGGCCATGGCCAAGGCCGTCGCCGGCATCACCGGCAACGCCTGGCCCATGTTCGCCTCGTTCGTGGGCGGCCTGGGCGCGTTCATCACCGGCTCGAACACCGTGTCCGACCTCCTGTTCGCCGAATTCCAGTGGGGCGTCGCCGCCCAGCTCGAACTGCCCCGCCAGATCATCGTGGCCGCCCAGGCCGTCGGCGGCGGCATGGGCAACATGGTCTGCATCCACAACATCGTCGCCGCCTGCGCCGTGGTCGGCCTGTCCGGCATGGAAGGCCAGATCCTCAAGCGGACCATATGGCCCTTCCTGCTGTACGGCACCGTGGTCGGCATCGTGGCCACGCTGATGTGCTTCGTGTTCCTGCCCGGCCTGTTCTAGAAATAAACCCGGGAGAGGCGGAAAACCGCCTCTCCCGTTGCCTCGGGAACCAAATGTGATATTGATCGGGAAAACCCGTCGCCGCAACAACAACCCCGCCGGGCGACAAACTCCGGCGAATGATATTTTTCAAGGAGCATCTTATGAGCAATGACGCCCTCGCAAAGGAATTCAAGGCCGTGGTCGGCGCCGAAAACGTCATGACCAGCGAAACCGACCGCCATTCCTATTCCTATGACGCCGCGGTCCTGGACTCGGTCATGCCCGCATTGGTGGTCCGCCCCGAAACCAGCGAGGCCTTGGGCGCGGTCACCAAGCTGTGCAACGACAACGGCCTGCCGCTGACCGTGCGCGGTTCCGGCACCAACCTCTCCGGGGGCACCATCCCCCATCCCGGCGGCGTCGTGGTCCTGACCAACGGACTGAACCGCATCCTGGAGATCAACGAGGCGGACATGTACGCCGTGGTCGAACCCGGCGTGATCACCGCCACCTTCGCCGCCGAAGTGGCCAAGCGCGGCCTGTTCTATCCCCCGGACCCGGGCTCCCAGACCGTTTCCACGCTGGGCGGCAACGTGGCCGAGAACGCGGGCGGCCTGCGCGGCCTCAAGTACGGCGTGACCAAGGACTACGTCATGGGCGTGGACTTCTGGGACGTCAACGGCGAGCTGATCAAGTCCGGCTCCCGCACGGTCAAGTGCGTCACCGGCTACAACCTGGCCGGTCTCATGGTCGCCAGCGAAGGCACGCTGGGCGTGTTCGACAAGATCATCCTCAAGCTCGTTCCCCCGGCGCAGGCCGCCAAGTCCATGATGGCCGTGTTCCCGTCCATGAAGGCCGCCTCCGAGACCGTGGCCGCCATCATCGCCAACAAGATCGTGCCCGCCACGCTCGAAATGATGGACAACTTCACCATCCGCACCGTCGAGAACTTCCGCGGCGCGGGCCTGCCCACCGACGCGGCCGCCCTGCTGCTCATCGAGGTGGACGGCCACCCCGCCCAGGTGGAGGACGAGGCCGCCGTGGTCGAGAGGATCTGCAAGGAGAACGGGGCCACCGAGCTGAAGGTCGCCAAGGACGCCGCCGAGCGCAACGCCGTGTGGCAGGCCCGCCGCGACGCCCTGCCCGCCCTGGCCAAGCTCAGGCCCACCTGCGTGCTGGAAGACGCCACCGTGCCGCGCTCCAAGATCCCGGCCATGATCGAGGCCCTGGAAGACATCGCCCAAAAGCTCGATCTGACCATCGGCACCTTCGGCCACGCGGGCGACGGCAACCTGCACCCCACCATCCTGACCGACAAGCGGAACAAGGCCGAGTGGGAACGCGTGGAAAAGGGCATCGACATGATCTTCGACCGCGCCTTGGCCCTGGGCGGCACCCTGTCCGGCGAACACGGCATCGGCCTGGCCAAGGCCAAATACCTGGAGCAGGAAACCTCCAGGGGCACCCTGGCCTACTCCCGCCGCATGAAGTCCGTGCTCGACCCCAAGGGCATCCTCAATCCCGGCAAGATCGTCACTGGGGAGTAGCGCCATGGCCGATATCCACAAACTCGCACAGATGTTCCAGGAGTTGGACGACCAGCTGGTCAACTGCATGAAGTGCGGCATGTGCCAGGCCGTGTGCCCGGTATTCGGCAGAACCGGCCGCGAGGCGGACGTGACGCGCGGCAAGATCGCCCTGCTGGAAGGTCTCGCCCATGAGATGCTGACCGACCCCGAAGGCGTCAACGACAAGCTCAACCGATGCCTGCTCTGCGGCACCTGCCAGGCCAACTGCCCTTCCGGCGTGTCCGTCATGGACATCTTCCTCAAGGCGCGGGCCATTATGACCGGCTACTTCGGTCTGTCTCCCGTCAAGAAGGCCATCTTCCGGGGCATGCTCAAGAACCCCAAGCTGTTCAACTCCCTGACCTCCATGGGCGCGAAGTTCCAGGGGCTGTTCACCAAACCGGCCAACGACATGCTCGGCACGTCCTGCGCCCGTTTCAACGCCCCCGTGGTCGGCGACCGCCACTTCAAGGCCCTGGCGGACAAGCCCCTGCACAAGCTCGTGCCCGAAATGGACACCCCGGCAGGCAAGTCCGGCATCAAGGTCGGCTTTTACGTGGGCTGCGTCATCGACAAGATGTTCCCCAACGTGGGCCAGGCCATCCTCAAGGTGCTGGATCACCACGGAGTGGGCGTCTACCTTCCCTCCGGCCAGGCGTGCTGCGGCATTCCGGCCCTGTCCAGCGGCGACACGGAGACCTTCGACACCCTGGTGGAACAGAACATGAAGCGGCTCATGGCCGGTGAATTCGACTATCTGGTCACCGGCTGCGCCACCTGCACCTCCACCATCAAGGAGCTGTGGCCCACCATGTACCAGGGCAACGAGGCCCTGGCCGGGGATCTGGCCGCCATGGAGAGAAAAACCATGGACATCAGCCAGTTCCTTGTGGATATTCTCCACATTGAGCCGGGCAAGACCATGGGCGGCAGGTCCGTGACCTATCACGACCCCTGCCACCTCAAGAACTCGCTCGGCGTCACCGCCCAGCCCCGCGCCGTCATCGAAGCCGCCGGATGCGACTTCAAGGAGATGGCCGAGGCAGGCACCTGCTGCGGCTGCGGCGGCAGCTTCAACATCGCCCACTACGAGCTGTCGAAAGCCATCGGCGGCCGCAAGGCGGACAACATCATCGATTCCGGCGCGGAGGTCGCGGCCACCAGCTGTCCCGCCTGCATGATGCAGATCATGGACATGCTTTCCCGCAAGGGAGCGCAAAAGGAAGTCAGGCACGTCATCGAACTGTACGCCGACAGCCTGTAAACGCCGGAAGAAAACAAGGAAGAGATCATGTCCAATAATCTGTACGTGAGCGCAACAGAGGAACGCAGCGGCAAGTCCGCCGTGGTCCTCGGCGTCATGCAGATGCTCCTGCGCGAACTGCACACCGTCGCCGTCTTCCGCCCCATCATCAACGATCCGGGCGATGGAAAACAAGACCACGACATTGCACTGCTGATCGACCAATTCAAGCTGTCCATCCCCTACGAAGACACCTACGCCTACACCCTCAAGCAGGCCCGCGAGCTGATCAACTCCGGCCAGCACGCCCTGGTTCTTGAAAATATCCTGAACAAGTTCAAGAAGCTGGAGGCGAAGTACGACTTCGTCCTGTGCGAAGGCACCGACTTCAAGGGCAAGGACCCGGCCTTCGAGTTCGACCTCAACGCGGACATCGCCGCCAACATCGGCGCGCCCATGCTGGTGGTCACCTCCGGCCGCAACAAGAACCAGGACGAGGTGGCCAACATCACCAAGACCACCCTGGACACCTTGGAGGAAAAAGGCGTGGACTGCCTGGCGTGCGTGGTCAACCGCGCTCCCAAAGGCATGACCCCCGACCTCATCGGGCACATCAGGTCCCACGACAGCAAGGACCCCCTGCCCGTCTACGTCATTCCCGAAAACGAGAACCTCGGCAAGCCGTCCATCAACGACGTCCGCCGCTGGCTCGACGCCGACGTGCTCTACGGCCACTCCGGGCTTCAGACCCTGGTGGACAACTACCTGGTGGCCGCCATGCAGATCGGGAACTTCCTTGAATACATCCAGCCCGGCTCCCTGATCATCACCCCCGGCGACCGCTCGGACATCATCCTGTCCTCGCTCGCCTCCAGGCTGTCCAGCGCGTACCCGGACATCTCCGGCATCGTGCTCACCGGCGGCCTGGATGTGTCCACCAACGTCCACAAGCTCATCGAGGGCTGGACCGGCGTGCCGGTTCCGGTGCTGTCCTGCAAGGGGCACACCTACCAGACCGTGCAGGAACTCAACTCCCTGTACGGCCGCATCGAGCCGGGCGACCTGCAGCGCATCGCCACCGCGCTCGGCGGCTTCACCCAGCACGTCAACGTGCCCGAACTGCGCGACCGCGTGGTCGAAAAGCGGTCCACCCGCGTCACGCCCAAGATGTTCGAGTACTCCTTGGTGGACAAGGCCTCCCGCAACCGACAGCGCATCGTCCTGCCCGAAGGCACGGGCGAGCGCATCCTGCGCGCGGCCGACATCCTGCTCAGGCGCGGCGTGGCCGACATCATCCTGCTCGGCCGCGAGGCGGACATCACCGCCAGGGCCTCCAAGTTCGGCGTGGACATCTCCGGCGCGACCATCATCGACCCGACCCAGTCCGAGCTGCTCGATCCCTTTGCCGAGGACTACCTGGAACTCAGGAAGCACAAGGGCATCGTGGCCGAAATGGCCTGGGACCGCATGTCCGATCCCACCTACTTCGGCACCATGATGGTCCACAAGGGTTTTGCCGACGGCATGGTTTCCGGCTCGGTGACCACCACGGCCCAGACCATCCGCCCGGCCTTCGAGTTCGTGAAGACCAGGCCCGGCAGCTCCATCGTCTCCTCGGTCTTCCTCATGTGCCTCAAGGACCGCGTCCTGGTGTACGGCGACTGCGCCGTCAACCCCAACCCCGACGCCAGGGCCCTGGCCGAAATCGCCATTTCGTCGGCGGAGACCGCCAGGATATTCGGGGTGGAGCCTCGGGTGGCCATGCTCAGCTACTCCACGGGCTCCTCGGGCAAGGGCGAGGACGTGCAAAAGGTCACCGAGGCCACCGAGATCGCCAAGGGGCTTCTCAAGGAGCGCGGACTGGACTTCCCCATCGAGGGGCCGTTGCAGTACGACGCCGCCGTGGACCCCGAGGTGGCCCAGGTCAAGATGCCGGACTCCGACGTGGCCGGACGCGCCACCGTGTTCATCTTCCCGGACCTGAACACCGGCAACAACACCTACAAGGCTGTGCAGCGCGCCGCCAACGCCGTGGCCATCGGCCCTGTCCTCCAGGGCCTGAACAAGCCGGTCAACGACTTGTCGCGCGGCTGCACGGTTCCCGACATCGTCAACACCGTGGCCATCACCGCCATCCAGGCGCAGGCCCAAAAAGGTTAATACATGAAGATACTCGTCATCAATTCAGGCAGCTCCTCCATCAAGTACCAGCTCATCGACATGGCGGACGAATCCGTCATGGCCACAGGTCTGGTGGAGCGCATCGGCGAAGGGCAGGGCGCCCTGATCCACAAGGCACACCCCGGCACCGACCGGGAAGCCAAAATCGCGCTGGAGCAGCCCATTCCAGACCACGCGGACGGACTCAAGCTGTCCATCGACCTCATCTGCTCCGGCGAGAACGCCGTCTGCGCCATGGACGAAATCGATGCCGTCGGCCACCGCGTGGTGGCTGGTGGCGAGAAATTCAACAGGCCGGTGATCGTCACCGACGAAATGATGCCCGACCTCAGGGAAACCGAACGCCTGGCCCCCCTGCACAACCCCGCCAACATCGGCGGGGCCAGGGACGCCATGGCCCTGTTTCCCGGCGTGCCCCAGGTCCTGGTCTTCGATACCGCCTTCCACCAGACCATTCCGCCCCAGGCCTATATGTACGCCCTGCCCTACAAGTACTACGAGGAGGACCACATCCGCCGCTACGGCGCGCACGGCACCTCCCACAAGTACGTGGCCAAGGAATGCGCCCGGCTCATGGGCAGGCCGTTCGAAGAGCTGAACGCCATCACCGTCCACCTGGGCAACGGCGCGTCCATGGCCGCCGTCAAGAACGGCCTGTGCGTGGACACCTCCATGGGCCTCACCCCGCTTGAGGGCCTGGTCATGGGCACCCGGTCCGGCGACGTCGATCCGGCCGTCCATCACTACCTCGCCGTAAACCGGGGCATGCGCCTCGCGGAAATCGACGACATGCTGCACAAGGAATCCGGCCTCAAGGGGCTGTGCGGCATGAACGACATGCGCGACATCCATGCGGCCATCGCCGAGGGCAACGAACGCGCCCAACTGGCGCTCGACGTCCAGACCTACCGCATCCGCAAGTACATCGGTTCGTACATGGCCGTGCTGGGCCGGGTGGACGCCGTGATCTTCACCGCAGGCATCGGCGAGAACGACCAAGTGGTCCGCGCCAAGGCCGTCGAGGGCCTCGACCCCTTCGGCATGAAGATCGATCACGACATAAACGAAACCCGGTCCAAGAAGGGACGCAGGATCAATGCCGCCGACAGCGCGGTGGACATCTGGGTCATCCCGACCAACGAGGAACTGGCTATCGCGCGGGAAACCAAAAACATCCTGCAATAACAACCATTGCGGTCCATACCATCCAGGAGGTAGGCACCATGTCTTCCAAGGAAACGCTGTGCCGGACGTTCACGGAAAAGGCGGAGCTGGTCTCGGCCGTCGTCACCGAGATCGGTTCCGAGGACGAGGCGCTCAAATACGTCATCGACCTGTGCGAGAAAAAAGAGGTCTGCCAGTTGCTGGCCAGCGGCTACGAGGCGGGCCTGTCCAACGATGCGGAGGCCCTGTGCGACGCGAAGCAAACCAAGGTCATCGCCGCGCCCGGCCTGAAGGCGGACCTCTACGAGAAGTTGTCCGCCCTGTCCGAAAAGGCCGGTTTCGAGTGCATTGATTCCGGCATGCGCGACCGCCTGGCGGGCGTCGACATCGGATTCACCATCGCCGAATACGGCATCGCCGACACCGGCACGCTGATGCTGGACTGTCCCGCCGAGGACCTGCGCCTGGCCACCATGGTCAGCGAAATTCACGTCTGCGTCCTGCCCAAGTCGAAAATCCGGGCCAACACCTATGCCGTGGAAAAAATGATGCTCACCCGCATGAAGAAGACGCCCGACTACCTGGCCTTCATCACCGGGGCCAGCCGGACCGCCGACATCGAGCGCGTCCTGGCGCTGGGCGTTCACGGCCCGCTTGAGCTTCACATCCTGCTTCTGGAGGACAACTAGCATGCAGAAAGCCCACGACCTGAAAGAGTACCGCAAGGAACTGCGCGAGTCTTTGGACAACGACTTCCTGCGGACCACGCTCGACAACTTCGCCGTGGCCTACCGGGCCGGGCGCGCCAACGCCTTCAAGGACATGGACGTGCGCGGGCTGATCCGCGACATCGCCGAGAGCAAGGACGAGGCCGGACGCAACGCCCAGGCTCTGTTCGATGAGTTCAGGAAGAACGCCGAGGCGGCCGGGGTCCACGTCCACTTCGCCAACGACGGCGACGAGGCCAACGCCATCATCGCCAAGATAGCCAAGGACGCGGACTGCAGGAAAATCGTCAAGTCCAAGTCCATGACCGCCGAGGAGACCCTGCTCAACCACGACCTGGAGGACGCGGGGCTTGAGGTCACCGAGACCGACCTCGGCGAATGGATCATCCAGCTTCGGCACGAAGGCCCGTCCCACATGGTCATGCCCGCCATCCACCTCTCCCGCTTCCAGGTGGGCGACCTGTTCACTCAGGTGACCGGCAAGGAGCAGGACACCGAGATCGAAAAGCTGGTCAAGGTGGCCCGCCGCGAACTGCGGCAGAAGTACATCGAGGCCGACATGGGCATTTCCGGGGCCAACTTCGCCGTGGCCGAAACCGGCTCCATCGGCATCGTCACCAACGAGGGCAACGCCCGCCTGGTGTCCACCCTGCCCCGCGTCCACGTGGCGCTGATGGGCATCGACAAGCTTCTGCCCAGCCTGCACGACGCCCTGCGGATCCTCAAGGTCCTGCCGCGCAACGCCACCGGCCAGCAGCTCACCTCCTACGTCACCTGGATCACCGGGGCCAACGAATGCCTGTCCGCCGAGGACGGCAAAAAGGAAATCCATTTCGTGGTCCTGGACAACGGCCGGTCCGAACTGCTCAAGGACCCGCTCTTCTCCCAGGTCAACCGATGCGTGCGCTGCGGCGCCTGCGCCAACGTCTGCCCGGTCTACCGCCTGGTGGGCGGCCACAAGATGGGCCACATCTACATCGGTGCCATCGGGCTGATCCTGACCTACTTCTTCCACGGCAAGGACAAGGCCAAGAACCTGGTCCAGAACTGCATCAACTGCGAGGCGTGCAAGGACGTGTGCGCGGGCGGCATCGACCTGCCCCGGCTGATCAAGGAGATCCACGCCCGCATCCAGGACGAGGACGGCAGTCCGCTGCCCTCCTTCCTGCTCGGCAAGGTGCTCAAGAACCGCAAGCTCTTCCACACCCTGCTGAGGACCGCCAAGTGGGGCCAGAAGCCCGTGGCCGAAAAGGACGGATTCATCCGCCACCTGCCCATGATCTTCTCCAAGGAGCACTCCTTCCGCGCACTGCCGACCATCGCCGAGACCCCGTTCCGCGACTGGTGGAAGGAAAACCGCCCGCATGTGGACAGCCCGAAATACAGCGTGGCCCTGTTCTCGGGCTGCGTGCAGGACTTCGTCTACCCCGAGCAGATGCAGGCGGCGGTCAAGCTGTTTGCCGCCAACGGCGTGTCCATGGAGTTCCCGGAAAGCCAGTCCTGCTGCGGCCTGCCCGTGCAGATGATGGGCGAGACCAAGGCGTCCCGCGACGTGGCCGCGCAGAACCTGCGCGCCTTCGAGCCGACAGCCTACGACTACATCGTCACCCTGTGCGCCTCCTGCGCCGCGCACCTCAAGCACAACTATCCCAAGCTGGTCATGGACAAGCCGTCCCTGAAGCTGCGGGCCGACGCCTTTGCCGCTAAGATCATCGACTACTCCTCCTTCGTCAACGATGTGCTCAAGGTGAAAAAGGATGACTTCGCGGGCACGAGTGAAAAGGCCGCCTACCACGCGCCGTGCCACCTGTGCCGGGGCCTCGACGTGCATGACGCCCCGCACGAGCTGATCGAGAAGTCCGGCATGGAGTACGTGGAATGCGCCGAGGAAGAGGTCTGCTGCGGCTTCGGCGGCACCTTCTCCATGAAGTTCCCGGAACTCTCGGCCGAACTGCTGGCCAAGAAGCTGGACAACGTGGAGGCCACGGGCGCGCAGACCCTGCTCACCGACTGCCCCGGCTGCATCATGCAGCTTCGAGGCGGCCTCAAGGCGCGCGGCTCCTCCATCAAGGTCAGACACGTGGCCGAGGTTCTGGCGGACAACAAGAAATAACCCCGCTCCACATCATTATGAGGCCGTCTGAAGGTTGGGACCGCAATCCACAGAAGCTCCACACCCCGCTTCCTCCCAAAGGAACGCCTCATAAGGCTCCCCGCCCGTCCCACCGGGCGGGGAGCCACACCCCCGAACAAACGGGCGCGCCCCGCCCCCGCCGGCAACGACCAAGCCATAAAGGAACGCCATGTCCCGACCCTCCGACTTTCCCCTTCGCCAATTTCTTCTCCTGTACGGCGGCGGCCTGGGCCTGACCGCGGCCGCCTTCACCGCCATCGCCTGGAACGGAGGCATTTCCTCCTGGCACGGCTTCGGGATGATCGGGGCCTTCGCCCTCCTCGGCGCGGTCCTCTACCTGACCCTCAACCAGACGGTCGTCTGTCCCGCGGCCGCAACGGCGGCCTACGCCGAGAACATCCTCGAAGGCCGTTACGGGGCGGAGGGAGGGCCCGACTCCGAACTGAACAGGATGGTGGCCGAACTCGCCACCCGCTACAAGGAGCGGCTGGGCTTTTCCCGCAGCATCCTCGAAGGCATGCCCATGCCCATCTGCATCGTGGACACGGACCAGCGGATCACCTTCCTGAACCGGGAGTGCCTGAACATGCTCGGTTCGACCGAGTCCCCGCAGTCCTACTACGGCAGGATGATCTCCCAGATATTCTACAAGGACGACCGAAGATCGCTGATCGCCGACTGCATGGACACCGACACCAAGCGGAGCAATGTCGAAGCCGTGTTCAGGCACGCCGACGGCAGCGACATCAACGTCCTGATCAACCTCTTTCCCCTGCGCGACGTGGAGGGGACGGTCACCGGCGGCTGCTGCGTCTACCTGGACACGACCGAGCTCAAGCGGCATGAAGCAAAAATCGTCAGCCAGAACGAACGCATCGCCAAGGCCGCCGGGGAAGCGACCGCCATTTCCCTGGAACTGGCCGAGGCCTCCACTCAACTCAAGGCCGTGGTCGAGCAGGCCCGGTCCGGGACCCGCATTCAGGACCAGCGCATTGAAGAGACGGCCACGGCCATGGAGGAGATGACCGCCACGGTCATTGAGGTGGCCCGCAACGCCGTGGACGCGGCCGAGGGCGCGGACGAGGCGCGCAGCAAGGCGGGCGAAGGCGCGGCCGTCGTCACCGAGGCGGTCGGGACCATCCACGAAGTGGCCACCCATGCGAACGGGCTGCGCACCTCCATGGAGGAACTGGAACGCCGGGCCGAGGACATCGGCAAGGTATTGAGCGTGATCGAGGACATCGCGGACCAGACCAACCTGCTGGCCCTCAACGCGGCCATCGAAGCGGCCCGGGCCGGGGAGGCGGGACGCGGCTTCGCCGTGGTCGCCGACGAGGTGCGCAAACTGGCTGAAAAGACCATGGCCGCCACCAGCGAAGTACACAACGCCATCGTGGGCATCCAGGAAGGCGCGCGGAAAAACGTCCGGGCCACGGAAGCGGCCGTGGACTCCGTGAACCTGAGCACCGAGATGGCGAGCCGCTCGGGCGAGGCGCTGAACAGCATCGTGACCATGGCGGAATCCACATCCGACATGGTGCGGACCATCGCCACGGCAGCCGAGCAGCAGTCCGCCGCCAGCGAGGAGATCAACCAGGCCACGACCGAGGTGAGCCGGGTCTGCGGCGACACCGACGCACTCATGGCCGACGCATCCGAGTCGGTCGCCCGCCTGGCGCAGCTGGCCGACTCCCTGAGTGCGGTCATCCACGAGATGCAGTAGGTCCAACCGGCCGAAATCCCAAAAAAAGCCCCCTCCGAAACCGTACGGAGGGGGCTTTGCCTTCTTTATATCACGTAGCTACTTGACTGCGTCCTTGAGGACCTTGCCGGGCTTGAACTGGGCGACCTTGGTGGCCGGGATCTTGATCTCGGCGCCGGTGCGGGGGTTGCGGCCGGTGCGGGCCTTGCGCTCGGAAACGCTGAAAGTCCCGAAACCGGTCAGGGTCAATTTGTTGCCGGCAGCCAGCTCGCCCTGGATGATCTCCAGAATGGCGTTCATGGATGCTTCGGCCTGGGCCTTGGAGGTGCCGTTCTTTTCGGCGATCTTCGCTACGAGTTCAGCTTTGGTCATACAATAACTCCTATACTTGTTGTTTGATGCTTTGACTGGTGACACGCAAATCACTTCAAGGACACTTACACGTTCAGGCACGATATGGAAAGTCAAAAAGCGGGGTCTGGCAACACTTTTTACGGAGTTTTCCGCATAGTGGAACAATCAGCCGAGGATATAGCTGGTGGGATACTCATCCTTTAGTCGTACGAGCACTTCCTCCGCTTCGTCGCGGGAGGGGAAGCTCCCGGCCTGGACGATGTGCAGCACCCGTCCGTCGCGGGAGACAGTCACGATATTGGCCCCTGAATACCCCGCGCCCACAAGCCTGCCGTGGACCCGCTCGGCATTGGCCCGCACGGCAAAGGCCCCCACCCGGACGTGGTATCGCTTGACGGCGGCCTGCTCAGGCTGCGGGCGGTTCAACGGCTGGGAGGACACGGCGGTGATGCGGACGCGGGCCACGCCCTGTTCCACGGTCCCGAGCCGCTTGGCGGCCCCGTAGGAAAGGTCGAGAACGCGCCCATGCACGAACGGCCCCCGGTCGTTGACCAGCAGGACCACGGACCGATCGTTGGCCAGGTTGGTCACCCGGACCCGGGTCCCCAGGGGCAGGGTCTTGTGGGCCGCGGACAGGCCGTACATGTCGTACACGTGCCCGCTGGCCGTCTTCTTGCCGTGGAAGTCGCTGCCGTACCAGGAGGCCATGCCCACCTCGTCGTAGCCGCGCGCGGACTTGAGCGGGTAGTAGGTCCGGCCCATGACCGTGTAGGGGCGCGTCTTGGCATCGTACACGCCGGTCGCGGACGGCGCGGACGACGGCGGCGTGGAATGGATGCGGGACGTACATCCCGCCACCCACAGAAGCCCCGCCAGGGCGATGCATGCCAAAACACGGACCATGGCTCCCTGCCCTCGGCCGATGCGGCCGGTAAAGCTGTCTCGATTCTCTATAGAAAATCTAGGTGAAGTCGAGACAAAAGGCAACCCACCCGTCACGGACGGTGGAGATACCTCGGCTTGACCATGTTTTCCGGCTTGAGGATGTCGTCCAGCTCCTCGCGGCTCAGGTATCCTTTTTCCAGCACGATGGCATAGACCGACCCGCCGGTCCGCATGGCCTCCTTGGCGATCTCGGCGGATTTCTCGTAGCCGATGAACGGGTTGAGCGCCGTGACCAGGCCGATGGAATGCTCCACCATCTCCCGGCACCGCTCCCGGTTGGCCGTGATGCCGGACACGCAGGAGTCGGCCAGGGTCAGGCAGGCGCGCCTGAGCATGTTCATGGACTGGAACAGCGAGTAGCCGATGACCGGCTCCATGACGTTCAGTTCCAGCTGCCCGGCCTCGCTGGCCATGGAAATGGTCACATCGTGGCCGACAACGGAAAACGCCACCTGGTTGACCACCTCGGGGATGACCGGATTGACCTTGCCCGGCATGATGGAGGACCCCGGCTGCATGGGCGGCAGGTTGATCTCGTTCAGGCCGCACCGGGGGCCGCTGGAAAGCAGGCGCAGGTCGTTGCATATCTTGGACAGCTTCACGGCCACGCGCTTGAGCACGCCCGAAAGCTGGACGTAGACCCCGGTGTCCTGGGTGGCCTCCACCAGATCCGGCGAGGAAACCAGTTGCAGGGTGGTGGCCTCGATCAGCTTTTCCGTAACCGTGCGGGTGTAGTCCGGGTGGGCGTTGAGTCCCGTGCCGATGGCCGTGGCCCCCATGTTGATCTCGTGGACCAGGGCCTGGGCCTCGTCCAGCCGCTGGACGTCCTCGCCGACCATCACCGCCCAGGCCGAGAATTCCTGCCCCAGCGTCATGGGCACCGCGTCCTGCAACTGGGTGCGGCCCATCTTGAGCACGTCCGCGAACTCCGCGCCCTTGGCCCTGAACGCGTTCCGCAGGTGGCGCATGGCGTCCATCAGCTCGCGGATGTCCAGGATCAGGGCGATGTTCAGGGCCGACGGATACACGTCATTGGTGGACTGGGACATGTTCACGTGGTTGAGCGGATGCAGGAATTCGTAGTCCCCCTTGTCGCGGCCCATCAGCTCCAGGGCGCGGTTGCAGAGGACCTCGTTGGCGTTCATGTTGGCCGAGGTGCCCGCCCCGCCCTGCATGACGTCCACCACGAACTGGTCGTGCAGCCTGCCCGACAGAAGCTCCTCGCAGGCCCGGGCGATGGCCCGGCTCTTGTCCTTGTCCAGAAGCCCCAATGAGGCGTTGGCCTCGGCCGCGGCCAGCTTGACGTAGGCCAGGGCGTCGATCAGCCTCGGATAGTGGGACATGGGGATGCCCGAGATATGGAAATTGTCCATGGCCCGCTTGGTCTGGACGCCGTAGTAGGCGTCCACGGGAACCCGGACTTCGCCCAGGCTGTCGTGTTCGATACGGTATTTTTCGTTGCTCATGTAAGGTTCTCCGTAAGTTGAATGGAGGCGATGGTACCCGAAAACCACACCCCTGAGAACGACATTCTTCGCCGTCACGAAATCTCTCCTTGCCAGCGGGGACCAATTCGGTTAACCGCTTCCCTGCGCCTTTGCGCCCATTACCTATTTATGGAGAAACCATGAGCAACAAGATACAAAACAAGGGACTTCGCAACATAGCCATCATCGCCCACGTCGACCACGGCAAGACCACGCTGGTGGATGCCATGTTCAAGCAATCGGGTCTGTTCCGCGAAGGACAGGACGTGGACGATCGGATCATGGACTCCATGGACCTGGAGCGGGAGCGCGGCATCACCATCGCCGCCAAAAACTGCTCGGTCTCCTGGAAGAGCACCAAAATCAACATCATCGACACCCCCGGCCACGCCGATTTCGGCGGCGAGGTGGAGCGCTCCCTGTCCATGGCCGACGGCGCCATCCTGCTGGTGGACGCCTCCGAAGGCCCGCTGCCCCAGACCCGGTTCGTGCTCAAGAAGGCCCTTGAACAGGGACTTTCCCTGATGGTGGTCATCAACAAGGTCGACCGCCAGGACGCCCGGCCCGACGAGGTGCTGGACGAAATCTACGACCTGTTCATCGACCTGGACGCCAACGAGGACCAGCTCGACTTTCCCCTGCTCTACGCCATCGGCCGCGACGGCATTGCCATGGAATCCCCGGACGAGCGCGGCGAGAACCTGCACATCCTGCTCGACATGATCGTGGAGCACGTGCCCGGCCCGACCCACGACCCGGACGAGCCGTTCCAGATGCTGGTCTCCGACCTCTCCTATTCCGACTACCTAGGCCGCCTGGCCATCGGCAAGGTCCACCACGGCGCGGCAAAGTCCAATGACCAGCTTCTCTGCCTGGGCGACAACGACGCCCGGACCCTGCTCAAGGTGACCAAGCTCCAGACCTACGACGGCCTCAAGGTCGTGCCCACCGACACCTGCGAGCCCGGCGACATCATCGTCATCGCAGGCATCGAGGACGTGAAGATCGGCGACACCATCTGCACCAAGGACGACCCCAAGGCCCTGCCCCGCATCAGCGTGGACGAACCCACCGTGTCCATGCGCTTCGGCATCAACACCTCGCCCCTGGCGGGCAAGGAAGGCTCGCTGGTCCAGTCCAACAAGATCCGCGAGCGGCTCCAGAAGGAAACCCTGCTCAACGTGGCCATCCAGGTGGACGACACCGAGTCCAAGGACGCCTTCCTGGTCAAGGGGCGCGGCGAATTCCAGATGGCCATCCTGGTGGAGCAGATGCGCCGCGAGGGCTTCGAGCTGTCCGTGGGACGCCCGGAGGTCATCATCAAGGTCGAGGACGGCAGGAAGATGGAGCCCATCGAACACCTGTACGTGGACTGCGACGAGGCGTTCATGGGCATCGTCACCGAGAAGCTCCAGGTCCGCAAAGGCCGCATGACCAACATGGTCAATAACGGCACCGGGCGCGTACGCCTCGAATTCTCGGTCCCGTCCCGCTCGCTCATCGGCTACCGCGACGAATTTCTGACCGACACCAAGGGCACCGGCATCATGAACTCCTACCTGGAAGGCTACGGCGAACACCGGGGCGAGTTCGCCTCCCGCTACACCGGCTCGCTGGTGGCCGACCGCGCGGGCAAGGCCGTGGCCTACGGCATCTTCAACCTGGAGCCGCGCGGCCGCATGTTCGTCGTGCCCGGCGACCCGCTCTACGAAGGAATGATCGTGGGCGAGCACAACCGCGACAACGACATCAACATCAACCCCTCCAAGGAAAAGAAGCTGACCAACATGCGCGCCTCGGGCAAGGACGAGGCCGTTGTCCTGACCCCGGTCAAGCCCATGACCCTGGAATACGCGCTCAACTTCATCAAGGAGGACGAGTTGGTCGAAGTCACGCCTCTGTCCATCCGGCTGCGCAAGGCCGAGCTGTCCGCACTGGTGCGACATCGTGCGGAAGGGAAAAAGAAGAAAGCCGTGCAATAGACGGCAACTCCCCGAATATTCTCCCAAGGGCTGCGGCATGCCGCAGCCCTTTTTCGTGCCAAACCAAAGGAATGAAAAGTACACTCTATTAGTCTGAATTCATAGAACAATTGACAGGGTATAAAAGCGAAAGCATAGTTCATTATGCTAAATTCAGCATCATCATCAATCGAGGAGCAAGAATATGAAATGGATTTTGACCTCCGTTGCCGCAACCCTGCTGTTCGTTCTTCCCATGCTGTTGTCGCCGAGCGCGGCACAGGCCGAACCTTCCGGCAAGCTGATTGTCTTCCACGCCGGCAGCCTGTCGGTTCCCTTCGCCCAGATCGAAAAGAATTTTGAAGCGATGTATCCCGAGGTCGATGTCCTGCGCGAAGCGGGCGGCTCCACCAAGATGGCCCGCCTGATCTCCGAAGTGGGCAAGCCCGCGGACATCATGGCCTCTGCGGACTATGTGGTCATCGACAAGAACCTGATCCCCAAATTCGCTTCCTTCAACGTGCGTTTCGCCGCCAACCAGATGGTCCTGTGCTACACGGACAAGTCCAAATTCGCCAATGAGATCAACGGCGACAACTGGATCGACATCCTGGCCCGCGAAGGCGTGGTCTGGGGCCACTCCGACCCGAATCTCGATCCCTGCGGCTACCGCTCCCTGATGGTCCTGCAACTGGCCGAGAAATTCTACGGCAAGAAGGGGTTGTACGACACCCTGATCGCCAACCGGCCCGAGAAGAACGTCCGGCCCAAGTCCGTGGAACTCATCTCCCTGCTCCAGAGCGGCCACATGGACTACGCCTGGGAATACCTGTCCGTGGCCGTGCAGCACGGGCTGAAGTACGTCACCCTGGACAAGCACCTCAACCTCGGCGACTACGCCATGACCGACTACTACTCCACCGCCAAGGTGCAGGTCACCGGCAAGAAGCCCGGCACCTTCATCGACCGCGTGGGCAAGTCCATCACCTACGGCGTGACCAAGATCGACAATGCGCCCAATCCCGAGGCCGCCGACGCCTTCCTGGCCTACCTGTTCGCCGCCGACGGCGGGCTGAAGGTTCTCAAGGACATGGGCCAGCCTCCGTTCGTTCCCGTGCGCACCAACGCCGCCGGCATGGCCAAGCTCCCCGAGTCCCTCAAAGGCCTGGTAACCGTTTCCGAATAACGCATGGCCACGACGAACAACCGGGAAGAGGGTACGCTTCTGCGTACCCTCCCCGGACGTATTTTCCAGGGCTGGATGACGATCTCCGCGGGCCTTGTCCTGCTGTTCATCGCCATCCCGCTGTTGACCACGCTGACCGCGCCCACGGGTGAGATCCTCCTGGAGACCCTGAACGACGCCGACGTGCTCAAGTCGGTCTGGCTCTCCATGACCACCTCGGCCATGGCGGCGGGCCTGGCCTTCGTCTTCGGCACGCCGCTCGCCTACTTCCTGGCCCGCAACGACTTTCCGGGCAAGAAGGTGGTGGAAAGCCTGGTCGATCTGCCGATCATGATCCCCCACCCCGTGGTGGGCATCGCCCTGCTCAGCCTGACCAGCCCCAACATGTGGTTCGGGGAGTTCCTGCAATCCATGGGCGTGACCATCATGGGCACCAGGACCGGCATCGTCTGCGTGCTCCTGTTCGTGGGCATGCCCTTTTACGTGAACACGGCCAAGTCCGGCATCGAGTCCATCCCCCGGCGCATGGAAAACGTGTCGCGCTCCCTGGGGGCCGGATCGGCGGCCACCTTTTTCCGCATCACCCTGCCGCTGTGCTGGCGGCACATGCTGGTGGGCATGATCATGTGCATGGCACGGGCCATCTCCGAATTCGGGGCCATCATCATCGTGGCCTACCATCCCATGATCGCCCCGGTGCTCATGTACGAGCGGTTCACCGCCTACGGCCTGACCTATTCCCAGCCCGTGGCCGTCATCCTCATCGTGGTCAGCATGCTCTTCTTCCTGCTGCTCAGGTCCATGTCGCTGCCCAAGTCGGAGGCCCAATGATCCGGCTCACCGCGCTGCACATGGATTTGCCGGGCTTCACCCTGAACGACGTGGACCTGCACATCCGCAAGGGGGAATTCTTCGCCCTCATGGGGTCCACGGGATCGGGCAAGACGCTGGTTCTCGAAACAGTGGCCGGGCTGGCCCCGCTGGACTCCGGCACCGTGGAGATAGGCGGCCGCGACGTAACCAAACTGCCGCCCGAGGCGCGGCGGGTGAGCCTGGTCTACCAGGACCACGCCCTGTTCCCGCACCTGACCGTGCTGCAAAACGTCATGTACGGGCAGCGCTACCACGGCATCCCCAAGGAACGGGGGCGGCGCGAGGCCCGCGACCTGCTGGACGCCCTGGGCCTGGCCCGGCTGGAAAACCGGAAGCCCGCCCGGCTGTCCGGCGGCGAGAAGCAGCGCACGGCCATGGCCCGCGCCCTGGCCTGCCGCCCGGACGTGGTCCTGCTGGACGAACCCCTCTCCTCCCTGGACCCGCAGTTCAGGGGCGAGCTGCGGCACACCCTGAAGCAGATCCACGAGGACATGGGGGCCACCTTCCTCATGGTTACCCACGATTTCACCGACGCCATGGTCCTGGCCGAGCGCGGGGCTGTCATCAAGGACGGCTCCCTGCACCAGCAGGACACGGTGACCAACATCTTCCGCCGTCCGGCCACGCCGTTCACGGCCTCGTTCGTGGGCATGACCAACGTGTTCCCGGCCCGCTACGACAACGGCTCATGCGCGTTCGCGGGCCATTCCTTCGACGGCCTGCCCGGCCTGCCGGAGTGGCGCGCGGGCTTCGCGGCCCTGCGGCCCGAGGACGTCATCGTGGGAACGGCCGCCGATTTCCCGGCCGAATGGCATATCATGGAAGGAACGGTGGAACGGCTGGAACGGGAAGGATTCACCTGGACGGCCACGGTCCGGTGCAGCGGCCAATCGCTGACCGCCATGGTGGACCGGCACATGGTCCTCAACCGGGGCCTGGGCATCGACTCGCCCGTGACCGTGGGCTTTGCCGGGGAGCATCTCCACCACATGCCAAAGGACGTCTGACGGCCCGACCGGGTACCGGAACAGGCGGATCGGGACGCTCAGGACGATGATCGCCGCCGACAGGGGCCTCCCCGCGCTTTCCCCGCAGAAATCAACCGCAAAGCGCCGGACCGGACATTGACTTTGACCGGCGAAACGGTAGAATTCATACAATCGTCGCACCCTCAACAGCCACCGCCATGAAGCCGCCCTTTGTCAAGCAATCCACCATCGACTACTGGAACGAATGCCGGGAGAACGGCC
Organism: Desulfovibrionaceae bacterium; assembly: GCA_015709315.1. Taxonomy (GTDB): domain Bacteria; phylum Desulfobacterota; class Desulfovibrionia; order Desulfovibrionales; family Desulfovibrionaceae; genus Pseudodesulfovibrio. The sequence goes on from JACCQI010000007.1 coordinate 80,867, forward strand.
TGTCCGTGTTCGACTTCATCCACGGTTACGTCTATGGCCGCTGGTGCTACCACTACATCGGCCTGGCCGGGGACAAAAACCCGTGGTGGCGCTGGCTCTGGATACCGCTGGTCATCCTCATCGACCGGCACGCGCCCTTCCGCCCCACCGAGGACAACCAAACCGGCGACCCGAACCAGAAAAAGCCCACCTGGGGCGACCAGTACCACGGCAAGCCCCTGCCGCTCGACGAGGCGTCCAAGCTCATCCGGCTCGACCGCCCGGTGAACACCGAGTTCCCGGAGCAGGTCCTGCCCTATACCCGATGCCGGGACATCATCCTCAACGGCAATCCGCGCATCGTCCTGCTCGAATGCCCCTGCCGGGCGGGCATGAAGAACCCGTGCCGCCCCACGGACGTCTGCATCCTGGTCGGCGACCCGTTCGCCGGGTTCATGCTGGAGCACCACCCGGACAAGACGCGAGCCATCACCCGCGAGGAGGCGCTGCGGGTCGTCCGGGCGGAACAGGCGCGCGGCCATGTTTCCCACGCGTTCTTCAAGGATGTGGCGCTCGGCCGGTTCTACGCCATCTGCAATTGCTGCTCCTGCTGCTGCGGGGCCATGAAGGCCCAGCGCCAGGGCATGAACATGCTCTGCCCGTCCGGCTACCTGGCCGAGGTGGACCCGGAAAAATGCGTCAAATGCGGCACCTGCGCCGAAAAATGCCAGTTCAAGGCCATCGGCTTCGGCAAGGACTCGGCCTTCATCCGCGAGGACCGCTGCATGGGCTGCGGCGTCTGCACCCTGTCCTGCTCCAAAGAAGCCCTCTCCCTCAAGCTCGCCCCGCAAAAAGGCGCACCCATTCTGGTGGATGAGCTACGCTGAGAAACCGGGCCTATTGCAATGAGCTTCCGGCCAGCTCCAGAGAGGATCTCGCCGAGTTGAGATCGGCCAACACGCCCTCCTCAGCTTCCGCAGCACCCTCTTGCACAGCTTTTACCATAGCCTGAATATCGGCCTCGGCCTCGCCCTGAACGCACTGCAAATACGCCTCGACCTCGGATACATAGGCGTTATATTCGGAGACTGCCTGATTGTAACTTTCGACATCAGAAACATAAAAATATGGAACAGACGGTTTATAGCAATCCGGTTCCCAAGTATTCATGAATCCGATCGAAGTCATTCCCAACGAACCGGCATAGGAAATCCCAGCCCAACTAATCACCAACATGCCAGCAAAAAGCCAGTTTTTCATAATAACTCCATATCCTTCTGAACAGTCATCCGCACGACAAAAAAGACAATATCGACTTACTGCTTTAGCGGCAACGAAAAAAGGCGCTTTCGCGCCTTTTTTCGCAATAATTTAGGTAGTTATCCCAGCGTGATGATCAGCGGAACCACGTGCAGTTCGCGCGAATCCTCACGGGTATTGCCGAATTGCCAGGTGGCGGACGCGTGGCCCGCAGCCTCGGCCACGGCCTCGGCGATGCCGCCCGCGTTGATGACCGGATGCCGGGCAAAGACCTTGGGCAAACCGTAGGTCAGGTTGCAGGCCAGGCACTTGCCCGGCCGCTGGATCAGCCGCAGCACGAACTCCAGGGCGGCGTCCCGGTGGCCCACATAGCCAAGCTCGATGTCGTAACTCCCCTCTTCGGCGTCGCCGAACAGGGCCTCGAAAAAATCGTCCGCGCGCTCGGGCGGAAAGATCGTCCGCAGCCTCTCGTCGGTAAAGATATCGCCATACCGGCTCATGCACTCCCCTCTCGTCTGGTAAATTGACAGGAAGGAGAGTCTCTACAGGAAAACAACCCTGTCAGCAAGCCCGGCCGACTTTCCTCAAACAAGAACAAAAAAGAGCGTCACCCCGCAGGCCAGGAAGGCCAGGCACGGCATGACCAGCTTGCGCCAGGTGCGCATGAGGTCGCACCGGAAGTACTGGCAGGTCAGGATGAGGCAGATATGGATGGGCGAAACCATGACGCCCGTGAACCCGCAGAACGTGGCCAGCACCAGGTACGGGATCATCTGATCCTGCATGCCCAGGGACCCGAGCACGCCGAGCAGCAACGGGAAGGTGGCCCCCACAAAGGCCACGTTGATGCCCGCCACCAGGCCGACCAGGAACGGCAGAAAAGCCGCCGACGCGAACAGGGCCGCCTCGCCGCCCGCCTTGTCGGCCATCTCCCGGACCACGCCCGCCGCCTGCATGATGTCCTTGAACACGAAGATGGAGACGATGACGAAGACCATGGACCACAGGGACTTCTTGGTCAGCACGTCGCGCAGGAAGTCAAGCCCGAGCTGGGTGTTCTGGACCATGACGCAGACCACGGCCAGCGCCAGGGCCGCCACCACCCCGGCCTCGAACGGAATGGACGGGGCAAAGGCCGCAATGGCCGTTTCCAATCCCACGGCCCCGATGATGGCCGTCAGGAGCGGCAGTCCCTCGCGCAGGGCCGCGGACTTGCTCCGCCCGGTCGGCAGCTCGGGCATGGCGATGTCGCCCGCTCCCAGAACGCCCGGCCGCAGGAAAAAGAACCAACCGATGAGCAGCATGGCCGGGGTGCCCGGCCAGGTGCGCGAGATGAGGTCGATGATCTGGATGTCGGCCAGGGCCACGGTCAGGATGATGCCGGGATACAGCGGCCAGATCAACTCCCAGACGTGGCGGAACCAGTAATTGAGCACGGCCCGGTCCGCGTTGCGGATCTTCATGTCCTCGGACACGGTCTTGACCATGGGTGCGGAAAAGACCGCCCCGCCGGGCATGGGCAGCAGCCCGATGAGCGCCGGGAAAAAGACCAGCCGGAGCCTCGGGCTGGTCAGGAAGCCGGACAGCGCCTCCATGAGCCGTTTGGACTGGCCGGACCGCTCCATGGCGTCCGACAGGATGAGGATCAGCCCCACGATGGCCAGCAGGAAATGGAATTTCTCCTGGGTCAGGGCCACGGCCCCGGCCTTGAGGATGGGCAGCGGCCCCAGACCGAACAAAAGGCCCATGGCCACGCCGCCGATGAGGATGGACAGCCCCAGGCCGATCTTGAACCGCATGCCCGCGAGCATGAGGAGGAAGGCGAAAAGCACCTTGGCGAACGGCATGAGCTTGACGATGATCGCTTCCACGGGGCGTCCTTTCTTCAGGGTTGAGGGAAGAATCCTTCTACCTTCAAATCCCGCGAAAGGAAACGCGAATGTTCGGCCCGGGCAGGACGCCCTTGCCCGGACCCGATCATTGGGCTACATTCCCGCCTGTACCCATTGACCGTTCACTTGTTGGAGACGACCGAGCATGACCCCAAAGCAGATACGAGAACACATTTTCGCCGTCATCATCGGCAAGGTGGAGGAACAGGACGAGACCAGGCGCCACGAGGCCCTGGCCGAATTCCTGTCCGTCACGGGCACTGCGGGCAACGCCCCGGAGCAGGTGGCGAGCCTGATTCCCCCGCTCATGCATGAACTGTACGCCAAATGGATCACCCTGTTCATCGACCGGCTGCTGGAGACCGTGCCCGCCCAAAACATCGAGCTGCTCTGCGACGGCACCAACGACAACAACGCCGCATTGGTGCTGGCCTACATCATGTTCCTGGAATCCGCCCGCATGGAGGCGCAGATCGACAAGGACCTCAAGGAGCACGGCATGAACGTCACCGGCCAGGACGACCTGGGCGACGTGGCCGCCAACTACATCCGCACCCAGATGGCCAAAATCGCCAAGGAAACCAACGAGGACAAGGTCAAGGGCAACGCCTGACAAGCCCGATCCAAAGACGCGAAAAGCCCCCGCTTCAACGATTGAAGCGGGGGCTTTTCGCGTCTTGAAACCTAGCCCACTTTGGAACCGGCCTCGGCCACGGCGGCTTCCACGGCCTCGGCGATGCGTTCCGGGGAGTGGGCTTCGCCGGTCTCCATGAGCGCCATCTGAAGGTTCAGCTCCCGCTGGACCACCACGGCCTTGGGGTTGAAATACCGCGACCACAGGGCCGGGGCCTTTTCGGGCTTGCCCAGCCGCACCATGGTCAGGCCGAGAAAGAGGTAGGCGTCCTGGTATTCCGCGTCGATGCGCAAACAGCGCTCGAAATCCAGCTTGGCCTGGCGGTACTTGCCCACGCGGTAGGCGCAGACGCCAATCCGGTAGCGCACGTCCGGGTCGTTCTGGTCGTCCTTGAGGCATTCCTTGTATTCGAGCCGGGCCTCCTCCCACTGCCCCTCCACGAAGAGACGGTTGGCCTCCTTCATCCGGGCGATGCAGGCGGCCGTGGACGCCACGGGATCGTCCAGGCTTTCCTTCTTGAAACGGCGGGCCGCGCCGAACAGGAAATTGCGGCGCGATTTGTCGATCTTCTGCTCTGCCATTCATTCCTCCGGGGGCACAGAATACCCGTTTCGCCTGACGGGTCAAGCGGTTGCCTTTTCACCCGGTTCGTGAAAGATTCCCCCCATGGCTGAACTGTTCGGCTGGACCGGACTGGTCCTGCACATCGATCTGACCACGGGCGCGATCACCCGGGAGCACCCGGACCCCGCCGCGTACCGCGCTTACCTCGGCGGCAAGGGGCTGGCGGGCCGCTACCTGCGCCCCCACGCCGCACACGAAATCAACGACCCGGACCTGCCCCTGCTCGTCTTCACCGGGCCGCTCAACGCGACCATCGCGCCCACTTCCGGGCGCGGCACGATCATGTCCCGCTCGCCCCTGACCGGGACCGTGTGCGACGGCTCCGTGGGCGGCCACCTCGCCACCCAGCTCAAGCGCGCCGGGTACGACGGCCTGGTCATCACCGGCCAAAGCCCCACCCCCTGCGGCATCGAAATCATCGACGGCGAGGCGCGCATCACTCCCACGGACCTGTGGGGCGCGGCCTCGGACGTAGTGTTCGACCGCCTTACATCCCGGCTTCCCAAGGGCGCGTCCATGGCCTGCATCGGCCCGGCCGCCGAGAACGGCTCGCCCCTGGCCTCCATCCTGGTGGACCGCCGCCACGCGGCCGGGCGGGGCGGGCTGGGCATGGTCATGGCGGCCAAGAACCTCAAATATTTCACGGTCAAGGGTTCGGGCAAGGTCCGGGTCCACGACCTTCAGGCCCTCAAGGACGCGCGCGAGGAAATATTCCGGCTGACCGCCGCCTCCCCGGTGCTCCTCGGCCGGCACGGCTTCTCCCGCTGGGGCACCGGCTCCCTCTTCGACCTCATGGACGCCCGGCGCATGATGCCCACGGACAACTTCCGCAAGACCCGGTTCGAGAACGCGGGGCAACTCAACGCCGCCGCCTACAAAAAGCGGTTCTCGCCCCACAGCCACGGCTGCGCGGGCTGCCACATCCGGTGCAAGAAGATCGCGGCGGACGGACGCGGCCTGCCCGAGTTCGAGGCCATGTCCCACTTCACGGCGCTCATCAACAACACGGACATGGAACTGGTCGTGGAGGCCGGGGATTTGTGCAACCGGCTCGGCCTGGACGCCATCTCCGCCGGGGCGACCCTGGGCTGCCTGCGCGAGATCACGGGCCGGGACTTCACCCCGGACACCCTGCTCGGCGGCCTGCGCGAAATGGCCGAAGGCGGCGACCTGGGCCGGGGCGCGGTCCACCTGGCCGAAACCTGGGGGCGGCCGGAAACGGCCATGGCGGTCAAGGGACTGGAACTGCCCGCCTACGACCCGCGCGGGGCCTTGGGCATGTCCCTGGCCTACGCCGTGAGTACGCGCGGCGGCTGCCACCTGCGCGCCTACCCCATCAGCCACGAGGTATTGCGAAAACCCGTGGCCACGGACCGCTTCTCCTTTTCCGGCAAGGCGCGCATCATCAAGATCGCCGAGGACATGAACGCGGCCGTGGACTCCCTGACCGCATGCAAGTTCACTTTTTTCGCGGCCGGGCTGGAGGAATACGCCAAGGCGTTCACCGCCGTCACCGGCGAGGCCGTGACCGGCTTCGAGCTGCTCGGCATCGGCGAGCGCATCTGCTACAATGAACGTATCATGAACGCGGCCAACGGGTTCGACGCCTCGGACGACGACCTGCCCGCGCGCTTCTTCACCGAGCCGGGCACCTCGGGCGGCGGCGTGGACATCAAGCCCATCGACCGCGACGACTTCCTCGACGCCCGCGCCCGCTACTACCACGTGCGGGGCCTTGACGAAAACGGCCTGCCCACCGAGGCCAAGGCGCGCGAACTGGGGCTGGAGATATGAAGCGGCTCTGCGACAAATACGCGGCCAAGCTCGTGGCCCAGCGGCTGGCCGATCCCGGCGAACCGCTCGTGGGCGGACTGGACGACGTCCTTGAATGGAACCGGGAGGACCCGCGCGCCCGCGAACTGGCCAAGGTGTTCGACCGGCTTTCCATCAATTCCCTGGTCTTTGCCCGCCCTGCCGAGCCGTACGCCGCCATTCTCGATTTCCTGGCCGCCCGCCACCCGGAGACCATCCGGCCCGAGGACACTGAAACGCGCACCTTCCTGCACGACATCCCGGTCTGCCGGGAGTTCTCGGGCGAAGCCCTGGCCGCGCACCTGAAAAAGCGCAAGTCCGTGATCGTGCCCGGACACGGCATCGCCTCCTTCGGCACGGTCACGCCGGAGCAAGGGTTCGTGTTCTACTCCTCCACCATCTTCGCCTGCTTCGTGCTCTTTTTCTCCGAATACCTGGCCAGGGCGCGGACCGGGACCCTGGACGACGAATACCGCGAGGTCTTCAGGACGGTCGCGGCCGGGCTGCCCGCGCCGCATGCCGCTCCGCCCGCATTGACGGCCGGACTGTTCAACGACGAGGACACGGTCCTTGCCGCCATGGCCGAGGCCGGGCGCGCGGTGGTGGGCTTCGGGCTGGTGGACTCGTTTTTCGGCAACATCTCGGCGCACCTGGGCGGCGTGGTCCACATCTCCCAGACCGGCAGCTCCCTGGACGAACTGGAGGGGTGCATCGACCCCTGCCCCATGGACGGCAGCGCCACCACCGGCCTGACCGCCTCGTCGGAGCTGTCCGCCCACGAAGACGTGTACCGCCGCTCCGACTACGCCTGCATCCTGCACGGCCATCCCAAGTTCTCGGTCATCATGTCCATGGATTGCGACCGGACGGACTGCCCGAACAGGGGGCGCTGCCACGTGGCCTGCACCGAGTGCCGGACAGTGGACGGGGTGCCCATCGTGCCCGGCGAGGTGGGAACCGGCCCCACCGGGCTGTGCAACACCCTGCCCCCGGCCATGGCGCAGACCGGCGCGGCCATCGTCCACGGCCACGGCGTGTTCACGGCGGGAAGCACGGACTTCAACCAAGCCTTCGCCCGGCTGCTCGACATCGAAAACCGCTGCCGGGAGCGCTATTTCGAGACGGTGAACGCCCATGACTGACCAGCCCCGACCCGCAGGCAAATCCGTTGCCGCCTTTGTCCTTCCGACCCTCGGCGTGACCTGGGCCGTGGAAATCGCCCTGGTCGCCGGGGGCATGCGCTTTGACGACGCAAGCAGCCTGAACGCGGCCGCCCTGTGGATGGCGGCCATGATGCTGGTGCCCGGAACCATGGCCGTGCTGGTGGCCCGGTATGTGGAAGGCGTGCCCTTTTCCGCCATGCGGGATACCCTGCGCCTCAGGCTCGGCACGTCCGTGGGGCCGTACTTCCTGACCTTCCTGCTCATCCCCCTGGCCTACGCCGTCATCTACGGGCTGACCCTGGCGCTGGGCCTGACCGCCTATGTCCCGCCCACCGGGGAACTCGACGAAAATTTCCTGCTCAAGGTGGCCCTGCCCCTGTCCGTGGTGCTCGGCCCGTTCATCAACCTTCTCTTCGGCCTGGGCGAGGAAGCGGGCTGGCGGGGATTCCTGTTGCCCAGGCTGCTGCCGCTGGGCAAGGTGCGGGCCTATCTCCTGCTCGGCGTCATCTGGGGATTGTGGCACGCGCCGCTCATCTTCGCCGGGCTCAACTATCCCGGCCATCCCGTGGACGGCATCGTCATGATGTGCGTGCTGTCCGTGGCCTTCGGCTTCTTCATCAACGAAATGACCCTGCACTACAAGTCGTCCATCCTGGCGGGGTTCATCCATGGCGCGTTCAACGCCCAGGGATTCGGGGTCTGGCTCTGGATATTCCCGAACACCCACCCCATTCTCGGCGGCCCCTTCGGCCTGGTGGGCGCGGCCTGCTGGCTGGCCCTCGGCCTGGCCGCCACCTGGACACTGGGGCGGCTGAAAAATTGAGGATGCCTCCGGCGGCCGTGGGAAGGGGAAGGAAAAACCTTTCGTGAAAGGTTCTTTCCTTCCCCTTCCCCCGGACCCCTATCCTCTTTCTTTTCCAAAGCTTTTTATCGCCGCGCTTTGCGCGGGGGGCGGGTGCGCGGGGATTGGGAGAATGGCGTCAAAACGCCTGTTGCCGGGAAAACAAAAAAGGAAGCCCCCGCTTGTGCGGGGGCTTTTGTTTCGTACGTTTCGTTTCAAAGGTTGCCGGTGGCCGGACCCTTGCCAAAGGATGGTTTGGTTGGGTGTTGCCTGGCTACGCGCCCCTGCACAAAGCTGAGGTTTGTGATCGGTTACCTGGAAACACGTCCTTTGACGTACATCAACCATACGCCTTTCGGCGATTGATTGCAACGGGTCGGGAGGCTAGAGCTTCTCGAAGTATTCCTTTTCCGCTCCGCACTGGGGACAGACCCAGTCGTCGGGCAGGTCCTCGAACTTCGTGCCGATGGGGATGTTGTTTTCCGGATCGCCTTCAGCCGGATCGTAGACATACCCGCACGGGCATTCCCATTTGTCCATATCGGTACCTCCATGGTTATGGTCTGTTGGTGTCATACTACCAAATCAATGCCGGTATTCAACCTTAATCTTGCAATCGGGCTGTTTTATAACCCGGCCCGGTCACAAAAGCCGGTGCTGGTCGTCTTCCATGCGCATCTTGAGATGCTGGTACGCCTTGGCCGTGGCCACCCGGCCGCGCGGGGTGCGCTTGAGAAAGCCGCACTGGATCAGGTACGGCTCGTAGATGTCCTCGATGGTCCGCACCTCCTCGGCGCAGGCCGCGGCAATGGTCTTGAGGCCCACCGGGCCGCCGTTGAAATGCTCCACCATGAGCGTGAGAATCTTGCGGTCCATGTTGTCCAGCCCGAACTCGTCCACGTCCAGCCGCTCCAGGGACGATTCGGCCAACTCCATGGTGATCGCGCCGGTGCCGTGGACCAGCGCGTAGTCGCGCACGCGCCGCAGCAGCCGGTTGGCGATGCGCGGGGTGCCGCGCGCCCTTCGCCCGATGGCCAGGGCGCCGTCGTCGTCCACGGAAACGTCGAGGATGGCCGCCGACCGCTTGACGATGCGGCCCAGTTCCTCGGGCGAGTAGAACTCGATGCGGAAGACGCAGCCGAACCGATCGCGAAGCGGCGAGGTCAGCAGCCCGAGCCGGGTGGTCGCCCCCACCAGGGTGAAGGGTTCCAGGTCGAGCTTGACCGTGCGCGCGCCGGGGCCGGAACCGATGACCAGATCTATCTGGAAATCCTCCATGGCCGGGTAGAGCACTTCCTCCACCGTGGGCGGCATGCGGTGGATCTCGTCGATGAAAAGTATGTCGCCGCGATCCAGGTTGGTCAGGATGGCGGCCAGGTCGCCGGAGCGTTCCATGACCGGGCCGGAGGTGGAGACCATGTTCACCCCCAGCTCCGAGGCCATGATCCGGGCCAGCGTGGTCTTGCCCAGGCCGGGATTGCCGTAGAACAGGGTGTGGTCCATGGCCCGCTCGCGCTCGCGCGCCGCCCTGATGAACACGTCGAGGTTGGCGCGCAGGTCGTCCTGGCCGATGAACTCGTCCAGCAGCCGGGGGCGGACATTTTCCTCAGGAATGGTACATTTGCTCATGAGCGTGCCGCGTTGATTTTCTTGAGCACCGCGCGGATGGCGCCGGCGGCGTCGAGGTCGGGTTCCACGTCGAAGACGTCGATGATGAGGGGCCGGACTTCGTCCTCAGCGTACCCCAGGCCCTTGAGGCCCGCAAGGGTATCGAGATACTCGCCCTGCGGCCCCTGCGGCGCGTCGGGCCTGACACCGGAGGCCGACTGGAGCTTGTCCACCTTGTCCTTGAGATGCCACAGAATCTGCTTGGCCGACTTGGGGCCGATGCCCGGCACCGTGGACAGCATGGTTGCGTCCTCGCGGAAGGCTATCTCGCGCAGGTGGGCCGCGTCGAACATGGACAAGATGGCCATGGCCTTTTTGGGGCCGAGCTTGTCGATGGAGATGAGCGTCCGAAACAGGTCCAGGTCGTCGCTGACCAGGAAGCCGAACAGGTCGATGGCCTTTTCCGCCACCTGGGTGTGGACGTACAGCTCCACCTCGCCGCCCCTGCCGGGCAGCCCGGCAAGAACCGACGTGGGCGCGGCCACCTCGTACCCCACCCCGCCGGGGGTGAGCAGAAGCAGCCCTTTCTCGTCGGCGGACAGGAGCGTCCCCTTGAGATATCCGATCATGAATTCCTCCGTTTGGTGACTTTATATGATTAGCGAACGTAATACAAAGGGAAAGCATCCGCCTCCGAAACAGGGCGGCTCACTTTATCATGGCCGTTTTTCACAAGCCGTGGCATGAAATACTGAACCCAACCCCTTTCAAAGGAGTCACAATGAAACGCCTCTCGATTTTCCTTGTCCTGGCCGTCGTCCTGATCGCGCCCTGCCTGGCGCAGGCCCAGGAAGAAGCCCCTTTGACCACCGATGAACTACTGGTGGAAATCGTGGGCCAGACCATCGTCGACGAAGCCGCCGAACGCTCCGAGGATGTGCGAACGGCCCGTGATGTCCTCAGGAAGGCCCGCCGGGCAGGTACCCGCCAGGAACAGCAGGAGGCCGAAGAGGACCTGAACGAGGCCGAAGAGCAATACGCCAAGGCGCAAAAGCACCTTGACCAGGCCCGGATCGACGCCTTTGCCGACCGATGCGGCAAGTCCTCGGCCGAAATCCAGGCCATGCGCGATTCCGGCAAGGGATGGGGCGTGATCGCCCAGGAATGCGGCATCCACCCCTCCGCCGCGGGCAAGGGCAAGAACAAGGCAAAGGACAAAAACAAGGACAAGGCCAGGGGCAAGGGCAAAGTCAAAGGCGTTGACCTGGACGAGGATGAAGACCTGGACCAGGATCAAGACCAGAGCCGGAACAAGGGCAAAAAGGACAAAAAGGGCAAGGGCAAGAAAAAATAGTTCGCCAGCGTCCACGGAAAAGGCTCGCCGCAGATACTGCGGCGAGCCTTTTCCGTGGATTTGTCGCGGGTTTCACATGCCGGTCAGCTTCCGCATCCGCCGCTCGTTGAGGTGGCAGATGGCGATGGCCAGAGCGTCGGACGCGTCCTCGGGCCAGTCCGGCTTCTTGATGCCCAGGCAATGGGCGACCATGAAGGCCACCTGCGACTTGGGCGCGTTGCCCACGCCCACCAGATTCTTCTTCACCTTGGCCGGCTCGTACTCGCCCATGGGGAGGTTGCTGGTGGCGCAGGCCGCCATGCAGGCGCCCCTCGCCTGGCCCAGCTTCAGGGCCGACGAGGGGTTCTTGGAAACAAACACGTTTTCGATGGCCGCCTCGGCCGGGGAATGGCGCAGGATGAGTTCCCGGACCTTGTCGAAGATGAACCCCATGCGGGTGGCCATGTCCCTCTTCACCGGGGTGCGGATGGTGCCGGTGGCCACCAGTTCGGCCTGGCCCGAGATCTCCCGGACAATGCCGTAGCCCGTGACCCGCGTTCCGGGGTCCAGGCCGAGCACGATCAGGCCGTTTTCCATGTGCTACTCTTCGTCGAACAGATTGTCCGGGAAATCGGCGTTGGTGTAGATGTTCTGGGTGTCGTCGTTGTCGTCCAGCGCGTCATAGAGCTTCATGACCTTCCGGCCGGTCTCCACGTCCACCTCGATCAGGTTCTCGGGCACCTGGCTCACCTCGGCGGATTCGTATTCCATGCCCGCGTCGGCAAACGCCTGCTGCACGGCCATGAAGTCGCCCGGCTCGGTGTACACGGTGAACACGTCGCCGTCGTCCACGAGGTCCTCGGCACCGGCCTCCAGGCCCACTTCCATGAGTTCGTCCTCGGAGTACTTCTCCTTGTCGAAGACGATGACGCCCTTCTTGTTGAACATGTAGGCCACCGCGCCGGCCTCGGCCATGTTGCCGCCGTGCTTGGTGAAGGCATGCCGGATTTCGGCCACCACCCGGTTCTTGTTGTCGGTGCAGACATCGACCAGGATGGCCACGCCGCCGGGGCCGTACCCTTCGTACAGGGTCTCGAGAAGGTCGCCGCCGGCCAACTCGCCGGTGCCCTTCTTGATGGCGTTGTCGATCTTGTCCTTGGGCAGGTTCACGGCCTTGGCCTTCTGGATGGCCAGCCGAAGGGTGGAGTTGTCGTCCGGGTTGCCGCCGCCCGCCTTGGCGGCCAGGATGATGTCCTTGGCGGCCTTGGTGAAAAATTTCGCCTTCTTGGCGTCCTGACGCCCCTTGCGGTGCTGAATGTTTGCCCATTTACTGTGTCCGGCCATATTTCCTCCTGGATATGCTCAATAAATATTTTTTCGGTTTCGGGGCGAATATACTAACTGTCATTGCCCTTAAAGCCAAGCGCGACGATGAATATCTCCTTGGATTCGGCGCGCGAGCTGTGGGGCTTGAAATTCTTTATCTTGTCGAAGTGGACGCGCAGCGCGGCCCGGTAGTCGTTGATCTCGCCGCCCTCGAAGATCTTGACCGCGAAACTGCCGCCCTTCCTCAGGTGCTTGACGGCCACTTCCAGGGCCTTTTCGCACAGTTCCAGGGAGTTGGCCTGGTCCGCGAACTTGATTCCGGTTGTCTTGGGGGCCATGTCGCTGATAATGACGTCAAAGGGCGCAAGCGGTTCCATGGCCGCGAGCAGCTCCGGCGAATCCGAAAACACGTCGGCCTGCAAAAAGGTGATGTTGTCCGCAAAGCCGTGCCGCGTGTCCTGGATGTCCACGGCCAGCACGCGCCCTTCGCGGCCCACCCGCTCCCCGGCGAACTGGGTCCAGGAACCGGGGGCCGCGCCGAGGTCGAGCACGGTCTGGCCCCTGCGGAAGAGATGGAATTTCTTGTCCATCTCCTTGAGCTTGTAGACCGACCGGGCGGCGTAATTTTCCTTTTTGGCCCGTTTGAAGTATTTGTCCTGGTATTGTTTCATGGCAACGCTCCTTGGGCGTGGAGCGATGTAGTAGCCGAATACGCCGAAAAAGCCAAGCGGACAGCCATGCACCGACCCCGCCACCTCACCGTCGAGGACGAACTCGGCCTTGAAAAATCCATGCCCGCGGCCGTGGACCGATTCGAGTGGACCGACGCTCCCGCGTCCGGCCGCGCGCCCGTTGTCTTCCTCGGCCTCGGCCCGGAACCGGAGAAGCTGCCGGAATGGTTCGACCTGCCGGACCGCGAAATCCGGTTTCTGGAATGCCCGGCCTTTGCCCGTCAGGTGGACGGCTGGCAACGCCGGGTCCCGGCCAACTTCCGGCCCATGGCCGATGACGAGTTCACCCGCGACCTGGCGGCCGGGGCGCGCGTGGTCCGCTACCTGCCCGCCCACCGCGCCTTCCCGTCCTATTTCGCCCCGCTCTCGGCCCGGCTCGCCCTGCGCGCGGCCGATCTCCAAAAACGCGGCCGCACGGCCTGGATTCCCGCGTCCGGCGACGACCTGCTCTGCCGGGAGCTGGCCCAGGCCCTTCGGGGCGCGGGGTACGAAGTCGATCTGATCGACCATGAACCGCCGGAGAGGCATCCCGGCCGGGTCCTGCCCGAGCTGCTGGCGCAGGGCGTGCCCGACCTTTTTCTGTCGGTCAACTTCAAAGGGCTGGACCCGTTCGGCCTGGGCCACGCCATCCTGCGGGAGGCGGGCGTCCAGGTGGGCATCTGGCTGGTGGACAATCCGTTCAACCTGCTCACGGCGGTCAAGTCGGGCTACTGGAAGTGCGCCAAGCTCTTCGTCACGGACCACAGCTTCATCGGCCCGCTCATCGGCGAGGGCGCGCGGTGGGCGACCCACCTGCCCCTGGCCGCCTCCCCGGCCCTGTTCGAGTCCGGGGGCGTCCTGCCCGAAAACGCCCAGGGGCTCAAGGACCGGCTGATCTTCGTAGGCCGATCCGAGTTCCCGGACAGGGACCGGTTCTTCGCTGGGATCACGGTGCCGCCCGAGCTTGCGGACCGGGTGAACGCGGACGCGGACGGCCGCCGCTTCGACTACCACTGGTGGCGGGACCGGACGCGAATCGCCCGGCTCTGGCCCGGCAACGCGGTGCGCGCCGTGGGCGCGGGCGCGGAATGGGCCGGACGCAAATGGAAACTGGACTGCCTCAGGGCGGCCGGCCGAATCGTGGTCTTCGGTGACCCCGGCTGGCAAGGGCTGGCCAACCACGGGGCGGACCTGCGCGGGCCGGTGGACTACTACGCCCACCTGCCCGCCGTGTACCGGGCAGCGGCCGCAACCCTGAACGTCACGGGCATGCAGCTCCCGGCCGGGCTGACCCAGCGCCACTTCGACGTCTGGTGCGCGGGCGGCTTTCTGATTTCCGACGCCAACCCGGGGCTGAACATTTTTCCGCCCGAACTGGTCGATCCCATCCGGTTCACCCGGCCCGGCGACATCCGCGACCTGTTCCTGCGCCACCGCGAGGAAACCCAGGCCAAGCGGGAACTCCGCGCCGCCTGGAAGGAATGCGTCCTGGCCGACCACACCTACGCGGACCGGGTACGGACCATTATTGCCGCGCTCGGCCTGTAAGGGCATGAAAGTGCTTGTCCAAACGAAAAAAAGGAGCTAACAAGCTCCTTCCACGGGGACGTAGCTCAGTTGGGAGAGCGCTGCCTTCGCAAGGCAGAAGTCGTGAGTTCAAGTCTCATCGTCTCCACCAAGAAAATCAAGGGTTTACAGATAATTTCTGTAAACCCTTTTTTCTTTGCCATACGAGATTGCCATACAAGACGCTCCTGTATGGCATTTACTGCATAAACATAGAACTCAAGGAATATCCGAAGACTAGCTGCTTTTGCTCAGCCGTCGAAAGGATTCTTCCCGCTGGCTTCGCCCTGTGGGTGGCAACCCTGTACTGCTCCGGGTCCTCCATCCACTTATCGAGGTCCGTACACTTGTACCTGTTTCGCTTCGGCCCGTACTTGGGCAGTGGGTACTTCCGCACGAAGCCGGAAAAGGTGTCTACGTTGTAGCCGCAATACTGGGCTGCCTGTTTCTTATTGAGAAATGCTTGCATCCTGTTTCCTCCAAAATGCTTTGAATATTTGCCTTGAGTTCTGCTCCTAGAAACGCCTGAAAGCAGAAGTCAGAGTTGATACTGTTCAGCTGCCGCTGATTAATGACGCCGTGGCGGTGCTGGGCCTGCCGGTCTATCTCTGCCCTCAGAAGCGCCCGTATGCGCTCCATTTGGGCTTGTGACGGCTTGTAGGGCTTTGGTTCGATAAAGACGGCGTTCTTCTTCCCTACAAGCCCAAATGAGAAAGCCCGACCTAGTTGCATGGTCAGGGCTGAATCATGGTTAGCCTTTTGCTTTTTGAAGAAGTACCCAATTCGGGCCGCCGTTAATTCCTTTGTGTCTGTCAGCCTCTCCCAGCTGCTCCGCACGATTCGCCGCCAGACCTTCGTGGCCCAGTCATGGAAGTCTTCCAGCTGGGTGCCTGCGCCTGTCTTCACTATCAGGTGGAAGTGGACCCCCAAGTGGTCTGAATCGTATTCCACCTTCCAAATGTAGAATCCCTTGGGGAATCGGTACACGAAGGCAGAGCGAAAACGATTCAACCACGCCTGCCACTGTTTTGGATTCTTGTACGCCTTGGGGTTGCGCCTCTTGTCCGTTGCTAGGGTCAGGAACTGGTAATCCCCTTCTGGAAGGGAACAGGCCCACTTTAGAAGCTTGCGCCTCCGGTCTTTGTGATTTCGTGTGTGCTGGGGTGCCTGTGGGGCTGACGGCGTAGCCTTTGCCGTGACCGTCCTGCTCTGTTCTTTGGTCGGTGACTCTCCTGAATTGACCGGGCTGCCCCCGTAAAAGGTCAGATAATCACCGCCCAAATTAATACGATATTCCTGCACATGATTTACCTTGTATTTAAGTTAGTTAAAGAAATTTTATTGAAACCTCCGTACTTACACCAAGCAAACAGATTGTTCCTCCTTGAGAGGTTATAGACATCCAGCCCCTTATCCGCGCAGTTCAGCATTGCTGACAAAAGAGAAAGGCGGCTGAGCCAATCCCAGCCGCCTTCAACAGGATGAAACCCCAAACAAGGGGAAACCCCGCATGCGCCAATCGCACGCGGGGCAATTGCAACAACCAAGGGCCATGCCTCGGTTATAGGTTAACTATACGTTTCTGAGGCCACGCAGGCGTGCGGCGCTCTTGGGGTGGAAGGTGGCAAGGCCAGCCATCCAATCCAGCTTGGTGCGTTCCTTGTTCGTGCCGGGGAGCTTGCCGCAATCCTCAACATCGAAGGCACCGCATTGCAGGCCAGACACATACTCGCCCTTGCCGAAACGGACGGCATAAATGGACGCGGTAACGTCCTGGTCGCCGTCATCAAGGTCAGGCTCATTGAAGCCCAGCGGGTCAAGGGTAATCGGGGTGCCTTGGTCGGCTGGGTTGTCCATCTGAACACTGCCGATACGGGCAATGGGGATATTGGCGTAGGACGGCAGAAGAGCGCCGAAGCTGGTAGTCACCATTTCACGGGCCTGACCAGCGGAACGCATGAGCTTGTTCACCTTGAGCCAGAGCTTCTGGTTCATAAAGAGAACGTCAGGCTGCTCGCCGTCAACGGACACAATGAGTTCGTCCAGCATATCAAGGGTCAGTTCGTCGCCGCCATCGGAAGAGCCAGCGTCAAGCACTTGGTCGCCCGTCAGGCGGTTACGCAGGCCGGAAATGCGGCCTGCGCCAGCGCCCACAAAGAACTCGTTGGTGAAGAACAGACCTTGAGCCTTGGCCTTCTGAACGTCCAGAGCAGTTCGATAAGCAATGCCGCCGTTGGCGGCCATCATCTTGACATCAACGTCAGAATCGCCGCCGAAGATGTACAGGGTTTCGGTGTCAGGGACGATAACCCCGGTGTTCTCGGCGTACTCTTCGTTGAAATCACGGTACGCCACGCCGGGAAGCATCCCTTCACGGTTGTACTGGAACTTGTTGTTATTCAGCGGCATGAAGTCGAGGAAACCCAGCACGGGGCTGGAACCGTTCACGGTTTCGACAACGCTCTTCAACAGTTCGGGATTCTTGGTGTTTTCAAAATTGGCTTGGGTAATCATTTAGGGATTCTCCTATCTGTTTTCCTTGAGGAATTTCTCATAAGGGGTTTGTTTCAAGTCGCCCTTCTTCGGGCTGGCTGGGCGCTCTGCGCCGGGGCCATCTTCTGCCGTGGTACGATTGAACAGGCCGGACTTCGTGGCGTCCCGCATCCACTTCACCCTCTCAGCCGGGGGAAGGTTCGGAATCAGTGCGCGGAACTCTTCCGGTACCTCTTCGGCGGCTTCGTTGGCGAAGGTTTCAAGGGCAGATTCGGCGGCCTTCCGCTTGTCGATTTCCTTGTTCAATCGGGACTGAGGAACTGTGTTTTCAGCATTGTTTCCCGCGCCGTGGTCGGTGTTGCTCCCGGTGTCGTTGTTCTGTACGCCGTTTTCGGTGGCGTTGCCGTTGTTCTGGGTGTCTTCCGACATTCTCAAAAGCTCCATGTTTTACGCCCTGTCGGGCGAGGTTGAGAAAACAAAAAGCCCGACACGCACAAAGCGAATCGGGCCAAAGGAACGTATTGTATTTGCTTTACGTCTGAGTAATTATTTATAGATGATAGAAAATACCACCTTCACCGAATATGTTTTGGCCGCTTGCGCTTTTATCAGCGCAATTGCTTCTGTAATTAGCGCTGTCGCCTCTTGGAAAGCGGCGACTAGACCATACCCCAAGCCAATAATTCCAGGGCCAAAGCGACTACGCCGTTAAGCGACATAAGGCTTGGTTTCTTCGTCAGGAACCCCTACCAGCTGGCCGCGCTCGGCCTGTACCTTCCCCAGAAACTCGGCGGCCTCTTCACGGGTCTTCAAGTCGGGGTTGCGCTCCATAATAATGTCCACTTCGGAAATGACGCCCATGGAAAGCAGGGATTCCCACGCGGCTATCTGCTCAGTCAGGGAAGAGCTTTCCTTGAGGTCTGCGAAGTCCACCTTGAGCCGCGCCTTCGTGCTGAGCTTCCGGCTGGGGTTGTGGTGGTTCCAGACAAGGCGCATGACATCGAACAGGCGGCGCTCATAGACGCGGAAAAGTTCAATTTCATCGGCACGCTGTTCCATCAACTCCCGGTTTCCGACCACACGGGAAATACCCGTTTCCTTGGTCGGGTCGGTGGACAAACTAGAAGCGGAAAGGCCGTTGGCAATGGCGGTCTGTTTCAGGACAAACTCAACCGACTTGCGAACCTCCCCAATGGGGGCATTGGGCGAGACAAAGCCTATCTCCCCGTCCTTCTCAAGCTCGGCCATTACGCCGGGGCCAACTACAATTTCGCTTTCCGGGTTGTCGGACTTCACGTAGCCCACGGCATAGCCCTGCATTTCGTTGGTGTAGACCAGCGAGGTAAGCAAGACGTTCAAGGCGTCCTGGGCAACTATCAGGTCATCCCCGGATTCAATAAAGAACTGGTCCACGGGCGGCTCATCCCACATAGGAATGAACGGGATAACACCGTAGGGATTGCGCTGTTCACTCAAGACCCTGCCCCGGTAGTCCAGCGTCTTCATGGTGCTGGGGGTCACACGCTCGTACCAGACTTCCTTTTTCTCTGGCACGTAGTGCGTGACCATGACGGACTTCACATCTTCGGGGCAGTTCCCGGTTTCAACGTCGAGAAGGTCAGGCGTGAGAACGTCCAAATCAAGGCGGCCATTTCGCCAAACGGGGCGAACCATGACGGTCTTGAGGAGCTTGACCAGCCGGGAGGTCATTTTCATCTTGCTGTTCAAGGCGCTGCCTTCCAGTATCTCGGCCAGAATATCCCGGTCCCGGCCCTCGGCGTCCATGAGTTCCCGCTTCGGCGGCTCAAGGTATGAAGTCGCCTTGATTTTGACGATTTTCTTCACCATGTTCACGAACAGGGGTTTCAGCTTTTCCGGCTTGGCGAACCGTGCGTTCAGGTCGTCCATGAGATACGGAAGCTGTCCGTCCCGGTAGTATTCCAGCCGCTTGAAAGCGTCCTCTTTTCGGGCCGCGTTGGCCTGCTCCCGCATGTTTCCGAAGAGCGCGGCGGTTATCTTATCAGCTTGGGAAAAAATCATTCTACGCCCTCACAATGGATTTACTGGTTCGGAAGTAGCCGCGCAGGAGTTCAAGCACTTGCGGGTGGTACTGCTTGAGCCGGGGCAGACCAGCGCCGAATTTCGTTGCTGAAATGCCGCCCAATTTCTTGGATTGAATTTGTCCGATACCATCCTTGATTGCTTGCGCCATCGCTGGGCCGTTGGTCGCCATGAACCAAGCCTGAATGGCTACGGCCATTTTCACATGGCTCTGACCCCAAAACTCGGCATCAAGGGTTATCGTCGGCTCAATCAGGAGCATGATTTTGCTCACGGCATCTGCAATCAGATATTCCTTGTGGGCGTCCTCAAAGCTGGTCCAGTCCTCGGCCCCGTAGTGGGTAGCAAGCAGCTGGTTGGCCTCCTCAATGGGAAGAAAAATGGCTGACAGGGTATCAACTCCGTCAGCCTCTATGAATGAATCAAATCTGTTCGTGTCGGTCATTTAGACCCCCTGATATACTTTTACGCCCTTCAAGCGGACCTTGGTTTTGTAGAACTCTGGGAGCGTCATTTCATCGCCCACGGCCTTCTGGTTGTACTGAACGTGCCAGCGCTCCACGCGCCTATGGGCCTCACATTCCCGTGCGCAGGGAAGAATGACTTCGCCGTTGCGCAGATAGCAATACTGGGCGTGTTGACTCCTGCTCTGGCAGACCACGCGGGGAAGCTCATAGGTGGTCAACTCCTCTTGTCGGGTCGCCCAGATTGCCCACGCGAGGGAATACACCCTGTCATCGTGAAAGCCCTTGGCGGCCTCAAATCTAGGAGCGGTCCCGGTGTTGTCCACGGTGAAGGCGGTCAACTCGGCTTCCAGCTGTTTCAGGTCACGGGAGAAGTGAAGCCGCCGCTCAGAAACGATGCGGTGAAGCTCGGTGAATACTGATATTTGCTCATTGGTGTTGCCGTGAACAATCTCGGCGTGAATCTTGGCGTCACCGCACCAAGCCCAAATGTCCTGCGCGTTGTATCGCTCAATGACCACGTTGAGCAGGCCGTAGGATTCGTTATCCCCGGCTATCGCTTTCTTGATTGAGCCGCCGCTGCTGAAAGCAATGTCCTTCTGATTGAGAACCCAGTAGTGCGGCTCATCATCGGCCCCGGCCACCTTGGCTACAGTGGTCCAAATGGTGTTGTCTCCGTTCAGGGAGAAGCCATAGGCACGGTCAAGGCCGCCGCCCACAATGTATTTCCGGCCAGAGAAAAGGCCGTCTACCAAGCCGGGGTCAACTGGGTTGCGTATCTCGGCCATGGCCGCCTGTACGTCAGCCAGCCTGAACAGGGTATTCAGCGCGTCAGCGCGGCGGTTGAGAATCTGCGTCCCGAAGAAGGCCGGAAGCTGGGTCTTGTGCTGGTTTTCAATCCAGCTGCGCCGAATCCAAGCCGGGGCGTTCCTCAAAACGTCCTGCAAATCCTTGTACTCTATGCGCGTGACGTAAATCCCGGCCTCTCCATTCTCCTGCAACTGCTCAAGGGCGGCAATCGGGCCGTTTGGCCCGTCAGTGGTCGAGTCAATCAACAGTTGGCCGTCGATGGAATCACCAACGGAAGAGGTCAGGACGCCCAACGCCTCCGCGTCTTTGGATGCGTGAAGCTCGGTGGTCAGGACAAGGTTGACCTTCTCGCCGTACAGGACGTTTGCATTGTTCGGGACGGCTTCAATCTCGGATTGATTCCCGCCCTTGATTTTGACCCCTTGAAGGTTGCGCTGCCCTATCAGGCTCAGCAAAGCCGGGGTGTTCAGGATGATATTCTTGAGCAGCTTGAAGTTAGTACCAATGGCCTGCCGGGAGGAGTTCGCCAGCACCTTGATATTCTGGTTCTCGTAACAGGTGAAGCGGTGCAGCGCGATAAGCACGTTCATGTAGCTCTTCCCGTGGCGGCGCGGCCACGTAATGCAACACGTTTGGTTCACGCACTCGCCTGACGGCAGCTTTTCTAGAAGCGGGGTTATCTCCCGCTTCTGCCAGTCGGCCAGTTCAATCGGCTCGTATTTGTTGTTCTGCTTGAGGATGCGCGGTTTGACGGCCTCCACCCACTTGAAGAATCCGGCTGGGCCGTCCCGCCACTCCTCAATTTGCTTCTGTGTGACGGGCATTATTCAAGCCTCCACCCGCCGCCGTCTTCCGGCTCGGCGGTCATGGCCTTGAGTTCTTCGCGTGCGCGGCGGCTCTGCTCTTGGAACTGCCGAAGGTCATGGAGAAGAGTCTGGCTAGGCTTGGCCGGATTCTTGAGAATCGCCGCCGTCAGGTACTCAACAATGACTTCGTTGACGGCAATGTCACGGCGCAACCGTTCCAGCATAGCCGCCTGTTGGTCCTGTTCCAGCCTCTTCTCAATCGCTTTCATGGCAATGACTGGCTTGGTGCGCCCGTCCAGCTTCCCGGCCTTCAAGTTGGCGGCCAGCTTCTTGGAATCGGACTTGCTCATTATTCCCGCCCCCATGCTTCAAACAGTTCCTTGCTCATAAAGGTGACTGACGTAACGTCCCGGCGAATGAGCGAGGGAACAGTGGCTTCAAGGATGCGACCTATCAACTCGCTACGGGATATGTTCAAGAACCGCGCAAGGCGGTCCACTTCAATCAATAAATCTTCTCTGAACGCTACACCTGTAGGCTTCTTACTGGGCATCGTGATAAATCCTTAATCTTATTATAAAATTGCTAATGAACGGGTCAAAAAAAAGGTTCATCCGGCTAAAGCGTACTTTGCTTCGTGAATCCCCATGATCCTGAGCTTG
>JACCQI010000061.1 GCA_015709315.1 Desulfovibrionaceae bacterium
GGATGGTTTAAGAATTGTGGGTATGAGTTATTTCAATCGTGAAATGCTCTAAAGGTTTTTTCCTCCCCTTCCACCGGCCGCCGGAGGCTGTTGGTTGATGTGTCACGCGGGTCAGCCGAGGATTTCGGCGAGGTCCTGTTCGGGGGTGGTGATGGGGGCGATGTTGTAGGTATCCACCAAGTAGTTGAGGACGCCCGGGGTGATGAAGGCCGGGAGCGTGGGGCCGAGCTTGATGTTCTTGATGCCCAGCGCCAGCAGGGAGAGCAGGATGGCCACGGCCTTCTGCTCGTACCAGGACAGGACCAGGGACAGGGGCAGGTCGTTGACGGAACAGTCGAAGGCTTTGGCCAGGGCCAGGGCGATCTGGACGGCGGAGTAGGCGTCGTTGCACTGGCCGATGTCGAGCAGGCGGGGGATGCCGCCGATGTCGCCGAGCTGCTTGTCGAAGAAGCGGAACTTGCCGCAGGCCAGGGTCAGGATGACGGTGTCCTTGGGGGCCTTTTCCACAATCTCGGTGTAGTAGTTGCGGCCGGGCTTGGCCCCGTCGCAGCCGCCCACCAGGAGGAAGTGGCGGATGTCGCCGGACTTGACCGCGTTGATGACGGTCTCGGCCACGGACAGGACCGCGTTGCGGGCGAAGCCGACCATGACGGTCCCTTTGTCGAGGTCCTCGGCAAAGCCGTCCATGGCCAGGGCGCGCTCGATGACCGGGGTGAAGTCCTCGTTTTTGACGTGGGCCGCGCCGGGCCAGCCCACCAGGCCGGTGGTGAAGATGTTTTCGATGTAGTTCTTGGGATCCTGGATGCAGTTGGTGGTCATCAGGATGGCGCCGGGGAACTTGGCGAATTCCTTTTTCTGGTTCTGCCAGGCGGTGCCGTAGTGGCCTGCCAGATGGGGATATTTCTTCAACTCGGGGTAGCCGTGGCAGGGCAGCATTTCGCCGTGGGTGTAGACGTTGATGCCCGTGCCCTCGGTCTGCCGGAGCAGGGTTTCGAGGTCCTTGAGGTCGTGGCCGGACACGAGGATGGCCTTGCCCGCGGTGGGGCCGAGCTTGACCTGGGTGGGCACGGGGTGCCCGTAGGCCGAGGTGTTGGCGTCGTCCAGCAGCTCCATGGCCCGGATGTTGATGCGGCCGCATTCCAGGGCCGCGTCCACGCACTGCTCCAGGGTAAGGTCCGTGGACAGGGTGGCTGCCAGCAACTCCTGGATCCTGGCGTAGAGCGCATTGTCCTCCCGGCCGAGAATGGCGGCATGGTCGGCGTAGGCGGCCACGCCCTTGAGGCCGTATACCAGCGTCTGCTTGAGGGACTTGAGGTCCGCGTCGGGCTCGGGGTCGTTTTCCACGCCCACGGTCTTGCCCTGGGCCACCATGCCGGGGATGTCCGCGGCCGGGACGAGCGCGGCCGGGCCGTCGAAGGACACGCCGGGAATCCGGGCCTTGAGGGCGTCGCGCAGGGCGGCGCATTGGCCGATGAGCTTGGCGAAGCGCGCGTCGTCGAAGTTGACGTTGGTCAGGGTGGAGAACACGGCCTCGACCGTGAAGCGGTTCGCCTCGGGGTCCTCGATGCCTTTTTCGCGGGCGGCCACGGCCACCTGGGAAAGGCCTTTGGTCATATAGAGGAGGAGGTCCTGAAGGGTGGCCGTGTCGTCGGTCTTGCCGCATACGCCGATCTTGGTACAGCCGCCCTTGGCGGCCTGTTCGCACTGGTAACAAAACATGGGTTCGCTCCTTGTTGCATTGAAGGGGTTCATATCCGTTGTGTCCAGCAATAGACCGGGGCGTGGAGGGGCAATATGATTTTAGTCAAAAAGAGGGAAAAAAGGTTGCAGAAATATGCGCCGGGGGCGGCCGGGCGGCAAATCCGGGTGGCGTCGGCCGCTTTATTCTTTTCCGGCCATTTGTTAGGAGAGTGCAGTCCGAACAAAACCCGGTGGAGCCATGACACCCAGAGCCTTCGCCCAAATGCTGCGCCTTGTTCTCGCCGCCTCGCTCCTGCTGGCATGGGCGGCCGCGCCCGCACCGGCCGCGCCCCCGGCCAAGAAGCAGATCCTGCTGCTCAATTCCTATCACCAGAACTTCAGTTGGAACGAAGAGATATTTCGCGGGCTGTCCGACGTGCTCCGCCCCAGGGAAACCGGCATCACCCTGCACGTGGAATACATGGACACCAAGCGGGTGGAGTTCAACGAGCCGTACCGGCAGCGGCTCAAGAACATGTTCGGGCACAAGTACAAGGGCATGAAGCTCGACCTGATCATGGTCACGGACAACAATGCCTTCGAGTTCATGCGCCGCAATCACGGCACCCTGTTTCCCCTGGTGCCGGTGGTCTTCTGCGGGGTGAACAACTACCGGGACGAACTGATCCGGGACCACCCCCTGTTCACCGGGGTGGCCGAGTCCGTGGACGCGGCCACCACCCTGTGGCTGGCGCTCAGGTTCCACCCGGACACCTCGTCCATCTATATCGTCAACGATTTCACTCCCACCGGCCGGGCCATCGCCCTGTCCATCAGGGAGCAGCTGGCCTCGTTTTCGCCGACCATCCCCATCCGGTTCAACAAGAACCTGGACATGGACCGCATCCTGGCGGAGGTGGAACGCCTGCCCAAGGACGCCCTGATTCTGTACGGGGTGTTCAACCGCGACGCCATCGGCCGGTACTACGACATGGGCGAGGTGACTGCCGCCGTGGCCCAGCACGCCAAGGTCCCGGTTTACGGGCTGTTTGATTTGGACATCGACCACGGCATCGTGGGCGGGGTGTTGTCGAGCGGCTATTGGCAGGGGCAGTCCGTGGCCCAAATGGCCCTGCACGTTCTGTCCGGCAGGCATCCGCAGGATGTGCCCGTCATCCGCGACGGCCTGTTCAGGCCCATGTTCGACTACCGGGCGCTGAAGCGGTTCGGTATCAGCCTGAACAAGCTTCCCGAGAACAGCGAGATCCTCAACCGCCCCAAGTCCTTCTACGCCGAGCACTCCGGGTACACCTGGCTCGGCGCGGGCTTCGCCGCGATCCAGACCATGATCATCGTGGCCCTGATCTTCAACATCACGCGCAGGCGGCAGGCCGAAAAGAACCTTCGCAGGGCGCAGCGGAACCTGGAGGAGCGCGTCCGGGAACGGACCAAGGAACTCAGGGATTCGGAGGAAGCGCTTCGGACCGTGTTCGACTCTTCCCACGACGCCATCTTCATCCACGACGTGCACGGCGAGATACTGGAAGTGAACCAGCGCATGCTGGACATGTTCGGCCTGGAAAAGGAGGAAGTCCTGGACCAGTCCCTCGAAGGGGACTTTTCCAGCCGCGACAACGCCATGTACAGGCTCTCGGCCATCTGGCGGGACGTGGTCAACGGCGAGCCCCAGCATTTCGACTGGCGGGCCAGGCGGCCCCGCAGCGGCGAGGAGTTCGACACCGAGGTCTATCTGACCCGGATCACGTTCAGGGGCCGGGAGGCGATCCTGGCCAACGTCCGCGACATTTCCGTGCGCAAGGAGTCGGAGAACCGCATCCGGCGGTCGCTGACCAAGTTCGAGGCCATCTTCGAGAACTCGCTCATGGGCATCGCCATGTCCGTGGGGCGCAAGATCGTGACCATCAACCGGCGCGGGGCCGAGATATTCGGCTATTCGCCGCAGGAGCTTCTGGACAACAGCCTGAGCCTGCTGCTCGGCCACTACCAGACCGAGGACGACTTTGTCCGCGCCTCCAAGGAGGCCCTGTACGAGCGCGGGGAGTTCAACACGGAACAGGCGTTCCGCAGCAAGAACGGCTCCACGGTCTGGTGCCGCATGTACGCCAAGGCCGTGGACAGCACCACCCTGGACAAGGGCGTCATCTGGGCCTGGGACGACGTGACCGAGAACCGCCGCGCCCGCGAGGACCTGCTGCGCGCCCGGGAGGACGCCGAGGCCGCCAACCATGCCAAGTCCGAGTTCCTGGCCGCCATGAGCCACGAGATACGCACGCCCATGAACGCCATCGTGGGCATGACGGACATCACCTTGCAGACCGACCTGTCCGACGACCAGCGGGACTACCTGCGGACCGTCCAGGACTCGGCCCGCCATCTTCTGTCCATCATCAACGACATCCTGGACCTGTCCAAGATCGAGGCCCGGAAGCTGGAACTCGACCACTCGGACTTCGACCTGCCCTTCCATGTCCAGACCACCATCAAGGGGCTGGACCTTCAGGCCCGGCAAAAGGGGCTGGAACTGGCCCTGTCCATCGACGAGACCATCACCCGGTGCATCCGGGGCGACTCCCTGTCGCTCCGGCAGGTGCTGGTCAACCTGGTGGGCAACGCCATCAAGTTCACCCACCGGGGCCGGATCGAGGTCCGGCTGACCCCCGCTCCCCCGGACACGGTCCCGGAGGACGCGGTGGACGGCGCCGTGGGCGTCACCTTCGAGGTGGAGGACTCGGGCATAGGCATTCCCAAGGAGTTCTTGGAATCCATATTCCAGAGCTTTTCCCAGACCACGCGCGCCTTCGGCGGCACAGGGCTGGGCCTGGCCATCTGCAAACAGCTGATTTCCCTCATGGGCGGGGACATCGAGGTCAAGTCCGTGGTGGGCAAGGGGAGCGTCTTTTCCTTTACCGTCTGGTTCGAGCCGGGCGTGTCCTGTCCGGTGCCCGTGACAGGGGAGCACAGCCTGGCCGAGGGACCGCCCCGGCCGGTACGCGTGCTGGTGGCCGAGGACAACGACGTCAACGTCATGGTCACGACCCTCAAGCTGGAGGAGATGGGCTACACCTATTCCGTGGCCGGGACCGGCCTGGAGGTCCTGAACCTGCTCAAGCGGGAACCGTTCGACATCATCCTCATGGACATCGAAATGCCCGTGCTGGACGGCATCTCCACCACCAAGGCGATCCGCTCGGCCGTTCCCGGCGGACCGATCCCCAACCCGGCCATTCCCATCATCGGCGTCACGGCCCATGCCCTCAAGGAATTCAGGGAGAAGAGCCTGGACGCGGGCATGGACGATTACGTTTCCAAACCAGTGGACTTCCGCGAACTGTCCGTCATCGTCAACCGGCTCATCGGGACCATGCCCCTGCCGTCCGTCCGCACCGGCGCAGACATGGCCCCGGACGCGTCCGACGGCGATGCCGGAGGGGATATGGAGCGCTCCCCGTGGACCCCGAACGAGGCCATGGAACGGCTGGGCGTGGACCGGGCGACCTTTGCCGACTTCATGGTCACGGCCCGCGGGGAGATGGGCTTCATGTCCGACGAGTTGAGCCAGGCCATCGGTTCCGGCGACCTGGCCACGGCCGCGTCCCTGGCGCACACCCTCCGGTCCGTATGCACCTCCATCGGGGCCAACGCCGCCGCGCGCGCCGCCGCCGTCCTGGAGCGCGCCTGCCGGGAAAATTCCCTCCCGGACAAAGCTCTTGAGGCGTTCCGCGGGGAAAAGATCCGCCTGATGAAAATCATGGACGCGGAGGCCGGGGAAACGTAATTTCATACTCGGGTGAAACTGGCGGTACAGTGCGCTGCCGCGTCACCGGCGCTCCCCGGACCGGCGAGCCAATGGATCGGATCGAAATATGAAACATCCCCGCCTGCTGCTTATCGACGACAATGCGGCCTTCCGCTCCATGGTCGCCCGCCGTTTGGAAAAAGAAGGCTACGCGGTGGAGGAGGCCCCGGACGGCCCCTCCGGGATACAAACGTTTCTGGCCCACCCCCATGACGCCGTACTCCTGGACCTGCGCATGCCGGTCATGGACGGGACCGAGGTGCTGACCCGGCTGGCCGACCATTCCCGGCACACCCCCATCATCGTCCTATCCGTGGCGGACACGGCCTCGGAAGTGGTCGAGATCGTCCGCCTGGGGGCTTGGGACTTCGTGTCCAAGAACGAGCGCATTCTCGACGAACTGCTGCCGGTTCTGGAAAAGCAACTGGAGCAGGCGGCCTATCTCCGCGCCCGGCAGGAGCGGCTGGACCGGGAAATCCTGGAAAGCGAGCAGCGGTACCGCGGCATGTTCGAGGCCACGGGCGCGGCCACGGTCATCGTGGACGAGGACTCCACGGTTTCCATGGCCAACCGGCAATTCGCCGAACTCTTCGGCATGCCCATCCCGGCCATCGAGGGAAAGGTTTCGTGGTTCGATTTCGTGGCCCTCCGCGACCGCGAGCGGCTGAGGACCTATCATCGAAACCGGCGCAGGCACGGCATGGACGCGCCCGACTCCTACGAATGCACCATGCTGACGAGCCGCGGGGAGGAACGCGACATCCTCGTTCGCGTGGGCCTGCTGGCCGCCCAGTCCCGGTCCATCATCTCCATGATCGACATCACCGAGCGCACCCGGTCCGAAAAGCGGCTGCGCGAGACCCTGGACGAGATGGAGGCCATCCAGCGGAACACGCTCATGGGCATCGCCCTGGCCCGGGGCGGCGTCATCCAGCGCATCAACCGGCGCGGGGCCGAACTGTTCGGTTATACCCCGGAGGACCTGGTGGGCACGGACGGCCGGAAGCTCTTTCAGTCCGCCAAGCAGTATTACAGCTTTCGGCGCAAGGGGTTTCACCAACTGACGACCACCGGGGAGTTCAAGGCCGAGTACTCGACCACCCGGCCGGACGGCGTGTTCTGTACCTTTTCGCTGTACGCCAAGGCCCTGGACCGGACGGCCCCGGACAAGGGCACCATCTGGACCATCATCGACGTCACCATGCGGCGGTACAACGAGACCGTGGCCAACCTCCTGTACCGCATCTCCAACGCCGTGGCCGCGACCTCCGATCTCGACGCGCTGTACGCGCGCATCCACGCGGTTCTCAACGAGCACATCGACGCCGGGAATTTCTTCATCGCCCTGCTGGACAAGACCCGCCGCTACCTGGAGTTCAAGTACGTGGCCGACGAGAAGGACGATCATTCGGGCCGGGTTTTCGACATCCGCGACCCCGATACCGGGGCATTGTCCGTGGAGGTCATCCGCACGGGCAAGCCGCTGCTGCTGACGAAAAAGCCTCTTGCCCAGCCGGAGCTGGAGGACGGCTGCACGGCCATCATGTCGCGCGGGGAGTACCTTCGCTCCAAGGGTATGACCGAGAAGGCCATGACCGGCAGCCGCTCGGAGATATGGCTCGGCGTGCCCCTGGTTGTCCGGGGGGACGTGGTGGGCGTCATGGCGGTCCAGTCCTACGACAACCCCCGCCAGTACACGGCCAGGGACGTAAACATGCTGGTCTCGGTTTCCGAGCAGGTCGGGCTGGCCATCGAGCGCAAGGAATTCGAGCAGGATCTCCTCATCGCCAAGGAGGAGGCCGAGGCCGCCAACCAGAGCAAGAACGAGTTTCTGGCCAACATGAGCCATGAGATACGCACGCCCCTGAACGGCGTCCTGGGCATGCTGCAACTCGCCCAGAGGACCCGCCTGACCGAGGAGCAGACGGACTACGTGGACACCGCGCTCACGGCCGGGAGAAGCCTCCTGTCCATCATCAACGATAT
This sequence comes from Desulfovibrionaceae bacterium, assembly GCA_015709315.1. GTDB lineage: Bacteria > Desulfobacterota > Desulfovibrionia > Desulfovibrionales > Desulfovibrionaceae > Pseudodesulfovibrio. The sequence goes on from JACCQI010000061.1 coordinate 7,484, forward strand.
CCTGGACTTCTCCAAGATCGAGGCCGGGCGGCTCGACGTGCAGGTGGAGCCGTTCTCCCCTGCCACCCTCGTCCAGGAGGTGCTGGCCGCCTTTCGGCACGAGGCCAGCGAAAAGGGCCTTGCGCTGGACAGTCGGATCGACCGGGACCTGCCCCCGGTGCTCCTCGGCGGAAAGTCCCGCATCAAGCAGATTCTCTTCAACCTGGTGGGCAACGGCGTCAAGTTCACCGACAGCGGCACGGTGTCCGTGCATCTCTCGGCCTTGAACGTGGACGCCAAAGCGGGCCGGGTCAGGCTCTTGATAAGCGTTTCCGACACCGGCATCGGCATCCCGGACGCCATGGTCAACCGGGTGTTCGAGCCCTTCACCCAGGTGGACGGCTCCTTTGTTCGTCAGCACCAGGGCACCGGGCTGGGCCTGGGCATCGTCAAGCGGCTGGTCGGCATCCTGGACGGCGTGCTCTCTCTCGACAGCACGCTGGGCCGGGGAACCACGGTCCATGTGGTCATGAATCTGGGCGTTGACAGCCTTCCCGGGCAGAAGGCCCAATCCGAGATCGGCCCGGCCAGGGGCGGCCTGCGCATTCTGGTGGTGGAGGACAACCGCATCAACCGGCACCTGGCCACCCGGATGCTCGACAAGCTCGGCCACGTGCCCGCCACGGCCGCCGACGGCCGGGAGGCCCTGGACCTGCTCGGCAGGCAGGAGTTCGACGCCGTGTTTATGGATGTCCAGATGCCGGGCATGGACGGCGTGAAGGCCACCGAAATCATCCGCAGCGCCCCGCCGGACTCCGCCATCAACCGCCGCATCCCCATCATCGCCATGACCGCCCACGCCATGGTCGGCGACCGGGAGTCCTTTTTGGGCAGCGGCATGACCGACTACATTTCAAAGCCCGTCGAATTGTCGAATGTGGAACAGGTCCTCGCCCGTTTGTTTCCGTCCGGCGAATCCGAATAATCACCCTTTTCGCCTGTATTTTCAACAGCCGGGAAATCCCTGACCCTCCTTTTCGCCGCGATGCGCCGATTTCTCTAGATATTGTCAGGATTTTTGCTAGCAATCTTCGGCCTTTTATTTTATCACCCTGAAATAATGGATGCGAATTGTCGCGGCGCCAGGCCGGTTTCCTATTTCCCAGTCTCTCCGGTCATGCTTTTCCCGGAAGTGCTGGGAGACTTTTCAGTCTACCTCTGGCAAGGAGGCGACTTTGTCCTGTACACCGCTTCCGGCCAGAAATTCACCCTCCAGCACAGGCAGTCCCTGCACGAGAACGGCGTCAAGGAAGTGTACGTCCCGGGTTCGGAAAAGCCGCTGTACGAGAAGTACATCGAGCGCAACCTGGGCAACATCCTGCTCGACGAGAACGTGCCCATCGAGGTTCGCTCCAAGGTCTTTTACGAGGCGTCCACCCTGGTGGTGCAGGACGTGTTCGACCGCAAGCTTCCCAGCGGCCTGCGGGCGCGCCACTTCGACCGCATAACCAACATCGTCAAGAATTCCATCAAATTCCTGGCCGACGGCAATTCCCTCGCCGCGGTGGCTCCGTTCATTTCCCACGACTACAAGACGTACACCCACTGCATGCACGTCTTCATCTATTCCGTGGCCGTGTTCCAGACCTACGACATGACGGAAACCGAGATATTCGAATACGGCCTGGGCGCGCTCCTGCACGATGTGGGCAAGGCCAAGATCCCCAAGCGCATCCTCAACAAGCGCGGCCCCCTGACCCAGGCCGAACGGGAGATCATCAAGGAGCATCCGCTCCACGGCGTGTCCATGTGCGCGCATCTGCCCATGACCCAGAACACCATCAACTGCATCCTTTTCCACCACGAAACCCTTGACGGCTCGGGCTATCCCGCAGGCCTCAAGGGCGACAACCTGCCCCAAGCGGTCCGCGTCATCAGTCTGGCCGACATCTACGACGCCCTGACCACCAACCGCCCCTACGCCGAAGCCATGGAGCCCTACGAGGCCCTTTCCATGATCCGCAACGACATGCGCGAATTCGTCGACATGACCGTGTTCAAGCGGTTCGTAGCCGTGCTCAGCGGCGCTGAGATTATCTAGCCCCGGCTTGCGATAGCGGGCCGCCTGCACATTTTTAGCCGAGGGCTTTCATCCTCACGTAGTCGGCTACGCTGCGGTGAAAGCCCTCGGCGAGCACCCATGCGGGCATTAGATCTTGTACGGCTCGAAGACTCGCCTACAATTCACTATAAATGCACATGCGGCCCACTCTCCCAAGCCTCACGGTGGTGCGAACGTGGAGGGTGTTTTGTCCGGGACGTAGGGCGGGATGCCACGCTGTCGAGAGCCTGGCGGCTCTCGATTCGCTTTGGGTGGTGTTTTGTGGGGGGGCGGCTAAACCTTCTGGAAGCGGAAGGGGATTTGTCCTGGGCTTTTTCCCATGAAAAGAGGCCCGGCCGGATAGTTCCGGCCGGGCCTCTTTTCGAGCGTGACGTTGTATTACTGGACGTAAACCTTGAGCCTTTGGCCCGCGTAGATGGTGCCTCGGGAATTGAGGGCGTTCCACTTGCGGAGGTCCGAGATCTTGACGCCGAACTTGCGGGAGATGGCGGTCAGGTTGTCGCCCCGGCGCACCTTGTAGTGAACCAGTTGGGTCTTGACCTTCTCGGCGTCCTTGACCGCCTGCTGGGTGGCTTGGTTGGAGCTGTTGGGAATGTAGAGCTTCTGGCCGACCTTGAGGCGGCTGGAGCGGAGGCCGTTGGCCCGCTTGATGGTGTTGACCGTGGTGCCGAAAGCCTGGGAGATGGACCAGAGCGTGTCGCCCGAGTGGACCACGTAGTTGCCGCGCTTGGCCGCGATGGCACGGGTCTTGGTCCGCGAGGTCGAGGCCACGGCGGACGAGGGCACGGAACGGCTGGAGCCGTTGCCGGGCACCATCACGTAGCGGCCGGGACGCAGGATGTTGGACCGGGTGTTGTTGACCTTCTTCAGCACCGAAATGGGCACGCCGTACCGGCGGGAGATGCGCCACCAGGAATCGCCGGAGCGGATGCGGTGGCGTGTGTATCCGGCATAGGGCCGGGAGCCGGGATCGGACAGGTAGGCCATCATCTTGTCCGCCTTGTCAACCGGCAGGTAGGCGGTGGTCTTCATGTTCGGCGGGCTGACCTGGCGGCGGTATGCCGCGTTGTACGCGTGAAATTCGTTCCAGGTCATGCCGCCCGCGCGGGCCAGGGCGAGCAGGTCGGTGCCGCCGGGCACCTCCACGGCCACCACGTCCTCTTCCTTGTCCCAGGACACCGGCTCGAAGCCCAGGGTGTCCAGGTTTTGGAAAATCTTGGAAATGGCGATGAACTTGGGAACGTAATGCCGCGTTTCCCGTTTAAGGCGGTTGCGGCGGGAGAGCTTGCGGTTCTTTTCGGTCAGCTCGAAAAAGTCGTCGCACTGGGCCTGCTTCAGGGCGCGGGAAATCTTGCCCTCGCCCGCGTTGTAGGCGGCCAGGGCCAGATACCAGTCGCCGAACTTGTCGTACAGGTCGCGCAGGTGGCGGGCGGCCGCGTCCGTGGACTTGTAGGGGTCGCGGCGCTCGTCGATCCACCAGTCGGATTGCAGGCCGTACAGCCTGCCCGTGCCGCGCATGAACTGCCACATGCCACCGGCACCGGCCCAGGAGTACGCCTTGACGTTGTACCCGGACTCGACAAAGGGCAGGAGCACGAGGTCCTGGGGTAGCCCGTATTTGGTGAACACCCGGCGCACATGGGGCAGATAGGGCTGGGAGCGTTCCAGCCACCGGACCATGGTTTTGCGGGCCTTATGGTTGTAATAATTGAAGAACAGCTCGACGTCCTGGGTCTCGTGGGATTCCAGGTCGAACAACAGGCCGAAACGGGAGTTCAAAACGGCCTGTTCGGCCTGCGTCAGGTCCTCCTGCTCCACGGCCTCGGGCGTGGCCGCGACCTCGGGCTCAAGGGCCTCGGCATCCTCCGGGACCTGGCTTTCCTCGGCCACGACCTCCTCGGCCACAACCTCCTCGGGCAGCGACGCCTCCACATTGGGCTTCATTATGGTGTTGCAACCGGACGCGAATCCCGCAATGACCAGCCCCATTGCGAGCAAATATGCATATTTGAATGCTTTCAAATTCTCCTCCAAATTACACGCCTCATTAGCAGATTCTTACGGAACAGGGAAGTCTAGAAAAAATCTGGAATCTCTATGGGGTGTGAATATCTGCTATCGTACCTTGCCTGGGATTGCAATAGCGGCGTAAAACCACTACAGAACCGCCCTGCAACAAGGCAAGCATGTGCAACTTTTTGCCGCTGGAAACCAAGAGGGAACCCAATGCAAGATAATGGCCGGGATAAAAAAGACGCGAAAATTTACATAGTTGGCAATAATCCGGTCAGGGAACTTCTGATGGATAATCCACAGCGGGTGGATTTCGTCGCCTTTCGCAAGGGCCGCCGCGACCAGGGGCTGGAAGAAATTCTCGAACTCTGCCGCACGCAACACGTGCCCTACAAGTCCGTGTCCGCCCGTGACCTGGACTTCATGTACAAGGGCAACCACCAGGGCGTGGCCGCCCGCTGCGCGGCCCTGGAATACACCCCGCTCGAAACGCTTTTGGAGCAGGCCGTGAACGCGCCGCTGCCCCTGATCGTGGCCCTGGACCAGGTCCAGGACACCGGCAACGTGGGCGTGCTCGCCCGCACGGTCTACGCCCTGGGCGGCGCGGGACTCGTCGTCTGCCGGCACCACGGGGCCTACATCGGGGCCGGGGCCGTGCGTTCCAGCGCGGGCGCGCTCAACAAGCTCCCGGTGGCCAAGGTCGGCAACCTCGCCAATGCCATGAAGGATGCCGTCAACTACGATTACACCCTCTACGCCGCCCGCATGACTTCCGACTCCCGCAACATCTATGACGCCGAGCTCGCCACACCGGCCGTGCTCATCCTCGGCAACGAGGAAAAAGGCATCCGCCCCGGTGTGGCCAAGTTCGCCCACCACTCCCTGCACGTTCCCTTTCTGCGAGAGTTCGACTCCCTCAACGTGGCCCAGGCCGGAGCCGTCATCGTCTCCGAATTCGCCCGACGAGTGGCGTAGGGTGCGCCTCCGGCGGCCGGGGGAAGGGGAGGAAAAAACTTTTGAGAAAGTTTTTGTGCAACCGGCAACATGGGTAACACTTCTGCCCGGGAACATAGGTAACACT
>JACCQI010000062.1 GCA_015709315.1 Desulfovibrionaceae bacterium
CCCCCGGCCGCCCATCCCTTTCCTTTTCCTAAGCTTTTTATCGCCGCCTTCGGCGGAAGGAGGGGAATACCTTGCTTCTATCTACCAACTGGGAGAACTAATAACGCTTATTTGTTCTTCTTAGGAGATGGCGTAGGCTGTGGCGGAACCTTCCCACGTTGGCCCGCAGGCCGAGGACTAGGCTGTGGAGGCTTTTTCCCATTACCAATGCGCGGGCCGTTATTTTTACTCACTTGCTCACCTATCCTTTTTCTTATTGCCTGACGAAGGTGCAGATTTTTGTCCCTTCGGCGGTTGAGGCTTAATTGGTTGAGGAGGAATTTTCCCTGAGGTGGGCTCTCCATTAAATGGACGTTGAGCAGAGGTTTTCCCCTCTTCTACTCGAATTATATATTTTTTCTCACCCACGTTGCGGCCTCCTTCATTATGTAGATCCTACGTTTATTATTGAAAATAATAACAGACACACCAATCCAAAAACAAATGCAAAATACGCCCCCTTGTTACACCAATCAATTTGTTTTTCCCACTTTGAAACAAGAGGGGAAGCGCCACTAACCCCCTTACGGAAATTATCATCCATTTGTTGCCGATAATCCCGGCAAGTCAATACAGAGGCATAAAAGGACGAAATAGTGCAAAAGATTGAAACACCAAAAAGCACCCACCCAACAATTAATACGAAAAGACATTGAGCTTGATGAAATGGAACAACTTTTTCTATCAAGGCAATGGAAAATGCCAAAGATGCGCTTGATAACGCCAGCATATGTTTATCTAATGACCCCTGCTGGCCGGTCTCCAACTCGTCATAGTTCTTTCTATTGTCTATATAATTTTGGTACATAGTGTCATTCGGTTCATCCATAACCCACCTCACTTCTATTGAAACTTATTTGTTAACACGAGGAGTGTCAATTTCCTGCTACTCCTCCTCCCAAGCTTGCCACTCCCGTCCATTTACTATAGTTCAAGCCTCACATGACTTCGCCCAGAAATACCTGCCCCCTGCGCTACGACCTGATCGCCCTGATCGTCATCGGGCTGTCCCTTGCCGTCCGCTACTGGTTCGTGGCTTCGAACCAGCTCAACCTGGTCCAGGACGAGGCCCAGTATTGGGACTGGATTCGGCGGCCGCAACTCTCCTACTACTCCAAGGGACCGCTCATCGCCTGGATAATCCAGGGATGGACCGGGGTGTTCGGCAACACCGAGTTGGGCGTGCGCTTCGGGTCGGTCATCGGCATGGCGGGCATCCAGGCCGCGCTCTACGCGGGCGTGTCCCGTGTCTGGCGCGAGCACAAGCTGGCCCTTTTCGTGCTCTTCACGGCCGCCACCATGCCGCTCCTGAACGGGCTGGGCGTGCTGGCCACCACGGACAACCCGCTCATACTGTGCTGGACCGTCGCCTTTTTCGCCCTGTCCGCCGCCACCCGGAACGAGCCGGACCGCACGCCGTCCAACTGGCCGTTCATCATCTTGGGCGCGAGCGTGGCACTGGGCATCCTGGCCAAGTACATGATGCTCGCCTTCCTCGGCCTGGCCCTGATCCATGTGCTGATCCTGCAACTGCGCGGCCAGCTCCCGAGCCGATTCTGGAAACGCTTTGTCCTGGCCTCCCTCCTGGGCACGGCCGTGGGACTGGCTCCCATCGTAGCCTGGAACATGGACAACGACTGGGTGGCCTACCGCCACGTGGCCAAGCTCACCTCCGACGGCCCCGGCAAGCATACGGGCATCCGCATCCTGCCGTTCCTGGAAATGCTCGGGGCGCAGGTCGGGCTGCTCGCGCCCTGGTGGTTCCTGTGCATCATGGCGGGCAGCCTGCCCGCGCTGAAACGGTCCTGGATCGGCCCCATCGGACGGTTCGACGCCGCCTACCGCAACGACCTCCAGGCCATGCTCTATTTCTGGCCCCTGTGGGGATTCATCACCGCCAAGGCGATTTTCTCCAAAGTGGAGGCCAACTGGACCGCCGCGGCCTTCATGGCCGGAGCCATGCTGGGCGGCGCGGCTCTCCTGCGCTGGTGGGATGCCCCCCGCCGCAGACCGCGCGGGCGCATCATCCTGGCCACCGTGGCCGTGCTCTTCACGGCGGCCATCTTCCTCTCGCCCCTGGCCCCCCTGCCGGACAACCTGAACCCTACCCACCGGCTCAAAGGCTGGGCGGACCTGGGCGTGCAGGTGGACCGCCTCAAGCAGACGGAATTCGCCGACCCGGACAAGGTCTTCGTCTTCTCCGACAACTACGGCATCACCTCGGAACTCGCCTTCTACACGCCGGGCCAGCCCGTCGCCTTCTGCTCCTGGACCGAGAGCCGGCGCATGAACCAGTACGATCTCTGGCCCGGACCGGGCGAGGAACGGATCGGCTGGGACGCCGTCATGGTCCGCGCCAGGGACGAAAAGAGTATGCCCGCGGACCTTGCGGCCATGTTCGAGTCCGCTTCCGGCCCCGTGCCCTGCCAGACCACGTTCCAGGGCGGGCCGGGCCGCACCTTCAACATCATCCTGTGCAAAGGATTCACCGGGGTCTGGCCCCGGCGCGGACTCGGAAAATATTAAATATTTCTCCAATAATCCACATTCAGTGGATTACCCGTGAATCCTCGGCCCCATCAGTCCACAAATCATGGACCACGCCTTGGGCAACGCATGACGGCCCGGCTTTGCGATGTCTTTGCCCCTTGCGGGCTTCGGGGCTTTTTCCCCCGAACGCGGCCTTCTGGCAGGGTTCTTGCTGAATTGGCGGCAGGGACCGATATGGGTGGAACCGGAACCTCAACGTGCGGAACGGACGTATGTTCAAACTGAAATCGGCAGTCATCTCGTTTGTCATCCTCTTCCTTCCGGGATGCGCCATGGTGCCCTTCGGCATTGGACTCATACCCGGCGCGCCGTCCTATGTTTCCTCGATCATCGGCGGCGGCCAGACGGTTTACGAGACCGCCATGGACGAGCGCTCCACCGAGCAGCAGATGCTGGACGCCATCATTGCGGGCCACGCCCAGGCCGAACTTTACAAGAACAAGGAAATCCGGGCCGGACAGATCACCGCCTACTGCTATTTCGGCAAGCTCTACCTGGTGGGCGAATACGACTCCCAGGAGCAGCTCCGCACCATCTACGAATGCGTGGACAAGGTGGACAACAAGCGGTGCGTGATAAGCCGCCTGTATCTCAGGAACGAAGCCGAGGACAGCGACTTTCTCGCCGGGCAGACCCGGTACGCTGAACTACGCGCCCAGCTCATGGCCGACTTCGAGGTCACCAGTTCGCCCATCGACGTGGAGATCGTCCAGGACGACATCATCCTGCTCGGCACCATCAAGGACAAGGCGGAGCGGGACCGCATCATGGCGCACGCCCTGAGCATGAAGGACGTCAACCGGGTCATTTCCTACCTCTACCACCAGGAGAACGGCGGCCCGGAACCGCACATCATAACCGCCGAGCTGCCGACCAGGACCGTCACGGACGCCGCGCCCGCGCCGGTCTGGAAAAAGAAACGCACAACCCGGCCCAAGGTCTCGGTCATGCCGCAACCTCGCGGCCCGGTCCTGGTCGTCACCAACCCGGACCGGGGAAGGTAGCGCCCCCACCCGGCACACGGCCTTGGCCACCCTCCCAACGAGAGCCGCCCGCATTCCGCGGGCGGCTCTCGTTGGTCGGGGAAAAATGCAAAACGCCGAACGCGATCAGCTCGACCACCAGCGCATGATCTCGCGGCCGTAAAGCAGGTAGAGCATGCAGCCCAGGCTCAGAAACGGACCATAGGGCACGCGCCCCCGGAGGCCGCCTTTGCCCGGACGGACCATGTAGAACACGCTCCCCAGCGCCCCGGTCAGGGAGGCCACCAGAATGGTCAGAGGCAGCCCGGCCAGGCCGGTCATGGCCCCGATCATGGCCATGAGCTTGACGTCGCCGGTGCCCAGCCCCTCCACCTTGCGCCACAGCCGGTAGATCTGCTGCAGAAGCAGGAACAGGCCCGCGCCCGCAAGCGCGCCCAGGCAGGCGTCCTGCCAGGTCGGGGTGTCTTCCAGCACGAAAGAGGCGGCCAGGGCCAGGCCCGCGCCGCCCAAGGTGATCCGGTCCGGGAGCAGGAAGGTCTCGAAATCGATGAAGCTGCCCGCCACCAGGAGGGTGCCGAGCGCCAGATACAGGACCCATTCCGGCGACATGCCGAAGCGATGGGCCGCCGCCAGGGACCAGGCCAGGCAGGACAGCTCCACCAGCAGGTACTGCGCGCCGATGGGCGAGCCGCAGTGGCGGCACCGCCCCTTGAGCAGGATGAAGCCGAGCAGCGGAATGGTGTCCAGCCAGCCGAGCCGCTTGCCGCAGGCCGGGCAGCGGGAGCGCCCTGGCCGGAGAATGGGCTGCTCGTCGATCCACCGCTGGATGAAGATGGTGGAGACCCCGCCCAGCTCCAACCCGAAAACCGCGGCCGCGAGATAAAATGCCCATTGGGGAATGGCGTCCATGTCCTGCCCTTGCTACTTGAAGAAACGACGTTTTTCCTGCATGAATACCGCTTGAGCGCGGCACCAGTGCAGGCTACCGGATTTCCCCGGCCCGCACAAGGGAATCGCCCCGGCATCACACATACAAGGGAGCCGTCCATGGACCACCGTTTCATTCCGAACCTGACCGAGGAACAGATCGCCGACATCCAGCTCGAGGGCCTGAAGTGGACCGCGCGGCACGTATGGGCCAACAGCCCGTTCTACCGAAAGCGGTTTACGGAAATCGGCGTGGAGCCGGGCGACATCAAGACCTTGGACGACCTCCGCAAGCTTCCCTTCACCACCGCCGAGGATCTGAAGGACGGGTATCCCATACCCCTCCTGTCCGTGCCCGAAACGGACGTGGTCCGCATCCACGGCTCCAGCGGCACCACAGGCAAGCGCAAGATCCTCGCCTACACCCAGACCGACATCGACGTCTGGCGGGAGATGTTCGCCCGCTGCTACGAGTTGGCCGGGCTGACCGTCGAGGACAGGGTCCAGATATGCGTCGGCTACGGCTTGTGGACCGCCGGTGTCGGCTTCCAGCTCGGCTGCGAGCGGTTCGGGGCCATGGCCCTGCCCGTGGGGCCCGGTCTGCTGGAAATCCAGCTCCAGATGCTGACCGACCTCAAGTCCACCTGCCTCTGCTCCACGGCCTCCATGGCCCTGCTCATGGGCGAGGAGGTGCAGAAGCACGGGCTGACCGACAAGATCGCGCTCAAAAAAGCGATCTTCGGCTCCGAGGCCCACACCCCCAAGATGCGCCGCCAGTTCGAGGAGGCCCTGGGCCTGGAGGACAGCTACGACATCATCGGCATGACCGAGCTGTACGGTCCCGGCACCGGCCTGGAATGCTCCGCCCACGACGGCATCCACTACTGGGCGGACCTCTACATCGTGGAGATCATCGACCCCGATACCGGCGAGCCGGTGGCCCCCGGCGAGGTGGGCGAGATGGTGGTCACTTCCCTCAGGAAGGAGGCTTCCCCGCTCATCCGCTACCGCACCCACGACCTGACCCGCATCCTGCCCGGCCAGTGCGCCTGCGGCGTGAACATGCCGCGAGTGGACAAAATACAGGGCCGCTCCGACGACATGTTCATCTTCCGGGGCGTGAACATCTACCCCGGCCAGATCGGGGCCGTGCTGGAGCATTTCGACGCCCTGTCCGCCGAGTACAAGATCACCCTGACCCGCCGGGACGGCCTGGACCACATGTCCGTCCACGTGGAGCGCGCGCCCGGCGCGGAACCATCCCTGGACGAAAGTCTGGCCGCCGGGCTGGCCACGGAGATCCGCAAGCACATCCTGGTGCGCTCCGAGGTCGGCATCCTCAACCCCGGCGAGCTGCCGCGCAGCTTCTCCAAGACCAAGCGCGTGCAGGACGACCGGGGCGAGGAATAGCCGGAGGGGACCGTGCCCAGCCTGTCCAGCGACCCGTCCCGCCATGTGGTCATCGACCGGCGCAATGGCCTGTACATCGCCTTCCCGGACGTCATCCGGGCGGGCGGGAACCGGCTGGTCGCCGCCTACAACGAGATGGACCGCCACGTCCGGCCCGACCGCCGCGTGCTGGTGGTCCGCACCAGCGACGACCACGGCCGCACCTGGTCGCCGCCCGTCTATCCCGACTCCCCCAAGAGCCACAGCCCCCGGCTGCTGCGCCTGCCGGACGGCGCGCTGCTCATCTCGGACAGCTCCCGCATCTTTCACCTGAGCCGGGACAACGGCGACACCTGGACGCCCATGCCCGTTTCCGGCCTGACCCACGACATGCACGACCGGGTGCTCATCCTCCCCGACGGGGCCTGGCTGACCGCCGGGCACCGGCACGTGGGCGGCGGGGAGCACCCGGCCATCCGCCAGCCGCCCACCGAGCAGGTCGTGTTCCGCTCCATTGACCGGGGCGGGAACTGGCAGCGGCTTTCCGTGCTCGCCGCCCACCGCAACCTCACCCTGTGCGAGGCGTCCATGGCCCGGCTTCCCGACGGCCGCATCCTGGCCCTCATGCGCGAGAACAGCTTCGTGTTCGAGCCGATGTACGCCTGCATGAGCGGGGACGACGGGGCCTCCTGGTCCGCGCCCGTCCCCACCGCGCTCATCGGCCACCGCCCGACCATGGGATTCATGCGGGACGGGCGGCTGCTCGTCACCTACCGCAATACCGGCCCGGACTGGGGCACCTGCGCCTGGACGGGCACGGTGGACGAGTTGCTGTCCGGCTTCCGGGTCCACGGCCGGGCCGCCGACCCCGGCAACCCGGTCTTCACGCCCGAAGGCATGCGGGTACGAAACGAACCGGGCAACGGGTCCGTGGTGCGCTACGCCCTGCGCCCCATGACCGACCCGCGCACGGCCGCCGTCTCCCTTGAGGCCGAAATCCGGGTGGACCGGGCGGACGCCAACGGGTGCGGCATCCGCGTGGGCCTGTGGTGGCGGCTGTTCCCGGACGCCGTCCGGCCGGATGTCGAGGACGCGCCGTCCGTTCCCCTCGAACCGGGCCGCTTCAACCGTATCCGGCTCGACTACGCGCGCGGCGAGGTCGCCCTGGCCGTCAACGGCGTCCACCGGGTGACCGTCCGGGTCGATTCCGACCATGCCGAGACCCGTCCGGTCATGTTCGGCGCGCCCTATCCCTTCGAAGACAACGGGGTGGACTGCACCTGGCGGCGGGTGCGCCTGGACGTGGACGAACCGGCCTACGACCGGAAATACGCATGGTCATGGCGCGCCGAAGACGGCCTCCCGGACCAATGGATGCGCAACAATATCCTTGAGTTGCGAAACGACCGCCACGCGGCCGCACCGGATTTCGGCTACTCGGGCTGGTGCGAGACAGGTGACGGGCGGCTGTTCAGTGCTTATCATCATGGAGACGGCGGCGAAGAGGGCTACAAGCCGCTTTGCACGGCGCATGTAACCGGAACATGGTTTTCCCCCGACGATTTCACCCAGGAGGCAGTCATGGAAAAGAAGGACATCGAACGGATTTTCGAGGCGTTTTTCGAGAAATACAAAAAGACCGAAGGCGATCGGACATCCTGGTCCGCCTATTGGATGGACATGACCCCCAACGGGGTGCTGGAGCTCAACCTGACCAAATGCCCGAGGGGAACGGTCTTCAAGGTCTATGTGGACAAGAGGAAAGTCACCGAGGTCATCGGCTGGGAGGCCTTTTTCCCGGCCATGGAAGAGGTGGCGACAAACCATCCCGGCCTGTACGACCCGGACCGGATTTTCCAGGAAATGGAAGCCTCCATCTAGGAGCAATACCTGCAAAAAAATCAATTTTTTTCTTGACGGGCATTCACTCCCCACGTAAGGGCCAGTACTACGGAGGTCGGTGGCGCTCACGGGAGCGCACCTGGATTTATCCAGGCATCACCGACGGTTGGTGGAATGACTTACGGGTTGTGAGTGCTCGCGTACTTAACTTTTCCATGGGATCCTTTCACCAGGCATCATCCGCCGAACTTTTTTATCTGCTTGTGGAGTTAAGTACAGCATGTCCAAGAACATTTATGTGGGCAACCTGCCCTGGAGTGCCACCGAGGACGACGTGCGCGCCGCGTTCGCCGAATACGGTGAAGTTGTTTCCGTCAAACTGATCAACGACCGCGAAACCGGTCGCCCCCGCGGCTTCGGATTCGTCGAAATGGAAGACCAGGGTGCGCTTGCCGCCATCGAGGGCCTGGATGGTTCCGACTTCGGCGGCCGCAACATCAAGGTCAACGAAGCCCGGCCCCGTCCCGAACGCCCTCGCTGGTAGACATTGACATACACGTCGATGCACGACACTATGAGCCCGCCCCGCGCAGGGGCGGGCTCTTCCCGTCGTACAACATCAAACAAGGATCACTAGATGGCAAAAGAAGAAGGCATTGTCGTTCAGGGCACCGTTGAAGAAGCGCTGCCCAACGCCATGTTCCGCGTCGAACTCGAAAACGGTCACACCGTGCTTGCCCATATTTCCGGAAAGATGCGCAAGTTCCGCATCCGCGTCATGCCCGGCGACACCGTTACCGTGGAACTTTCCCCTTACGACTTGACCCGAGGCCGCATCACTTTCCGGCCCAGATAGACGTTTTCCGGCGACCGGAGGAAGGGAAAGAAGGAATGCCGCCCTCCCGAGGGTTCCCTCTTCCCCTTCCTCCGGCCTCCCTCATCGCACGCATTTTCGTCCTGCGCCCCCGGCCGGCGCGTTTCCTTCTGCAAGACCATTGCTGAAAGTCTTTTCCATTTGCTAGGGTACGGCAACCCCAAGGCGGTTGGAAATGACACGCGAGAAACAAGAACCCGACACCGGACTCTCGGCCGTGCTCGACGCGCTCCGCGCCCCCGGCCCCATCTCCGGCGACAAAGACCTCAGCCGCATCCTGTTCGAGAACACGGGAACGGCCATGTGCGTCGTCGGCGAAGACGCCGTCATCCACCGTTGCAACAGCCAATTCGCCAAGGTTTCGGGCTATCCCGTCCCGGACGTCGAAGGAAAGATGAAGTGGACGGATTTCATCGTGCCCGACGACCTGCCCCGCATGGAGGCCTACCATCGCCTGCGGAGCCGGGACAACGACGCCGTGCCGACCGACTACACGTTCTCCTTCAAGGACCGAGACGGCAGCCGCAGACGGGCGCACATCTCCATCCGCCTGCTCCCGGAGACCGGGGTCCGCATCTGCTCGTTCATAGACATCACCTCCCACATGCGAACCTTGGAAGCCCTGCGTCTGAGCGAGGAGCGGTACTTGCTGGTTTCCAGAGGAGCCACCGACGGATTCTGGGACTGGGACATCCAGACCGGCGACACCTGGTTTTCACCCCGATACAAGGCGATCCTCGGCTATTCGGACGAGGAATTCCCCAACCGCACCGAATCCTGGCTTGAACGGATCCATCCCGACGACTTCGAGCGGGCCATGAGCGCCCACCAGCGCTGCATGGACGGGGAGGTGGAGCAGTTCGAGGTGGAATACCGCATGTTCCACAAGGACGGCACGGTCCGCTGGATTCTCGGCAGGGGCGCCGGGGTGCGCGACGCGGCCGGGAAGACCCTCCGCATGGCGGGCACGCACACGGACATCACGCAGAGGAAATTCAACGAGCGGACCACCAACGCACTCTACGCCATCTCGTCGGCCATCAGCACCACCCGCGACCTGCGGGAACTCTACGAAACCATCCACCGCATCATCGACGAAGCCATCGACGCGGACAACTTCTTCATCACCCTCCTGAACGAGGAGACCGACTCCCTGGAATTCGTCTATTTCGTGGATGAGCGGGACGACTACTACACCATCTCCGATGTCGGCAACCCGGAGAAAAACAGCCTGACCATCCACGTCTTCCGAACCGGCGTTCCCATGCTGCTTTCCGCCTCGAATCCTCGGGACGTGGAACGCATGGACGGCATCGGCATCATCGGCACCCTGCCCGAATCGTGGCTCGGCGTTCCCCTGCGCCTGCGGGGGACCATGGTGGGGGCCATGGCCGTGCAGGACTACGAGGACCCCAAGCACTACAACGACCCGGACGTGGCCTTCATGACCGCCGTTTCGGAGCAGGTCGCCCTGGCCATCGAACGCAAGCGCAACGAGGAGGATCTGGAACTCAAGGTCGATCAGCGGACGCGGGAACTGCGCGAAAAGGCGGCCGAACTGGAAGAGGCCAACGCCCGGCTCCGGGAGCTGGACAAGATCAAGTCGTCCCTGGTCTCCTCCGTATCGCACGAACTGCGGACCCCGTTGACCTCCATACGCGGATTCGCCAAGCTGTGTTCCAAGGACTTCAGCAGGTATTTCGACGACATGTCCGGTGACAGCGGATTGATCTCCAAGGCCGTCCGCATCCGAAACAACCTGGAGATCATCGACATGGAGGGCGACCGGCTGACCCGCCTGATCAACGACTTCCTGGACATCAACCGCATCGAGTCGGGCATGGCGTCATGGCATGACCGCCGCATCGACCTTTGCGAGGTCGTCAGAAAGGCCGTGACCGCCGCCTCCGGCGGACTCGCGGCCAAAACCAATATCCGAATCGAGCTGGATCTGCCCGAATCCGCCACGCCCATCCACGCGGACCCGGACAAGATCCAGCAAGTGGTCCTCAACCTCCTGGGCAATGCGTACAAATTCACCCGGGAAGGAAAGGTCACCGTGTCACTGACGGAAGTGCGCGGCACCCTGACCACCTCGGTCCACGACACCGGCCCGGGCATCCCCGAAGCGGAACTGCCCCGCCTGTTCGAAAAATTCCATCAGTTCGCCAGGAGCGACACCGTGACCAACGAGGAGCGCGGCACCGGGCTGGGCCTGGCCATCTGCAAGGAAATCGTCGAGCACTACGGCGGCGCCATCCGGGTGGAATCCACCGTGGGCCGGGGCAGTTGCTTCTCCTTCTCGCTGCCGACCGCCTGAGCGGCCCCGGACCGGCCGCCCGATCAGCCCCAGACCTTTGCGGGCATGTAGGGGTGGGTCCCCTCCACGACCTCGATCCCCGCCTTGGCCCGAATCTTGCCCACCAGGGCGTCGTAATACCGGCAGTTGTCGGCCAGGCAGGGGCCGAGGTGAATTTTAGTCGGCTGCTCGTCGAGCGGCATGTTCCACAGCTTGACCTGGGCCAGCCGGGGCACGATGCTCGCCCCCGGACACCCGCCGCAGTTGAGAATGCCCATGATCTCGGCATCCACGCCCTCGTACCGCTTGAACTCGCCCTCGCGCCGGTTGAAGGCGACCAGGCACCGGGAACATCCGATGCAGACGTCGTCCATGGTGTTGCGACACCCGATGACCAGAATCTTTTCCATGCTGTCCTCCGAAAATTTGGTTCACTTACCCACTCTCTGACTAATTCGCTCAACAGGGTCAAGTTTCATACTTTTTCAGGGAAAAAAGACGGCCGCAATCCGGGCGTCCGCCTTTTTCGTGCCCGCCCGGCGAAACCGCAAGCACGCAACGCAAAAGCCCCGCTCTCGGCAACGAGGCGGGGCCATGAATTTTCCTGCGTCCTCGGCGTGATGCGTGCCGCTGCGCCGAAGCCGAAAAGCACGGGGATCAGGGCTTGCGGGCCACCCGCAGATACGACTTCACCGAACGCACCCCCTTCACGCCTCTGGCATGGGCAATGGATTTGCTCACCTGGGCCTCCGAGCCGACCAGACCAAGGAGCACGACCTGGCATTGCACGACCTTGACCTCGACGTTCGTCGACCAGATGTCTCCATCGCCGATAAGGGCGGCCTTGACCTTGCCGAGTATGCCCACGTTGTCGGAAGTGCCGCAGGACGGATCGTCCTTTTTGGGCAAAAGGTATGTCGTGACCCTGGTTACCCCGTCCACCCCATTGGCGATGGCCACGGCCTTGGATTTTTGCGCCGGGGTCTCGTATTCGCCCACAAGGTAGACATGGCCGGTAAAGGTATACGGCTCGATGCCCAGCACCGACACCTCGTCGTCATTGACGTACCGTTTCAATATGGTGCCCGAAATGGAGGCGTCCGCCGCCTGCTGGCCCACGCTGCGCTCGTCCACGGCCGCCTTATATATCGTTCCACAGCCCGCCGCCGTCACGGCCAACACGGCCAACAGCAACATTGTCATCGCACATTTGGTCATACTGCCTCCAGATATTGAGTTTTCACCGTTTGCCAAGTGGAGAGCGACCGCCTGTCCGCATCTCCTGTCCACGGCATGATTCAAGCGCCCTCGCAACATTCACCTCCGTCCGAAGCAGCCAGGGCACGTGCCGTGTCCACAAACAGACGAAACTACGCTTTCCCGAAGTGATCAATTAGAATCATGCCTCGATGGCTGTATTCTCCGCCCCCCCGC
>JACCQI010000063.1 GCA_015709315.1 Desulfovibrionaceae bacterium
AAAGGGACGGCTCCGGGGGCCTGATCAGACCCCCGGAGCCGGAGGAAGAACTCTAAAAAGTGTTACCTATGTTCCCGGGCAGAAGTGTTACCCATGTTGCCGGTTGCACAAAACCCTTTACAAAGGGTTTTTCCTCCCCTTCCCCCGGCCGCCGGAGGCCGCCGCCTACTGCGTCAACCGCTGGGCGAGCTTGACGGCGGCCACGGCGTCGGTGGACCAGCCGTGCGCGCCGATGGCGGTGCAGAATTTCTCGGTCACGACCGCGCCGCCGATGATGACCTTGGCGGAAAGCCCGCGTTCGGCTACCAGCTTCACGGTGTCCTCCATGCGGACCATGGTGGTGGTCATGAGCGCGGACAGGCCGATGATGGCGGCCTTGTTTTCCTCGGCCGCGGCCACGATCTTCTCGGCGGGCACGTCCTTGCCCAGGTCCACCACCTCAAAGCCGTAATTCTTGAGCATCAGGCAGACGATGTTCTTGCCGATGTCGTGGATGTCGCCCTCCACGGTGGCCATGACCGCCACGGGCTTTTCGCCCGAGCCGCCCTCTTCCTCCAACAGGGGCTTGAGGCGCTTGAAGGCGGTCTGCATGGTCTCGGCGGACTGGAGCAGTTGCGGCAGGAAATATTCCTTTTTCTCGTACTTGTCGCCCACCACCAGGATGCCCGGAATGAGCAGGTCGTTGACGATGTCCATGGCGGCCATGCCGCCCGCCAGCTCGGCCTCCACCAGCGGGACCACACCGTCCTTGTCGCCCTTGACCACGGCGGCCTGCACGGGCGGCAGGCCGGGGGTTTCGCCCTTGGCCGGGGCGGCGGACGACGGGGCTGCCGAAGAGGCCGCGCCCCCGGTCCAGCCCGAGAACCTGTCGATGTAGCGCTCGGCCTGGGGGTCGCGGCCCAGCAGGACCTCGGCCGCGTGCAGGGTCTCCTGGATGCGGGCGGAGTTGGGGTTGGCGATGAACGAGGTCAGGCCCGAGGCCATGGCCAGGGACAGGAAGGTGGAGTTGAGCAGCTCGCGGGCGGGCAGGCCGAAGGAGATATTGGACAGCCCGATGGTGGTGGGCAGGTTCCACTCGTCCCGGCAGTGGCGCATGACGTCCATGGCGTGGCGCGCGGCCTCGGGCTTGGAGGACACGGTCAGGGCCAGGGCGTCCACCACGATGAGACGGCGCGGAATGCCGAGCGCGTCGGCCTGTTCCAGCAGTCCGGCGATGACTTCGAGCCGCTCGGCGGCCGTGACCGGAAGCTTCTTGCCCACGATGGGCAGCAGGATGAACGGCGCGCCGAAGAGCTTGCACAGGGGGCCGAGGTCCTCCATCTTGCCGGGTTCGCCGGAAATGGAGTTGACCAGCGGCGAGCCGGGGTAGGCCCACAGCCCGGCCTCCACGGCCCTGGCGTCGTTGGAGTCGATGGACAGAGGCGCGGTGAACCGGCCCACCAGGGAGGTGACCAGCTCGGGCAGGAGCGCGGCCTCGTCCACCAGGGGCGCGCCCACGTTGACGTCGAGCACCGGCGCGCCCAGCTCGATCTGCTCGGCGGCGAAGCGGTGGGCCTCGGTAAACACCCCTTCCTGCAATTCGGCGGTGAGCTGCTTCTTGCCCGTGGGGTTGATGCGCTCGCCGATGACGACGCCCGGATGGTCGAAGCCGAAAGGCACGGACACGGACCGGGAGGTCAGGACCAGGCGGGCGTTGTCGGTCGGCTCCGGCCGCTTCCAGGCCGCGTCGCCCACCTTGGCGCGCAGGGCGCGGATGTGGTCGGGCGTGGTGCCGCAGCAGCCGCCGATGAACTTGGCCCCCAGGTCCACGAACCCGGCGGCCTGCTCGGCGAACGGCTCGGGCGGCAGCCGGAACACGGTGTTGCCCTCGCCGTTCAGCTCGGGCAGGCCCGCGTTGGCCTCGGCAAAAGTCGGGGTGGAGAGCCGGGGCGCCCAGGCGCGCAGGGTGTCGTGCATCTGCTCCGGCCCGGCGGAACAGTTGGTGCCGATAAGCTCCACGCCCATGTTCTGCATGGTGTCCACAAAGGTCTGGGGCGAGGTGCCGGTCAGGGAGGCCGCGCCCTCGAAGGTCATGGAGATGGCCACGGGCAGGTCGCACTCCAGCCGGGCGGCCACGACCACGGCCTTGGCCTCGGCCAGGTCGAAATGGGTCTCGCCCAGAATGAGGTCGGCCCCGCCGGCCACGCAGCCCCGGATCTGCTCCCGGAAGATGTCCACCAACTCGCGGAAGGTCAGGTCCCCGAGCGGCTTGACAAAATGCCCGGTTGGGCCGATGGAGGCGGCGACGAAGGCACGGTCCCCGGCCTCGCGGCGGGCTATTTCGGTCATGGCCCTGTTCAGCTCGAAGGGATCGGCGTCCAGGCCGAGCTTGGGCCGGGAGCCGCCGAAGGTGTTGGTGGTCAGGATGTCCGCCCCGGCGTCCAGGTAGTCCCGGTGTACGGCGCGGATGACCTCCGGGGCCTTCAGGCCCCACAGCTCGGGCGACAGCCCGGCGGGCAACCCCCTGCCCTGCAGGAGCGTGCCGTAGCCGCCGTCGAAATAGTAGATTTTGTCGTCATTGAGTATGGACCTGAAATCGGGCACCGTATCCTCCCTCAGACCGGCGGGAAATGGCCGCCGATACGTGTATTCTTATATCAAGATGTCTTGATATAGATGCGGAAACGCCAAAAATCAAGGCTTTTTTCCGGGCCGCCCTCCCCCGTAGGCCGGGGATGGGAACATTTTTGCACATACTTGGCTCGGGTGAAAATCATTGCCTAGGTTGACCAAAAACTATAGTGTCCAATTTTTATTCCTATATTAAGTATTGAACGGGGCGCGACGCCCACCCAAGCATACAATGACATCGAACGACGAAACAAGCGTGGCTGACCTGGAGGTCGTGGACCCCGAAGAGGAAGACCTCGATCTGGACGGGGCCGACGCGGTCCCCGTCAACGTCCCGGCCAAGGTCGGGGATGCCAAGGAGAAACTCCCGGCGCTCAACCTGGCCCCCTCGTCCAAGGCGGTCCAGGTCCGCGACCCGCTTCAGCTCTACCTCAAGGAAATCGCCCGGTTTCCCATGCTGGAGCCGGAGGAGGAATACGCGCTGGCGAAAAAGGTGCAGGAGGAGAACGACCAGGACGCGGCCTTCAAGCTGGTCTCGTCCCACCTGCGCCTGGTGGTCAAGATCGCCATGGATTTCCAGCGCCGATGGATGCAGAACGGGCTGGACCTGATCCAGGAGGGCAACGTCGGCCTGCTCAAGGCCGTGACCAAGTTCGACCCGGAAAAGGGGATCAAGTTCTCCTATTACGCAGCCTTCTGGATCAAGGCGTACATCCTGAAGTACATCATGGACAACTGGCGTATGGTCAAGATCGGGACCACCCAGACCCAGCGCAAGCTCTTTTACAACCTGAACAAGGAACGGCAGCGGCTTCAGACGCTCGGCTTCGACCCGTCCACCGAGGTGCTGAGCGAACGGCTCGGGGTGTCCGAGGCCGAGATCGAGGAAATGGACCAGCGGCTGTCCAAGAACGACATGTCGCTCAACGCGCCGCTGGGCGAGGACTCCGACGCCAGCCGGATGGACTTTCTCCCGTCCCTGGCTCCCGGCGTGGAGGAATCCATCGCCAACGGCCAGATCGTGGATCTGCTGCTCGACAACATCAGGGAAATCAGGCCATCCCTGAACGAGAAGGAAGAGGCCATCCTCGACCGGCGGCTTTTGTCCGAGGACCCCGTGACCCTGCGCGAGATCGGCGAGGAGTTCGGGGTCACCAGGGAGCGGGTCCGCCAGATCGAGGCCCGGCTGCTGGCCAAGATCCGCGAGCACATGGCGGGCCGGGTCAAGGACTTCTCCAAGGAATGGGTCCTGGAGCACGAATAGGGTTTTCACACCGAAACGGAATAAACGGATGCAAAGAACACACCGGCTTGACAGATGCGCGGCCTTGGCGGCCATGACTCTTCTGGCGGCCCTCGCCCTGGCGGGCTGCGCCTCCTCCGGAAACCGGGTCGCCAGGCAGGTCGGGTCCTACACCCTGACCCCCGACGCGCAGCTGAGCTACGACTACCTCGTGTACCGGGACCTCCTGCAGCAGATCCAGCGTGAAGTGGCCCTGGGCAAGCGCTCCACCCTGTCGCGCGAGGAAGCCCTGAAGCTCCAGAAAGAGACCGTGACCGCGCTGGACCGCGTCATCAAGGCCGCCCCCTCCCCGGAGCTGTATGTCGAAAAGGCCGGCCTGTTCTGGAACCACCGCGAAGGCACGAGCCGCTCGCGGGCGGTGCTCAAGGAAGGGCTGGCCCGATTCCCCGGCGACCGGATGCTGATCCTGTACCTGGCCAATTCCTACGTGGCCGACAACCGGGTGGACGACGCCATCGCCGTCATGAACCAATTCCTGGAGCAGCACCCCGGCGACATCGAGTCGCGGGAGAAGCTGGGCCAGATGCTCATGGACGCGGGCCGCGACGCCGAGGCCCTCGACGTGCTCAAGGGCATCCCCGAGGCCGAACGCACCCCGGACGCCCTGTACGCCATGGGCCGGGTCCAGGGCAACCTGGGCATGCGCAGGCAGGCCATCGCCAACCTGAAGCGGGCCGTGGCCATGGACCCGGAATTCACCGAGGCCCAGGTGGAGCTGGCCTTCCAATATGAACTGGCCAAGGACTACGCGTCCGCCGAGGCCATCTACACCTCCATCCTGGAGCAGAACGAATCCTTTCCCGAGGCCCGGCTGCGGCTGATCAACCTCGACCTGAAGCTGAACAACCCGGACAAGGCGCTCAACCTCGCCCTGGACGGCCCGCCCACCAAGGACTTCATCCTGGACGCGGTGCTGACCTTCATCAGCGACGGGTTCTACGCCCAGGGGTCCACGGTCCTGGACATGCTGACCGAGGGCGGCTCCATCCCGGCGGAATACTATTTCTACAAGGCCGTCATCGCGGACGAGGGCGAGAACGACATGGAAAAGGCGCTGGGCTTTCTGGACATGGTGGACGCCTCCGACCGCCTCTACCCGCACGCCCTGCGCTTCAAGGCCCGCATCCTCAGCGCCCAGGGCAAGGCTGACGAAGCCCTGGACCTGGCCGCCGGCGGCAAGAAACGCTACCCCGACACGCCCATCTTCTACATTCTCGAAGCCTCCCTGCTCAAGCAGGAGGACGACTACCACGGGGCCGAACGGACCCTGAAGCAGGGGCTGAAGCGGCTGCCCGGCAACCCCGACCTGACCTACGAGCTGGCCCTGGTCTACGAATTCATGGAGCGGCGCGAGGAGGGCCTGGGCCTGATGGAAAAAATCGTCCGCGCCCACCCGGACAACGCCAACGCCCTGAACTACGTGGGCTACACCCTGGCCGAGGAGGGGCGGGACCTGGACCGCGCCCTGGTGCTGGTGACCAAGGCGTCCGCCCTTGACCCGGAGAACGGCTACATCCTCGATTCCGTGGCCTGGGTCCATTTCAAGAAGAACAATCTGGACAAGGCGTGGGAGCACATCGGCTACGCCGTGGACCTGGTGGACACGGACCCGACCATCTGGGAGCACTACGGCGACATCGCCGCGGCCCTGGGCAACAAGGCCGAGGCGCGCAAGGGGTACAACCTCTCCCTGAAGTTCCACACTGCCGTTCCCGAAGCGGTCCGGGAAAAACTCGGGAAGCTCTGATGGCCCGATCCCGGACGGTTCTCCCGGCGCGCCTGGTGGCGGCGTTCCTTCTGCTCGCCGCGCTCGGCTGCACGCCCAAGACGCCTCCGGGCACGCTTTTCGACGCCCCCGGCGCGGCCTGGCAGTCCTTCCGGGCGCATTACTGCGCCCCGCCCAAGGCCCCGGCCGTGAGGATCAAGGCGTCCCTGCACTACACCCGGATCACGCCGCGCAAGCGGACCAACCGCACCCTGGCCACCCTGTGGGGCGATTTCGGCGGCCCCATGCGCATGGACGTGTCCGCCTCCATCGGCAAGCTTCTGGCCCATATCCGCGAGAACGGCGACGGCCTGCTCGTCTTCTACCCCTCGGACAACGAGGCCTACGCCCACGCCAGCCCGGTGCTCGGCGCGACCCGGCTGGGCATGCCCTTCCCCTTCTCGCTCAAGGTGCTGGCCGCCGTGCTGAACGGCGACTTCTCCGACCTCTCCCCCCGGCGCTTCGAAACCGCCGAGCAAATCGGCGGCATGGAGCCGGGCTTCGCCTACGGGCTGAAGGACGGGTTGGTGACGCGCATCGTCCTGGATGCGGCGGGCCGCCCCGTCCGCATCGAGGGCGCGACCTCCGAGACATACGCCAAGGCCCGCGCCTGGCGGCTGACCATCGACAGGTACGCCGAGGCGCAGCCCGGCGCGGCCCCCCTGCCGGACAAGGTGACGCTCGCCCTGGACGACGGCGAGAAGGGCGTCTTGCACATCAAGTCGCGGGAGTTTATGCTGGCCCCGTGGCCCGCGAAGGCGCTGGACCTCGCCCTCCCCGACGGGGTGGTGCCCGTGCGCCTGGACAACGATTTCAATCATGAACAAGACGGGGACATTCCCGTGGTATACGAGGACAAATAATGGAAACGCAGCCCCAAAAGGAAACGGTCATGGACGTCTTCCTGCTCGGCCTGAAAACCTGGCTGGCGGAGATGAAATGGCTGTGGCGGGCCCAACTCGGGAAGTTCGAGATATCGAGACTTGAAAAAGAACTTGATCGGGAATATGGCATCCTCGGGCGCATCGCGGAAGCCCCGAGGGGCAAAAAAGAGGAAAAGGAACTCTGCCTGCGGCAGATCGCCTTTCTGAAAGAAGAGATCGCCACCCTTGAAAGGGAACTGGCGAGCGACCGCGAGGAACGGATGAAGACCATCCGCAACGCATAACCGACTGTTGAGAAATCAACTCGGGCCGTTCAACATGGCACGACGCGGAAAAGCGGGAGAACCGGGGCGCGCGGCGCATGACGCCTGCACGGGCGGCCCGGAGCCTCTTCGCCGACGCGGCGCACCGCCCTTGCGGGGCGGCCCGGCAACCACCGTCATATCGGGGGACCTGTGAGCAAAACAATCGTCATCGGCTCCGACCACGGCGGCTACAACCTCAAGTCCGTGATCATCAAGGCGCTTGCGGACTGGGGCTATGCCGTGGAGGACCAGGGACCGGACTGTCTCGATTCCTGCGACTACCCGCTCTACGCGGCCAAGGTCTGCAACAGGCTCAAGGAGGACGGCGACACGCTCGGCGTTCTCATCTGCGGCACCGGCCAGGGCATGGTCATGACCGCCAACCGCATGGGCATCCGCGCGGCTTTGTGCACCAACGAATTTCACGCCCGCATGGGCCGCGAGCACAACGACGCCCGCTGCCTGTGCCTGGGCGAAAGGGTCACCGGCCAGGGGCTGGCCCTGTCCATCCTCAAGGTCTTTCTGGAAACGGAGTTCGAGGGCGACAGGCACCAGCGGCGCATCGACCTCATCGACACCGTCTCGCAATAACCCGCTTCAACAAGGAAACCATATCATGAGCACTCTGACGGACAAGACCGTTGCCGTGGTCAAGGGACTGATCATGGACGGCGTTGCCAAGGCCAACTCCGGGCATCCGGGCGGCGCCATGTCATCCGCCGATTTCGCCACCATCCTTTATTCCGAATTCCTGAACACCGACCCGGACGACCCGAGCTGGTTCAACCGCGACCGCTTCGTCCTGGCCGCCGGGCACGAGTCCATGCTGCTGTACAGCCTGCTGCACCTCAAGGGGCTCATCGGGCTCAATGACCTCAAGGCGTTCCGCCAGCTCGGCTCCATCACCCCCGGCCACCCCGAGGTGGGCGTGACCCCGGGCGTGGAAGCCACCTCCGGCCCCCTGGGCCAGGGATTCGCCGTGTCCGTGGGCTTTGCCGCGGCCGAGGCGTTCCTGCGCGACAAGCTGGGTTCCGACGTCATGGACCACTACACCTACGCCCTGTCCTGCGACGGCGACATCCAGGAGCCCGTCGCCCTGGGCGCGGCCTCCCTGGCCGGGCTGTGGGGCCTGGGCAAACTCATCGTCTATTACGATTCCAACAAGATCCAATTGGCCGGGCCGTGCTGCAAGGTGGACTGCACCGACCACCGCAAGGTCTTCGAGGGACTGGGCTGGCAGGTGCTCGATGTGGACGGCCACAACCACGACGAAATCCGCCGGGCCATCAGGACCGGCCAGATGGAGACCGCCAAGCCGACCCTGATCATCGGCCACACCACCATGGCCAAGGGCGCGGCCACCATGGAAGGCAGCCACAAGACCCACGGTTCCCCGCTCTCCGCCGAGGAGATCGCGGCCACCAAGGAAAAGCTCGGCCTGCCCGCCGAGGACTTCCACGTGCCCGAGGCCGTCGTCGCCCACTTCCGCTCACGCGACGACGGCCTGCGCCAGAACGCGGCCGAGTGGAGGTCCATGCTCGAGACCAGGCAGGCGGACAAGGCGTTCGCCGACATGTGGGGCCACGTGACCCGGCCGCGTCCCGAACTGGACATCGCCTGGCCCGAGTTCACGCCCGGCGAGACCATGGCCACCCGCAAGGCGTGGGGCGCGTGCCTGAACGCGGTCTCCGGCTCCCTGCCCACCCTGGTGGGCGGCAGCGCCGACCTGGACCCGTCCAACCAGACCCAGACGTTCCGCGACACCTACGGCGACTTCGGCGTGGACGGCCAGGGCGCCCGCAACCTGGCCTTCGGCGTGCGCGAGTTCCCCATGGCCGCCATTTGCAACGGCATCGCGCTGCACGGCGGCCTGATGCCGTTCGGGGCCACCTTCCTGACCTTTTCCGACTACTGCCGCAACGCCATCCGCATGTCCGCGCTACAGGAACTGCCGGTCCTCTACGTGTTCACCCACGATTCCTTCTGGGTGGGCGAGGACGGCCCGACCCACCAGCCCGTGGAGCACATCAGCTCGCTGCGGCTGATCCCGGAACTCATCGACCTGCGCCCGGCCGACGCCAATGAAACGGCCGCCTGCCTGGACATCGCGCTCAAGCAGACCAAGCACCCCTCCACCCTGTTCCTGACCCGCCAGGGGCTGCCCGTCCTCGACCCGGCCGAATACCCGGCCGTTGTCGACGGCCCGGCCAAGGGCGGCTACGTGATCCGGGACTGCGAGGGCACGCCCGACCTGATCCTGATCGGTTCCGGCTCGGAGCTGTCGCTCTGCCTGGAGACCGCCAAGCTCTTCAAGCGCAAGGTGCGCGTGGTTTCCATGCCGTCCGCCAAACTGTTTGACGATCAGCCCGAATCATATAAAAATGACGTGTTGCCGCCCGAAGTCACGGCCAGGGCCGCCGCCGAGGCGGGCCGCACCGGCCTGTGGCACAAGTACGTCGGCCTTACCGGCGTGGTGCTCGGCCTCGATCACTTCGGCGCCAGCGCCCCGGGCAAGATTTTGTCCGACAAATACGGCTTCACGCCCGAAAACTTCGCCCGGATGATCCGGGAAAAATTCTAGGAGTCAACCATGGAAGCACCGCAGAAGAACCTTGCCCTTGATCTTGTCCGCGTCACCGAAGCGGCGGCACTCGCCTGTGCCCGCTGGCTGGGCAAAGGCGACAAGATCGCGGCGGACCAGGCGGCCGTGGACGCCATGCGCCTGAGCTTCAATACTTTGGAGATCGAAGGCCAGATAATGATCGGCGAGGGCGAAAAGGACGATGCCCCCATGCTCTACGCCGGGGAAAAGCTCGGCCTGGGGAACGGTCCCAAGGTGGACATCGCCGTGGACCCGCTGGAGGGCACCAACCTGCTCGCCAACGGCCGCCCCAACGCCATCTCCGTGGTGGGCGTGGCCCCGGCCGGGGCCATGTTCGATCCGGGCCCGAGCTACTACATGCAGAAGCTGGTCGTCCCGGCCCACGCCAAGGACGTGGTGGACATCGAGGCCCCCACCGGCCACAACCTCAAGCTCATCGCGCGCGCCCTGGACAAGGACGTTGACGACCTGGTGGTCTTCGTCCTGGACAAGCCCCGGCACAAGAAGCTCATCTCCGAGATCCGCGAGGCCGGAGCGCGCATCCAGCTGCACACCGACGGCGACATCACCGGCTCGCTCATGGCCATCGACCCGCGCTGCGAGGTGGACGTCATGATGGGCACCGGCGGCACCCCCGAGGGAGTGCTCTCGGCCATCGCCATCCGCATCATGGGCGGCGAGATGTTCGCCAAGCTCGACCCGCAGAAGCAGAAGGAAAAGAACGCCCTGTCCGAATTCGGCATGGACATCCGCCGGGTGCTGACCGTGTCCGACCTGGTCAAGTCCGACGACCTGTTTTTCGCGGCCACCGGCATCTCCGGCGGCACCTTCCTGAAGGGCGTCGCCTACCACGGCCACGGGGCCGAGACCTCCTCGCTGGTCATGCGCGGCAAGACCGGCACCATCCGCTACGTGGAAGCCATCCACAACTGGGAAACCCTGATGCGGATCTCCGCCGTGGAATACGACTAGACCCGTAGACCCGCCAATGAACAGGGGGCCGGGGCGCAATGCGTCCCGGCCCCCTTTTTTCATCCGCCCCGATGTGATATGACTGGCAATGGAGGAAGCTGCCATGTCCGACGAAAAACGGCGCGGAACGCGCGTCGAGGCCGGTTTCGAGGCATACGTGACCATCGGCGACGTGGTCATCCCCGTGTCCACCCGCAACCTGAGCCTCAAGGGGGCGCTGCTCACCGGGTGCGGGGACTGCGCCGGCGGCACCCGGTGCGAGCTGCACCTGCCCCTGTCGCCGGGCGTCCGCATCGTGGTGGACGGCGAGATCGTCCGCAGCCAGGGCGGCGAGGCGGCCATGGCCTTCAGGGAGATGGACGAACTGAGCTTCACCTTCCTGCACAGGCTGGTCACCCTCAACGCCGACGACCCCGACGGCGTGGACGAGGAACTGCTTCAGATTTTTGAAAGGATGTAGGGAAAATCAGGACGGGATGGATTGCGCGCGCCGTTCCTTCATGCCGCTGCGTCCCAGGACCAGGACGCCGAAGATGATGAGCGTCCCGCCCCCGATGGTCCACAGGTCCGGAATCTCTCCCAGAAACATCATGCCCCAGAAGGCGGCGAACACGATCTCCAGGCTGGACACCCCGCTGATGCGGGCCGCGGACTCAATGGCGTAGCCCTTGGTCATGAAGAACTGCCCCCCGTTCATGAACAGCCCCACCCCGACCAGCACGACCCACTCCATGGGGGTCGGCACCACCCACCCCTGGGCGAACAGCGGGGAGAGCAGGGTTATGGCCACGGGCGGATAGAACATGATCACCACCGGGAACTCGGTCTTGGCCAGCACGCGCACGGACAGGATCGCCCAGGAGGTGAGGAACACGCTGAGCATGGCCACCATCAGGGCTACCGGGTCCAGGCCGGACGTTCCCAGCCCGAACAAAAAGCCCGGACGGCACACCAGGGTCACGCCCGCCAGGGACATGAAAATGGCGAATATCCCTCCCTTGGAAAGGGTCTCGCCCATGATCAGCCAGGCCAGCAGGGCCACTGCCACGGGATGGGTGAATATCAGGACCAGCGCATCGGCCAGGGGCAGGTGAACGATGGCGTAGAAGTCGCAGAACATGGCCCCGAACCCGAGCAGCCCGCGCGCGGCGAGCAGGACCTTGCGCCGCCCGAACATACCCGCCCCGGAACGGCGCAGCATGTACCAGCACATCACCATGCCCACCACGCCGCGCACGAACAGGATCTCCATGGACGGCAGGCGCGATCCGGCCAGTTTCACCAGCAGGGATCCGATGGAAAAAAAGAAGGTGCCGAGCAGCATCAGGCGCATGCCGGGGGTCAGGAAATTCATGGTCGCGAGACTATGCTTTTCCTCCCATGAGTCAAGCACTATGTAGCCCGGAAACAGGCCGGGATACAGACAAAACACCTCGCCGCCCACCGCCCTTGCGCGAGGATTTGAACTTTTTGAAGCATACCTGAGGCATAAGATCTTGTATGGCTCGAAGACTCGCCTACAATTCACTTAACGACGCAGATCGCCGTTTTTCAACAGCCTGCTAGATGTGAAGTTCCAAAAGGTTGTTCACTCGCCCCTGATTTGCGTAAGTTGGGATTTC
>JACCQI010000064.1 GCA_015709315.1 Desulfovibrionaceae bacterium
AGGATGGTTTAAGAATTGTGGGTATGAGTTATTTCAATCGTGAAATGCTCTAAAAAGTGTTACCTATGTTCCCGGACAGAAGTGTTACCCATGTTGTCGGTTGCACACAACCTTTCACGAAAGGTTTTTCTCTCCCCTTCCCCCGGCCGCCGGAGGCAACCCGCTACAGGTTGCCCAGCAGAATTTCGCCGAATTCCTGGCAGCCGACCTGGGTGGAGCCGCCGATCTGGGCGGCCAGGTCCACGGTGACTTTCTTGTCGGACAGGGCCTTTTCCACGGCGGCGTGGATCAGGTTCGCGGCCTCATGCCAGCCGATGTGCTCAAGCAGCATGGCCCCGGACAGGATCAGGGAGCCGGGGTTGGCCATGTCCTTGCCCGCAATGGTCGGGGCGGTGCCGTGGGTGGGCTCGAAAAAGGCGAGCTTGTCGCCCATGTTCACGCCGGGCGCCAGACCCAGCCCGCCCACCTGCGCGGCCAGGGCGTCGGAAATGTAGTCGCCGTTCAGGTTGGTGGTGGCGAGGACCGAGTATTGTTCCGGGTACATGAGCACGTTCTGGAACATGGCGTCCGCGATGCGGTCCTTGAGGATCACGCCGTCGCCTTCGTCGCCCTCGCGCACGACCCGGCCCTGGTATTCCTCGTCGGCCAACTCGTACCCCCAGGCGCGGAAACCGCCCTCGGTGGTCTTCATGATGTTGCCCTTGTGGATAAGGGTGACGGAGGGCTTGCCCTGTTCCAGGGCGAAGTCCAGGGCCTTCCGAACCAGCCGCTTGGACCCGGCCGGGGTGATGGGCTTGATGCCCACGCCCGCGGTGGCGTCGATCTTCGCGCCCAGCTCGTCCACCAGGAACTCGATTAACTTCTTGGCTTCCGGGCTGCCGGACTGGTATTCAATACCGGCGTACACGTCCTCGGTGTTCTCGCGGAACACGGTCATGTCCACCAGTTCGGGGCGCTTGACCGGGGATTCTATCCCCTTGAAATATTTGATGGGACGGATGCATGCATAGAGGTCGAAGACCTGGCGCATGGTGACGTTGAGGCTGCGGAAGCCCTTGCCCACGGGGGTGTTCAGCGGGCCTTTGAAGGCCAGTTCGGCCCCGGCCAGGGCTTCCATGGTCGCCTTGGGCAGGTGCTCGCCGGTTTCCTCGAACGCCCGTTCGCCCGCCAGGAGCAGCCGCCAGTCGAGTTTGTTTTCCCCGCCGTAGGCTTTTTCCACGGCGGTGTTTATCACGGGGCGACCGGCCTTCCAGACTTCGGGACCGATGCCGTCACCTTCAATGTAGTAGACAGTTTTGGTAGCCAAGGGATCCTCCTCTCTCGTGCGGAATGCTGTATGGGTAGTGGTGTTTGCGGTAGCGGACTATGCCGCGTATTCGGCTTGATTGCAAGCCGCCGGCACCGGGGCCGGGACTGGCGGCGGCGCGGATTGCGTTCTTTTGCCGAAGGGTTTCGTGCAAACCGCGTCCGGCCCGGTCCGCGTTTCGAGAATTATGGACGGACGTTTTTTTCGAATTCACGTTCCTGAGGAATGGGAAACTGACACGGAAACGGGGCGCAAATGGCCCCGAATCAAATACATAACGCATTGGAAGACTGTATGCAGGCTGATTTGGAAATGGTGAAGGCGGTGCTGGGCGGCGCGCGGAAGGTGGTGGTTCTGACCGGCGCGGGCGTGTCCGCGGAGAGCGAGGTGCCCACGTTCCGGGGGCGCGACGGGCTGTGGAAGAAGCACCGGGCCGAGGACCTGGCCCGGCCGGACGCCTTTGCCGCCCATCCTGAGCTGGTCTGGGAATTCTACAACTGGCGGCGCGAACTGGTGGGCGGGTGCGAGCCGAACCCGGCCCATTTCGCCCTGGCGGAGATGGAGAAGCAGGTGGATGATTTTCTGCTCGTCACCCAGAACGTGGACGGGCTGCACGGGTTGGCGGGCAGCCGAAGGCTCGTGGAAATGCACGGCTCCCTGTGGCAGGTGCGGTGTACGGTCTGCACCCATGCCCGCACGGATAGGTCCGACTTGCCGGACCTGCCGGAATGCCCGGTCTGCGGCCATCCGCTCCGTCCGGGCGTGGTCTGGTTCGGCGAGCCGCTGGTGCCCGGCGTGCTCCGGCTGGCCATCGCGCGCATCGCCGGGGCGGACGTGTTCGTGTCCGTGGGCACGTCCAACCTGGTGCAGCCAGCCGCATCCTTCTTCCAACTCGCCAAGGAGCACGGCGCCGTGACCGTGGAGGTCAACCTGGAGCCCACGCCCAACAGCGGGTTCATGGACTTCGCCCTGCACGGCAAGGCCGGGGACATCCTGCCGGAGCTGGTGGCCGGGCTGGGGGAGCGCGACCGTGGCTGACCCGGCTGCGGACATGCCGTTCGCCCCGGAGCCGGAGCGGGACGGCATCCGCTATATGCCCATGGCGTTGCCCCTGGACGGCCCTGTAACACCGGGTGCCGCTTGATTTAAAACCGGAAAGGGCGTATCGGTTTTCCCTATGCAAATACCCATCTCATACACATATTTTTGTGGACGCGGGTGGCGCAACGTCAAGCGGCCCGATTCCTGATTCGCGTGCTCAACCGATTCCGTCGTCCCGGGGGACGGCGGGTGTTGGCGCACGCAGTTTGGGAATCGAGGAAAGCCGCTGGAGTTGAGTCCGGTGGTTTTTTTATTGTCAACCTGCCGCCCGAAGCGGGCCGTCCATGCCATGGACGGCCCCGAACGCGGCCTCAAACTGTTCGGAGGAACAACACATGCCCGTCAAGAAAATCTTTTTGCCCCAGGACCAGATGCCGACACAGTGGTACAACCCCATGCCGGATCTGCCCACCCCCATGGCTCCACCGCTCAATCCCCAAACCATGGAGCCGTTGACCCCGGACATGCTGTCTCCGATCTTCCCCGATTCCCTCATCGCCCAGGAAATGAGTGCGGACCGGTTCATCGACATCCCGGAAGAGGTCATGGACGTCTACCGCATCTGGCGTCCCTCGCCCCTGGTGCGCGCCGACAAGCTGGAAAAGGCCATCGGCGCGAAATGCAAGATATTCTACAAGGACGAGTCGGTCTCCCCGGCCGGTTCCCACAAGCCCAACACCTCGGTGCCCCAGGCGTGGTTCAACAAGACCGAGGGCGTGAAGCGGCTGGCCACCGAGACCGGCGCGGGACAATGGGGCACGGCCCTGTCGTTCGCCTGCGCCCAGTACGGCATGGAATGCGTGGTCTATATGGTCAAGGTCTCCTACGAGCAGAAACCGTACCGCAAGATGATCGTCAATGCCTACGGCGGCACCATCCACCCGTCCCCGTCCGACCAGACCCGCACCGGCCGCGAGATGCTGGCGCGCGACCCGGACTGCAAGGGGTCGCTCGGCCTGGCCATATCCGAGGCCGTGGAGGACGCGGCCACCCGCGACGACACCAAGTATGCGCTCGGCTCGGTGCTCAACCACGTGCTCATCCACCAGACCATCACCGGCCTGGAAGTGCAGAAGCAGCTCGCCATGATCGGCGAGAAGGCCACTCACCTGGTGGGCTGCGTGGGCGGCGGCTCCAACTTCGGCGGCCTGGTCCTGCCCTTCCTGCCCCAGAAGCTCGAAGGGGACCCGGTCAGGTTCGTGGCCGTGGAACCCAAGGCGTGCCCGACGCTCACGCGCGGCGAATACCGCTACGATTACGGCGACATGGCCCGCCTGACCCCGCTGTTCAAGATGCACACGCTCGGCCATGACTTCATGCCCGCGCCCATCCATGCGGGCGGCTTGCGCTACCACGGAGACGCGCCCATTTTGTGCAACATCGTGGCCGAAGGGCTGTGCGATCCCGTGGCCTACTTCCAGACCGAGTGCTTCGAGACGGCCAGGCTGTTCATGCAGACCGAGGGTTTCCTGCCCGCGCCCGAGACCTCGCACGCCATCAAGGGGGCCATCGAGGTCGCCAAGACCGCCGGCCCCGACGACGTCGTCGTCTTCCTGTACTCCGGCCACGGCATGCTCGACCTAGCCTCCTACGACGCCTTCAACCAGGGGCTTCTGACCAACTTCGAACTGCCCCAGAGGGACATCGAGGAGGCGCTCAAGGCTTGCCCCGAAGTCGGATAGCGTCCGGCCTTCGAGAGCGGCGTCCCGCAACAGACAAGCCCCCGGCATCCGCGCGATGCCGGGGGCTTGTGTTTCGCGCCTTGCCACGGCCCGCCCGGCTTGGTATCTCCAGGCAATGGCATCGAATATCCGAGGAGAAACGCAATGCATATGAATAGGAAGGGAATCGCCGTCGTCCTGATGACGCTCGCTCTGCTGGCCGCCGCGGGCTGCGGCTCCCACGAGGAACCCGCGCCTCCGAGCGCGGAAAACCTCAGGTCGCTCATGGTCGGCAAGAAATGGATGGTCGAGAACCTCTATAGCCGGGACGTGGCGGGCGCGGACCTGACCATCGAGTTTTTCGCCGACGGCACGGTCAAGGCGTTCGGCGGCTGCAACCAGATGACCGGCACCTATACCCTGGACGGCGACAAGCTGACCTTCGGCCCCATGGCCTCCACCAAAAAATCGTGCGGCGCGGCCCTTGACGAGCAGGAATATTCCTTCTCCACGTTTCTCGCCATTGTGGAGCGCGTGGAGCCGGACGGCGACGACCTGCTCCTGCACAGCAGGCAGGCGGACACGCCCATTGTGCTGTCCACCGGGGGCGGGGGACTGTTCTGGTAGCCTGATGGCAAAAACCGCCGGACGCCAGCGCGTTCGGCGTTTTTTTTTGCGTCTGGTGTCGCGTCCATCAAATCGTCATACCGAAAATTGGACGCGACACAACGGCACCCGACAGGGGGCCGCGCCGCCGAAAGCGGCGGAGCAAGCTGAAAACCTCGTTTTTCAGCGCAGCGATCTTGAGCGAAATGCCGGTAAAGGCATTTCGCGGATGCTCCACTAACGGATGGCCGCCTTCAAGGCCATTATCCTGGCGTAGGATTCCTCGATCCGCTTCAGGGGGATGGTCCCGTCGCCCACCATGCGCCTGAGCGCGGCGTGGGCCTTGCCCGCTATCGCTTCGTCATAGACGAGGTTGTTGCCGAAGAGCAGGATGTCCGCCCCGGCCATGACGGCCAGCCGGATGGCCTCGTTCTGGCCGTAGAACTTCGTGATCGCGCCCATGGTCAGGTCGTCGGTGACCACCACGCCTTCATAGCCGAGCTGCTCGCGCAGCAGGCCGGTGACGACCTTTTTGGACAGGGAGGCCGGGTACTCGGGGTCCAGGTGGGCGTTGAAGACGTGCGCGGTCATGATCATGGTCGGCAGCCCCTTTTCGATCAGTTCACGATAGGGAATCAGCTCGGCCTCGGTCCAGGTGTCGGTCACGTCGGTCAGTCCCTCGTGGCTGTCGGTTCCGGCCGAGCCGTGGCCGGGGAAGTGCTTGAGGCAGGAGAGGACGCCGCAGCGCTTGAGTTCGCCCATGAATATCTCGGCGCACCGGGCCACCTGCTTGGGGTCGTCGGAAAAACTCCGCTCCAGCTTGCCGATGGCCGGGCTGTCCGGGTCGGCGTTCACGTCCGCCACGGGCGCGAAATCGAGGTTGAAGCCGCCCGCCGAGCAGGTGGAGCCGACCATGTAGGCGGCCATGCGGACCTTGAACTCCCCGGCCGAACAGACGGCGAGCGCGGACGGGGTCTCGTGGAATCCGTATTCCTTTTTGAGCCGCTGCACCTTGCCGCCCTCCTGGTCCACGCCGATGAACAGCGGGGTGTCGGCGTAGGATTGCAGGGACGCGTTCAGGGCCTTGACCTGCGCCGGGCTTTCGATGTTCCGCCCGACCCGGCCCAGCGCGGCGTCGTAGTCGAACAGGACCACGCCGCCCAGGTGGAGGTCGCGGATATCGCGGGCGATGCGGCTGTCCGGCGGGGCGGTGAAGCCCCGGAAGCCGACCATGAGCATCTGGCCGATCATGGCGTCGAGGTCCGCCGCGCGGACGGGCAGGGGCAGGAGTAGGACGAGGGCCGTCAGCAGGACGGCGATGCGGTATTTCATGGCGGCTCCGTGCGTTTCTCGCAACATAGGACGGGGTTTGCCACGGCGCAAGGGTGAAAGCGATTTGCCTCGGCGCGATTATGCATTACATTGAAGCCCATGCAGCCCAAGTCCCCGCGCACCGGATTTTTACGCCGCGTCCTGCGGCACGCCTGGACCGACCTGCGCCCCCTGGTGTCCGGCGGCGACGCCGCTCCTCTTTCGCACAAGGAGGCCAAGCTGTGGTCGCTCATCCTGTCTTCCCGGCACGTTCCCTTTCGCATGCGCCGGATGGACGCGTCCATGGGCGGGGGCTACGTCATCGAGGTCCAGGAGTGGTTCGCCGAGCGCGCGGCCGGGGAGATCACCCTCTATTTCGAGGAGAACCGGCCCGACGGCGCGGTGGCCCTGCCGGACCTCAGGCCGGTGGGCGGCCTGGACTCGACCGTCGCGGGACTGGCCCTGCTGGTGGTGTTCTACGTCCTCTATCACCGGGTCTATCCCGGCCTCGGGCTTTATCCCGAGCGGTGGGTCGAGATCGGCAGCGCCAACGGCTCGGCCATCCTGTCCGGCGAGTGGTGGCGCGCGGCCACGGCCCTGACCCTGCACGCGGACGGCCCGCACGTGCTGGGCAACGCGGTCATCGGCGGGGTTTTCATCTGGCTGGCGGCCCGGCGGCTGGGCGGCGGGCTGGCCTGGCTCCTGACCATCCTTTCCGGCGTGCTCGGCAACCTGGTCAATACCGTGGTCCTGGGCGTGCATCACGACGCCATCGGCTTCTCCACGGCCACCTTCGGCGCGGCCGGCGTGCTGGCGGCCATCACCCCCTTCACCGTGGGCGGCGGCGTTCACGGCCTGGGCGACGGCCTGACCGTCTCCCGCATCGGCCGGTTCATATCCAACGCGCTCATTCCCTTCGGGGCCGGACTGGGGCTTCTGGCCATGCTCGGGGCCGGGGAGGAAACCGACCTGGGCGCGCATCTGTTCGGGTTCCTGTCCGGCGTGGCCCTGGGGCTTGCCGCCGGGCTTGCGGCCGCCCGCAGGGGAGTGCCGGGAAGGGCGGCGCAACTCTGGATGTACCTGCCGGCAGCGGCCGTTCCGGCCGGGGCCTGGGCGCTGGCGTGGCTGGCATGAGCGGACCTGTTGTGCTAGGGTTCCCCGATCGGCGGAACAAGAAATTTCAGTGAACGCGGGAGAGGTGTGTGTCCGAAGTCGTCATTGACCTGAAAGGGGTCGATTATTCCCTGGGCGGTGTGTCCATCCTCGAAGGCGTGGACCTGTCCATCATGGCCGGGGACTACCTGGCCATGCTCGGCCCCAACGGGGGCGGCAAATCCACGCTGCTCAAGCTCATGCTCGGCCTGATCCGGCCCGACCGCGGGACCATCCGCATCCTCGGCCTGCCGCCGGGCGAGGCGGGCGGCCGCATCGGCTACCTGCCGCAGCATACCCACGTGGGCCTGTCGTTCCCCATCTCCGTGCTGGACGCCGTGTGCATGGGCATGGTCAGGCCCGGCTTCGGCGGCATCGCCGGACTGTCCTGCTCCCGCGAGGACCGGGAAAAGGCGCGCCGGGCCCTCAAGCGGGTCAATCTGGAGGCCCACGCGGACAGGGCGCTGGCCGGGTTGTCCGGCGGCCAGAAGCAGCGGGTGTTCATCGCCCGCGCCCTGGTGGACAACCCGGAGCTGCTGCTGCTCGACGAACCCACGGCCAGCGTGGATTCCGCCAACCGCAACGCGCTGCTCGCCCTGCTCACGGAATTGAACGCGGACATGACCATCGTCATGGTCAGCCACGACATTTCGTCCCTGGCGCGCGGGGTCAAGTCCGTGGCCTGCGTCAACCGGCATGTCCATTTCCACGCCGCCCCGGTCATCACCGGGGACATGTACCGGATGACCTACGGCACGGAGGGCGGGGATTCCTGCCCGGTGGAACTGGTCACCCACGGCCACGTGCCGCACCGCGTGTTGGGCACTCACGATCCCAACTGCGACTGCGAGCACGGCTGCGGCCACTCCCACGGCGGGGAGGGCGAATAATGGACATCCTCGGCTACGAATTCATGCAGAATGCCCTGGCCGCAGGCGTCCTGGCCAGCGTCATCTGCGGGATCATCGGCTCCCTGGTGGTGGTCAACCGCATCGTCTTCATCTCCGGCGGCATCGCCCACGCCTCCTACGGCGGGGTGGGACTGGCCTTCATGCTGGGACTGCCCGTGCTGCCCGTGACCACGGCCTTCACCGTGTTCGCGGCCCTGGTCATGGCCCTGGTCACCCTGCGCGCCCGCGAGCGGGCGGACACGGTCATCGGCGCCATCTGGGCGGCGGGCATGGCTCTGGGCATCATCCTGCTCGACCTGACGCCGGGCTACAACGTGGACCTGATGAGCTACCTGTTCGGCTCCATCCTGGCCGTGACCCGGTCCGACCTCTGGCTCATGGCCGGACTGGCCGTGCTGGTCTTCTGCCTGGTGCTTCTCTTTTTCCGGGGCTTTCTGTCCATGAGCTTCGACGAGGAATTCGCCCGGTCCCGGGGCGTGCCCGTGGATTTCCTCCATTGCCTGCTCATTGTTCTGGTCGGCCTGTGCGTGGTCATGATCATCCGGGTGGTGGGCCTGATTCTGGTCATCGCGCTGCTGACCATTCCGCCGTTCATTGCCGAACGGCGCACCAGCTCGTTGAAATCGATGATGATAATTTCCACGGTCCTGAGCGTCGTCTTCACCATTGCCGGGCTGTGGATATCCTATTCCCTGGACATCACCTCGGGCGCGGCCATCATCGCCGTGGCCACGCTCAGCTTTTTCCTGTCCCTGCTGGTGCCGGAGCGAAAGGCGTAGGGCGCAAGTGGCTGATTTTTCCCATGGAATGAGTTTTGCAAATCGAAAAGGGCCGGAGACATCCTTTCCCGGCCCATGGTGTTGAAAGATACGACATGACGATGAAGCCTGAGGAAAAGCTGAAAGAGGAAGGGTACATCCGGTACCGGGGCGCGGTTGACGCCTCGGTGTACGAGTACTTCAACTGCGACCATTCGTGGAAGGCGAAGTGGTACCTCAAGGAGGGTCACTATTGCTGCCGCGGGTGCAAGGAGCGGTGCGAGACCAGGGAGCCGGACGGGTTCCAGCTCTTTCTCGATCTCGGCTGACCGACAAGGAAACCGTATGCGACGCATCATAGCCTCTCTCGTCCTGGCCGTGCTGGCCGCCACGCCCGCCTTCGCCTCCGAGTTCGAGGACATGGACATCTGCCTGGGCAGGGCCGTCATCGCGCGCGCCAT
Source organism: Desulfovibrionaceae bacterium (assembly GCA_015709315.1). GTDB lineage: Bacteria > Desulfobacterota > Desulfovibrionia > Desulfovibrionales > Desulfovibrionaceae > Pseudodesulfovibrio. The sequence continues at coordinate 9,268 of JACCQI010000064.1, forward strand.
CTGCAAGGACCCGCTGGACGTCAATTTCGTTACCAAGGTCAAGGACAACATCTACCTGTTCTCGGTGTTCTACGCCCGGCAGGAGGCCCGGTTCGTGGTCGGCGTGACCGACAAGATGATCCGGGTCCAGGGCAAGGAATTCCTCAAGCTGACCAAGTCCCTGCCGTACCATTTCGACAAGGACTCCAAGTGCGCGGTGGTGGAGTTCTCCATCCCGGACTGCCCGGTCTCGGAACCCATTGTCTGCTGTTCGGAAAAGACCACCGAGGAGAAGCTGGACGACAAGTTCTGGGGCCGTTCCATTCCCGACCTCCTGGACGAGGATCTCAAAAAGGCGTTCGAGGAGTATGAGCAAGAGCAGGAGCAGGGCGCGGACCAGGAGCCCGGAGCGGAAACCCAGGGGGAGCAGCCCGCCGCGCAGTAACGGGCGGAGCGAAAATCTTTCGTGGCCCCGGCTTGTCGGCCGGGGCTTTTGCATTTTAGAGCCGCCGGAAAAAGACGAGCAGGGCGAGCGCGCCCACGGTGGGATAGAGGGGCCACCAGAGATGCTGCCACCAGCACGCCACGGCCACCCCGGCCAGGATCACGGCATAGGCGCTGGCCTCGATCAGCCGTTTGAGGTCGCGTTGGACGTCGGCGGGCATGCCCTGGTGCCTGAAGGGCGTGAGCGGTCGGTCCGCAGGGATTTCCCCGGCCGGGTGCCCGCGTTGGGAGGATTGGAGCTTCCAGCCGCAGCGGGTGCAGAAGCGCGTGTCGTCGGAGTTTTTCTCTCCGCATTTGGTGCAGGTGATCACGGGGCGAATATCGCGCCTGGCCGGATGAAGGTCAAGGGGCGGGCCTTTGGGGGCGCGACGCAAATTATTTTTGCAAATACGCGTGAGTTGTCATAGGGTTTTTGGCGATTGTGTAACGACTTCAGGACAGTTGAGCTTCATGGCCAATGCACCCTCGGGCGGCCGGTTGGGCAATGACGAACGGCTCGCCGCCTACCAGACCAGACTTCGAGCGCTCAAGGAACGGTCCTCTCTCCGTGAGGTCATGGAGCGGGAGCTTTTGCTTGAGTTTTTGACGCTCAATCAGTCCGCCATCAACGAATTTCCCATGCTGGAAGCCCAGAAGTCCACGGCCATAGAGTTGCTCTGCGGCCGCCAGGGGCACCCCGGCTACGAGTTCATCCACAAGCACATCGCCCATTTCATCGTCCTGCTGGCCCATTTCGAAAAGGCGGTCAAGGTCGGCGAGACCGAACGCGCCGACACGCTCAGGGTCGGTCTGCTCAACACCGAGTCCATCCTCATCAAGTGCGTCCAGGGCATCGTCTACGCCATGGCGCTCATCACCGACAACTTCGAGGAAGTGGTCCTGCGCTATTTCGGCCAGGCCGCGCTCACGGAGTACACGGCTTTGATCGAACGGCACGAACTGGACCAGGCTTTCTGGACCGCGTTCATCGAGCAGTTCGTGGCCAGCAAGGTGGCCGAGGCCCACCGGGAGATCCTGGAGGGCGAGAAGTTCGACATTTCCAAGGAACGCGCCTTCCTGGTCATCCGGTTTTTGTTCGACGACATCCTGGCCAAGCTCAACCCCACGAACCAGAAGATCGACAAGACCCGCATCCAGCAGTGCTACGTGAGCAGCCGCACCGAGGAGGACGGCATCAGGCGGGCCAAGCTGGTGCAGGGCGTGCTGGCGAAAAGACTCTCCTCCCTGTCCGGGTTCAAGCTGTTCACCGCGGGCGAGCTGCTCCAGGCCGCGCGCATCACCTGCATCGACACCATCGGCGAGGAGTTCGCCAAGCGGTACGCCCGGCGACTGGCCGAGGCGGCCGAAGGCGGCCCCGATCACCCTGCGGACCCGGAAGAGGCCCGGAAGGAGCAGGAATCGTTCAAGTTCGTGCTCGACCAACTGGTGGGCCTGGGCGTGGGCGCGTCCATTGCCTTCGGCGTGAGCGGCGACCATTTCTACAAGGCCATGGAGTCCTATACGCCGGAGCACATCAAGTCCATCCAGCCGTACATGCGGGACTATTCCATCCCGACCCTGGAAAGGATTCTGTTTTTCCTGCTCGAGCATAACATGATCCACCTGCTCAGGGAGCAGGGGCGGGAAGAGGGCGGCAAGATACAGGTCCGCTCCGGACGTGCGCGCCGGGTGCCGGAGGCCGAGGTGGACGCGCTGCCCAACATGTCCAAGATCCGCAAGAAGCAGCTTTTCGGCAAGGACACCACCCGCGAGGGAACCCTGCTCTTCAAGCCCAAGACCGCCCAGCAACTCGGCAAGCTCATGACCACGCTCTCCCTGGAATCCGAGTTGCAGCAGGCCCTGGCGGCTATTTGGAAAAAGGCGGTGTTCCGGGTGGACATCATGGTCCTCATCAACCTGGAGCTGGTGGCCAGGGGCACCACCAATCTCAAGGCTCGGCTGGCCGAAATTCTGGACAAGTACGGCGTGGCCAAGCGCACTGCCCCCGACTCGGAGAGCCCGCCGGAAGCCTCACCGCCCGGCGAACAGCCCGGGGGATAGATCAAACACGCCCCCGCGTCGAGACGGCGCGGGGGCTTCTCTTTTACGATAGCCGCGACGGAAACGGGCTTTTGTTCGTCGTTTTGAAACGCGGAATAACTTCCCCAAGACAACGCCAGCGTAAACAGCCCAACCGTCCGCAACGCACCAACCGCGCAAAGCGCGGCGACAAAAAGCTTTGGAAAAGAAAGGGGATGGGGGTCCGGGGGAAG
>JACCQI010000065.1 GCA_015709315.1 Desulfovibrionaceae bacterium
GGCGCTTGGGGTGGTAGTTGGGAGGGAGCGGTTTTGGTTGACGAAGGTGGGGGGAGAACGCACACTGCCGGATACCGACAGCAGCAAGGAGTATCGCGCATGTTCACCAAAGCCATCGCTCGGCGGCCGGGACCTGAGATGGTTGACGGCATTACGTCGCAAAGTCTGGGGAAACCGGATTTTGCGTTGGCCCTGAAACAGCATGCCGCCTATGTGGGGGCGTTGCGCGACCTGGGGCTTGAGGTGGTCGTGCTGGATGCCGAACCGGGGTTCCCGGACGGATGTTTCGTGGAGGATACGGCCATCGTCTGCGCGGAGGTGGCCGTGCTCGCGCCGCTGGGAGTGCCGTCTCGACAGGGTGAGCAGGAAACCATCGAGCCGGAGTTGGCCCGGCACAAGCCCGTGGTCAGGATCACGCCGCCCGCGTTCATCGAGGGCGGGGACGTGCTGCTGGTGGACAAGACTTTTTACGTGGGGCTGTCCGCGCGGACCAATGCCCTGGGCGCACAGGCGCTGGCCGACGCGGTGTCGCCGCACGGCTACGAAGTGGCGGTCATCGCCTGCTGCCCGAGCCTGCATTTCAAGACCGACGTCAACTATATCGGCAACCATACGCTTCTGGTTTCGCCCTGCTGCAACGCCATGGAGCAACTCTCGGGGTTCGAGAGGATCGTTGTCGGGGACGACGAGGCCTACGCCCGCAACTGCCTGTACATCAACGGCGCGGTCATTGTGCCCGCCGGATTCCCCGGGACCCTGGACAAGGTCCGCGCCACCGGCGTGGAAACCGTGGTTCTGGACATGTCCGAATTCCGTAAGCTCGACGGCGGGCTGACCTGCCTGTCGCTCAGGTTCTAGGATTTTTCGGCAGGCGGAAACGCGCCGTGCATTGACGCCATGTAAAAGGGCCGGGCAACGCAACGTTGCCCGGCCCTTTTCTGTGTCCGTTTTTCCGCTACTGGAAGAGCTTCTTGAGCGGGCTGAGGGGCTTGGTGTCCTTCTTTGGTTCGGTGGTCCCGGATTTCGTATCGGTGGTGCCGGACTTGGTGTCCTTTGTGGAATCGCCGCCCATAATGGTCTTGCGGAGCGTGTCCTCAATGGCCTTGGTGCCTTTTTTGATGGAGTCGCCGAACAGGGCCTTGCCCATGGCGGCCAGGTCCAGGCTGATGTTCGGGTCGTCCAGTTCGCCCTTGATCCGCACGGGCAGGGGCACGCCCTTGAGGTCTTCCATGGACTCGCCGTCCTGGCCCTTGAGGGTGCCGACCACGGTGGCGGTGGCCAGGTAGTCCACGTTGTTGCCGGGCAGGTTGGCCCAGCCCTCGCCGATCAGGCGGAGCAGCGGGGACTTCATCAGCAAATCCTTGTTGACGATGTGCCCCTCGTCCAGGGTGGCCGAGCCGAGCAGTTCGGCGAAGTCGGTCTTTTGCGGCTCGTCCGGTCCGGCGGGCTTGCCCTTGAGCTTGTTCCAGCCGTCGCGGATCATCTTGGCTACGTTCACGCCGTTGACGGCCCCGTCGGTGAAGGCGAAGGACGCCGTGCCGGTGATGGAGCGCTTGATGTTGTCCGGGGTCAGCCCGTAGCCGCGCAGGTCGTACTTGACCACGGTGGTGCCTTCGAGATGCGCCTTGCCGGTCAGGTCCTTGAGCAGCGGACCGGCCTGCACGCCCTCGACCCTGCCGGACTCGGACCATGTGGCGAACCGGGGATTGACGTCCAGCTTGCCCTCGGCGGTGTAGGTGCCTTCATAGAGCTTGAGCGAGATCGGCTTGGCTGCCAGCACGCCGTTTTTGGCGGTCGTTTCGGCCAGGATGTCGGTGATCGTCAGGTTCATGACCTTGAGCTTGCCCACGGTCAGCTTGGCCCCCAGGTCGAGATCCTTGACCGCGCTCAGGTCCGGCTCTTCAGCCGGGGTTCCGCTCTCCGTGGCGGGGGACGGCGCGGTCGCCTGTTCGCCCTCGGCCTTGGGGGGCATGTAGCGGTCCGCGTCTATGTCGTCCACGTTGAGGGTCAGCCGGATGGCGGGCCGGTCGAAGTTCTTGACCGAACCCTCGGCCGTGATCGTGGTGTCGTCCAGCCTGACGTTCAAGCTCTCCAGGGTGACGCCGTTGTCCGTGCCGTCCAGTTTGATGTCGGCGGACACCGCTTCCAGGGCCTTGGGGTCGGCGGTCTCAAGCGGTTCCATTCCCAGTTCGCCCATGAGCTTTTTGACGGACATCCGGGCCAGGGCCAGTTCGCCGGAGTAGCTGACCGCGTCCTTGTATCGGGCAAAGAGCTTGCCGGTCAGGGTCAGGTTCATGGCGGTGAGCTTCAACTCGTCGATGTCGAAGGTACCGGCGGCGTCGTCCAGTGTGCCGTATCCGGCCAGGGTGGGCCGGGTGTCGATCTTGGGGTCGTCCAGTTTGAGGTCGAAGGACAGCTCGAAGGGGAAGCGCGTGCCCGAGCCGATGGAGCCGACGATGAGGCTCAGGTTGTTGACGCTGGTCTTCTTCCCGGTCTGCTGGTCGTCGTAGAGCACGTTGGCGTTGGTGATTTCCACGCCCTCCACGGACAGGGCCTCAAGCTGGCCGCCGCCGGATTCCTTTTTGTCCACGAGTTTGGCCGCGTTGTTCTTTTCCTCGGGTTCCGCGCTCTTGGTCAGGTCGTCCCAGTTGGTCACGCCCTGCTTGTTTTTGGCCAGGTTGACGGTCAGGCCGTCGAGTTCGACCATGCCCACCCGCACTTCGCCGGTCAGAAGCGGCAGGATCTGGATGGATGCCGAGGCCTTGTTGATGCGGACCATCTCCTCGGGCGCGAAGCCCGGCGCGTTGCCGAGCGCCATGGCCCCGACGCGCAGGCCGAGCCAGGGGAAGAAGTTGAAGCCGATGTCGCCCTCGAAGGTGAGTTCGCGCCCCGTTTTGTCCTTGACGGCCTGGGCGATTTCTCCCTTGTAGTCGTTGGGGTCCACCGTGGCCACGAGGATGGCGGCACCGGCGACGAACAGGACGAGCAGAACGCCCGCAATGATGAGTAGGGTCTTGATGGCTTTGCCCATGATATGCTCCTAAAAGAATGTTTGCAGCAGTTTGCTGGCGCCCTCCGCGCCGCTGGCGCGCAGATCTTTTTCCTTTTCTCCCATATAGTGGAACATGGCGTCCAGAACTTGTTCGGCGGTATAGTCGACCGCATCGAAGTCCGTTGTTTTGGCCAGGAGGGACAGGACCGTGGCGTAGGAGGACAGTCCCGCGTCGTTGAGGGAGGTCTTCACGATGGGCCGTGCCATCTCCATGAGGGCCGAGCGGGATTCGGCGTCGAAATAGTCGGTAACGCCGGTGCTGTCCTTGGCGGCGGTCAGCAGGGGCATGGGGTCGGACAGGTCCAGTCCCTGGATGGTTTGGTCGAAGGCGGCATCCAGCTTGGGAACCGCGGTTTCCGCGGCCGAATTGAGAAGCGACGTCAGGCCGGACGCGGCGGCCAGGGTCGAAAACGACTCGGGCAGGCCGATGGCCGCGTATGCGTTGTCGCTGAAGCCGCCGTCCTTGCCCAGGGTTTCGATGGCGTAATTCTTGCCCAGGGTGAGGACTTCCTTGACGGCCGATTCGGCTTTGGCTCCGGCTGCGGACAGTCCGGTGGCCTTGAGGACGTCGCCCCATGCGGCCAGGGCAACGCTCGCGGCGAGAAACAGGGCCGCCGCCAGCGCGGCGGCAGGGGGAATATGGGACAGACGCACGAAAGCCTCCTTGCGGGTGTCGGTGGACGGCACTGGCCGCAGTGATCAAACCTTACCATGAGGCAGTGGACATGCCCAGCGGCAAAAGGACAATTATAACCGGACGGAGAACGGCCCGGCGTGTCATTCCCGCATGGACATGCCCTTGATGAGTCCGAAGCAGCCCGCCAGCATCATGTCGCCGCCGGGGGCCGGGAAGGATACGTCGTAGCCTTCGAGCATGCCCCGCTGCGGGCCGAGCACGTAGGTGGGCGTGAAGCCCTCGGCCTCGGCGGGCAGGTCCAGGCAGAGGCTGCCGTGGCCGCGTTCCTCGAAGACCTGCTCGAAGGACAGGCAGCCGCAGCGGAAGCTTTCAAGATCGGCCCAGAGCTTGGCCCCGTCCACGCAGCCGGTGTGCTGCTCGTAGACGCCGTAGATGCGCCCACGGAACAGGAGGAAGGCGAGGAGGTGCGAGTTCCCGATGTTGACCAGGGTGATGCCGGTGTCGAAGCTGCGGGCCTCGATGTCGTTGACGAAGAGTGCGCCGAGCACGGCGGCGGCCCCGGTGTCGGCCACCATGCCGCCCCCGATGTCGCGCTGCAGGTCCGCCAGCCGGGTGAGCATGGCGGGCGGGGTGTCGTAGACCAGGGATTCCGGGCGTCCTTCGCCTTCTTCAAGCAGGGACTGCCACAGCTTGAACCGGCCGATGCGGTTGGACTTGCCGGGGTGGAACCCGTGGTCCTGGGCGCAGGCCGCCACGGCGTCCGGCCAGGGCAGCTCGGCGGCCCGGAAGAAATTGCGCCACCACGTCTCGTCGAAGTCCGTGAGCAGGACCGGCTCGTAGCCGTCTGGACAGGTCTCGGAAAGTGCGATGCCGGAGCCGGTCAGCCGGGTCAGGTCGTCGGCCATGGTGTAGGCCGCCGCCCGGGTGGAGACCACGGACAGCCCTGCCTCCTGGTGAGCGCGGACGAACCGGGTCACGCCGCCGCCCATGTTGCTGCCGTGCAGCCAGATGTTTTTCCCCTTATCGCGGAGCTTGGCGATGCGCCTGCCGATTTGCAGGGCCGGGGAGGGGAGCACGAATTTGGGACAGTTTTCCAGATTGATTTCGGGATTGTGGAGCAGCACGTCCTGGGTGCCGCTGCCTATGTCGAGACACAGGGTGGTCTTGGCCACGGCGATCCTCCTTTTCGGGTTGGCATGGGCATACACCGCGCCGGGGCCGAGGGCAACCGCATGACGGCGGCGGCCGGGTTGACACCGTTGGCCGCTGCCGTCATTGTGCGGGAATGTTGTCCTTCATCAGCCTGTTCTTTTGGGTCGTTTTCGGGTTGGCCGTGCTGCGCTACGCGGTCTTTTTTCTGTCCAATCGCCGGGCCGGGGATCTGACCGCCATCCGGGAGGGGACCGGCCCGCTGCTTTTTCCCGTCCTGCGCGGCGTGCTTACGGCCGTGCTGGCGGACGCCGTGGTCCTGGTCAGCTCCCTGTTCCTGCTTTTGCCCGAGGACGAGCCGCCGGCGCCGGGCCTTCCGGTGATCATGGTCCACGGCCTGTACCACAACCGCACGGCCTGGCGGATCATGAAGCGGCGGCTGAAAAAGGCCGGGTTCACCAACCTGCATACCTACCAGTACAACAGCTTTTCCCGCGATTTCGAGCCTGCGGTGCATGGCCTGCTGCGGAAGATGGACCTGGTCCTGGCGGGCCGTCCGGAGGCCAAGGCGATTCTCATCGGCCACAGCCTGGGCGGGCTGGTTTCCCGGTGCGCGGCAGGCAACCCGCGGTACCGCGACCGGATAGCGGCCCTGATCACGCTCGGCTCCCCGCACAAGGGCAGCGACCTGGCCTGGCTCGGCCCCAACCGCATGGCCCGCGATCTCCTGCCCGGCGGCCACATCGCCCGCGCCGTGGACCGGATGCCCGACCCGGACTGTCCGCGCTTGGGCCTCTACACCCTGACCGACGACTACGTATTCCCCCTGTCCATGCTCCGCACCGGCCGTCCCGGCTGGCAGGAGGCAACCTGCCCCCCCATGGCCCACGTCTGGATGCTCTATTCCCGCCAAGTAACCAAAAAGGTTATTCATTTCCTCAAGGAAAAGGTCCCGGCCCAAGCCGCCCAATAAGCCTCCCCCCAACAATCGCCACCAACAGCGATTCGGGTGCTTCAGCACCCGACAGCGACGCGCCCTGCCAACCCTTCCGAGCAACGCACCTCCTCCGCGCTCGCACGGCCATCCGTGCAAGCGCCCCTGACGCAGTGAGGCTTGGGAGAGTGGTGCAGATGTGCATTTTCTCCGGGTGCGATTTGACCGCAGCGTACACCCAGTACGTGAGGATCAAATCGCACCCGGAAAAATGTGCAGATGCGCCGCTATCGCAAGCCGCCCGCGCAAACAAAACGGCCTCTTTCGAGGCCGTTTGTTTGCTATCCGCCGGTGACTTCGGTGATCTTTCCCTTGAGCTCATCCGGCTTGAAAGGCTTGGTTATGAATGCCGTGACCCCGGTCTTGGAGGCCAGGTCCTGCTGGGACACCTCGGACTCGGTGGTGACCATGATGATGGGGATGTTTTCCATGCCCTGCGTGTTGCGGATCTTGACCACCAGTTCCATACCGTCCATGACGGGCATGTTCATGTCCGTGATGATGACGTCGAATTCCTGGCCTTCCTCGATGAGTTCATACGCCTCTTCGCCGTTGGCCGCCACAAAGGGCACGAAGCCGAGATCCGTGAGGATGGCCCGGTGCATGGCGCACATGGACCGGGAGTCGTCCGCGGCCAGGGCCTGGCGGGTGCCGGAGGCCACCTTGGGCAGGCGCGCCAGGTCGGCCTCGCTTCGCTCGCCGCCGATCCCGGCCAGGATGGAGCGGAATTCCTCTATGATTTCCGGGTCCTTGGACCGGGAGAGGGCGTCCATCAGGGCGTCGGCCACGTCCTGGTTCTCATACAAGGCGTCGAAGATGGCCGTGGCCCGGGAGGCGATGATGGCCTTGGACAGCCGTCCGGCCTGGTCGTCGCCCCCGGCGAGGAGCTTGGTCAGGGTGGAGATCATGCCGGGATTGACGTGCTTTTCCAGTCCGCCGATCACGGCCATGAGGAGCAGTTCGTCGGTTTCGGCCAGCCCGTCCACCAGGCAGATGATGCCCTTCATGGTGCCGATGCGGCCCAGGGCCTCGTACACGGCGTAGCGGACGTTTTCGTCCTCGGCCAGGCCCCTGTCGAAGGCGGCCACCAGGCCGTCCGCGCCGGAGCGGTCGCCGATGAAGCCGAGCACGTTGGCGTTCAGGGTCCTGCTGTCCGCGTTGCCCCGCTCGAAAGCGTCCAGCAGCAGGGGGGCGCACATGGGACCGACGCTCACCAGGGCGTCGGTGATGATGCGCCGGACCATGGGGTTCTTGTGGTGCAGCTTTTCCACCAGGAAGCCGACGGTGTCCTCGGTGCGGAACCCGGCCAGGGTGTCCACGGCCTTCCAACTGGTGAGGTCGCAGACCTCGAAGCGGTCCGGGGCCTCGCTGTCCTCGATCATGGCCTTGAACCGGGGAATGGATTCCTCGTCGAGCAGGCTGCCCAGGGCCTCGATGCAGGCGGACTGGATAAAGGGGTCGTCGTGGTCCAGGAAGGAACGGAAGACCGGCAGCGCCGCGGGATCGCCGATGCGGGCCAGGGAGGTGATGATCTCCATGAGCCGGTCGGGGTCTTTTTCGGCTTCGGCCATGGACATGAGCGTCGGGACCGCGTTCTTCAGGGCGTATTCGCCGGCCACGCGGATGCACAGGATGTTGTATCCCTCGTGGTCGTCGGTCAGGCCGCCGATGACCTCCTCCTCGCAGCAGGAGAGGACGGCGTTCAGGGCGTTGACCACCATATAGTCGATGGAGGTGTCGCCAATGGGATTTTTGAGCAGGTCCACCAACTCGGGCAGCGCCTCGGGATTTTTGCTCCCGGAGATCTCGTTCAGGATCGTTATCTGATCCAGGAATTCCTTGGTGCGAAAGTCGTCGAGCATAGCCATGGTTTCTCCACGGGTTAAATGGGCAGCTTGCTACTCGAAACAGAACTCGATGGTGAAGTCTCCGTCCGGCGTGGTGAAGGGAATTGCCATGATCGGGGTCCTGGCGATGTGCGAGATGGTGTGCCCGTCGCCCATGACCACGGTGGGAGTCGATCCTTCGAACACGAGTCCCTTTTCCGCCAGCCCGGCGCGGGCCTGGCCGGAAATCATGTTCGTGAGTTCGCCCACGGCGTCCTTGACGTCCTGCATGATGTCGCTGATGTCGTCGCCCAGCATGTTCTTGACGATGGATACGGCGCAGCTCTTGGAAAAGGACAGCGAAACGCTGCCGTTCTGCTTGCCGGTGATGCCGACCATGCCGGAAACGTCGCCGGCCGCGACATTGTTCTTCTTGATATAGGGCCTGCCCACGGCAGGCTTTATTTGGGCCATGGTGGACAAAACGTCCACGGCGGCCTTGATGAAGGGTTTCGCCAGTTCGACATCCATGCTGGTTCTCCTTGAATATGCGTGATTGAGTCTTCGTTTGTCGCCTGCCGGTTCGTTGCCTGCGGACGGTGGAAACCAATGCTTTCCGTCCGGGAATCCGTACCGTAGATTTCCGCCTTTGTAGTTACTACCGGCTTAAAAAAAGGGGGTCAAGCCGTGTATAACATTAATAACGTATTGCATCGCCGATTATCCCTTGCCTGAAACCCGGCCCCCGGCCTTGCCGTGCCGTCCATGTCCTTGTGCACCGGACGGGCGCGGCGCGGGCCGGTTCGGCGTCGGTTTCCTCGTCTTGGGCGGGGTTGTGCCGGCGGCCGCGCTTCTGCCGCCCCTGTTGCCCGGAGAGGACGGTTAATGTGTTCTTGAGCCTTGCAACCGCCTTGATTTACGCATAAATTGTACGGAAAATCGTCATCTGGAGCGAACCATGCTGCAAAGTGCGTTGGGACTGATTGTGCTGGTGGCCCTGGCCTGGGCGTTGAGCGAGAACCGGAAGCGGGTGAGCCTCGTCACCATTGGCGTGGGGCTGGCCCTGCAGCTCGCGCTCGGCCTGGTCATGCTCAAATTGCCGGTGTTCGAGCAAATCTTCATTGCCCTCAACTCGGCGGCCCTGGCCCTCGAACAGGCGTGCGCGGCGGGCACGACCTTTGTTTTCGGCTATCTCGGCGGCGGCGCGCTGCCGTTCCAGGAGTCGTATCCGGGCGCGGCCTTTGTCTTTGCCTTCAAGTCGCTGCCGCTGATCATGCTCATGGCCGCGCTCTCGGCCGTGCTCTACTACTGGCGCGTCCTGCCCTTGGTGGTCCAGGGATTCTCCTGGTGCCTGGAGAGGACCATGAAGGTGGGCGGCGCGCTCGGCGTGGGGGCCGCGTCGAACATATTTCTGGGCATGGTCGAGGCCCCGCTGGTCATCAGGCCGTATCTCTCCACCATGACCCGCAGCGAGCTGTTTTCGCTCATGACCTGCGGCATGGCCACCATCGCCGGGACCATGCTCGTGCTCTACGCCTCCATCCTGTCGAGCGTCATTCCCAACTCCATGGGCCAGATACTGGCCGCCTCGCTCATTTCGGCCCCGGCCGCCATCCTCGTTTCGCGGGTCATGGTGCCGGAGACCGGCGACGTGACCCACGGAAACGCCGTGCCGCCGCACGAGGCCGCCTCCACCATGGACGCGGTCATCCACGGCACCAACGACGGCTTGAAAATCTGGCTCAACGTGCTGGCCACCCTGGTGGTGCTGGTGGCGCTGGTGGCCCTGGCCAACATCTGCCTGGGCGCGCTGCCGGACGTGGCCGGGGAGGGGCTCTCCCTGCAGCGCGTCCTGGGATGGATCATGGCCCCGGTGGTCTGGGCCATCGGCATCCCGTGGTCCGAGGCGCAGGCCGCCGGGTCGCTCATGGGCACCAAGACCGTCCTCAACGAATTCATCGCCTACCTGGACATGGCCAAGCTCGGGCCGGAGGCGCTGTCCGACCGCAGCCGGATCATCATGACCTACGCCATGTGCGGGTTCGCCAACCTCGGCAGCCTCGGCATCATGGTGGCGGGCCTGTCCTCCATGGCCCCGGACCGGCGCTCGGACATCGTGTCCCTGGGCGCGCGCTCCGTGGTCTCCGGCACCCTGGCCACCCTCATGACCGGGGCGGTGGTCGGCATCATTCTCTAGCGGGGCACCGCAAGGCCGCTATCCGCCGCGCCGCCGCCCAAAAGCCCGGCTCCTAGCGCGCGGGGACTGGACATTTGCGCTCGCGTGCCTACATGGAGTATGCCGTAATCATCAATAAAGAGGATTCGCCATGACATACAAAGTGCATCCCATCTGCATGGGAACCAAGGTTTTCGACAAGGGCATGATGACGTACCAGCACGGGTACGGCACGCCGTACACCATCCCCATCTACACCTGGTACATCGAGGGCGGGGACAAGAAGATCCTCGTGGACACCGGGGAGATGCGGCCCATCGTCTCCGAGGAGCGCGAGAAGGCCATCGGCGGCAAGATATACACCTTCGAGGAAGGGCTGGCCAAGTACGGGCTCAAGCCCGAGGACATCGACATCGTCATCCACACCCATCTGCACAACGACCACTGCGAGAACGACTACAAATGCGTCAACGCCAAGGTCTACGTGCATGAGAAGGAGCTGGATTCCGTGTACAACCCGCATCCGCTGGATTTCCGCTACCTGGAGGACTACGTGGACGACATCCGGGACAACGGCCAGATCGTGGCCGTGAACCGGGACACCGAGGTGGTACCCGGCATCACCATGATCCACACCCCGGCCCACACGCCCGGCGGCATGTCCGTGAAGGTGGAGACCGACAAGGGTTCGGTCCTGATCTGCGGCTTCTGCACCATCCTGGAGAACCTGGACCCGCCCAAGGACGTCCGGGCCATGGAGATGGAGGTCATTCCGCCCGGCACCAACACCGGCCCCTACGAGGCATACGACATTCTGCTCAAGGCCAGGGACATGGCCGACTACGTGCTGCCGCTGCACGAGCCGAAATGGGCGGGCATGGAGACTGTGCCCGAGTAGCCTGTTCAGGGGAGCTTCGAGGGAGGCTCCCCTTTTTCTTGCCATCCGGTCCGGGGAGAGGGTACTTTCCCGCCCATGTCTCCGGTCGTCCTCGCCATCATCCCCATTTTCGGGCTTATTCTGCTCGGGTTCATCCTGCGCCGCCTGGAATTTCCCAGCTTGGACTTCTGGCCCGTGTCCGAGCGGCTGACCTACTACGTGCTCTTTCCGGCGCTTCTGGTCAGCGGCATGGCGGACCGCGCCTTTGACGGCTCGGCCCTGGGCTTGGCCCTGACCCTGGCCGGGGCCGTGTGCCTGGTGGGCGCGTTTTTGATGCTCGTGAAAAATATGTTCGCCATGGACGGACCGGCCTTCACGTCGGTCTTCCAGGGCGCTATCCGGCCCAATACCTACGTGGGCATGTCCGCAGCCGCGGCCTTGCTTGGCCCGGACTGGATGACCCTGTCCGCCGTGGCCCTGCTGACCCTGGTACCGCTGGTCAACGTGCTCTGCGTGCTGGTCCTTTCCCGCCACGGCAAGTATGGCGGGGGATTGGGCCGGGTGGGGCTGGAGCTGGTCAAGAACCCGCTCATCCTGGCCTGCGCCGTGGGGTTGCTTCTCAACGTGACCGGGCTGGCGCTGCCCCGCCTCCTGAACGACCTGCTGGCCATCCTGGGCACGGCGGCCCTGCCCATGGGGTTGCTGGCCGTGGGCGCGGGGCTGCGGATGGAAGGACTGGGCGAGCGCGCCCTGCCCGTGGTGCTGGCCAGCCTGGCCCATCTGGTGGCCCTGCCGCTGGCCGCCTTCGGCTGCGCCCAACTGCTCGGCGTGACCGGGTTCGCCCTGGACGCGGCGCTCATCTACACGGCCATTCCGGTGTCCGTGTCCGCCTTCATCCTGGCCCGGCAGATGGGCGGCGACCACCGCGTCATGGCCCTGATCATCACGGTGCAAACCGCGCTTTCGGCCGTGACCATGCCGATTCTCCTGCATCTGCTGGGCAGCTAGGCCGAAGTCGACGCCGGCATCGCCTGCGCCGGGGAAGCGTGCGGGGGATTCCGCGTCTCTCGATATTTCTTTTGCATCGCTGCGATGTTGAAAGACCGTCCGCGCTCCGCGTTCGACGTTATCTGTCATCGGCACATTGTTGTTTCGCCCCCCGGCGACTTACTTTTTGGCTGGCGCTCCAAAAAGTAAGCATATATGGACCCGCCCCTATGGCAAGTGCTTTTTGACGGCGG
>JACCQI010000066.1 GCA_015709315.1 Desulfovibrionaceae bacterium
CCTTTGAAGAGGGTTTCCCTCTCCCCTTCCCCCGGACCCCCATCCCCTTTTCCTTCCCAAACTTTTTATATCCGCTTCGCGGAGTCCGGGGCGGGTAGGGGGGTCTGGTTATTCTTTGCCTTGGCGGCGCGTGCGCCGCCATCTCAATCCGTCTTGTCCATCCATTCTTTCAGGCGGCACGCCAGAAATTCAGGAAGGCGGGGGAAATCCTTATCCCATCACCGACTCAAGGCGTTCCTTGAGCTGGGTGAGCTTGGTCTTCTCTTCTTCCATTTCGGCGAGCTTCTTCTTCTCGCCCTCCACAACGGCCTCGGGGGCGTTGTTCACGAAACCGGGGTTCTGGAGCTTCTTGGACACGCCGGTCATGGTCTTGTCGAGCTTGCCCAGGTTCTTGTCCAGGCGGGCCAGCTCGGCCTCGAAGTCCACCACGCCCTCAAGGGGCACGGACAGCTCGTTGCCCTGAACCACGGCCGCGCCCGATGCCTTGGGAGCCTTGACGTCCGGGCCGATGGTCACGTTCTCGATGCGGGCCAGGGACTGGATGAGGCCCGTGTTCGCCTCCAGCACCGACTTGTCCGCGTCGCTGACCGTCCTGATGAGCAGGTCGAGCTTCTTGGCCGGTTCGATGAGCAGCTCGGTGCGGATGTTGCGGGTGCCGGACACCACGCCCATGAACAGCTCCATGTCGGCCACGGCCTTGGGATTCAGACACTCCGGGCGCAAGGCCGGGAACGCCAGGGTGGCGATGTCCTCGCTCCGGTCGTCGCCCGCGGGCCGGGGCAACACGTTCCAGATTTCCTGGGTGATGAACGGGGTCACCGGGTGAAGCAGGATCATGGTCTCGGACAGGACCGTCCAGAGCACGGCCTGAGTGCGGGCCTTGGCCTCTTCGTCCTCGCCGTACAGGGCGGGCTTGACCATCTCCAAGTACCAGTCGCAGAACTCGGACCAGATGAACTTGTAGAGCGTCTGGGCGATCTCGTTGAACCGGTAGTCGAGGGTGGCGGACTTCACCGCCTCCTTGACCTCTTCCAGCCGGTGCAGAATCCATTGGTCGGCCAGGCCCTCGGCCTTGCTCACGTCGACCGCCGGAATTTCGTCCGGCAGGTTCATCATGGCGAACCGGGTGGCGTTCCAGATCTTGTTCATGAAATGCTTGTAGCCCTCGATGCGCTGCTCCGAGAGCTTGATGTCCCGGCCCATGGCCGCGAAGCTGGTCAGCGTAAAGCGCAGGGCGTCGGCCCCGTACTTTTCGATCATGTCCAGGGGGTCGATGACGTTGCCCGTGGACTTGCTCATCTTCTTGCCGTGCTCGTCGCGCACCAGGGCGTGGATGTAGACGTGGTCGAACGGCACCTGCTCCCGGAACTGAAGGCCCATCATCATCATGCGGGCCACCCAGAAGAACAGGATGTCGAAGCCCGTGACCAGGCAGGAGGTCGGGTAGTACCGGGCCAGCTCCTTGGTGTCGTCGGGCCAGCCCAGCGTGGAGAACGGCCACAGCGCGGAGGAGAACCAGGTGTCCAGCACGTCCTCGTCCTGGACAAGGTGGGAGCCGCCGCACTTGGTGCAGACGGTCGGGTCTTCCTTGGCCACGATCAGCTCGCCGCAGTCCTCGCAGGTCCAGGCCGGGATGCGGTGGCCCCACCAAATCTGGCGGGAGATGCACCAGTCGCGGATTTCGTCCAGCCACTGGTAGTAGGTCTTGGTCCAGTGCTCGGGAAAGATTTGCGTGTCCGCGGGCACGGCGGCGCGGGCCTTCTTTGCCAACGGCTTCATGGACACGAACCACTGGGTGGACACGTGCGGCTCGATGACCGACTTGCAGCGGTAGCAGACGCCCACGGAGTGGTCATGGTCCGCCACCTCGACCACCAACCCTTCGGCGTCCAGGTCGGCCATGACGGCGGCGCGCGCCTCGGCCACGGTCATGCCCCGGTACTTTTCAGGGGCGTTGTCGTTGACGATGCCCTCCTCGTCCAGCACGGAGATGACCTCGAGCCCGTGCTTGCGGCCCAGCTCCCAGTCGTTGAAGTCGTGCCCCGGCGTGACCTTGAGGCAGCCGGTGCCGAACTCCATGTCCACGTAGCTGTCGCCGATGATGGGCAGTTCCTTGCCCACCAGGGGCAGGATCGCCTTCTTGCCGATCAGGTTGTTGAAGCGGTCGTCCGCGGGGTTCACGCAGATGGCGGTATCGGCCAGCATGGTCTCCGGGCGGGTGGTGGCGATCACCAGATGGCCGGAACCGTCGGCCAGGGGATACTTGATATGGTGGAGCTTGCCGGGCTTGGCCTCGTGCTCGACCTCGTCGTCGGCCAGGGCGGTGTGGCAGCGGTTGCACCAGTTGATGAGGTAGTCGCCCTTGTAGATCAGCCCCTGCTCGTACAGCTTGACGAAGACCTCGCGCACGGCCTTGGCCCGCTGCTCGTCAAAGGTGAAGCACTCGCGGGTCCAGTCCACGGAAGCGCCCATGCGGCGGATCTGGCTCAGGATGTGGTCGCCCTTTTCCTTCTTCCACTCCCAGACGCGCTCGATGAACTTCTCGCGGCCCAGGTCGTGGCGGGTCAATCCCTCTTCCTTGAGCTGGCGCTCGACCACGTTCTGGGTGGCGATGCCCGCGTGGTCGGTGCCCGGCACCCACAGGACGTTCTTGCCCTGCTGGCGGTTGTAGCGGCACAGGATGTCCTGGAGCGTCAGGTTCAGGGCGTGGCCCATATGCAGGACGCCGGTGACGTTGGGCGGCGGAATGACGATGGAATAGGAGTCCCCCGGCCCGTCGGGATCGGGGCTGAAGGTCTTTTCCGCTTCCCAGTGGGTTTCCCACTTTTCCTCGACATCCCAAGGCTCGTACGCCTTGGCCAATTCCTTTCGCGCCATTTGTGTGCCTCCGGCGGCCGGGGGAAGGGGAGAGGGAAAACCGCTGCAAAGGGCTTTCCCTCTCCCCTTCTCCCGGACCTCCATCCCCTCATTTTCCCAAGCTTTTTATCGCCGCTTCGCGGAGATCGCCGGGTGGCGGGGAGTCTGGTTTTCTATTTATGCGGTGTCTGAAACACCGTAGTATCATTCCGTATTTTCTTGCGGTCACCGCAGTCGCTTGATAGCGTCGGGATACCCTTGTCGAGAGAGCCGCATATGTCAAGCATACATATATATTGGGACGAGTCGCATTTCTGGGGACTGCTGGTCACCCGGGCGCTCTCCGCATGGGGCATTCCCCACCGTCTGGTGCGCGGGTCAGAAATAGCCGATGGCGCGCTTGCTGGCAAGTTCGGCGAGGCGCCGAAGCTGCTCATCGCGCCCGGCGGCCGGGCCAGGGGCAAAGCCGAACGGCTGGGACCGCGCGGCATGGAGGCCGTCCGCGAGTTCGTGCGCTCCGGCGGCGTCTATCTCGGCTTCTGCGGCGGCACCGGGCTGGCCCTGTCCGGGCCGCACGGCCTGGGGCTGTCCCCGTGGACCCGCCAGGGGTACAAGAACCGCCTCCACCATTTCCTTTCCGGCCATGTATATGCCGAGCTGGACGCGGGCAGCCCGCTGGTGCCGGACGCCATGGACTCGGCCCTGCTTCCGGTCTGGTGGCCGGGCCGGTTCGCCCCGGCGGACGGCGGGGTGACGGTCCTTGCCCGGTACAAGACGCCCGGCCCGGACTTCTGGGTGGCGGACCTCGACCTGGCCACCCTGCCCGAGGGCACCATGGCCGATTGGGAGAACCTCTACGGCATCAGTCTCAAGCCCGACTTCATGCAAGGGCAACCCTGCGTCACGGCCAACGACTACGGCGCGGGGCGGGTCATCCTGAGCTACGCCCACCTGGAGACGCCCGCGTCGCGGCAGGCCAACGCATGGTTGGGCCACATCCTCGGCCTCGTACTGGACGAACCGACGACCACGGCCCCGCTCCCGGCCTGGGACGTGTCCGCCCGGCCCGTGGCCTGGAACGACGACGTGCTGGCCGGGGCGCGCTCGGCCATGGAGGCCATCATCCGCACCGGCACCGACCATTTTCTCCTGTTCTGGCGCAACCCGTGGCTGCTCGGCTGGCGGCGCGGCATTCCCGGCGCGGGCATCAACTCGCTCTACTCCCTGATCTGCGAATCCATGGCCGTGGAGCCGGGCGACGACGCCCTGGCCTTCTGGCGGGAAAACCGGGACCGCTTCCGGGTGCTCATGGGCATGCTGGAAAACGGCGTGACCGGCTACCTCCTGGCCGAGCGGCTGGCCATGACCGTGTTCCACTCCGACCCCTCGGCCGTGTCCCCGGAGGGGTTGAAGGAACAGCGCCGCGCCCTGTTCGGCATGCCCCCGGAACCGGGCGGCATCCATGCGGACCTGGTTTCCATTCTTGAGGAACTCTACTGGCGGCTGTCCCTTTCCGCACAGTCATAACCATTCTCAACTCATTCGTTTATCAGGCATAATTGCCATAATCACCGCACCATGCTAAGGTTGCTTCAACCGTTTTCCCCCATCCGGCTTCGGACAATCCTTTATTGCCTGCACCAGCATGGAGAATGTTTTGACGGAGGACAAAAGAACCCTCAAGGACAGTCCTGACGCGCGATTCCGGTTCGCCATGTCCAAAGACGGCATGAAGCTCGGGGTCAGCCGGTACTTTCCTCCCAACTGCGGACGGGAGCCGTCGGCGGCGCTCATCCGCAAGCAATTGGCCGAAGCCGGGGTGGACCTGCCCGTGGACGCCGCCGCCGCCGACCGCGTCATCAAGGCCATCCGGGAGGGCCGCCCCTTTACCGGCATAACCCTGGTGCGCGGCATCCCGCCGCAGGAGCCGAGGCACGGTTCGCTCATCGCGCTCGGCGATCTGGACTACCCCGTTTTTCCCGGCGACAAATTCGCCCGCTACCGCCGCCCAAAGGCCGCCCGGCCCGGCCGGACCATCGACGGCCGCACCTTGCCCGCCGAAAAGGACTTCACGCCCGACGACATCACGGTCAAGGCGGGCGACAACGTGGATTGGGACCCGGCCGACGACACCTTTGTCTCGCGGGCGTGGGGCATGGCCCGCCTCGCGGGCGGCATCATCAGGGTGGCCCCCGTGGCGCGCATTGCCGATGACAGGATTTCCGTCACAGGGACCCTCCACCACCGCGATTTTCAAGGCAGGGCAGTGACTCCGGCCAAAGTGGAGAAGGAGTTGCGGGACCTGGGCGTGGCCATCGACCCGGACATGAACCATCTCGCCGCCCGAATCAGGCTGGCGCGGGAAAATGGCCGTCCCCTGGCCGATGAGATCCTGGTGGAGGGAAGCTATCCCGTGCCCGGCCGGAACGGGTGGCTCGAATACCTGGTGTCCACCCGCAAGGCGGCGGGCATGGAGAAAAACTGCGGGCGCATGGATTTCCGCGACCGGGGCGTACATCCCATGGTCAAGCCGGGCCAGGCCATCGTCCGCTACCACCACCCCACCGGGGGCGAGGGCGGCATCGACATCTACGGCAAGACCATCCCGCCCCACGCGGGTTGCGAAGCGCCGGTCACCCTGGGCGAGAACGTGGCCCTGTTGGACGACGGAGTGACGTACCAGGCCCGTGCCGAGGGCGTGGTGACGGTGGACCGCGACCGGATCTCGGTCTCCAAATGCCTGGTGATCCCCGGCAACGTGGACTACAATTCGGGCAACGTGACGGTCGAGCGCGGCTCGGTCAAGGTGGCCGGTTCCATCCAGGCCGGGTTCTCGGTGTCCGCGCCCGTGCACGTCATCGTGGAGGGGGCCATCGAGTCCGCCACGGTCACGGCGGGCGGCATGGTCACGGCGGGCGGCGGCATCCTCATGCCCGATGGCGGCCAAATCTCCGCCGGGGGCGACGTGATGGCCAACTTCGCGGTCAACGCCGACATCCGGGCGGGCGGCGACGTGACCATCGCCAACGAGATTTCCAATTCGACCATCCACTGCCGGGGCCGCCTCGTGGCCGTGTCCGGCAAGGGGGCCATCCACGGTGGCCGGATCGTCACCCGCAAGGGCGCGGTGGTCAACGAAATCGGGTCGGAACTCGGGGTCAAGACCGTCATCTGCGTGGACACCGACCACCCCGAAGACGAAGCCCTGCGCGAACAGCGGGCCAAAATCACCCAGTCCATCCGCAAGATCGACGCCGCCCTGGGAACCGATCCCCCGGAACTCATCCTCCTGCGCACACCCGACGCCAAGCGCCGGGCCGTGGCCGAAGTGCTCGGCCACCGAGCGACCCTGGCCAAACAGCGCAGGTCCATCACCGACCAGATTCGTCGTCTGAGCGATGCCCGTCGGCGGGAGATGGAGGAAGTGACCATCACGGCCAGAGTCGAGGTCCACCCGGGCGTGACCGTCAGGTTCGGCAAGGTGTTCCGCCACATAGCGCGAAGGTGCAGGTCCCCCATCCTCTACTGGGACTTCGCCAGCCGCGACATAGGCATCCGCTGACTAATCCCCGGCATAGTCCACGCGCACCAGAGTCAGGCCGGTGGGCGGGGCCGTTGCCGGGGCCGTGGTGCGGTCGCGGGAGTCGAGGATGGCGCGCACGCCGTCGGCGTCGAGCCGGCCGCGTCCGCAGGCCACCAGGCAGCCCATGATGTTCCGCACCATCTGCTTGAGAAAGCCGTTCGCCGTGAACCGCCAGACGGATTCATGGGCGGTCGGACCCGGCGCAAGGACGATTTCCGAAAGGGTCCGCACCGTGGACTCGACGTCCGTGCCCACGTTCCGAAAGGCCGCGAAGTCGTGCTCGCCCGCCAGCACCTCGGCCGCCGCCTCCATGCGCGGGACATCCACCGGCCCGCATGCCCACACGAACCGCCTGCGCTGCGGCAGGCAGAACCCCCGGTCGTGCCACAGGGCATACTCGTAGGTCTTTTGCCTGGCCCCGTACCGGGCGTGAAAGTCGTTCGGGACCGCTCCGGAATCGACCACGCGCACGTCCTTGGGCATGAGCGCGTTCAGGCTGCGCTGCCAGGGGAAGCCGTCCCGGCCGTCCGGGCAATCGAAATGGCAGACCTGGCCCAGGGCGTGAACCCCGGCGTCGGTCCGGCCCGACCCGTGAACGCGCACGGGCCGGCCCAGGATGGTCAGCAGGGCCTTTTCCACCTCGCCCTGGACGGTCCGGTCGTCGGGTTGCAGTTGCCAGCCGCAGAAGTCGGTGCCCTCGTAGGCCAGCGTCAGTCGGATTCGCATGGACAGGGGTATACGCCAACCCGCCCGGTTTTTGAAGGGAAAGCCGCCCCACGGCCCCGGGGCGGCCCGGCGGCTATTCGCGCGCCAGCTCGAACGGCAGGATCATGTAAAACTCGTTGCCCCGCTTGGTGTGCTCGTACCCGACCTGGCCGCCGTGCAGCTCCACCACCTGGCGGACGAAATACAGCCCGCGCCCGGTGCCGGGCTTTCGGGCCACGTTGTTCGCGCGGAACCCCGGCTTGAAGACGTCCATGGGTTTTTTCAGTTCCAGGGATCTGCCCGTGGACGCGATCCAGATGCGGATGCCGGGCCTGTCCGGGCCGAAGTGGTCCTTGAGCACCTGCCAGCCGTAGGCTACGAACTTGCCGGACCGGCCGCCCGGCAGGACCGTCTCCTCGGTGTACTTGACCGCGTTGTTGAACAGGTTGTCGATCACCTGGGAGAGCAGGCCCCTGTCCACCATCAGGCGGATCATCTGGTCCGGCGCGCCGCCCAGGCCCATGGCCAGCTCGATGCCGTGATCCGCGAACCGGGGCCGAAACCGCTCCACCACGGGCTCGATGACCGCCTTGCGGAGATTCACCTCGCGCTTGTCCAGCACGTAGCGCCCCTCTTCGAAATGACGGCGACGGAGCAGGGCCTCCAGAAACAGGGAGGTGGACTCGTAGTGGCTGTATATCTCCTGGTACTGGCCCTCGATGCCCGCGGCGATGGCGGCCAGCCGGTTGCCCTCCTCCACGCAATTTTCAAAGCCGCACTCGTTCATCTTGCCGAGCACCCTGGCCGTGGACAGGTGGAGCTCCTCGATCCTGCGCCTGAGCCGGTTGAAGTAGAGCTTGAAATACATGTTCGGAACGATGACGTTGTGGCCGATGTCCTGGACCATGGACTTGATGAAGGCGATGTGTTCCCGGCTGCGGGCGCGGATGATCCGGTGGTGGAGCTGGAAGCCGATGCGGTTGACGTACTTCTCCAGGAAGAGCTGGGCGTGCCCGGCCAGCTTGTCGCACGGACTCATCACGAAGCTGCCGATGATGTTCTTGGGCGGCGCGAACGGAAGCATGTCGATATACTCCGGGTTGGCGCAGATGGGGATGAACAGATTCTTGCCGGAAAGAACGATATGGTCGGTGAACTCGTGGTCCCAGGTCCGGGTGGCCTCCTTCTCGTACCGGCCGAGGGAACACCCGGCCAGGGAAAAGGTCTCCTCGTCCTCCAGGATGTAGATGGACGATTCCAGCCTGAGCAGGATGCGGGGGATGGCCATGCAGATGGTGTAGAACATCTCCCGGCCCCGCAGCTCCTGGGACAACTCGAAAAAGATGTTCAGGGTGCGGGACTGGCGCATGGTGAAGTCGTAGCCGTCGTAGTCGAGCAGCTTGGCCTCGATGCGGCTGGTCACGTAGTCCATCCGCTCGTCGTCGGAAAGCTCCTTGAAATTCGGCTCGTCCCCGTCTTTCGGTATGTAACGCCTGCCTTCTTTGCTCATGGCACACCGCCGCAGGTTGCGTTTGGGTATGAGTTACATACCTTGGCAGGGCGTTTATTTCAAGGATAAGCGAGAGATTATCATCGTCCCGTCACCCGGCCGCAACGCGAAAGGGCCGCTTTCGCGGCCCTTTCCGGGGTTGAGGTTGCTGCTTTCGAGGAGGGTCCTTGTATCAAAGGGAGGTATGGTATGTGCAAAGGCTTGTCAGCGCGTCCGATCGGTCTGAGCGTGATGGGGGCTTTTCGCCCGGACCCGGACCGGCGCCAAAGCCGGGTTGCCGAAGTCTTCCCCGTCTTCCCGGACGCCGGGAGCGGCGTCCGGGTCGGTGAGGAGGGGCCGCCGCAACAAAACGACGGCCAGGATGATAAGAGTGACAGTGACAGCATCAATCATGGACAGGTTAAAGCACAGGCCGTGCCAAAAGTTAAATTCATTTATTTCAGCTAGTTATATTTTTACGCCCCACGCAAAACTTGTGCAACGCGACAAATGTTGCACAACCGTTTTTGCACATTTGCACAACACGGCCGGTCCACGGCCCATGATTTGTCCTGAAATGCCCGCCTCCGGCGCAAAACGCCTTTTCGGCGGCGGTCCTTGACGCAGACCCGTTGCGGCTCTAATCTCCGGGCCATGAACACCCCCAACAAAACCACTCCGGCCAAGGCCAAGCCGATCACCGCTCCCGACATCCGGGCCATGAAAAACGGCGAGAAGATTTGCTGCATAACCGCCTACGACTATGCGTCCGGCCTCATCGCCGACCAGGCGGGCGTGGACCTGGTCCTGGTCGGGGACTCCCTGGCCATGACCGTTCTCGGCTACGAGAACACCCTGTCCGTGACCGTGGACGACATGGTCCACCACACGCGGGCGGCCAGCCGGGGCGTGCGCCGCGCACTGCTGGTGAGCGACATGCCGTTCATGTCCTTCGCCACCGTGGACCGGGCGCTCGAAAACGGCCACCGGCTCATGGCCGAGGGCCGGGCCGGTGCGGTCAAGCTGGAGGGCGGCATGCCGGTCGCGCCCCAGATCAAGGCCCTGACCGGAGCGGGCATCCCGGTCATGGCCCACGTGGGCCTGACCCCGCAGCACGTGGCCGAGTTCGGCGGGTTCAAGGCCCAGGGCAAGTCCGCCGAGTCGGCCAGGGCGCTCATCGACGACGCCAAGGCCGTGGAGGAGGCGGGCGCGTTCTGCGTGGTCCTGGAGGCCATTCCCGTGGAGGTCGCCGAGTTGGTCACCGAGGCCGTGTCCATCCCGACCATCGGCATCGGCGCGGGCAACGTCACGGACGGCCAGATACTGGTCTACAACGACGTGCTCGGCATCTTCGACCGCTTCACGCCCAAGTTCGTACGCCGCTACGCCGAGCTGGGGACCGAGGCCCGCAAGTCGCTGGAGATGTACTGCGCCGACGTGCGCCGGACCACCTTCCCCAGCGACAAGAACACCATCTACATGCCGGAAGACCAGCTCGCCCAGGTCAGGAAGATCCGGGTCAAGAACAAGAAGAAGTAGATGGGCCTCGACCTTTCCTGGCCCGTCCTCTGGAACGGCCTGTTCTGGCCGCTCATCCGGCTGACGTTCTTCATTTCCATCGGCCTGCTGGCGGGCAACCTCATCGAGGCCCTGCAATGGACCCGGTACGCGGCCAAGCTGGCCGAGCCGCTGGCCCGCCGCGCCCGGCTCAAGGACATCTCGGCCGCCAGCTTCGCCATGGCCTTTTTCTCGGGCGTCACGGCCAACACCATGCTTTCCGAGGCCCATGACCGGGGCGACATCTCGGACCGCGAACTGCTGCTCTCCAACCTGTTCAACTCGCTGCCCACCTATTTCCTGCACCTGCCGACCATCTTCTTCATCGCCGCGCCCTTCATCGGCTCGGCCGCGGCCGTGTACGTGGGCCTGACCGCCCTGGCCGCCGTGATCCGCACCACGGCCATCGTCTTTGCCGGCAAGTTCCTGCTCCCGCCGCTCGAAGAGGGCTGCCTCCCCTGCCGCCTGGACGAGATGGAAAAACGGCGGAAGCGTTCCTCGGCCCTCAGGAAGACCTGGGACCGCTTCCTCAAGCGGCTGCCCAAGGTGCTCTACCTGACCTGCCCCATCTACACGCTTTTCTTCGTGCTCAAGCAGCTCGGCCTGTTCACCTGGCTCCAGGAGGCCATGGCCGGGTCCGTCCCGCTCTTCACCTTCCTGCCGCCCGAGGCCCTTGGCATCGTGGCCTTTCACATGGCCGCCGAGTTCACGGCGGGCCTGGCCGCGGCCGGGGCCATGATGACCGACACGGCCCTCACCCAGACCCAGGTGGTGCTGGCGCTGATGCTCGGCAACGTGTTGTCCTCGCCCATGCGCGCCTTCCGCCATCAGTTTCCCTACTATGCGGGCATCTTCCGGCCGCGCATGGCCGTCAAGCTCATCCTCTGCAACCAGTTGACGCGCGGCCTGACCATCGCCCTGGTAGGGGTGGCCTATGCACTGCTGGCATAGAGGCCGTTGCGGCCGCTAGACGAGCAGCGCTGTGGGAAATGGGGAATGTCGACGTCGACGTCGCCGGGGATGGGGGCGATAAGACGCCCCGTTCCGAGGCAGTTGGCGAGATGTGTTCGCGCCACTGCGCCGTAAGGAGATTGTCCGCGCTCCGCGTTATACTACCCCTGTCATCGATACATTGTTTTCCGCCCTTACGGCGGCCCTGTTTTTGGCTGGCGCCCCAAAAA
>JACCQI010000067.1 GCA_015709315.1 Desulfovibrionaceae bacterium
TATAAAAAGTTTTGAAAAAGAAGGGGATGGGGGTCCGGGGGAAGGTGAGGAAAAAACTTTCTCAAAAGTTTTTTCCTCCCCTTCCTCCGGCCGCCGGAGGCTCTCCCCCCCTCAATCAGCCTTCGCCCCTGAGGGCTTGGATGGGGTCGAGGTCGGCGGCTTGCTTGGCGGGTTTGAGTCCGAAGATCAGGCCCACGGCCTGGGAGCCTGCCAGGGCCATGAAGAAGGCTTTCCAGGAGAATTGGATGGTCAGGATGTCCAGGCGGGAGAGGAACTGGCCGAGTCCCAGGCCGAGAAACAGCCCGAGCACGCCGCCCAGGGCGGTCAGGGCGCACGCCTCCACCAGGAACTGGCCGAGGATGGCCGAGTTGCGCGCTCCCATGGATTTTTTGAGTCCGATCTCCTCGGCCCGTTCGGAAACGGACAGGGAAAAGAGATTGGCCAGCACAAACCCGCCCACGAGCACGGCGATGCCCGCAGTCACGCCCAGAAAGATGGTCAGCCCGCCTTTGAACATGGACAGGAACTTGAGCACCTCGTCGGCGGTGATGATCGTAAAGTTATCGTCCTCGCCCGGCCCGAGATGGTGCAGCCGGCGCAAAAGCGAGCGGAGGTTTTCCACGTGCGCGGCCATGTAGTCCGGCTCCAGGAACTTGATCCGCAGGGCGCGGAAGTATTTGCGGTCCATGTTGTAGCGCTGGACCAGGGTTGACAGGGGGATGACCACGCGGTTGTCGATGTCTCCGCCCCCGCCGCCGGACACGCCGCGCGCGGCCAGGCGGCCCACCACCTGAAACGGGATGTCCGATATGTAGACCACCCGGCCCACGGGCGACTGGTCGCCGAACAGCTCCTCCGAGGGCTTGTCGCCGAGCAGGGTCACCTTGGCGCCCAGGCGCTCATCCTCGGCCGTGATGTCGCGCCCCTCTTCCAGGGGCCAGTTCCAGGCTTGCGCATAGTTCTCGGTGGACCCGACGACGCCCACGTCCTGGTAGTTGCGGTTGCCCGACTTGATCGTCTGGCCGAACTTGGCCCGCATGGGGATGACCTGGGCGACGCCGGGCAGGGAATCCCTGATCCGGTTGGCGTCCTCCCGGCTGAGCGTCAGGGTCCGCATGCCCACGGCCCTTTTCTGGATGTTGCCGCCGAAGACCATGGCCGCGTCCGGCCCGAAGATGTCCACGATCTCCACGGCCCTGCGGTTGGCCCCGTCCACGGCGGTGACGATGAGGGTGAGCGAGGCGATGCCGAAGGCCACGCCGAGCACCACGAACAAGGAGCGGAGCTTGAAGGCCCAGACGGCCTCGAACCCCATGTTGGCGATGCGAAGGATATCTCTCAGTTGCGCGACCATAGTTGGTTGTCCCGGCCTCCGAGAGCCGCCCCGCAACGCCATCGGCGCCTGAACCGCTCCCTGAAGCCTCTTATCATCTTTATATGGTTCATCTCCATCCCTCATCTCCTGCCTTCGCCAAAGGCGACCCAAAAAGTTCGGGAAAAGAGGATGGAGGGCTGGGGGATAGGGGGTGGCCCCCCTGCCCTACCCGGTTTTCACATCCTCCGCGATACGGCCGTCCTGAAGGCGGATGATGCGGTCCGCCTCGCGGGCCACTTCCTCGTCGTGGGTGACGAGCACGATGGTGGTCCCGGACTCGTGTACCGAGTGGAAAAGCTTGATGATCTCGCCGGAGGTCGTGGAGTCGAGCTGGCCGGTGGGTTCGTCGGCCAGGACGATTCGCGGCTCGTTGAGCAGGGCGCGGGCCATGGCCACGCGCTGCTGCTGGCCGCCGGACAGCCTGGACGGCCTGAAGTTCATGCGGTCCGCCAGCCCCATCCGCTCCATGATGTTCTCGGCCCTGGCCGTGAGTTCGGTGCGCGGCTTGCCCGAGTACAGGCCGGGCAGGATGACGTTTTCGAGCGCCGTGGCGTAGGGGATGAGGTAGAAGGACTGGAACACGAAGCCCAGCGAGCGGTTCCGCAGGTCGGAGCGGTGGTCGTCGTCCAGGGTGGACACGTCCTCCCCGTGCAGGAAGTAGGAGCCGGACGTGGGCCGGTCGAGCAGGCCGATGATGTGCAGCAGGGTGGACTTGCCGGACCCGGACGTGCCTTGCAGGGCGACGAACGCGCCGGACTCCACGTCCAGCGTGATTCCCTTGAGCACCGGGATGCCCTGGTCGCCGGAGTCCGGCCCGTCCCCGGCCTGGCCGGAGAAGGTCCGGGTGATGTCTTCAAGGGCGATGGCCGCCTCGGGCATGCTATTCCCCCTTTTTGCCGACCACGTTGCCGGGCAGCACGAGTTGGGTGGCCACCACGTCGCCCTCGGACAACCCCTCGACCACCTCGGAGGTCTCCAGCCCGACCAGGCCGAGCTTGGGCGTGACCTCGCGCGGCTCGATGCGGGGGTCGGGGGAAACAACGAAGCAGACCTGCCGGTCCCTGACCCATTTGAGCGCCGTGTTGGGCACGGTCAGCACGTTGTCCCGCGTTTCCACGATGATCTTGCACTGGGTGGTCATCTCCGGGCGCAGGAACTTGGCCTGTTCCGCAGTGACCGGGACCAGGGTCTGGTAGTAGACGATGTTGTCGCGGATCTCGGGCTCCGGGTAGATGCGCTTGACCGCGCCCTCGAACACCTTGTCTCGGTAGGAGTCCACGGTGTAGCGCACGGCCAGCCCCTCCCTGACGCGGCCCACGTCGGTCTCGTCCACGTAGATCCACATCTCGAGCTTGGATGGGTCGAGCACGGTGATCAGGTTGGACACGGACAGGCCGGAAACGATGGTCTCGCCCTCCTGGGCGGCCACCTGGGAGACCACGCCGTCGATGGGCGAATAGATGCGGGTGTAGGAAAGCTGGACTTCGAGGGTGCGCAGCTTGGCCCGGTTGGAGTCCACGGTGTGGCGGGCCACGTCCGCGTCCTGAATGGCCGCGTCCAGGGTATCCTGGGCCGCGAGCCTCTTCTCGACCAGGGCCCGCTGCCGGGGAAGGTTCTTCTCCATGTAGGCGAGCTTGGCCTGGGCCAGTTGCAGGTTCGCCCTGGCCTCGACGATGCGGGCCTCCAACTCGCGGGCGTCGATCTTGGCCACCAGATCGCCCTTGTTCACGCGGTCGCCGACCTTGACCGGGACCGATTCGAGCACGCCGGTGGCCTGCGCGCCGATCTTGACCAGTGCGCCCACCTGGGCCTGGACGATGCCAGTGGCCTCCAGCACGCGGGACACGCTGCCCCGCTCGACCTTGGCCGTATTGAGGACCTTGACCTTCCCGGCCTTTTGCCCGGCGGTGAAATACCAGACGCCCGCTCCGGTGGCGAGCGCGGCGATGAGTATGAATACGAGTTTCTTCATGGTTGTCCGTCTTCTTTCTTTTTTCGCCCGTTGTCCGCCCTGTGCAATTCCTTGCCCAACTCCTGGGCGAAATCGGGTCTGCGACCGAGCCGACGCAGGATCGCGTCGCGGAACGTCACGGCCTCGAAGGTGTAGCCGCAGTCGCGCCGCAGCCGGCCGCCCTGGTAATATATCGATTCGGAAGGGTAATTTCTACATAAAGGAGGACGTCCCTCGTAATCGGAGCACAGGTTGTCCTCGCCCAGGCGGTTGCAGGTGAAGATCATGAACCCGTAATCGTCGTATCCGGCGTGCTCGAAACGGGCGTAATTCGGCAGATGTTCGAGCATGGCCCTGTACTGGCCGGGCCGCCTGAGCCACTTGCCCTCGTACATGAGCAGGATGTTCCGGCAGCAGCCCCCGCACAGGGCGCATTGCCCAGCCAACCGCACGGGACGGCGCAGCACCATGGAGCGAAACCGGCGAAACAGCCCGGTGAACAGCCGCAGGCAACTCATGCCCGCCCCGCTGAAAGCGCCGCCCGGAAAGGCCCGCGGCTGGGGGCATCCCATTTTTTCATTCGACTTTCCTTGACCTGCCTCGGCAATGTGCCTACTTGTGAGTCATTATGAATTGGGACTGGGAAAAATTACAGAAACAACAGCAGGGGCGTCCCGGCGGCAAGCCGCCGAGCTTCGACGACTTCCAGGTGCAGTTTGATAAATTCAAGAATTTCAAACTGCCCGGCTGGAAACTCATCGTACCGATCATCATCATCCTCTGGGTAGCCAGCGGATTCTACATCGTGGAACCCGACGAAGTCGGCGTGGTAAAACGATTCGGGCAATACAACCGCATCACCACTGCGGGTCCGAATTACCACATTCCGTTCCCCGTGGAAAGCGCCCTGACCCCCAAGGTGACGCAGATCCGGCGCGTGGAATTCGGATTCCGATCCACGGGCAGGCCGCTCTCCCGGGACTTCCAGCAGGGCGTCAGCCGTGAGGTCAAGGAGGAATCCCTGATGCTCACGGGCGACGAAAACATCGTGTCCGTGCAGTTCATCGTCCAATACCTCATCAAGGACGCCAAGAACTACCTGTTCAACGTCAACGACCCGGAACAGACCCTGGCCCACGCGGGCGAGGCCGCCATGCGCGAGGTCATCGGCAACGGCCGCATCGACGACGCCCTGACCACCGGCAAGCAGGAAATCCAGGTCCAGACCCGGGAACTGATGCAGTCCATCCTGGACAGCTACGAAACCGGCCTGTCCGTGGTGGCCGTGCAGATGCAGAACGTGCATCCGCCGGACGAGGTCATCGACGCGTTCAAGGACGTGGCCAGCGCCCGCGAGGACAAGTCCCGTTACATCAACGAGGCCGAGGCGTACCAGCGCGACATCCTGCCCAAGGCTCGCGGCGAGGCGGCCCGCATCACCAACGCGGCCCAGGCGTACAAGGAGGCCAAGGTCCGCAAGGCCGAGGGCGACGCCGCCCGGTTCCTGTCCGTACTGGCCGAGTACAACAAGGCCAAGGACATCACCCGCAAGCGGCTTTACCTGGAGACCATGGAGGCCATCCTGGCCAACCCGGAAGTGGAAAAGGTCATCCTGTCCGACGACGCCCTGAAAAAAGCCGTCCCCTACCTGCCCCTGGAAAAGCTCCCGGCGGCCAAACCGCAACAGGCACCCCAGGCCAAGCAGTAAGGCGGGTTCACTATGAAAAAGACAACCATCATATTCCTCATCGCTCTTGTGGCGGGCGGCTTCGTGCTCTCCACCGCCGCCTTCACCGTGGACGAAACCCAGTCCGCCATCGTCATTCAACTCGGCCGCCCGGTGGGCGACGAGGCGCTCGGCCCCGGCCTGCACTTCAAGCTTCCCGTGATCCAGACCGTGGTCTTCTTCGACGCGCGCATCCTGGACTTCGACGCCAAGCCCGAGGAGATCACCACCACGGACAAGAAATACATGAACGTGGACTCCTATACCAAATGGCAAATCGTGGACCCGCTGACATTCTACACCAAAGTCCGCACCATCCAGGGCGCGCGCGCCCGCCTGGACGACATCGTCCGCTCGCAGCTCAGGGTGGCGCTCGGCCGCTACACCCTGATCGAGGTCGTATCCCACAAGCGCCAGGAGATCATGGCCGCCGTCACCAAGCGGAGCCGCGAACTGCTCGCCCCCTACGGCATCGAGGTGCTGGACGTCCGCATCAAGCGCACCGACCTGCCTGCGGAAAACGCCCGTTCCATCTTCGGCCGCATGAAGGCCGAACGCGAACGCCAGGCCAAGCAGTACCGTTCCGAAGGGCTTGAAGCCTCTTCCAAGATCAAGGCGACCGCCGACAAGGAGCGGACCATCATCCTGGCCGACGCCAACAAGGAAAGCGAGATCGTGCGCGGCGAGGGCGAAGCCCTGGCCACCAAGGTCTATGCGGATGCCCTGGGGCAATCCCCGGAATTCTATGCCTTTACCCGAAGCCTGGAAGCGTACCGCAACGGTTTCGGCGCGAACTCCAAGATGATCCTCACGCCCAAAAGTCCTTTCCTGAACTACCTGCAGTAACTCTTACGGACATATGAACATCTGAGGGGGCGCGCCGATATTATTCGGTGCCCCCTTTTCCTTTGAAAAATGTTATAGGAAAGAGTAGACTTGGCTCCGCCGGGAAAAAATCCTGGC
Source organism: Desulfovibrionaceae bacterium (assembly GCA_015709315.1). Classification (GTDB taxonomy): domain Bacteria; phylum Desulfobacterota; class Desulfovibrionia; order Desulfovibrionales; family Desulfovibrionaceae; genus Pseudodesulfovibrio. The sequence goes on from JACCQI010000067.1 coordinate 6,016, forward strand.
AGAGCCGGGAGTTTTTCCCGAGCACAAAATGAATATTGGCGGACCCTGCATCAAAGTAATAGGGGAAAAACCCTTACAAAAATAAGATCGTCTATTGCCTCAGATGACGATTCGTTTCATGATGCGGAACTTCGATTCACGTATTATGCAGAAGGAGCAATACATGCCCAAGAAAAAACAGAGGTGCGACGAGGCGCAGCTCAAGTGGTTCGAGGAAGCCCTCGAACGCATCAAAAAAGCCACCGGAGCGCGCACCCAGGTACAACTCGCCGAGGTGCTCGACGTTCGTCAGTCCAGCATTTCGGATGCCAAACGCCGCTGCTCCATCCCAGCGGACTGGTTCCTCAAGCTCTACCGCAGCCATGGCCTCGACCCCGACTGGCTGGCCGAAGGTGTGGAGCCTGTGTACATCAATGCCGACAAGGGCAAGATCCCCGCCGACACCCTGCTCCGCGAAACTCCGGCCCCTTACGGACGGATGAATTCCCGCGGCCGCGTGGTGCCCGTATCCACCATGGCCGGGACGGACAAGGAAAGCGAAGCGTGGGAACCTCGGGCCATCGAGGAACTGTCTGTTCCCGAATCTTTCTGCCGTCCCAGGCTGACCGTGGTGAAGATCGATTCCTCCTCCATGGAGCCGGTCATCACCCGCGGCGCGTTCGTCGGCATCGACCGCGACCAGAAGGAACATCCCGACGGGGACCTGTGCGCAGTCCATTTTCCGCACCAGGGGCTGTCCATCCGCCGGGTCTACCACCAGGGCGACTCCTTCCTGCTCCGGGCGGACAACGACAAGTACACCGACCTGACCATTCCGGCCGCCGAGATGGACTCCCGCACGGTGGGCCGCGTCATCTGGGTGCTGCAAAGCTTCGCCTCTCTCTAACCTCTTACGCCTTGAACCGGCCGCGCGCCGGACGATGAAACCAAAACGGGCCGCTCCATTCGGAGCGGCCCGTTTTGGTTCGGCGACGCAAAACCGATCAGGCGGGTTCCCGCCCGGCCAGGTACCGCCGATACCAGGAAAGGCACAGGCAGGTCATGGGCAGGGCGATGAGCAGACCGAGGAAGCCCAGCAGCTTGCCCCACACGGACAGGGAAAGCAGGATGAGCCAGGGGGACAGCCCCAGGCTCTCGCCCTGGATTCTCGGCACCAGGATCACGTCCTGGATGACCTGGACCACGACCATGACCGCCACGGCCAGGCCGATGCCGATCCAGGCGGACTCGCCCGCCTCCAATGATTTCAGCCCGGCCAGGAGGACGGCCGGAATCGCGCCCGCCACGCCCAGATAGGGGGCGATGTTGAGCACCCCGATGAGCAGACCGAGCACGATGCCCAGCGGCAGGCCGATGATGGCGAACCCGGCGGCCATGAGCGCGCCCACCAACAGACAGACCACGATCTGGCCCCGGAAATAGAGGCCCATGGTTTTTTCAAACTCCTTGAGGAAGCCGACCACGCCTTCCCGGTATCGCTCGGGCAGGTATTGCTGCCAGATCTTCCTGATGCGGCCGAAGTCGGCCAGCAAAAACACCGTATACAGCAGGATGACGAACATCCCCAGCAGCCCGGCCACCGCATTCCAGGCCCCCACGGCCACGCCCCTCAGCCCGGGCAGGGCCGCGTTCAGGGCGGACTTGACCGCGTTCAGCGCACCCTCCGAGGTGAACAGGTCCCGCACCTCTGGCGACCGGGCGGCGTCGCGCACCCAGTTCCACACGTCCGGCGGCAGGACGCCCGCCACCTCGGCGCTGAAGTCCGTGTCGGACACGAGCCGGGTGAGCACCTTGCCCATGTGCGCGAACTCGTCGACCACCAGGGGCACCACCAGCAGTACGACCCCGACGGCAACGGCCACGACCCCAACCAGGGTCAGCCCCACGGCCACCGACCGGCTCCTGACGAACCGCTCGAGGAAGCTGGCCACCGGATTGAGCAGATAGGCCAGGAGCAGCGCGAACACGAACGGCACCAGCACGCTGGACAGGTATCCCAGCAGCCAGACAAGGCCGATGAAAAAGCCCGCCGCCAGGACCATGCGAACCACGGAATCGAGCGTATACGGTTTGTCGGATTGGAACATGCGTCTCCCTGGCCATAAAGGCGGTGTATTTTTCGTTTCTTAGCAGGCCGCCGGGATTTGTTCAATGTTCGGGGGCAAGGCATTTGGTGCGCGCACGGATGGCGTGGCGAGGCCTTCGTCCGGCACGGCGTGCGGATTCGGGACGGCATGCGCTTCGCTCGCCGCCCGACCCCGAGCGCAGCGGGCGCCAAAGAGTGTCGGAGGGTGAGAGAGGATCGGGGTCCGGGGGAGGCCGCGTCTACAGCACTTCGCGGTCGCGGAAGCCCAGCAGGTAGAGGATGGTGTCCAGGCCGAGGGTGGAGATGGCCTGGCGGGCGCTGTTCTTGACCTTGGGCTTGGCATGGAAGGCGATGCCCAGGCCCGCGAGATTGAGCATGGGCAGGTCGTTGGCCCCGTCGCCCACGGCGATGACCTGCTGGAGCGAGATGTTTTCCTGGTCGGCGATGGACTGGAGCAGCTCGGCCTTTTTCTCGGCGTCCACGATGTCGCCGAGCGCCTTGCCGGTCAGCTTGCCGTCCTTGATCTCGAGCTGGTTGGCGTAGACGTAGTCGATGCCGAACTTCTTTTGCAGGATGTCGCCGAAATAGGTGAATCCGCCGGACAGGATGGCGATCTTGTAGCCCACGTTCTTCAGGTTGGCGATGAGCTTTTCCGCGCCCTCGGACATGGGCAGCCGGTCCGCGACCCGTTGCAGCACGGACTCGTCCAGCCCTTCGAGCAGGGCAAGCCGCCTCCTGAGGGACTGCTTGAAGTCCAGCTCGCCGCGCATGGCGGACTCGGTGATGGCCGCCACCTTGTCGCCCACGCCCGCCTCCTTGGCCAGTTCGTCGATGACCTCGGCCTGGATGAGTGTGGAATCCATGTCAAAGGCCACCAGTCGCCGGTTGCGGCGGAAAATGTTGTCCTCCTGGAAGGCGATGTCGATCATCAGCGAGGAGGAGATGGCCAGGAACTCGGAACGGATGGCCGCAATGTCGCTCGGCGTGCCGCGCACGGTGAACTCCACGCAGCCGCGCGAGCATTCGTAGCCCTCGCAGTCGAGCGGCACGCGGCCGGACAGCCGGTGGATGGTGTCGATGTTCAGGCCGTTTTCGGTGATGACGCGGGTGATGGCCGCAATCTGGCTACTGGTCACGGACCGGGCCAGCAGGGTGATGATGTAGCGCGGCTTGTGCGCCTCGCCCACCCAGGAGGAATACTCCTCCTCGGCCAGGGGGTGCAGCTTCATGGTCACGCCCAGTTCGTGGGCCTTGAAGAGCAGTTCCTTGAGCACAGGCTGGGAATTGGATGGCAGCCTGATGAGGATGCCCAGCGTCAGAAAATTGTGGATGACCACCTGGCCGATGTCCAGCACATCCACGTCGAACCCCGCCAGAACGGCCGACAGCTCCGCCGTCAGGCCGGGCCGGTCGCCGCCCGTCACGTGAACCAGTATTATCTTTTCCATGGACCGTTTCTCCCGTGTGAACTTCTGGCGGACCTTCTCATATATCGCGGCGACAGTAAATGGCGGCCGCCGCGCGTTTCCAGGACGCAAAAAAGATCAATCCCCTGCGGAACGCCCGCACGGGATTGATCGTAAACGGCTGTGGCGGCGGTCCGCTACTTCTTGGCCTTCTTGGCGGGGGCCTTGACCTCGCGGATGGTGGCCATGCCTTCGGTCAGGGAGCGCACGTGACGCTGGCGCACAAGCTCCACCTCTCGCTCGTCCTCCGCCGTGAAGGCGACGTATTCCGACCCTTTGTGTTCGATGACCAACTCAAACATGACTTACCTCTCTTTACTTCCCTGTATCGGAACCGGTCTTGGCGACCGGATCTTCGTCCTTGACCGCCGCGGGTTTGCCTCCGAAATCGGCGGACACGATCTTGGGCTTGGCGGGCGACTGCTCGGCCTGCCCCGTCATGGAGATGCTTCCCTCCACCACGGCGCCCTTCTCCACCACCAAGCTGGGGGTGCTGAGACTGCCCTTGAGCGTTGAGGTCTTCTCGAAGACCGCCTGCTCCTTGACGAACACGTCGCCCTGGATCTCACCGCAGGAAGTGAGGCGGCCCACGCGGACCGTGCCGCAAACCGACGCCTTGCGGCCCAGGATCAAATCCCCGTCAGTGGAGATTTCGCCCTCAAACCGGCCGTCGATGCGGACAGTGCCCACGAAATCGAGCTTGCCCCTGTATTCGGTACCCACGCCCAGGAAGGCGTTGAGTTCGGTGTTGTCCTTTTTCTTCTTGGTGAACATGCCCATAAAAGCACCTCGCAAATTTGAAGGGACGTCATCGCCCCTGGAAGCCCGAGCAGGCTTCCCCTATACCCTCACCCGGGTCCAAAGGCCACCTATTTTTCGCGGTCGGCCGGGCATTTCGGCCCGCGCGCCGCGACCAGCCCAGCCTCTTGTCCATGCCGATCCCGCTTGACGGTCCTCCCGCGCCTCTCTTAGATTCGGACCATGAAACGATCCGAAATCAATGCCCTCATCCGCGACGCCAAGACGTTCTTCGAGTCCTTTCAATTCAAGCTCCCGCCCTGGGCCTTCTGGGGGCCTGAGGACTGGAACGGCAAAGGGGATTCCGACGTGGTGCGAAACCAACTCGGATGGGACCTGACCGACTACGGCGCAGGCGACTTCCAAAAACGCGGCCTGATCCTGTTCACCATCCGCAACGGCAACCTGGCCTCGGGCCACCCCAAGAACTACGCGGAAAAGATCATGATCGTGCGCGAGAACCAGATCTGTCCCATGCACTTCCACTGGTCCAAGACCGAAGACATCATCAACCGGGGCGGCGGCAACCTGGTGGTCGAACTGTTCGGCTCCACGCCCGGCGAGGAACTGGCCGCCGAACCCGTCACCGTGTCCGTGGACGGCTTCGATCGCGTGGTCGAACCCGGCGGCGTCGTGGTCCTCACACCCGGCGAATCCATATTCCTCACACAAGGCATGTACCACCGCTTCTACGGACAGCCCGGCAAGGGCACGGTCCTGGTCGGCGAAGTCTCGTCCGTCAACGACGACAATACCGACAACCGCTTTCACGAGCCGCAGGCCCGGTTCCCGGATATCGACGAGGACGAACCGCCCCTGCACCTGCTGTGTACGGACTATCCCCAATACGTGTAGGCGGGCGGGTGCCTGGGCCTCCGGCGGCCGCTCGCCGCGGGGCGTCTCCGACGGCTCAAGAACCCTTTGAAAAGGGTTCTTGAGAATCTCCTAAACTTTTTCCTATGTGGCCTCAGGTCAAGGCAATCTGTAATATCCTTTTCCTAT
>JACCQI010000068.1 GCA_015709315.1 Desulfovibrionaceae bacterium
TGTAGGACTCGCCGTTGATCATGATCTGCCAGCGGCCGGAGCGGACCGGGTCGGCACCGTTGCGGATGGCCAGGCCCTCGGCCTTGGCTTTGGCGCCGTCGAGGTTCTTGCCGTCTTTCTTGACCCAAACGGGGAGGCCCCATTCTTCGAAGAGATGGACGGAATCGTCAACGTGACGGCCCAGGTCGAAGATCAGGTCTTCGCGGACGATGCCCATCAGGTCGGTACGGACCATGCGGACGTAATCGTCGACGTCGTTTTCACCGCAGTAGGTGTTGATGGCGGACAGGCCCTGGGCAACGGCGCCGGAACGCTCGAGAGCGGCCTTGTCGCACAGTTCGATGGTGATGGAAGAATCGGCCTTGTCGGCCCAGCGGACGGCTTCGAAAGCGGCACCGCAGTTACCCATGCCACCGCCGACCAGCAGGATATCAACGCTTTTTTCGATGATTTCCGGCTCGGCGAGAGCAACACCCTTGGAAGCTTCTTTGATCGGAAGCAGAGGCATAATATTACTCCTGTATTATACGTGAATTCAAGTTCTCTAAAGAGACAATAAAACGCTCAGTCGGGCCGACTAGACCAGGCTGGCGTAGTCGTCCAACTTCCACTCTTTCTTGAGGTCGGCTTCGGTAACGGAAGCTTCCTCGGCGATGAAGGCGATGGGAGCCTTCAACTCGGCCTCGGTGAACAGCAGTTCGTTGTCGAGGTCGGTGGGTTCGGGCTTGCCGTCAAAGGGTTTGATGGAGCCTTCAGGGGTGGTGCGGATGGGGAACTTGAACCGCTTCACGGAACCGTTGCGGAATTTGATGGTCCACATGATGTCTTCGGCGGAACGCATGGGGATGGAGGTACCACCCATGGGGGCGAAGTCGGCATAGGGACGGGCTTCAATAGCGCCTTGGGGGCAAATCTTCACGCAGGAGTAACATTCCCAGCAGGCAGACGGTTCCTGGTTGTACGCTTTCATCTCGTCCGGATCCAGGATCATCAGGTCGTTAGGGCAAATGTACATGCAAGCGGTCTTTTCGCCACCCTTGCAGCCGTCACATTTTTCCGGGTTAACAAAGGTCGGCATAACTTCTCCTCCTAAATAGGGTTTTATTATTCACAATAACCGACATCCTCTACCTAAACAAAATCAGCCACCTGTTCTAACCAGGCGGAAATTTGGAATTAGCAAGACGAAACATCCTTGTCAACGTGAAAGTGAATTTTTGAACAAGCGTATTCCGCCCCAATTTGTTCGGTTTACGCGGATATCCGCGCCAGTTCTCGGTTTCCGCCCTGTCCAAAAAGGGCAAATGCAGCCTATGAAACCGGTAATTGCTTTCTGAAATCTTCTCAATTTTTAGTTTAAATAAACAATCAAATGCAAGCCTTTTTTCGTGACAACGGACGTTATTTACAAGTAAAATACAATCGCCTGAAATAACAGTATAAAATATGCCGTTTTGACCTCCGTTTTTCTAGACTTTCTTGGGATATTCTCTATCTCTTCGCGCCCGCCCGTATTTAGATCTTGACATAAGAGGACCGCCGGAAAAAACCGCTTGACACGACTTTCACAAACGGCCAATAAGGGTTGACCCTGCTAATGGGAAATAATCATGGTTTGCAAGCGCTGTCGTTCGCTCGCCATGTGCTTAAGGCAATGGTTTCATTGACACAAATCTACTTAGGAGGCTTAAATGTCCAACCTCGTAGCACCTCACGGTGGTAAAGGTCTCGTCTGCTGCCTGCTCGAAGGCACTGAGCTCGAATCTGAAAAGAAGAAAGCTGAAGGCCTGAAGACCCTCGACATTTCCGATCGCGCCAAGGGCGACCTGATCATGATGGGTATCGGCGGCTTCTCTCCGCTGAACGGCTTCATGAAGAAGGCCGACTGGGCCGGTGTTTGCGAAAAGTTCCTGATGGCCGACGGCACTTTCTGGCCCATTCCCATCACTCTCGATACCGATGACGAGGACGTCAAGGTTGGTGACGAAATCGCTCTGAAGGCCCAGGACGGCGTCGTTTACGCCACCATGAAGGTCGAAGAAAAGTACGAGATGACCGAAGCCGACAAGAAGTGGGAATGCGAACTCGTCTACAAGGGCGAAGGCGAAGACTCCGCAGACGACAAGTTCTGGGAAGTCGCCATGGAAGATCACCCGGGCGTCCAGATGGTCATGGCCCAGGGCAAATACAACCTGGCCGGTCCGGTCAAGGTCCTGTCCGAAGGCGACTACTCCAAGCGTTATCCGGGCGTTTACCAGACTCCCGCCCAGATCCGCGCCGAGATGGAAAAGCGCGGCTGGTCCAAGGTTGCCGCACTGCAGCTCCGCAACCCCATGCACCGCTCCCATGAGTTCCTGGCCAAGATCGCCGTTGAAGTTTGCGACGGCGTGGTCATCCACTCCCTGATCGGCAACCTGAAGCCCGGCGACATCCCGGGCGAGGTCCGCATCAAGTGCATCCAGACCCTGATCGACAACTACTTCGTGCCCGAGAACGTCATCAACGCCGGCTACCCGCTCGACATGCGCTACGCCGGTCCCCGTGAAGGCCTCATGCACGCCACCTTCCGCCAGAACTACGGCATCAACAACATGCTGATCGGCCGCGACCACGCCGGTGTCGGCGACTTCTACGGCCTGTTCGAGGCCCAGGACATCTTCGACCGCATCCCGTACGTCAAGGACGCCTGTCCGGAACCCGGCAAGGCCCTGCTCTGCAAGCCCATGAAGATCGACTGGACCTTCTACTGCTACAAGTGCGACGGCATGGCCTCCATGCGCACCTGCCCGCACACCAAGGAAGACCGCGTCATCCTGTCCGGCACCAAGCTCCGCAAGGCCCTGTCCGAAGGCGCCGAGGTCCCGGATCACTTCGGCCGCGACGAAGTCCTGGTCATCCTCCGCGACTACTACGAGAACCTCACCGAAAAGGTCGAGGTCAAGATGCAGAAAGCCGCTTCCGGCCAGGACATGAAGTAAGTCCGCCGGTCGCTTTCAACTGACCACTCAAGGGGAGGTTGCTTGGGCAACCTCCCCTTTTCGTTTGTCCGCTGCAAGGCGGCCGGGCGGCGGCTTGGGCGCCGGGGGTGATTTTTGCGGGAGGAGGTGTTGGAACCTGCTGGTTCAACTGAATTTTTCTGGCGGCATGGGCATTCACCGCTTGCCAGGCCGGGGGTCTTGCCGCACTCACTCCTGATGCCTGAGAAAAACAAGGCCATGGTGCTCATGGCGGTGACCGCTTTGATGTGGAGTTCCGCGGGGTTGGCCATTAAATTGGTGGACTGGAACCCCATGGCCATCACCGGGGTGCGGAGCGCGTTGGCGGCCGCAATGCTGGGGGTGCTGTCCCGGGGGCGGCTGGCCGCGTCCGTGAGCTATGCCGGGCTGCTCTATATGGGCATCCTGCAGCAGGGCGTGTCCCTCGCCCTCTACACCTGGGCCATCCGGCGGCTGGGCGCGCTGGAAGCCATCCTGATCCTGATGCTGGAGCCGATCATCAACCCGGTGCTCGTGGCCGTGGGCTACGGCGAGTTGCCGGGCGCGTGGGCCCTGATCGGCGGCGCCTTGGTGCTCGCCGCCGTCACCCTGCGCGGCGTGACCGGCTTCATACACCGATAGACGCAAAAAAGGGGAGCGGCCGCGACGACCGCTCCCCCGCTCGAATCAATACCGCCATTCCGAACGGCTAAGATGTGGGCCGCCGCTCGTCCTTGATGTGCCAGACGCCCTGCTGGTCACGCCACGCCTGGGCCCTGACCTCCTCGCCGGACTTCACGTCCTTGATGGTCACGTCCCGGTACACCCGATGGTCCTCGGTATAGGCGGGACTCGGCGTGGCCGTGTAGCTCGCGCCCGTGTCCGGGTTGGTCCAGACGTTGGCCTGTCCGGACCTGCCGGACTCCAGGGTCTGCTGGACCTGCCGCTCGTCGTTCTTGTCCCACTCGTTGCCGATGATGTAGCCGACCATCATGCCGACGCCCGCTCCCACGGCCGCGCCAAGCAACTTGTCCTTGAACGTCAGGGAACCGAGGGTCGCACCGGCCAACGCGCCGGTGGTCGCACCTTGTTGCGCCTTGTTCGCGCAGCCGAAGCCGGCCGCGAGAAAACAGGCCATCAATACCGCTATACATATCTTACGCATGACAAAACCCCCTTGGAGCGTCGTTTCCCCCGGCGCACCAGGACGCCGGGAATCCGCTGCGGTTCGATTCGTCGACCGGAACGCCTTTGCGGAAACTTACCATACACCAAAAGATATGCGCCTTGCATTTATTTTCGTCAGGCGCGACGCAAAAAGGGCCGCCCGAAGGCGGCCCCTGTGGTTTGCCGCGTGTCGGCCTAGTAGTGGATGTCGTCGTCCGTGAGCGGGGTGGCGAAAGTCTTGTAGGCCCAGAACTGGTAGCCGATGACCAGGGGCACGAAGACCAGAGCCACGCCGAGCATGATTTGCAGCGTCAGGACGCTGGACGACGAGTTCATGATGGTCAGCGAGTGGGCGGGGTTGGGGTTGGACGGGATGATGGCCGGGAAAATGCCGATCACGCCGAACAGGGCCGTGCCGCCGATGAACAGGCAGGAGGAGGCCCAGGCCAGCCAGTACTTCTTCGCGCCCAGGTAGGTGCGCATGAGCACCAAACCCGCCACGGGCAGGAGCAGGATCACGAACAGCGCGGGGTAGACGAGGTAGTTGTTGAACAGCTTGGTCGCCACGGCCGAGTAGGCCAAAAACAGGACGGTCAGGACCACCACGCCCGGCCACAGCTTGACGGCCAGGGACTCGGCCCGGGCCTGGAGGTCGCCGGTGGTGCGGATGCACAGCCAGAGCGCGCCGTGCATCAGGAAGATGGTCACGAACAAAATGCCGCCCGAGATGCCGTAGGGGTTGAGCAGGCCGAGCAGCCCGGCCTGGGAAAACCCGGTCTCGTCGAGCGGGATGCCCTGGAAGATGTTGGCGAACGCCACGCCCAGCAGCACGGCGGGCAGAAACGAGCAGATCGAATGCAGGGCATCCCACAGCTTCCGCCACCCCTGGTTCTCCACCTTGGAGCGGAACTCGAAGGACACGCCCCGGACGATGAGAGTGAACAAAAGCAGCATCAGCGCCATGTAAAGGCCGCTGAACATCTGGGCGTAGGCATAGGGGAAGGCCGCGAAGGTCACGCCGCCCGCCGCGATCAGCCAGACTTCGTTGCCGTCCCAGAAGGGGCCGGTGGCGTTGTACATGGCCCGCTTGTCCGCCTCGTTCTTGGCCAGGACGGGCAGCAGGGAGGCCACGCCCAGGTCAAAGCCGTCAAGGATGAAGTAGACGGTCCACAGCACCCCCCACAAGACAAACCAGATCATGGCCAGATAGTAGTGCAGCGAACCGGTTTCCATCAAAGTTTCCATAGATTTTCTCCTTTCATTCGCCGGGTTAGACCTGGATGGGGCTGTTGTCCTCGGGCCCCTTCTTGGCGAGCTTGACCATCAGCCAGATGCCCGCCGCGCCGAGCAGGGCGTACAGCAGGGTCATCAGCACCAGGGTGAAGCCCACTTCGCCCGCGCCCACCGGGGAAACCGCGTCGCTGGTGCGCATCAGCCCGTACACGATCCACGGCTGGCGGCCCACCTCGGTGACCGTCCAGCCCGCCCAGAGCGCGAAATAGGGCAGCGGGATGCAGTAGGGCAGCACCTTCAGGTAGAGCGGGTACTTGTCCAGCTTGTTCCGCATCAGCCAGCCGAAGGCGGCGAGGAGCGGGAACAGCGTGCCCAGGCCGACCATCAGGCGGAAGGAGAGGAAGGTCAGGACCACGGGCGGCCTGTCCTCCTTGGGAATGTCGTTGAGACCCGTCACCTCGGCGTTGAAATCGTTGTAGGCCAGGAAGCTCAGCACGCCCGGCAGGGGCAGGGCCTCCAGCAGGTTGCCGTCCTCGCCCGGGATGACCAGCAGGTTCATGGGCGCGTTCTTCCGGGTCTCCCAGTGGGATTCCATGGCCGCCAGCTTGGCGGGCTGGGTATCGGAGAGGTTGTTGCCGTGGATATGCCCTTCCACGGCCGTGAGCACGGAAAAGATCAGGGCCGCGGTCACGCCCAGCTTGAAGGACTTCAGGAAGAACGCGGTGTTGCTCTTGCGCAGCAGGTGCCAGGCCGAGATGCCGATGATGAAGAATCCGGCCAGGAGCAGGGATGCCGGGACGATGTGGAAGAATTCCAGCCAGGCGTACTTGTTGAGTATGACCGCCCAGAAATCGGTCAGTTCGGCGCGGCCGTTGCGGATGGCGTAGCCCACGGGATTCTGCATGAAGCCGTTGGCGAAGAGAATCCAGAGGGCGGACAGGTTGGAGGCTCCGGCCACCAGCCAGGCCACGGTGGCGTGCGCCTTGGGCGAGAGCTTGTCCCAGCCGAAGTGCCAGACGCCGATGAAGGTGGATTCCAGGAAGAAGGCCGCCGTGGCCTCGATGGCCAGAAGCGAGCCGAAAATATCGCCCACATAGGCGGAATACCGGGACCAGTTGGTCCCGAACTGGAATTCCAGGGTGATGCCGGTGACCACGCCGAGGGCGAAGTTCACCAGGAACAGCTTGCCCCAGAATTTGGCCATGTTCCGGTACGCCTCGTCCCCGGTGCGGGCATATCGCGTCTCCATGTAGGCGATGAGGACCGACAGCCCCAGGGTCAATGGGACGAAGATGAAGTGGAACATGGTTGCCGCTGCGAATTGCAGCCGAGAAAGCATCAGCACATCCATACAAACCCCCTTGCGGATATTGCCGTAGATTAACCCTTGCCTCAAAACAAAATAGTCAGCGTTCCAAAGAGGCTACCCCCAACATTGGAACAAATCAAGAATAATTATTATTTCGATTTGCTGTTCTTCATGCTCACGGGCTGGCCCGTGGATTCCAGCACGGCCCGCCAGTAGTTGGAGCATGTGTTGATACGCTTCTTGCCTCGGGTGACCAGGGCCATGGGGATGTGGACGTAGCGGCCGTTCCAGCGCGAAATGACCAGGCCCGTGCGGCCGGTCATGCCCGCATGCACGGCGTGGATGCCGAGAAACGAGCAGTAGATGCGGTCGTTGGCGTTGGCCGGAACCGAGCGGATGATGTAGCTCGGGTCGATGTACTTCAGCGTCGGCTTGATGCCCTGGGCCTTGAAGTGGGCCAGTATTTCCTCCTTGAGCAGGGCCGCTATGTCGCTCAGGCGCAGGTTGCCGGAGGCGTCCTTTTTCCCGGACCCCTTGAGCAGGTCCTGGCCCGCGCCCTCGGCCACCACGATGACCGCGTTGCCGGAATGGCGCATGCGCCTTTCCAGGGCGGCCAAAAATCCGTTCTCCCCCTTGAGGTCGAAGGACGACTCGGGAATGAGGCAGAAATTGACCTCCTGGCAGGACAGGGCCGACTGGGCCGCGATGTAGCCCGCGTCGCGCCCCATGACCTTGACCAGGCCGATGCCCCAGGGCGCGCCGGTGGCCTCCACGTGCGCGCCCTTGATGGCCATGGCCGCCGTCTCCACCGAGGTGTCGAAGCCGAAGGACGGCGAGGCGAAATTGATGTCGTTGTCGATGGTCTTGGGCAGGCCGACGACCGCGATGGACAGCCCGCGCCGGGATATCTCGGCCACCACCTTGGAGGCGGCGCGCATGGTGCCGTCCCCGCCGATCATGAACAGTATGGAAATGTTCATGCGCTCCAGGGCGTCCACGATGGCCTCCGGGTCCTGGGGGCCGCGCGAACTGCCCAGCACCGTGCCGCCGAACTCGTGGATGCGGCTGGCGTATTCCGGGGTCAGTTCGACCACGTCGTGGCCGTATTCCGGGATGAACCCCTCCAGGCCGAACTTGATGCCGAGCACGGACGGGACCCGGTATTCGTGGTGGGCGGTCATGACGATGGCCCGGATGACGTCGTTGAGTCCCGGGCACAGGCCGCCGCAGGTGACGACGGCGCACTTGGTCTTGCTGGTATCGTAGTAGATCTTGTCCCTGGGACCGGCGGGCTCGAAGAACACCAGCTCCGGCTTTTTCCCCTTGCCGGTCCCCACCACGTTTCGGCGGGATATGTTCACCAGGACGGCGTCTTCGTCCTGCACGAATCGGCCGAACTTGATGGGGTTCTTGATCTTGGCCGGTCCGACGACCGAGACGGCTGTATTTTTGGGGCTGACGGATTCGTCCTGACAGGTTTTCATGGTCGACCTCGTGGGATGGAGTGGGACATCAGGCTCATTATTATAATGCCTGGCCTTTTAGATCAATCATTGAATCCATTTCATCGCCGCTTTGCCCTGCGGGCCGCAAGCGGTGCGCGAAGACGGGGCAAAGCCTACACCCCGCCTCCGCCGTTGTCGACGGCGGCGGGCGCGCCCCGGCCACGCCTTCCCGGCCATTCATCTTCTTCTTTGCCTTGACGTCACCCGCCGAATCCCTATCTACTGGACATCACCATGTCCCCGGAGGATTCACCGACATGACCAGTCAACTGAAAACCCTGCTTCTCCTTGGCCTGCTCACCGGCCTGCTCATGCTCATCGGCGGCGCTCTCGGCGGCCGCGCCGGACTCTTCCTGGCCTTCGGCCTGGCCATGCTCATGAACCTGGGCAGCTACTGGTACTCGGACAAGATCGTGCTCAGAATGTACAAGGCCACGGCGCTTTCGCCCGGCGACGCCCCGCTCATCCACCGTGTGGTGGAGGAAATGGCCGCCAAGGCGGGCATCCCCAAACCGCGCATCGTGCTCATCCCCCAGGACGCGCCCAATGCGTTCGCCACGGGCCGCAACCCGGAAAACGCCGTGGTCGCGGTCACGCGCGGCATCGTCAACATGCTGAACCCGGACGAACTGCGCGGCGTGCTCGGCCACGAGCTGGGCCACATCGCCAACCGGGACATCCTCATCCAGTCCATCGCGGCCGTGCTGGCCGGGGCCATCGTGTTCATCGCCAACATACTCCAGTTCTCCGCCATCTTCGGCGGCCTGTCCGACGACGATGACGGCGGCAATCCCCTGGCCGCCCTGGCCATGGCCTTTCTCGCGCCCATCGCCGCCACCCTGATCCAGATGGCCATATCCCGGTCCAGGGAATACCTGGCCGACGCCACGGGCGCGAAACTGTCCGACCCCCTGGCCCTGGCGGGCGCGCTCGGCAAGCTGGACGCCGCCTCCCGGCAACTGCCGCTTCAGGGCAACCCGGCTACGGAAAACCTGTTCATCGTCAACCCCTTTTCCGGCAGGCGGGCCGCGTCCCTGTTCGCCACCCATCCGCCCATCGAAGACCGCATAGCCCGGCTCCACGCCATGGCCCAAGGCAGGTAGCATGAAGCGCATCGCCCTTTTTCTGGCAACGGCCGTCCTTCTCGCCGCAACCCTCCCGGCAATGGCCGGCAACCGGCGCACTCCGGTGGTGGAGGCCGTGGAGGCGGTCTCTCCCTCGGTGGTCAACATCACGGTTGTCTCCACCACCCGCACCGGCGGCCGCTCGCCCTTCGGCGATCCCTTCTTCGACCAGTTCTTCGAGAAATTCTACGGCCGGCAGCAGGAACGAAAATCCCAGAACCTCGGCTCGGGCGTGATCATCGACGGCCGCGAGGCCCTGGTCCTGACCAACGCCCACGTGGTGGCCTCCAACGGCGCCATCACCGTCCGCCTCAAGGACGGGCGCGAGTTCGAGGCCGAGCTGGTCGGCTCGGACGCGGACTTCGACCTGGCCGTGCTCAGGCTCAAGAACGCCTCGGACCTGCCCCAGGTGTCCATGGGGGACTCCGGCGACATCGCCATCGGCGAGACCGCCATCGCCATCGGCAACCCCTTCGGCTATTCCAACACCGTGACCACCGGCGTGGTTTCGGCCCTGAACCGGCCCATGCAGACCAATGCGGGCTCCTTCGGCAGCTTCATCCAGACCGACGCGGCCATCAACCCCGGCAACTCCGGCGGCCCGCTTCTGAACATCGACGGCGAGCTGATCGGCATCAACACCGCCATCCTGGCCCGGGCCGAGGGCATCGGCTTCGCCATCCCCATCAACAAGGCGCGCCTGGTGGTGGACGAACTGCTCTCCTCCGGCCATGTCTCGCCCATCTGGCTCGGCGTGTTCGGCCAGGACGTGGATCAGGCCGTAGCCCGCTATTTCAACCTGAAGGACCTCCACGGCATGCTCGTGGCCGAGGTCCATCCCGACACCCCGGCCGACAGGTCCGGCATCCGGCCCGGCGACATCGTGGTGTCCATGAACGGCACGCCCGTCAACAACAAGGACGAGTACCTGACCCGGCTGTTCAACGTGACCAAGTCGGAATCCCTGACTATGACCGTGCTGCGCGAGGGCCGCACCGTCACGCACTCCCTCAAGCCCCAGGTGCTGGACAAGGACAGGGCCATGGATCTGGTCAGGACCCGGTGGGGCTTCGACCTCGCCGACCGGGGCCAAGGCTCGGGCGCGGAAGTGACCGCGATCACGCCCGGCTCGGCTGCGGCCAAGCTCGGCCTGCGGCCCGGCGACATCATCCACCAGATCGGCAACCGGCGGCTCCGGTCGGGCCTTGACTTGCTCAACGCCTTCCTGCGGAACCGCATGCAAAAAACCGTTCTCATGCGCGTGCAGCGCGGCAGGAACCTTTACAACGTCAGGCTGACACTCTAAAGATACCAGCATGGAAGACCAACAACGCTATTGGAACGACCACTGCGCTGAAAAGACCTTTACCTCCTTCTTCATGCTGGACGCCTTCCGGCGGCACGTTCCCGCCGAGTCCCTGATCCTCGACTTCGGCTGCGGCTACGGCCGGACCCTGGCCGAACTCAGGGACGCGGGGTACACCCGACTGACCGGCATCGACTTCGCCGATTCCCTCATCGAACGGGGCCGCAGGGAGCACCCCGGCCTGAACCTGGCCGCCTGGCCCGGCGGCCGCCTGCCCTACGGGGACGACGCGTTCGACGCCGCCCTCATGCTCGGCGTGCTGACCTGCATGCCCGAGACCCGCGCCCAGGCCGAGGCCCTGCTGGAAGTCAAGCGGGTGCTCAAGCCCGGCGGCATCCTCTACGTCAACGACTTCCTGCTCAACCGCGACAAGCGCAACCTGGACCGCTACCGCGACGGCAAGAGGAAGTACGGCATCTACGGCATCTTCGACTCCGGCGACGGCGGCATTCTCCGCCACCACGACCGGAACCACATGGAGGCGCTCTTCTTCGACTTCGAAACCCTCACCTTCGAGGAACTCACATTCCCCACCATGCATGGGCATGAGTCCGCAGGATTCTACGCCCTGCTCCGCATGCCGTTTTAGAGCATTTCACGATTGAAATAACTCATACCCACAATTCTTAAACCATCCT
>JACCQI010000069.1 GCA_015709315.1 Desulfovibrionaceae bacterium
CATGAACAGACAGTAAACAACTGTCTAGACTATTTCAAGAGTTAAATGCTCTAGTGTAGCATCCGCGAAATGCCTTTACCGGCATTTCGCTCAAGATCGCTGCGCTGAAAAACGCGGTTTTCAGCTTGCTCCGCCGCTTTCGGCGGCGCGGCCCCCTGCCGGGTGCCGTTGTGTCGCGTCCAATTTTTGGTATGACAATTTGATGGACGCGACACTAGAGTCGGCGTGAAGCCGTGTCCAGGAGGGCGAGGAACTCTTCGCTCATGTCCAACAAGTTCTGGAAGTAGTACACGAATCCTTGCCGACGCCCTTTCTCTCCTCCCTCGAAGACCAGCCGGCAGAATCTTCGGTTGTTGAAACCGCGGCGCCGCTCCAGGAGATACGTGACATTGTTGCCGTCCAACTGCTTGAGGATGGCCATACCCTTGGCGGCCATGGCCGGGCCGTTCTCGGCCGTCATGGTCCGGGCCGCGTCGCCGATGCTCTGCCACAGCCTGCGTTCATGATTCAGGTATCGGCGCACCATCTCTCGGTCCACCCGCGGCGGAGGCAGCCTGAACAGCCGGGAAAAGGCCCTGGCGAGCGAGGCCTCCGGAAGCACCGGCTCGGCTTCGAAATCAATTCCCCGACCATAAAGGATGCTCGACCGGGAGGTGTTGACGCACTCCACTCCGGACAGCCGGACCACCTCCGCCAGCCACAGGGCGGCATCCCGAAAGTTGAGCGTCGTGTAGAGCCGCTCCCCGAAGGGCGAGGTCATGGGATAGAGCTGGGGGAACGCGTTGGTCAGGGGCCTTTCCTCTTCTATCGGCCCCGCCTTGGTGGTGCCTCTGGCATACACCAGTCCCCACGGGTTGTCGGACGCCAGTTGAGCGCCCACCAGGATGCATTTTCCGCATCCGAGATGAACCGCCAGGGAGAACGCCGTGGAAATGACCGAGCCGTGCAGCCTGAGCATTTCCCGGCTCCCGAACACCTCGGGAACGAATTCCCCGAACAGGAACTTCCGGCGGAAGGTGTTTCCGCCCAGAGCGGACAGGCAATGCGCCACCAGAATGGTTTCCGCCATGTCGGGGATGTGCTCGAAGACTCGGCCCGAGTCGACGGACGTATCGTTGATGATGACGAAATGCGGCTGTATCCCGGCCTCTGCCAGCGGCTTCACCGCGTTGTTGACGCAGATGACCACGGCCCGGTCCCGGTTGGCCCGGATGTAGTCGAACTTGCCGGGCAGGTCCGGCCCGGCGGCCACGAGGATGGCCGGCATGCCCCGAAAGGTGTTGCGCAATTCGGCGATCGGGGGGCTGGTCAGGCAATCCATGACGTTTTCGTAGGCGTGCCGTTGCTGGTCGTACAGCATACCCCGGCAAATCTTCCGCAGCGGTAAGGACCGGGCCAAGGCCTGGCCGGAAAGCGGATAAATGACGTTCCGGTAATGCAACACCTCGAGATACTCCATGACCTGGGCCGCCCAGGGGCCATAGTCCTCCGTAATCCTTTTGGTAACGATAAAAAACGGAGTTCCCCGCCTGAACAAATCCCCGGGGAAAATATCCTGCAAGGCGGGGTTGAAGGAACAGGGATCGCCGGTAAAGCAAAAGAAATTCTTCCGGTTCAGGCGTGCAAGGCCCGCTGCCTCCAAAAACTTGACCAGCACCCGCTCATCCGGCTCAAAAAGGATGACCACCGCGTCCGGCCGATCCATGCAGGCATTGAGCCAGTCCGTGTCCGCCGCTCCGAGAACCGCCACCAGTCGGGTTCTGGATAGCGCTTCCTCAATCGTCACTTCCGGGGAAAAGAAGGTGAACGCCTCCACCGAGCCGTCCTCAAAGGGATGCTGGAACTTGGGATTCTCATACCGGCAAAGCTGATTGTGTCCGGAGCAGACATGCGGTCCCGGGTCCGCTACACCGTCGCCGGGGGTCTTTACGGGCTCTCCCCGGCACAGGATGCCGAGTTCCACCAGGGCTGCGATCTTGCTGTTTTCCATTTTTTCGACTGTCTTTCGAAGCTGTTGCCGCAGGGGCGGCCGACACCGGAATACAATTGTGCAGGGTGGCGTCAGACACCCGTTTTGTCAAGCCGGGCCGCCGGGTGCTGTTTACCAACCCGTTGCTTCCTGCTATAGCCATCCCATTGATCGGACACCGGAAACAGGAGATTGCATGAACAGAAGACGCCGCAACAAGGCTGAAGAAATAACCCGAAATCTCTTCTTCATCGCCGTCGCCGTCCTGGTCGTGGTGGTCTTCTTCAACCTGGACATCATCAACAAGGGCGAATCCCTGTTCAACCGTACCGCGGCGGCGGACATCAAGTTCAGCGGCGACCTGGGCGACAAGGACTATGCCGAAAGAGAGATCGACCGATTGCGCGGATACCTGAAGGGCCGCAAGAAGCTGATCGGGGAAATCACCATCCGCACCGCGACCGAGGACTCCTACAGGAAAGTGACGCCCGACACGGAAATCTTGTTTGAAATCCGCGTGGTCATGCGCGACGGCTTCACCTTCACCACCCCGCTTCGGCGCAGCCTGCGGAAGAACCTTCCCAAAAGCGTCCTGACCAAGCTGGACAAGGACGTGCGTGCGTACCAAACCCTGAAAAAGGAAGGCAAGAACCCCAAGACGCTGATCAACACCATGTGATCGGCACCCCTTTCCTCCCATGACGAACGAGTATGACGCCATCATCTGCGGCGGCGGCCCGGCAGGCAGCTCCGCAGCCCTTTCCCTTGCCCGGCACGGCCGCTCCGCGCTCGTGCTCGACCGCGCCCGGTTCCCGCGCACCAAGCTCTGCGGCGGTCTGCTGACCTGGAAGTCCACCCGGCTGCTTGCAACGCACTTCGGCCTGACCCCGGACGACCTGATCCGGGCAGGTGTCGTGAACTTCGTTTCCGACCGCTTTGCCATCCACACCTTTTCCCGGACACTGGCCAAGGGAATGCTCCCCTTCCCCTTCCACTTCGCGGACCGGGCCGGACTCGACGCCCTGCTGCTCGACCGCGCCGCCGAGGCCGGGGCCGTGATCGAGCAGGCGACCCGCGTGACCGGCTGCGACCCGAAAACCGGCGAGGTCCGCTGCGCGGACGGCCGCCGCTTCCGGGGGCGGTACGTCATCGGCGCGGACGGGGCCAACTCGCGGGTACGCGCCGCCATCCCCA
Organism: Desulfovibrionaceae bacterium; assembly: GCA_015709315.1. Classification (GTDB taxonomy): domain Bacteria; phylum Desulfobacterota; class Desulfovibrionia; order Desulfovibrionales; family Desulfovibrionaceae; genus Pseudodesulfovibrio. The sequence goes on from JACCQI010000069.1 coordinate 3,164, forward strand.
CCGTGGACCGGGAACGCATGCATCGCTACATGGCCCCGGCCATCGAGATCGCCCTTCCCCCGGAGGACTTCCCCCGGCCCGTGGATTTCCCGGAACTCTACGTGGGATTCCTCGAAGCGGGCTACGGCTGGGTCTTTCCCAACCGGGACCGGGTGGTGCTCGGCATCTGCGGACTCAGGCGAAACAAAAACGATTTCTCCGCGTTGTTCGACGAATTCCTGGCGTTTCTCGGCGTCGATCCCGGCGCGGTCACGGACCGGAAAGGCCACCTGCTGCCCTACGGCAACTACCTTTCGAACCCGGCCTTCGGGCGGACGCTGCTGGCCGGAGACGCAGGCGGGTTCGTGGAGCCGCTGTTCGGCGAGGGCATCTTCTACGCCCTGTGTACCGGGAGGTACGCGGGCGAGGCCGTGGCCGACGGCGTCAAGACCGGGACCGACCCCGGCCCGGCCTACGCCGCCCGCCTGGGCCGGTACGTCCTGCCCGAGCTGGCGGCCTCGGATCGGCTGCGCTGGCTGCTGTTCAAGGGCATGGGCCTGTTCGGCCCCGGCGGCCTGGCCTGGTTCGTGGGCGCACTCGAAAAGCCGCTGGCCGAGATGGTCCACGGCATGCGCTCCTACCGCTGGCTCAAGAAAAAGGAATGGGATTTCAAGGCCGGACCGACCGCACCTTGAATCATCGGGCGCGACCGTCTATAAGGAATGACGGCTCCCGCAACAAACCAACACGCAGGCTGCACAGGAAATACCATGCCCGGAAGAATACTGATCATCGACGACGAGGAAGGCATCCGCCTCTCCCTGCGCGGCATCCTCGAGGACGAGGGCTTCCGGGTCGTGGAGGCCGAGTCCGGCGAACAGGGGCTCGAACTGCTCAGCACGGACATCCCGAACATGGTCTTCCTGGACATCTGGCTGCCCGGCAAGGACGGCCTGGAAATCCTGGACGTCATCTCCCGCGACTACAAGGGGCTTCCCGTGATCATGATCTCCGGGCACGGGACCATCGAGACCGCGGTCCAGGCGCTGAAAAAGGGGGCCTTCGACTTCATCGAAAAGCCGCTGTCGCTCGAAAAGGTCGTGGTCGCAGCCCGCAACGCCATGGAATTTTCCCGCCTGCGCCAGGAGAACCTGGCCCTCAAGACGCGCATCTCCTCGGAACAGCCCGTCAGCCTGACCGGCGAATCACCGGCCATCGCCGACCTGAACGCGGTCATCGGCCGCGTGGCCCCCACCGAGTCCTGGGTGCTCATCACCGGCGAAAACGGTACGGGCAAGGAGATCGTGGCCCGGTCCATCCACCACCAGTCGGGCCGCTCCGACAAGCCCATGGTGGCCGTGAACTGCGCGGCCATCCCCGAGGAGCTGATCGAATCCGAACTCTTCGGCCACGAAAAGGGAGCCTTCACCGGCGCGGACAAGGCCCAGGAAGGCAAGTTCGAGTTGGCCGACGGCGGCACCCTGTTCCTGGACGAGATCGGCGACATGAGCCTCAAGACCCAGGCCAAGATCCTGCGCATCCTCCAGGAGCAGTCGTTCGAGCACGTGGGCGGGCGCAAGACCATCACCGTGAACGTGCGCGTCATCGCGGCCACCAACAAGGACCTGGCCCGAGAAATCCGCGAGGGCAACTTCCGCGAGGACCTCTACTACCGACTCAAGGTCTTTCCCCTGGAACTGCCGCCCCTGCGCGACCGCACCGAGGACATCCCGCTGCTGATCAACGACTTCGTGACCAGCCTGGTCAAACAGCACGGGTTCAAGCCCATCTCCTTCGACGCCGGGGCCATCGAGGCGCTCTCCCGCTACCCCTGGCCCGGCAACGTGCGCGAACTCAAGAATTTCGTGGAACGCATGTTCATCATGTTCGGCGGGGACACCGTGACCGCCGACCGGCTGCCGCCTGAGTTCGGCACGGCCCAGCCCCCGACCAAACCGGCCGAACGCGCCAAGCCGGAAGCCGCCCTGGACGGCCTCATCGCCAGCGGCCCCTCGGGCCTCAAGCAGGCCCGGGCCGACTTCGAGGCCCGGTTCCTCGAGGCCAAGCTCAGGGAATTCGAGGGCAACATCTCCCAACTCGCCAAGGCCATCGGCCTGGAACGCAGCTCCCTGTACCGCAAGCTCAAGGCGTACAAGATACAGACGGATTAGGCGACCTCATCCGGCCGTCCATCCCCTTCCCTTTCCTGGCCTTTTGCCGCCCGCTCCGGCCCATGCCGCACGCGCCGGGACACGTCGCGCGGAAGTGGGTATTTACAGGGGCGGTCAAGATGGTCATACTTCATCTTTGGAGAACACTGCCGACAACACAACGACAGGCTTCCGAAAGCGGCCCGCAACGGGAACGGCGTCCATCCTTCCCGCCGCGAAACCGGACCGCCCGCGGAGGCCGGAGACGATACATGGCCTGGGACCCGGACAGATACGAAAAATGGTTCAGCACCCCCGAGGGCAGCTACGCCCTGGAACAGGAGGTGCGGCTTCTGCAAAACGTGCTCGCGGGCTGGCCCCGGCGCAAGCGCAAGCTGCTGGAGATCGGCTGCGGCACCGGCCTGTTTCTGGAAACCCTCTACCAGATGGGACTGGACGTGACCGGCATCGACAGCTCGCCGGAAATGATCATGGCCGCGCGCAAGCGGTTCGGCAACCGGGCCGAGTTGCACCTGGGCCACGGCGAGCAAATGGGGTTCTCGGACAACGAGTTCGACTACACCTTCATCTGGTCCGTACTGGAATTCACCAACGAACCCGAGGCCATGCTCCAGGAAGCCGCCCGCGTGGCCGAAAAAGGGCTGCTCATCGGCTTCCTGAACAAGAACTCCCTGTACTACTCCATGAACGTCAAAGGCTCCGGCACCACCGTGGCCAAGGCCCACTGGTACACCTGGTGCGAAATGCAGGATCTCATCAAGCGCGCCACCGGCTTCCGCCCCACCCTGGCCCGCTCCGTCCTGCCCGGCCCCCTGTCCACCTGGAAACCCTCCGGCCTGGCCAACCTGGCCAACTCCCGCATCCTGCCCCCGTCGCTCGGCGCGTTCTCGGCCGTGCGCGTGGATTTCGTGAACATGAAACCCCTGACACCGCTGTTCGCCTGGAAAACCGAGCCTGAACTGGGATAGGGGAATGCCTCCGGCGGGCCTACCGGCAGTCGCCTTCGGCGGGACCAGAGAACCCTTTGAAAAGGGTTCTCTGGACTCTCCCAAATTTTTTGGGTCGCCTGCGGCGAAGGGTTTGCGGGCGCGGTTTGGCGAGGGGTGAAGAGAAAGAATGTCCCGAAGGATTCGCCTCGGACATCTTCGGCGCGCGGACAAGCTGCCCGAGGCGAACCCTTCGGGACGGTTGCCCACGCCACACGGCCCGGCCGGGCGGTCATCGAAACCTCCGGTGTGGTGGCGTTTAGGACTTTGTCAGGAAAAAAATCGGACTGTTCGCGTCCGGCCAAAGCCCAAACAACCCCAACCCGCGATTCGGGCAAGAAAAAACGCCGCACCATGATTCGATCATGGCACGGCGTTTCTCGTTTTTTCTTGCCCGAATCGCACACCGGCACGGCATGCGGCGTCCGCACGCCCCTCGCCGAAGGCGACACGGGATTCCAAAGGCCCTCGGCCTTTGGCGGGTGCAGGGCAGCGCCCTGCCCGTCGGAGACGCCCCGCGGCGAGCGGCCGCCGGAGGCCCTCCCCTACAGCACCGGCTTGATGTCCAGCTCCAGCCCGGCGTTTTCCATGGCCAGGGAATCGCCGAGCACCACGATGTCGCCGTGCTCCGCATTGATCCGCACGGCCTCGGCGAGAGCGCGGAAATCCTGGGCCGTGGCGGCCAGGGCCTGGTCGCGCACGGCTTGAAGATACTCGTCGTCCTGGCCGGTAAGATGGCGCACCATGGCGGTATAGCCCTTGGCGTCGGGCAGTTGGTAGCTGTCCAGCTCGCCGATGGCCCCGATGACGGACTTTTCCAGCTCGTCGCGGCTGAGTTCGAGATTTTCCAGATAATCGGCCAGACCGTCGAACGCCTTGACCGTGTCGGCCACGTTGGGATCGCGGTAGGACACGAAGGACAGGGTCCCGGCCACGCGGTCCAAAAGGCAGAACGCGCCGTAAGCGCCGCCCTGCACGCGCACCTTTTCCCAGAGATAGCCGGTACGGATGAGCTTGTTCACGGCCTGGGCCGCGCCGGTGAATTCAAAGCCGTGGGCGGTGACGTCGCACCCCTTGCCCACATAGTTGACCTGGGCCGGGATGGCCAAACCCTCGCGGGCCGGGAAGGCGGGGACGGTCCGCTCCACCGGGGTCCCGCCGGATTCGGGCAAGGTCGCGGCCAGACCGGCGATGGCGTCCTCCATGAATTTGAACATGGCCGCGTCCATGGTGGCGTTGAGGATGAGATTGCTTTGGGCGAGCAGCAGGGAGCGGATGCGCTCCATGTCGGCGGCCACGGAGGGAAAGTCGTCCTGAATGCGCTTTTCCAGATCGCGCAGGAACAGGAGATTGGTCAGACCGGACATGGCCTCGTCCATGGCCAGGGCCGCGTGCGAGCGGGCGCGCAGCCGGGTGGCGACCACCATGTGGCCGGACGGCACCAGCCGCTGCTCGGCCCGGGCGCGGGCCTCGGACACGATGCGGGACAGCCGCTCCTTGTTGTCGAGCGTGGCCGAGGTCAGGATTTCAGCCAGGATTTCCAGCGTGGCCGGGGCCTTGTCGGCCGTGGACTTGGCGCGCACGAACAACCGGGCGGCCGCTTCGCGTGAGTGGAGCACGGGCGAGGCGAACGGCTGCGCCCAGATGCCGCCCGAGGTGCGGGCGATGCGCTGGGACAGGTCCACGTAGTCGCGCTTGGCGGTGCCGGACTCCATGAGCGCCCGGCCGAACACGCCCATGCAGGGCAGGAGGTCGTCCGGGATCACGGACAGGTCGAACCCGCAGTCCAGATAGGCGATGCCGTTGGTGGGCAGGTCGTGGAACAGCAGGTCGCAGCCCCCGGCCTTGAGCATTTCGGTGGGGATGATCCGGTTCTCGGCGGGCAGGTCGGACACGGCCAGACGCGGGATGGAGTTCAGGGCCTCGGGCGCGTCGGGCGCGGCCTGAAGGCGGTTCAGCTCCTCGGCCTCGGCCATGACCGCGTCGATCTGTTCGGGGGTCATGGCCTTTTTGGCGGCGGCCAGCCGGTCGGACTCCTCCTTGGCCATGCGCCGGGCCATCTTCTGGTCCGGCTCAAGCAGCACGGTAGTCCGGTGCGGGTTGTGCAGGAACAGCCGGGCCAGCAGCTCCTCGAAAATCCGGTCCCCGTTTTCGATCCACGCCTTGAGGTTGGCAAGCGGCTGCTCGAAGGGCAGCAGGGCCAGGGGATCGCCCTCGGTTTCATCATCGTCGTACAGCCAGGTGGAGAGCGCCTGGAACATGAGGGACAGGCCGCGCGGGTAGGAGCCGGTGTTGTTCTCGCGCAGGGAGAACTCCACGGAGTTGACGGCCGCCTCGATGTCCTTGTCGTCGATGCCGTTCTCCACCAGGTCCTTGATGGCGTGGAAAATGACGGACTCGGCCTTGATGGCGTTGGCCGGGTGCATGCCCTTGAGGCCCACGGAGAAGAACATCTGGCGCATGTCCGCTTCAAGGCCCACTCCCGCCAGATCGTCGCCCAAGCCGGAATCCATGAGCGCCTTCTTGAGCGGCGAGCTGGGCAGTCCGATGAGGATGTGCTCCAGCACGTGCAGGGCCAGATTCAGGTTGGCGTCGGCGGTCTCGGCCAGCAGCCAGTTGACCGTGAACATGCCCTTGGCCAGCCGGTCGGACGCGGGATAGCCCTTGCGAACCGATTTGGCCTCGGCAAACCGCTCCTGAAGCGGCACGCGGGTGTTGGCCACGTCGATGGGATCGTATTCGGAAAAGACCGCGTCCAGGATGGCGAGCCGCTTGTCCGGGTCGTCGTCGCCGTAAAAATAGGCGTAGGCGTTGGACGGATGATAGTGGTCGCGGTGGAAAGCCATGAACCGCTCAAAGGTCAGGTCCGGGATGACCGCCGGATCGCCGCCGGAGTCGATGCCGTAGGTGGTGTCCGGGAAGAGTGAATGCTGAGAGTGCTCGTAAAGCAGCGAGTCGGGCGAGGAATACGCGCCCTTCATCTCGTTGAAGACCACGCCCTTGTAGGTCAGGGACGCGTCCTTGTCCGCCAGTTCATAATGCCATCCCTCCTGCCTGAGGGTGTTCTCGGTCAGCCGGGGATGGAAGACCGCGTCCAGGTAGACGTCCACCAGATTGTAGAAGTCCTGCACATTGGCCGAGGCCACGGGATAGCAGGTCTTGTCCGGGAAGGTCAGGGCGTTCAGGAAGGTCTGGAGCGACCCCTTGAGCAGCTCCACGAACGGTTCCTTGACCGGATACCTGTCCGAACCGCAGAGCACCGAGTGCTCCAGGATGTGGGCCACGCCCGTGGAGTCCTCGGGCGGCGTGCGGAACGAGATGCCGAACACCTTGTTCTCGTCGTCGTTGGTCAGGGACAGCACGCGCGCCCCGGTCTTGTCGTGGCGGTACAGCACGGCCCTGGTGGCCATCTCCGCTATGTCCATTTCCCGTATCTTGGTGAATCCGTGACTCATGTATATCCTCATGGTGTTCCGCGTTATTGAGCGCCCTATGGCGAGTGGGAACCATACACCACCTCGCTTCCGGGGCAAAGCGGGTATTTCCCCTCAAAAAAAGCTTGACTCCGGTCCGGTCGCGCTATAATTTCCTGATAACGCGAATCATTACTAGGTAAATTACAACACATCAGACAAAAAGGATATTATTATGAGCTGCGAACACGATCATACCGAAGAATACCCGGATTTCGCCCGCGTGGGCGAGCCTGTTCCCCCGTTCACCATGGATGCCTACGACCCGGCTGAAGGGGCCATCGGCCAGGTGGACCTCGGCGCGCTGCGCGAGGCGGGCAAATGGGTCGTCCTGTTCTTCTACCCGGCGGACTTCACCTTTGTCTGCCCCACCGAGCTGGCGGACCTGGCCTCCAAGCACGAGGCGCTGGCAAAGATGGGCGCCGAGGTGATCTCCGTGTCCACGGACACCCCGTACACCCACCTGGCCTGGAAAAACGACGAGCGGCTGCTCGAAAACGTGCGCTTCAAAATGGCCGCCGACCCCGTCGGCGAGGTGTCCCGGTTCTTCGACGTCTGGGGCTTCGACACCGGCCTGGCCCTGCGCGGCACCTTCATCATCAACCCCGAGGGCGTGCTGGTCTCGAGCGAGGTCAACTTCTACAACGTGGGCCGCAACGCGGACGAGCTGGTCCGCAAGGTGGAGGCCAACACCTACCTCAAGGACCACCCGGAAGAGGCGTGCCCGGCCAAATGGAATCCCGGCGACAAGACCCTGACCCCGAGCGAGGGCCTGGTGGGCAAGGTTTACGAAGCATTGAACGACTAATGGAGTGATTCCGCACACTCGTCACTCCCGTTGCATGAAACGCCCCTTCCGGACGGTCCGGGAGGGGCGTTTTTTTTTGCTGTGCTTCACACCAAACACCTCTCGCCGCCGCGCTCCCCGCACCTCTTCATAACTCGCCCTTCCGCTGCCCCCCGCCCCCCTGTCCCTGCGGCCTCACCCGCCCTTGATCGGCGGTTAGAAGCCGACCACGAGGGGCGACGGATCTACTGACGGGACACAGATGCATTTCATTGGACCGCGGTTGACCGGGGAGGCAGGGAGCGCGGCTCCCCGTGAGGCCGGAGCCGCACCGAGCGGATCGGATTCTTCCGCCGATCCCGGGGGCGGCCGCGCTACTCCCAAGCGCTTTTAATGGAATGGACCCGCCCCCCGGTACACGGCATCATAGTGCCACGGTTTAA
>JACCQI010000070.1 GCA_015709315.1 Desulfovibrionaceae bacterium
GGCCGTGGCCAAGATGATCCAGTCCATGTCCATGGCCTGGGGCTTCCGCGTGCCGGTCTATCCCAAGATATCGGCTTCCTCCACCTCCCTGGCGGTGCTCAACAACCTGGTCCGCAACCCGTATGCGGCCGGGCTGGCCATCGACGGCGAGGACGGCGGCACGGGCGCGGCCTACAACGTGTCCATGAACCACATGGGCCATCCCATCGCCTCCAACCTGCGCGACTGCTACAAGGCCTTGTGCGTGTCCGGCGCGCAGAACGAGATTCCGCTCATCGCGGGCGGCGGCATCGGCAAGCACGGCAATCTGGCCGCCAACGCCGCTGCGCTGATCATGCTCGGCGCGTCCATGGTCCAGATCGGCAAGTACGTCATGCAGGCGGGCGCGGGCTGCCTGGGCAGTGAAAAGGACCGCTGCAACGTCTGCAACATCGGCGTCTGCCCCAAGGGCATCACCTCCCAGGATCCGAGAATCTACCGACGCCTCGACCCGGAAAAGGTCGCGGAGCGCGTGGTGGACTTCTACCTGAGCTTCGATACGGAGCTGCGCAAGGTCTTTGCGCCGCTCGGCCGTTCCACCTCCCTGCCCATCGGCATGTCCGACGCGCTGGGCATCAGCGACAAGGACGCGGCGGAACGCCTCGACATCAAGTACGTCATCTAATCGAAGATCAGGACAGCGGAGGAATACAATGGCAAAGAGAATACATCGCATAAGCGGGGCGGAAAACGGCCGGCGCGTCGAGTCCCGCCTGCTGGAAAAACGCATTCAGGACGCGGTCCGCAAGGGCGCGCGCAAGCTCGAAATAGAGGCCATGGGCCAGCACGGCATCGGCGGCAGGCTCTGGATATCCAAGGAAGAACCCGTTTCCGTGACCATTACCGGCTCGCCGGGCCAGCGCATCGGTTCCAAGGGCTTTCCCGGCACCTCCATCGAGGTCATGGGACCGGCCTCGGACGACGTGGGCTGGCTCAACGCGGGCGCGGAGATCACCATTCACGGCAACGCCAGCAACGGCGCGTGCAACGCCATGGCCCAGGGCAAGGTCTTCATCGCGGGCAACATCGGCTCGCGCGGCATGACCATGACCAAGACCAACCCCCGGTTCGAGCCGCCCGAGTTGTGGGTGCTCGGCTCGGTGGGCGACTACTTCGCCGAGTTCATGGCGGGCGGCACGGCGGTCGTCTGCGGCCACGAGGCCCAGAACCCGAAGAACGTGCTCGGCTACCGCCCCTGCGTGGGCATGGTCGGCGGACGCATCTTCGTGCGCGGCCCCATCGACGGCTTTTCCCAACCGGACGCCCTGATGGAACCCATCGATGACGAGACGTGGGCCTGGCTGACCGCCAACATCCAGAACTATCTTCGGAAGATAAAGCGGACACGGCTGCTCAAGCGGCTGACCCGGCGCGAGGAGTGGCAGCTCATTCGGGCCAAGACCCCGTTCGAGAAGAAGGGCAGGACCCGCCGGTCCATGCACGATTTCCGGGCCAACGTCTGGGACAGGGAACTGGGCATGGGCGGCATGATCGGCGACCTGACGTCCCTGGACCGCTCCCCCATTCCGCTCATCGTTCACGGCGATCTGCGCCGCAGGGTGCCGGTATGGGAAAACCGCAAATACATGGCGCCCTGCCAGTCCAGCTGTCCCACGGGCATGCCCGTGCAGAAACGGTGGCAACTGGTGCGCGACGGATTGACCGACGAGGCCGTGGACCTGGCGCTGGCCTACACGCCGTTCCCGGCCACGGTCTGCGGCTACCTCTGCCCGAACCTGTGCATGGAAGGGTGTACCCGCTCCACGCAGCAGGGCATGGCCGCCGTGGACATCACCAAGCTGGGGCGCGAAGGGCACAAGTCCGGGCCGCCCAAGCTGCCCGAATTGTCCGGCAAGCGCGTGGCCGTCATCGGCGGCGGCCCGGCCGGCATCTCCGTGGCCTGGCAGATCCGCATGAAGGGACACGAGGCCGTGGTCTTCGACATGGCCGAAACGCTGGGCGGCAAGATCGCTTCCGCCATCCCCAGTTCCCGCGTTCCCAAGGAAGTGGTCGAGGCGGAGGTGGAGCGGGTGGCCAAGGTGTTGCCGCACGTCCATTTGCAGCAGGAACTCAAGCGCGGGGAATTCGAGGAACTGCGCGATGAATACGACTACGTGGTCATCGCCACGGGCGCGCAGAAGCCGCGCGTCATCCCGGTGCCCGGCCACGAGCGCATCTACCCGGCCCTGACCTTCCTCAAGGACGCCAAGCGGGGCAGGGCCAAGATCGGCAAAAAGCTGGTCATCATCGGCGCGGGCAACGTGGGCTGCGACGTGGCCACCGTGGCCGCGTCCGTCGGGGCCGAGGACATCACGCTCATCGACATCCAGGAGCCCGCCTCCTTCGGCAAGGAACGCAAGGAGGCCGAGGCCGTGGGCGCGCGCTTCAAGTGGCCCTGCTTCACCAAGGAGATCACGGAAAAGGGCGTGCTGCTGCAATCCGGCGAGCTGCTGGAGGCGGACACGGTCATCATGTCCATCGGCGACGCCCCGGACATCGAGTTCCTGCCCGACAACATCGCTTTGGACCGCGGCCATGTCGTGGTCAACGACGACTACCAGACCACGGATTCCAAGGTTTTTGCCATCGGCGACGTGGTCCGGCCCGGCCTGTTGACCCACGCCATCGGGCACGGGCGCAGGGCCGCCGAGGTCATTGACGACCTGTTCAACGGCCGCAGGCCGCAGTCCGACACCGCCGAGATGATCGACTACACCCGCATGACGCTCGAATACTTCGACCCGCGCGTCATCGAGTTCAGCGACATGAACCAGTGCGGTGCCGAGTGTTCGTCCTGCGGCTCCTGCCGCGACTGCCATATCTGCGACACCGTCTGCCCGCAAAACGCCATTTCGCGCATCGAGAAGGACAACGAGGTCGGCTTCGAGCGCGTGGTGGACCCGGACAAGTGCATTGCCTGCGGGTTTTGCGCGGACTCCTGCCCCTGCGGCATCTGGGACATGAAGGCCCCGGCCCCCATGGAGTAGGGAATACGGCAATCAAACGCAAAGGGCGGCGGGATGATCCCGCCGCCCTTTTGATTTTTGGAATTGACCGGGGGCGATTGGCGCTAGCTAGCGGACATAGCCGGTGGTCGGGTCAAGCTCCTTGCGCAGATAGTCGTTGATCCACTCGACGTCTTCCGCTGGGCATTCTTCCTTGTAGCCGCCCACCTTGCCCTTACGTACTTTGAAGGTTTGGACGTCGGCCGGGTCGCCTGGCTGCATGCGGCCTCGGGTGAATTCGCCTTTTTTTTCCATCCGCTGCATGCGCTTGAACTCGGCTTTATCAATGGCGTTTTGCACGAATTCGTCCGGGATGTACTCCATGCCCAAGGCGGAGAGGAGGCGATGGATCTCGCCGAAGGTGTCGGTCTTGAGATCCTCGTAGCGGATTATGATGTGTTGGCGGGTACGGTCGATGTTTCGCATCCAGACATTGTAGAAGGCCACGATGCGGGGCAGGCCGGTGGTGTCGTCGCGGATGAAGGCGCCCAGATCGTCGTCCACCAGTTTGTCACGTTTGGAGAGTTGATGGAAGGAGGATACGACCACATCGCGGGGATCGCGCATGAGAAAGATAACCCGCTTGCCCTTGTAGCGCCGAGTGTGGAAGCACGTCTCCGAGGCGGGCCGCTTGTGTACGTAGCCGTCGTGGTGCATGGAGATGTAGGGGATGCGCAGGTTGCGGTAATGGACTTTTTTCTTGAGTTCGAGCATGTCGTCGTTGTCCAACCCTAATTCAAAGAAATCGTTGAACAAGTTGCCCATCATAAAGCGGAGCCATGTGCGGCCGCATTTGGGATAGGACACAAATTCCCAGCGCGGTTTCAGCCATTTTGTCACGTGCCTGAGTTGGTAGTGCATATCGAAGGTCATAACGGCGTCTCTTCGCTTCCTTAAGCGGTCTGTGGTTTAGCAGGCGGATCGGTCGTCCATGCCATGGACGGTGTTCACTCTTCATCCAGTGAAATTAATAGGTTGTTTTTCCCTTTGTGTCCATGTCGAGCTCCAATGAGGACGCGGCAGTTATGGATACCGCCCCCGGTTCCGCTCCTGGCGGACGCCGTGCTCGGTCAGCTTGTCGTAGGCCGCCTGCTTTTGATTCAGCTTGGTCCAGAAGCGGTTGTAGCGATTCTTCACGATGGCCTTGATGTTGATGCAGGTCATGCCGCCCAGGGATTCCAACTCGTCGTTCAACGCGTAGGTCGCGTCCGTGGAAATTTGGCCGTGGATCAGCTCGTGTTCCTCCAGGTTGGCTACGATTTTTTCCCACCACTTCCGAGTGTTCCCGTCCACGCTGTGGGCCAGCCGGGGATAGAGATAGGTGAGATGGAGGTAAATTTTGACGTCCTTGATGGTGCAGGTTTCGCCCCGTTTTTCGTATTTGTACCGGATGTCGATCTCAGTGCGGGTGACGGCGGTGTGCTTGCCCAGGGTTTTGTTCCACGGGGCGTTGATCATCAGGTCCGCCGCGATGGCCGCCTTGGTTGTGCCCTGAATGTCGTAGTATTCGGTGCTCACCGTCCTGACCACGTCCGCAACGGCCGGGGAGGCCAGAAGCAGCAGAATCAGGAGCGCGGCGGGCAGCCGTTTCATGCCGGGCCTCGGGACTCGTTGTCCGTTTCGGCGGCATCCTCGAACTGCATGTCGTAGAGCCGCTTGTAGAGCGGGCAGGATTTCAGCAGGTCGGCGTGCCGTCCCTTGGCGACGATGTGCCCGTTTTCCATGACCACGATGAGATCGGCGGACAGGATGGTGGACAGCCGGTGGGCGATGACGATGGAGGTGCGGTCCTTGAGCAGGTTGTCCAGGGCCTTCTGCACGATGCGTTCGGACTCGGTGTCCAAAGCGCTGGTGGCCTCGTCCAGGATGAGCAGGGCCGGGTCCTTCATGATGGCCCGGGCAATGGTCAGCCGCTGCTTCTGGCCGCCGGAAATCTTGACCCCGCCTTCGCCCACATAGGTGTCGTAGCCCTCCGGCATCTCCATGATGAAATCGTGGGCATAGGCCGCGCGCGCCGCCTGCTCCACGGCCTCCATGGAATAGTCCTTCTGGGCGTAGGCGATGTTCTCCGTGATGGAGGTATTGAACAGGAAGGTGTCCTGGGAGACCAGGCCGAGGTTGAACCGCAGGCTGTCCAGGGTGTAGTCCCGGATGTCGGTCCCGTTGATCGTGATCGAGCCCTTGTCCGTATCGTAGAAGCGCGGCAGCAGGTTGACCAATGTGGTCTTGCCCGATCCGCTGGGGCCGACGATGGCCACGCGCCGCCCGGCCTCGATGTCCAGGCTGACGCCGTTCAGGGCGGGCTCGGTGGTGGACGGATAGGTGAATTCGACGTCCTTGAAGGCGAGGCTTTCGAGGGAGCCGTCAAAGACCCTGGTTCCCTGTTCCTCCACGCGGATCTCGGGCGAATCCAGGATGTCGAAGACGCGCTCGGCCCCGGCCAGGCCCTGCTGGATCTGCTGGTTGGAGGCGTTGAGCTTCTTGATCGGGTCGTAGAGCTGGATGACGCACAGGGAGAAGGCCACCAGGTCGCCCTGGCTCATTTCCCCGTTGACCACCTGCATGCCGCCGACCCACATGATGGTCGCGCCCGCAATGGCCCCGATGAAGTCCATGATGCGGGAGGATCCCTCGCTGTACAGGACCTGCCGGATGATGAGGCGCGTGTAGCTGGTGTTTTCCTTCTCGAACCTGAGGTCTTCCTTCAGTTCGTTGGCGAAGGCCTTGATGACCTTGATGCCGGAGAATCCCTCTTCGAGCACCACGTTGATGCCGGACACGCCGGATTGGATTTTCCGGCCGTATTTGCGGATTTTCTGGCCGAAGAAGATGAACGGGTAGATGGCCGCGGGCATGACCAGCAGGCTCCAGAAGGCCAGGTAGGCGTCCATGTAGACGGCGGTGCCGATCAGGGCCAGGAGGGTGAAGACCTGGCGGATGAACATGATGGCGCTGGGCAGGCAGACCCGGACCGACATGACGTCGGCGGTGATGCGGCTCATGAGCATGCCGATTTCGCTTTCCGCGAAATAGGACATGGGGAGGCGGATGATCTTCTTGTACAGGTCGTTTCGGATGTCGCGCAGTACGAGCACGCCGGTGGCGTTCATGACGAACGTCTGGCCGAGCAGGAGGATGCACTTGAGGATGTAAAGCCCGACGAACGCGGCGATGCATACCTTGAGCATGAAGACGTCTTTGGCGATCAGGACCTCGTCGGTGAAATACTTGCCCAGCCATGCCAGGGCCGGGGGAAGCGGCGCGTAGATCAGCATGGCGACGACGGCCAGGACGACCCGCCCCTTGTAGGCGCCGAAGTAGCTGACGCTTCGTTTGAACAGATGGAGATTGCTGAATTTATGTAATTTCGCGGGACGAGGCAAACCGGCTCCTTGGAGTGTGGGCGTAAAAAACGTTCATGCAGACCCTCAAATAAGGTCTTGGGGCGGCTTAGTAAAGGGAAAGCTTCCTTCGGTCTGGAGCGCGACCGGGGAACCCCCGCCCGGAAGCGGGTGGCCGTCGCCGGGCGGGGGTACAGGTCGCCGGTTTGGCGGGGAGCGCCGGTTCAGCTGTTTGCGCGGTGCAGGGCCGCGCCCAGCGCACCGACCATGTCGGGGGAATCGGGGATGAGCAACCCCTCGTTTTCCCGCGCGTCGATGGCCGAGGCCAGCAGGCTGCGCACGCACGGGTTGTTGGCCACGCCGCCGGAAAAGACCAGGGGGAGCCTGAGTCCGACCCGGTTCAGCATGTTGACCGTTCTTTTTATTATTGCCTTGTGCAGGCCAAGGGCAATGGATTCGGGTTGTTCTCCGCGAGCCATGAGCGATGTGGCCTCGGTCTCGGCGAACACCGTGCAGATGGAGCTGATCTCCGGGGGGTTTTCCCCTTTCAGGGCGTATTGGCCGAATTCCTCGATGGGAATCTGGAACACGCCCGCCGTGTATTCCAGGAATTTGCCGGTCCCGGCGGCGCATCGGTCGTTCATTTCAAACTTGACGGCCTTGCCGTTCGACAGGGCGATGGCCTTGGTGTCCTGGCCGCCGATGTCCAACACCGTGGCCGCTTCCGGGAAGAGGTGCCCGGCGCCGAGGGCGTGGGCCTTGATCTCGGTGATGACGGTGCATTCGCAGTTGAGGGCCAGCCGTTCGATGAGGTTGCGGCCGTACCCTGTACCGACCAGGATGTCGGGGCGCAGCCCTTCCAGGAGCTTCCCGCACTGGGAGAGCGGGTCAAAGGTGGTGGGCACGCGCTCGGCGCGCACCACCACCCGGTTTTTCATGCCCACAAGCTCGATGGAGCGCGAGCCGATGTCGAGTCCGACGATCATGCAAGGGTCTCCACGAATGCCTCCACGCGGGTCTTGAGCTGTTCCACGTCCTCCATGGAGTAGTCGGTCTCGATGGAGAGCATGGGGATGCCCTCGGCCGCCAGGGTCTTGTCCACCTTGAGTGCCTCGTGGGAATAGGGCTGGCAGAAGAGCAGGCTGTAATGGATCACCCCGTCGGCATGGGTCGCCTTGGCCAGTTCGGCCACGTTGTCCAGCCGTTCCGAGTTCGGGGTGAAGCAGGCACAGTCGATCCGCAGGTAGCGGTCCACGAGGGCGTCGATCATCTCGTCCATGGTCTCGCCGGACTCATCCACCAGGTCGCGGGTGTTCCGGGTGCCGATGCAGGACTCCTCGCCCACGATGACCGCCCCGGCACTCTCCACCACGTAGGGGAGCTTCCAGTTGGGAACGGCCATGGGACAGCCCGAGAGCAGGAGACGCGGCGTCTTGGCGGGCGCAATGCCGTCCTTGGCCTCGATGCGTTTTTCCAATTCGTCGCACAACTCGTTGATCTTGGCGGTGAACCGGGCCGGGTCGTCGTAGAAGCTGATCTGGTTGACGAGCAGGGCGTCCCGGCCGGAGATGGGCGCGGGGTTGGCGGCCCGGAGCGCGGTCAGGCGCTGGAGGGCTTGCCGCTTGGCGTTGACCGTCCTGATGCCCTGCTTGAGTTTCTCCGGGGTGATGGTCCGGCCGGTCAGTTTCTCGATTTCCGCCAGGTAGCGCAGGACTTCCGACTTCCACAGGGCGCGGGCGGCCCCGGTCTTGGTCTGCGGTACCTCCATGATGTAGGTGGGCGCGATCTCGTTGAACGCCTCATAGGCTTTTTTCTTGCCGTCGCAGGTGGTCTCGCCCACGATCATGTCGCAGGATTCCGTGTACGGGCAGAGCTTGGCCATCTTGAAGCCGATAAACGACTTGATCAGGGCGCAGGTGTTGCGGGGCACCAACTGCTCGGCCAGTTCGGTCCCGGCCTCGGCACCGGCGCACAGGCCCACGTGGACGGCGTCGGCCGCGAGCGTTATCTCCTCCGGCACGAAGACGCAGAAAGTGCCCACGACCTTGCGTCCCTCGGCCTGGGCCTCCCGCAGCTCCTTGATGCGCAGCCCATGTATCTCGGACAGGACGAAGTCCAGGTACTCCGCGCCTTGAAGGCGGTTTTGCTGGGACATGTAGATGTCGCCGTAGAATTTGCCCAGCACTTCCAGCAGGGCGTTGTGCGCCTCCAGGTCGAGGTCGAGTTTTTCCCACATTTCCCGGTGAGCTGAATCCGTCATGGTTCCTCCATTTTTAAATATGACTACGCACTTTTATTAGCAATATCTATAAAATAAACATATAATATCTATATTGAATGTCGCACAAAAGACACAACTTTGTACTGGGTAACGGTTTGGCACCGATTCATGGGGAACGGGAAAAGGCCCTGCGTCATAGACGCGGGGCCTTTCGACCAATGGTACCCGGGGCGGGATTTGAACCCGCACGGAGCAAGCTCCAAGGGATTTTAAGTTTCTCGCCCTGATATTCCGTGCTTTGTTAAAATTGCTATATTCCTTTTTTTATCAGCCACTTAGCAGGAATAAATATGGCTTGTATACCGCTGAATATTTGCATACTTGCTTGACATTTTCGCACCCATTTCGCACCCTGGTCGCACCCATGAAGGAGGGGGTATGGCCATCTATGTTAGGTGCCCGGAATGCCGGACGGACAACAAGAGCAGCTCGTCAAAATGCCGCAAATGCGGAACGGTCTGGAAAGGAGCGAAGGGGGTCAAGTTCCGCCTCGTTGCCTATTCTGGCGGAAAGCGTCTCCCGATTGAGACTTTCGATACGCTGAAACACGCCGAGGTTCAAGAGAAGCGGTATTCGGCCAAGGCCGCCCAGGGCAAACTTGGCATCGTATCCGTCCCAAGGCTCTCCGAGGTATGGGAAAGGTTGGCGGAGCGGATTGGAGACAAAGACTATAAGGAATACAAGAAGTCCTGGAAGAAGGACGTCCAGAAATGGAACGCCCACATCGAGCCGTATATCGGCCACATGAAAATGGACCAGATCGCGACGGCCGACGTGAAACGGATCGTCGATCGCATGTCGAAGACAAAGAGCCGCCTTGGGAATACGTTCTCCGACTCGACGCGGGAGCAGGTCCGCAAGATCATCGCCCGTATTTACAACTGGGGCCGCCGCCAGGGGTTGTATATGGGGCCGAACCCGGCCAACGATATATTGATTCGGGTCGACAACGAGCGGGACGACAAGCTGACCCTGGTCCAATGCGGCCGCCTCATAGATGTTTGCTCCGCCGAGAACTACGGTGCAGAGCATCCCCAGGCCGCCGCCGTCGTCAAGATCGCTGTCCTTACAGGTCGCCGGCGCGGGGAAATCTGCGACATGCGGTGGGAAAATATCGACTGGGAAACCGGGATATACAAGTCTCCAGATACCAAATCCGGTGACGATATCTTGCTCACGATGCCGGACGACGTTCAGAATCTCCTCCACTTGATCGGCCGACAAGACGAGGGACCGATTTTCACGAACCGGGCAGGGCGGTCATACTACTACAGTCTTGACGCAAGATGGCAGGAGATCAAAAAAAAGGCGGAGCTTCCGCCAGATTTCGTGTTCCACAGCCTCCGGCATTCGTTCGCGTCCGCCTACGCTTCCTCCGGAGAGGGCGATATCTACCGTCTCAAGAAACTCCTCGGCCACAAGACGCTTGCAATGACGATGAGGTACATTCATCTGTTCGACGAGGCGCGACTCCAGGATGCGAACGTCGTCGCTAGAAGGATCCGTGACGCGATGGAGCCGGAAAACGACACACAGCGGATCGAGCGCGAATACCAAGCCGCAATCAAACGGATATCGGCCATGGACGTGCCAGACAAAAAGAGGTCCGCCCTGATCGCAAAGGCGGAGCTTGTCAGGGATATGGAGTTGGCTGAGATCGACTAGTAAAAAGAAGAAAAAGAAAAAAGGTGGCCCCCGCGGACGCAGGGAACGTCCCGGGGGCCGGAGATAGTCTACACCGCGAGGTCGTACGCAAGTCTCAAACGGCTGTCGAGGTCGCCCTCAATCGCGTCCTCAACGGCCAACCTGCTGACCATAATCCGGGTCGTGCCGGGGATGCGCCGGAACAACTTTTGGAGTTCGGGGCTATCTATGATATGAAGTAGTTTCGATTTGATCTGACAGTTCCTCTTGAAAAACGAGAGGTTCTCC
>JACCQI010000071.1 GCA_015709315.1 Desulfovibrionaceae bacterium
AGGAAACAACCCTTTTCAAAGGGTTTTTCCTCCCCTTCCCCCGGCCGCCGGAGGCAACACCATCCACAGGAGTGAGCGATGACGGGACACGGTGATCCGTTGGCCGGGCTGGCAGGCCAGGAGCATGCGGTGAAGCGTCTGAACGCCATTGCCCACGATCCTCCCCAGTCCATCGTTGTCGAGGGCGGCGACGCGGAATCCCGCCTCGCCCTGTCCCTGTATTGGGCCATGCGCCTCAACTGCGCTTCCGGCCACGTGAAGCGACACGGCCCCTGCGGCCAGTGCCCGGCGTGCCGCCAGATCGCGGACTTCGCCTTCAACGATCTGATCTTTTTCGACGGCCGCGAGGGCCTCATCAAAGTGCAGCCGGTGCGCGACATGCGCCCCACCTGGGGCCAGCCGCCCAATGGCGACGGCTACCGGGTGACCATCTTCTCCGAAGCCCAGATGTTCATGACCGAGGCGGCCAACGCCCTGCTCAAGTCCCTGGAGGAGCCGAGGCCCGGCAATGTGTTTGTCCTGGCCGCGCCCCAGCGCGAGCGGCTTCTGGAGACCCTGGTTTCCCGCTCCTGGGTGGTCACTTTGTCCTGGCCGGACACCCGGGAGAACGCCCCGGAAATCACGGAATGGACCACGGCCCTGGCCGCCTTCTGGCGCACCGGGCGCGGCTGGTTCCAGCGCACCTCGGCCAAGGGCGCGGTGGACAAGAACCTGGCCATGCAGGTGGTGCTCGGCATGCAGCGCGAGCTGCGCGAGGCTATGAGCGGCTCGAACGCGACCCCGTTGTCCGCCGAGCTGGCGCGGACCTACGACGCCCGCGGCCTGCGGCGCATCGGGCTGATTCTGGACCAGGCCCAGGACGCGCTCAACACCCAGGTGCCGGTCAACCCGGCCATGGTGCTCGACTGGGTGGCCACGCGGATGGCGTAGCATGCGCATCGTTTCCTATTCCGGCCAGGACCCCGACCGGATAATCGACCTCATCACCACTATTCAGATCAGGGAATTCGGCGTGGCCACGTCCGCCGAAAAACAGCCCGACCTGCGCGACATCCCCGGCTGCTATCAGCAGGGGGCGGGCGATTTCTGGCTCGCCCTGGAGAACGATGAGCTGGTCGGCACCATAGCCCTGCTCGACGTGGGCAACGGGGTGTGCGCCCTGCGGAAGATGTTCGTCAAGAAGGCGTACCGCGGCCGGGAGCGGGGCATCGGCGCGGCGCTCATGCACACGCTCCTCGACCGGGCGCGCGAGCGCGGGGTGCGGGAGGTCTACCTCGGCACCGTGGACGTCTACCACGCGGCCCATCGGTTCTACGAGAAGAACGGGTTCACGGAGGTCGAACGGCGCGAGGTGCCGGATTCCGTGCCGCTCATGGACGTGGATGTGAAATACTACCGCTACCGTTTCTGAGCGGTTCAAGGGCTGGAAAGCAAGCCGCCCGGACCAGTCGAACTGGTCCGGGCGGTTGTTTTTTGTGGGTCCGGCCCGTGCTAGGCGGTGGCGACCTTGCGGCCGACGAAGCGGACGATCAGGCCGACGACAACCAGCCCCAGGGGCAGGGTCAGGTAGACGGGCATGCCGAGACCGGCGGGCAGATACCCCGCCAAGATGGCCACGGCGGCCACCGGGGTGGCGTAGAACAGCTGGGTGCGGACATGGTCTATGTGGTCGCAGCCCGCGCCCATGGAGGACAGGATGGTCGTGTCCGAGATGGGCGAGCAGTGGTCGCCGAAGATGGCCCCGGTCAGGACCGAGCCGACGCTCAGGATGATGAAGTTCGGGTCCGGGTTCAGGGCGGCCGCCAGCGGGATGGCCAGGGGCATGAGGATGCCCATGGTGCCGTAGGAGGTGCCGGTGGCGAAGCTGATGATGGAGCCGAGGATGAAGATGATGGTCGGCAGGATGTACGGCGGCAGGGTTTCGGACAGGATGGACACCAGGTAGGTGGCCGTGCCGAGTTCCTTCATGATGCCGGACAGGGACCAGGCCAGCAGCAGGATGACCGCGGTGATGTTCATGGATTTCACGCCGGTGACGAAGGTTTCGATGGCCTCCTTGATGGACATGACCCGCTTGAGGATGCACATGCCGATGGCCACCAGGCTGGCCACCAGGGCGGCCTGGAACAGGACCACCGAGGCGTCGGACGCGCCGAAGCATTCGCGCATGGCCGTGAAGCTCAGCGGCGAGGCGTTGACGGTCGCCAGCAGGGCCTCGTCGTCGATGGCGTGGTAGCCGTTGAAGTAGAAGCCGAGGAAGGCGGTGACGATCAGGGTGCCGATGGGCAGGATGGCCGACCAGACCGAAGGCACCACATGGGGCGCGGGTTCCAGGCTGGTGGATTCCTCGGCGGCCATGGGCGTGGCGTCGTCGCCCAGCACCTTGCCCTCCACCCGGGCGCGGGTCTCGGCCTTGAGCATGGGGCCGAACTCGCGCATGAACCAGATGGTGAAGATGATGAACGCCAGGATGAAGATGTTGTAGAAGCGGTACGGGATGGTCTCCACGAAGATGCCGTAGGCGTTGGTGTGGACGCCGATGGCCTGGTAGCCGTCGCGGATCAGGCCGACCTCGTAGGCCACCCAGGTGGAGATGAGCGCGATGCCCGCGATGGGCGCGGCCGTGGCGTCGATGATGAAGGCGAGCTTCTCGCGGGAGATGCGCATCCTGTCGGTGACCGGGCGCATGATCGGCCCGACGGTCAGGGAGTTGGCGTAGTCGTCGAAAAAGATGAACAGGCCCATGAGCCATGTGGCGAACTGGGAGGACCGGGGCGACCTGGCCCATTTGGACAGGGCGTCGGCGATGGCCTTGGCCCCGCCCATCTTGGACACCAGGGCGATGAGGCCGCCGATGGCCAGGCACTGGAGCACGATGCCCGCGTTCCAGCTGTCCGCTAGGGAACTCAGGATCTCGGCGGACAGCCGCAGAAAACCGCCGATCACGGCATTATAGATGTCCCAGCCCTTGAGGTCGAGCATGAAGCAGCCGGAGAACACGCCCAGGAACAGGGAGAGGATCACGTTCTTGCTGATGAAGGCCAGCAGGATCGCGATGAGCGGCGGAATGAGCGTGAGCATGCCGAAGGCCTGGGCGTTGGCCGCCCCCTGCGACGCGTCGCCGGCCAGGGCGGAGGCGGTCATCAAGGCCGGGGCCGCGATGAAGGCAAAAGTGGCGAAAATGAGGTTTTTCATGGGCAATCCTTTGGATGAGAGTCCTGAAAGCAGAAGAAATGAAAGATTTTTATGCGCGTTTGCGAATTTTGCGCGTGCAAACAGCCCAAAGGGCATAGACTAATAATTAAGGAATGTCGACCCAAATATGGGAAAGAAAATCGCCCTGTTGCGGGGCAGGGTCAGGATTCTTGCGGGAACCGGGCTTCCCGCTCCACCCGGCAGATGCGGGAGGTGAAGGACGCGTACCATTTTTCCCGGCCCATCCGCCGGGCGGCGGCGTGCTCGGGGAGGTCGCGCCAGGCGCGGATGGCCTCCACGCTTTCCCAGTAGGATACGGTGACGCCCACCTCCTCGCGCGCCGAGTCCGCGCCGAGGAAGCCGGGCATGGTCCGGGCCAGGTCGAGCATGCGTTCGGCCGTTTCGGCGTAGCCGTGGTCGCCGTCCGTGCGGACCGAGGTGAAGATCACTGCGAAGTAGGGAGGCGTCGGTTTTTTCGGCATGTCTACACCAGGTTGATCCGCTTGCATTGCGACCCCTTGGGGGTGAACAGGGCCATCTCGGCCGTGCCGTCCATGGGCTGGTCCAGTTTCTGGGACAGGAATCGGGATGGGTGCTCTTCGAACATCTGGCCCGGCCGGGCAAAGGAGCGGCAGAACATCTCTCCCCAGTTGGTGGCGTAGATGACGGTGGCCATCTCCACCTTCCTGGTTTCGGGCGGGGCGATCAGGTTGAGGAGGAAGAAGACGCGGGTGATCCGCTCCGGCTGCAGCCCCTCGTTGATGTCCCGCTCGAAGGTCTCGTCAAAGGGGAAGAATTCGTGCAGGGCGGACATGACCTTTTGCAGGTCATGCACCGCGATGGGGGCGATGGACCGATCCGCCTGGATGAGTCCGCGGGGGCTGTAGAGCCGGTTGGCGAGCAGCCAGGCCAGCAGGTGGACGGGATCGTAGCAGCGGTGCAGGAACTGGATGGACTCGGCGGTCTGTTTGGCCTCGTCCACGGCTCCGCCGCGCACGGTCCAGACGGTCCGCTTGCCCGGCGTCTTTTCGGCCGAAAAATGGAGCAGGGGGAAGCCGTCCCCGCGGGTGTCCATCAGGGGCACGCGCATGATCTTGTGCTGTTTGCGCGAGAAGTTGGCCGCGATGCGGCGGCCCAGGCGGGTCAGGTCCTCGGGGTTGATGAACGCCTTGGTCTTGCCCGCCATGCCCGACTGGATGCGCTTGTAGGTGTCCACCATGTACTGCCGGACGCTGGCTCCCATCTTGAGCGACTTGTCGAAGGGCCATGTCCGGTTGACCCCGGCGATGCGGTCCGGCTCCACGTAGCCCGAGCCGAAGAGCACCGAGATCACGCTTACGTCCTCGGGCCGCGTGGGCAGGTTCATGAAGAACGGGATGTCCGCCAGGTTGGCCTTGAACCGGAAGGACTCCTTGAGCAGAGCGGCGGCGTCGGCCTGCTTCCTGCCCTGGTAGTAGGCGTACAGGGTGGAGAACAGGGCCGTGTAGGGGTCGGTGTCCAGCTTGCCCTTGCGGTTGCGGGTCAGGTTGTGCTTGATGCGGTCGCACAGGGGCAGGTTGTTCATGCCGGGCGCGGCATAGGTTTCGAGCAGGCCGAGCTTGAGCACGGACTTGAACGGCGCGCGCACGGCCTTGACGATCTGCCACAGGGCGCCGCCGAAGTATTCGTCCGGCGGCACCGGGGCCAGGTAGCCGAAGTCTTCCAGCCGGGGCTTCCCGGCCAGGGGATAGCGGCGGGCCGCCCGCATGCAGGCCGCGTACGCCTTGGGACTCGCCCCGGCGGGCGTGACCCACCAGGCGATGTTCTTGCCCGCCAGCCGGAGCGCCGTGCGGTAGAACTCCTCCTTGAGCAGCAGGGCCTGGGCCGTGCCCGAGCTTTCCTCGTCCCCGGACAGGAACCGGTTGTCGCGGACGTCGTCCATGCGCATGGGGTAGAAGTGTGCTTCCAGGCCGAATTCGCTCTCCGCCCACAGCCCCAGGGCTTCGAGCTTGCGCTTGAGCCCGTTTTCCATGGCAAAGGTCAGGTCCCCGTCGTAGCAGACCCAGCAGTCGAGGTCCGAGGCGGACGACTGGGCCACGGTGCCGATGCTGCCCATGGCGTAGACGGCCAGGATGCGGACGTCCGGGTTGCCGTCCCGTTCCGGGTAGTCGCCGAAGTAGTGCTTGGCCAGCTCAAGGGTGGTCTGGCAGGGGTAGTAGCCCCAGACGCGGCAGGGCGGGGTCGGGCCGAAGTCGTACTTGCGCTCGAAGGCGCAGGTGTCCAGCAGCAGCGGCAGGAGGCGGAGGAAATTCTGTTGGTTGCGGCCCATGGTGGTTCGCGCCCGGTCCAGCCTGGCGCGGTTGTTTTCGAGCATGTGCCGCTCCCGGCGCATGAAGGTCAGCTCGCGGGACCAGGCGGTCAGGACCTTCTGGGCCAGGAAGGGGTCGGTTTCCTTTGTCCTGGGCGCGCCGGACTTCTCGACCTCGCGGGCGAACACGGTCATCTGCCGCACGCGGTTGGCCAGGAAAAGCGGGTGGGCCGCGTCCGTGTTCTTGATGACCGACCGGGTGACCGTGGAGCGCGGCATCTCCACCGAGGTCAGCTCGCAGTCCCGGACATACACGGCGTGCAGCACCGAGGAGAGGAATTCCACGCCCCGGAAGGTGCAGCCCAACAGCTCGGCAAAGGTCAGGTCCGCAGCCTCGAAGCGGGTGGTCAGGATCGAGCAGTTGTAGAAAGAGCTGCCCGCCAGGGAGGTGGCCGTGATCCCGCAGAAGCGCAGGTTCGACTGCTGGACGGTGGCCTCGCCCATGGAGCAGCCCCGGAACCGGCATTCGTCGAATTCGCAGTCGGTGAAGGTCACGCCGGTCAGGACGCAGTCGTTGAACGCGCACTTGGTGAAGGTCGTGCCGTGGAAGGCCGCCTTGGTGAAGTCCACGCCCGAAAAGGTTGCGCCCGCAGCCGTGCAGTTGGAGAAGCTCGCCCCGTCCAGGGTTGTGGAGGCGATCCGGGTCCTGAGCATCGAGGTGTCCGAGAAGGCGGAGGAGGACAGGACCAGCCCGGTCAGCTCGCGGCCGTCCAGATTTTCCTTTTCCACCAGCGAGTAAGGCAGTTCCTCGTCGCGCACGTTGCGGAACTTGGGGAGCAACTCCTCCAGGGTCTTGGGCCGGGTCTTGAAAAATCGGGAGAGGAAGCCGGTTTTGGGCGGTTCGGGCGGATCCGGCCGCTTCGGCGGCTTGGGCGCGTCCGGGTCGCGGGCCAGTGATTGGATGGATGTCTCCTTGCCCAGTCCCTTGCGGGTGATGTTGCGGACGAAGTCCGGGGCCACGGCCTCCAGCACGCCGAGCATCTCCAGGTGGGCCGAGAGTTGCCGGTCCTCGGGCAGGGCCTTGATGTACTGGACGTAGCCGGCGTCGCCGAGCAGGGGCGCGCGGGACAGGGCGGCCTGCTTCAGCCCCGGCATCCGGGTGTGGACCGAGGCCAGAATCCGGCCCGCGGCCGGGTGGTTCTGGGCGATGATGGCGTCAAGGCACGGCCCGGCCAGCCCGTTGGCGGCGTTGGACAAGGTCTTGACCAGCACGCCCATGATGGTCTTGCTGCCCGCCTCGGCCACGGCCGCGATGGTTTGCAGGGAGAACGCGTCCGGGGTGACGCGGCCCCGCTCCATGCCCTTGGCCAGGACTTCGGCGTACCGGGCGTCCCCCAGTCCCCGGATGACCTTGGAGACCAGGCGCAGGTCGTCCCCTTCGAGGTCGTTGGAGATGCGGTTGGTCAGCCAGCGGCCGAACAGCCCGCCGAGGATGGCCTGCCGGGCCGGGAAGGCCAGGGTTTCGCCCATGTCGCCGAGCCGCTCCACAAAGGGGGTCAGTTCCATAGGGTCCGCCGCCATGAGCGGCTTGAGCAGGCTCTCCAGCCAAGCCAGGGTTTCGCGGTCGTTGTCTCCGGGGTAGTCGGACAGCATCTCGTGGACCAGGGCCAGCCGGTCAAAGGCGGGCCACTGGCCGATCTTGGGCGACAGGTTGTGCAGGCCGACGGACTTGCCGTTGACGAACCGGGCGGCCAGGATGCGTCCGAACCGGCCGGAACGTACCAGGGCCTGAAGGCAGTTCTGCACGGACTGCACGTCCTTGGTCCCGTCGGCCATGGCGTACAGGGAGAGCGCCGCGTCGGACAGGGGTGCGGCTTCCTGCCGCACGGGCCGGGGATTGGCGTCGCACCAGTCCATGAACTCCACGGTCACGCCGCCCACGCCCGGACCGTCTGCCAGGCTCGGCCCCGAGGCCACGTCGCGCATGCGCGTGGCCAGGGTTCGTATGTTCATGGACGTGTCGCTCATCAATCATGCTGCCTATTGCTGATTTAGCGGTATTACGGGCCTTTGTGGCGGAAGTCAAAAATCTTTTTCTCTCATCCATTCGCGACCGGCCGGGGATAGGGTGAGAATATCGGGTCCGATTGGTATGAAAACGGCCGGGAATGCCCGGGAACCCGCTGAAACACTCGTTTCAATCCCAAAAAGACTTTGACTCGTTTTGGACAATGGCCTATCGTCGCCACCTATTATTAATCAATAGGAAATCAAGCTCAAAAACAACACCTCAGGAATGAAGAACATGTATACATTGCGAACTCTCCCCGGAGACGACGTCCGCCAGATCATGTGGCGTTTCGCCGAGCGTTTCGACCTCCAGATGTCCGTGCAGTCCGCCCGTTCCATTGCCCGTTCCACAGTCGCCAGGCTGGTGGCCGAAGGCGCGCGCAACACCCACGAATGGACTCCGCTCAAGGACGAGCTTCTGGCCGCCTTCGACCAGTCCGGCCTGACTTCGCTTTTCATGGACCCCCATCAGGGCGGCTTCATCGAAGGTCCCAAGAACCTGGCCCTCGCCCTGGTCGCCTTCGAGCTGGCCTGGGTCGATGCGGGCGCGGCCACTTCGGCCCTGGCGTCCTGCCTGGCGCTCGCTCCCATCCACGAGAAGGGCACCACCGAGCAGCGCGATTACTACATGTCCCGCTGCGTGCCGCCCCAGCCGGGAGAGGACCGGCAGGTCTGGCGCGGCGCGTTCGCCCTGACCGAGCCGCTGCCCTACGTGGGCGTGGATACCGGCGTGCTTTGCGGCAAGGCCTCCGTGGCCGAGTGGGACGACGGCCAGGAGCCCATGCTCCGGATCGACAAGCGCGGCCGCTTCATCACCGGCATGGACTTCGCTAATTTCGTGACCGCCGCCGTGGAGTCCGCCGACGACCGTATCAAGGGGTCCTTCATGGTCATCCTCGAAGACACCGACGAGGGCATCTTCGACAGGGGCGCTCCCACGCTCAAGATGGTCCACCAGCTTTCCTCCACCCGCGACCCCGTCCTGAACCTCACGGTCCCCGCCTCCCGCATCATCGGCGGCTACGACGTGGTCGATGGCGTGATCGTGCCCAAGTACAACCATTCCGAAATCATCGGGTCGGTCTTCCACCGCACCCGCATCCCGGTGGGGCTGATGACCTCGGCCAAGCTGCTGTCCGCCGTGGAGCCGGTCATCCGCTATCACCGCAACCGCTTCCGGGGCGGCGATTCCTGCACCGAGGGCTCCCCGCGCTTCGACAAGGGCATCCAGGCCAACGAGGACGCGCTCCAGCGTCTGGCGGACGTCTGGGCCTCGGGCGAGGCGGGCGTTTCCCTGGCCCTTGCCGCCGCCCGGCTGGCCGATCGGTTCGACCCCGTCGAAAAGGCCAAGGAGGCCCATTTCGAGGCCCAGGGCGTGACCTCCGTTCGCAAGCAGATGGCCGCCCTCAGGAAGATCAAGGACCAGGTGTTCGAGCTGATCGATCTCGAATACGCCCCGGCCGCCGAGCGCGACCAGGCCCGGTATGACGAGCTGGGCGGCGACACCCTGGTGTCCTACGCCTACATGGAGGCCCTGGCGGGCGTGCTCAACCCCGGCGTCAAGCTGTGGAACACGGGCGAGGGCGCCAACAAGATGCGCGAGGCCGTGTCCCTGGTCGGCGGCTACGGCATCACCGAGGACTGCCCCGGCTTCCTTATGCAGAAGTGGTCGGACTGCCAGTTGGAGGCCACCTACGAAGGCCCCGAGGCCGTGCAGCGCCGCCACCTGACCATGACCATGCCGAGCGAAGTCTTCCAGCACATCCTGTCCGCCTGGATCAAACAGATGCGTTGCGCGGGCAAGGAAGTCCCCGGCCTGGGCGGCTATGTCCTGGCCGCGGCCATGGACCTGTGGCAGTGGACGTTCAATCATTTGCAGACCGCCAAGGACGACGAGGGCCGCAAGCTCTACCACAACAAGCGCCAGGGCGTGACCTTCCCCATGGCCGACGCCCTCGGCTGGCTGCTCGGACCCTATTTCCTGGCCACGGACGTCATGGAGCTGATGGAAAAGGGCCCCATGTCCCCGACCTTGGCCGACGGCCTGGAAGACCTGGTCGCCTTTTACAAGGACCTGACCCACATGCAGGCCGCCCGCGCCGCCGGCGAAGTGGCCCGCATCTGCTCGGAGCTGGTCTACGGCTTCAACCTGTGTACCTGCCCGACGCCGGACGGGGGCATTGCCGAGAAGTGCGATCCCGAGGCCATGTCCAACAACGAGTGCGCCCAGGACGGCACTTTGGGCGACCAGTCCAAGTGCGCCCGCGAGGACCTCGCCGAATTCCGCAGGCTCAAGGCGACCATCGACATGTGCCTGTCCGGGTCCCGCCTGGCCAAGGACCGCGCGGGCAACGCGCTGGCGGGCGTGATGATCCCCGAGGCGCTGGATTATCCCATTGGTTAGAAGATGCGGGAGGGAAACCTTTTGAGAAGAGTTTCCCTCCCGCGTTCTCCCTTCCGAAACTTTTTGTCGCCACGCCGTCAGGCGATTCGGAAGGGAACGGTAAAGAGATATGGCGGCGCAGGGGCGGGACTCACCATTCGGGTTTGTTCCGCCTGAAAAATATCAACCACAACCATTCCCCTGGGCGTAGCGCAAAATGGTACGCCCATCCATTCCCGACGACCTCCCGCGAAGAGGGCGACAAAAAGTTTAGGAAAGGAGAGGGGATGGGGGTCCGGGGGAAGGGGAGAGG
>JACCQI010000072.1 GCA_015709315.1 Desulfovibrionaceae bacterium
AAAAGAGCCTCTGATGCGGGGCCTGTTTCGGCTGATTGGCCCATATCGATGCTTTCCCAGGCTCGCCGTCCGAGAAATTCATGCATCACTCCAATATTTTTTGAAAACCATTTGACCCGGTGTAGGCAGGGAGGTATATTTTGAATGTAGAAATATAAGTATTGTAAAATATATACTGATGAGGCGGTCTGTCGATGAAGCTGGCGGTGGCTGGAAAAGGCGGCGTGGGAAAGACCTCGTTTACTGCATGGCTTGCGGACTATCTGGTGCGCAGCGGCCATGAAGTGTGGCTCGTGGATGCGGACACGGCGCTTTCTTTGGGCGTGGCCATGGGGCTTGCTTCCGAAGAAATCCCCACCCCTTTGATTGCCGATGAAAAGCTGATCCGCGAGCGCGTCGGCGCGGGCGGCATGCTTCGCCTGAATCCCAATGTAGATGATTTGCCGCAACGGCTGGTGACTTCCGTTGCCGGAGCCAACCTGCTGGTCATGGGTTCCGTGGCCGGTGCGGGCGGGGGCTGCGCCTGCGGGCCGAACAGCCTGCTCAAGTCCTTGCTCGCCCACTTGGTCCTGGACCGGGGCAAGCAGTGGGTGCTCGTGGATCTCGAGGCGGGCGTGGAACACCTGGGCCGGGGCACCGTCTCTGCGGTGGACGGCCTTGTGATCGTCGGCGAGCCCAGTCGGCGCAGCCTGGAGACCGGCGCGTCCATCAGCCGCATGGCCCGCGATCTGGGCCTGACCAACCATGTGTTGGTATTGAATCGGACTCCCGACGATGTCCGGCTTCCCGCCATGGACGGCCTGCCTCCTCTGGCAGCAACCATTCCTGTTCTGCCTTCCCTTGTTTCGCGTCAACTGACGGATGGTTCGGTACTCGGTTTGGAGGAGCGCGAGGATATTGACCTTCGTCTGGACCAGGTGCTTGCGGCTCTGGCCGTCGGCTTTGGTTCGGATGACACACTCAGTCATTGAAGGAGGTTATATGCGTTACGTTGTCGTGGGGCTGCATGCAGCCGGCCGCAGTGCCTGCCAGTGGCTGCGGCGAGCCGATCCCGCCTGTGAAATCGTGGGCGTGGATCCCTCGGCCGGTTCGCTTTATGCGCGGCCCCTGATCAGCTACGTGCTGGACGGGGAACTGCCCGAGCATGCGCTTGTTAAAGACAGTGCGCCATTTTTCGAGAACCTTGGCGTGCAACTGAAGCGTGCGGCGGCGGTCGGCCTTGATGCGAACCGTAAACGGCTGATTCTCGATAGCGGCGAGGAGTTGGCCTATGACAAGTTGCTGGCGGCCACGGGGTCGGCCCCCCGGCGCGTGCGGCTTGAAGGCGACGGGGCCGACCATGTGTGCTACTTCCGGGGCCAGGCCGATCTGGCCCGCATACTGGCCCACGTGAAATCCGGCGGCGTCGCCGCCGTGCTGGGCGGCGGCCTGGTGGGCTTCAAGCTCACGCACGGGCTTGTGGCCCGGGGGATGAAGGTGAAGCTGATGGTCACCTCGCCTCGGCCGCTGGCCCTGAATGTGGACGAATATGTGGGATCGTGGGCCGGGGCCCGGTTCAAGGAGATGGATGGCGTGCATCTGATGACCAGCACCTCGGTGGTGAGGGCGGATGTGCATGGCCAAGGTCTGCGGCTGACCCTGGACGATGGTTCCACCGAAGATGTCGATCTGGTGGTGGCGGGCAAGGGCGTTGTGCCGAGGTTTGCCTGGCTGGCCGAAGCAGGACCCGAAACCGATCAGGGGTTGCTGGTGGACAACCGGCTGATGACCTCCGTGGAGGACGTCTATGCCGCAGGTGACGCCGTGCAGGCGTCGGACATCGTCCATGAACGGCCCCTGCTCAACGCCATCTGGCCCAATGCCGTGGAGCAGGGCAGGGTGGCCGCCCTGAACATGGCGGCCAAGGGACCGGCCCAAGGCCCGGCGTATGCCGGGAGCATAGCCATGAACGCCATTCCGATTTTCGGCACGCACATGGTTTCCGTGGGCATGGTCAACCCCAGATACACCGAGGGCTGCGAATTCATCACCACCACCTGTCATCGCGGCTCGTATCTGAATATCGTGATCAGGGACGGGGTAATCGTGGGAGCGGTGGGTCTTTCGGCAGTCCCGCGCCTGGGTGAGCTGGCCCATGCGGTGCGTACCCGCATGAAGGTTTCGCGCATCCCGGCAAGGTGGCTGAAAAATCCCCGGAATGCCGCGCCGCTGGCAGGGAATACTCCATGGTATAAAGGCTCCCGGGTGGGAGCCTGACACAGGTTTGACCGCTCCCGCATGGGCGGCAAAGGAGAGTATATGCAACATAAAACAGTCATCGTCCGGCCCGAACTGTGCGTGGGGTGCATGCAGTGCGCTATCCGGTGCGCCCAGGCCCATTCGGCCACCAAGGAACTGGCCACGGCCGTGTTTGAACCCGTATTGGCAAAACCCCGCATTCACATAGGCGTGGGAGTGAATCCGCAGGGCGTACTGAAACCGTTTCCCAATAAATGCCGCCACTGCGATCCCGCGCCATGCCAGGAGGCGTGCATGCCGGGCGCCATCCGCTCGGATATCGCCGAAGGATCGAAGGTGGTGGACCCCGCGCTGTGCATCGGCTGCGGCATGTGCGCCATGGCGTGCCCGTACTACGCGATCCGCTACCACCACGATCTGCACGCACCGGAGCGGACCATCACCGCCATCAAGTGCGACAACTGCCATGACCGTCAAAAAAAGGGCCAGATTCCGGCTTGCGTAGAAGCGTGCAAGACCGGCGCGCTCGAATTCGGTTATGTGAACGAGCACATCAAGAAGGGTGCCGGCAGGCTGGCCAACGCCGCCTGGTCAATGCAGTCATGACTTCAGCATGGAGGAAACAATGAATAAGGATTTCAAAGAGTATAGCATCTGTACGGACGCCCAGGCCATGCTCAAGAAGGCCCGGGTCGAAGGCATTGAAACCGTGTGGGACCGACTGTTGGAGCAGCAGCCTCACTGCGGCTTCTGTGAACTGGGCCTTTCCTGCCGCAACTGCATCATGGGTCCGTGCCGCATCGACCCGTTCGGCAGCGGCCCGCAGCGCGGCGTGTGCGGAGCCGACGCCGACGTCATCGTGGCCCGCAACCTGGGCCGCATGGTGGCTTCGGGCGCGGCGGCCCATTCGGACCACGGCCGCGATCTGGTGGAAACCCTGCATGCCATCGGCGAGGGCAAAACCGATGACTATGTCATCACCGACCCGGAAAAGCTCAAGCGCGTTGCCGAAGAGGTGGGCGTGAACATTGGGGGCAAGGATGACGCGGCCATAGCCAAGGCACTGGCCGAAAGATTCTTTGCGGATTTCGGCTGCATGAACGGCACCCTGTCGTTCATCGACCGCGTGCCCGAGAAGCGGCGCGAGGTGTGGGCCAAGTTCGGCATCACCCCGCGCGGCATCGACCGCGAAGTGGTGGAGATGATGCACCGCACGCACATGGGCGTGGACAACGACGCCGTCAATTTGTGCCTGCATTCGGCTCGGGTCAGCCTGGGCGACGGGTGGGGCGGTTCCATGATCGCCACCGAGGTCTCGGACATCGTGTTCGGCACGCCCACGCCCAGGGTATCCAAGGTGAATCTGGGCGTGCTCAAGGAGGATTATGTGAATATCCTGGTCCATGGCCACAGCCCCATCGTTTCCGAGATGGTGTGCGCCGCGGTGCAGGACCCGGATCTGTTGCAAAAGGCCAAGGACGCGGGCGCGGCGGGCATCAACCTTGCCGGGCTGTGTTGCACGGGCAGCGAACTGCTCATGCGCAAGGGCATCCCCATGGCGGGCAACCACCTGATGACGGAGCTGGCCCTGATCACCGGCGCTGTGGAAGTGATTATTGTGGACTACCAGTGCATCATGCCCAGTCTGGTGGCCGTGGCCGCCTGTTACCACTCCAAGATCGTCACCACTTCGGACAAGGCCAAGTTCACCGGCGCCACGCACGTGGAGTTCAGCGTGGACAATGCCCGTGCCAAGGCCCGCGAGGTGGTGGAAATGGCCATCGAAGCCTACAAGAACCGCAACCCGGCCCGCGTGGACATTCCGGTGGAGCCGGTGGAATTGATGTCCGGTTTCTCCAACGAGGCCGTGCTGGCCGCCTTGGGCGGCACCGCCCAGCCGCTCATCGACGCCATCGTGGCGGGCAAGGTCCGCGGCGTCGTGGGCATCGTGGGCTGCAACAACCCCAAGCTCAAGCATGACTACGTGACCTACAACATGGCCAAGGAATGCATCAAACGCGACATATTGGTGCTGGTCACGGGCTGTGCCGCCATCTCCACGGGCAAGCAGGGGCTGCTCATGCCCGCGGCCGCCGAAGAGGCGGGATCCGGCTTGAAGGAAGTGTGCAATGCCTTGGGCATCCCGCCCGTGCTGCACGTCGGCAGTTGTGTGGACAATGCGCGCATCATCCATCTGTGCGGCCTGCTGGCCAAGGCCCTGGGGGTGGACATCAGCGACCTGCCCGTGGCCGCTGCCGCGCCGGAGTGGTATTCCGAGAAGGCCGTTTCCATCGGCATGTACGCCGTGGCCAACGGCATCTATACCGTGCTGGGATTGGCGCCGCCGATCCTGGGCAGCAAGCTCGTCACGGGTCTGGCCCTCAATGGCCTGGAGGATGTGGTCGGAGCCACCTTCGCCGTGGAGGCCGATCCCATCAAGGCCGCCGAACTTGTCGATGAACGCATCAAGACCAAGCGGAAGGCTCTCAACCTGACGCCGTAATCGTTTGTCGCAGACAATCTGTACACGCCGCCCCGGCAAGCCGGGGCGGCGTTTTTATATTCGCGGCCGATGCGGCTGTTCCTTTAGGCCGGATGATTGGAGTTTTGGGCCAACAGACGGTGGCGGAAGGCTTGAACGCTGTAATAGCGTGATGGCGGAAGTCAGGAGCTCCGCTTGCCGCTCATGGCCGAGGTCCTTGCCGCAGACAGTAACGTTTTTTTAGCCAGACGTAGCTAACTGGCGGGCGGGCAAAGGGCAATCATCCGCTGAATGCGTGGAGATAAGAGCGATACGTCTGTTTCAGGCCTTGTTTCAGGTCGATCTTGTGGCTCCACCCCAAGCCGGTGATCCTGTTGACGTCCAGTACCTTGCGGGGAGTTCCGTCAGGCAGGGCGTGGTCCCAGGCGATGTCACCCGCGTACCCCACGGTATCCGCCACCAGAGCGGCCGTTTCGCGGATGGTCATGTCTATCCCGGTACCGATATTCAACAGGTCCGTGGCGTCGGTGTCGAACATGGCGAAGCCGGTTGCTTCGGCCATGTCGTCCACATGGAGGAATTCGCGGCGGGGCGAGCCGGTCCCCCACAAAGTTATTTGGCAGGAAGAGGAATCGCGGTGGGTGTAGCCGATGTCGTCCTTGATGGAGGACGGGATGGTTCCCATGCGCTTTTCGTCGGTTTCGATACCCTCCCAGTCACCGGCCATGGCTAGTTTCCCCAAGTGAAATTTGCGGATCATGGCCGGGAGTACATGCGATGTTTGCAGGTCGAAGTTGTCATCCGGACCGTAAAGATTGGTCGGCATGACCGGGACAAAGGACGTGCCGTATTGCTCGTTGTATGCCCGGCACATTTCAATCCCGGCTATCTTGGCTACCGCATAGGGCGAGTTGGTCGGTTCCAGCGCTCCCGTCAGAAGGGCCTCCTCCTTGATGGGTTGGGCGGCCATTTTGGGGTAAATGCAGGAACTGCCGAGAAATACCAGCCGCTTCACAGGATGAACCATGCTTTGGTGCAGTATATTGGTCTGGATCATCAGATTTTCGTATATGAACTCCGCTCCGCGAGTGGAGTTGGCCAGGATTCCGCCCACTTTGGCTGCGGCCAGAAAAACGTACTCGGGCTTTTCGTCGGCGAAAAAACCCGCAACCGCCCTTTGATCAATGAGGTCGAGTTCCTTGTGGGGGCGTGTCACGATGTTGTTGAATCCGCGTCTTTCCAGCATGCGGACGATGGCCGAACCGACCAGTCCCCTGTGCCCGGCAACGTATATTTTGGGGTTCGTGCTCACGATGTATTCCTATTCGTAGTGGTTCAGCGTCTTGAATCCGCTGGTTCGGCACAGCGCATCCCGTTCCGCCTCTTCGATGTCGGCCTTGACCATGGTCTCGATCAATTCATCGAAGCTGATTTGGGTTTCCCATCCCAGTTGGTCCCTGGCCTTGGCCGGATCGCCGAGCAGGTAATCGACCTCCGTGGGCTGGAAGTAGCGCTCATCGATGCGGACCAGCGTTCTGCCGGTGGCCATGTCCTTGCCGACTTCCTGTTTCCCGGAGCCTTCCCAGGTGATGTCCACGCCGATGTGCTTGAACGCCTTTTCGGTGAATTGGCGGACCGAATGGTTTTGGCCGGTGGCGATGACGTAGTCTTCCGGTTCGTCTTGTTGGAGCATGAGCCACATGGCCTTCACATAGTCGCGGGCGTGCCCCCAGTCGCGCTTGGCGTCAAGGTTGCCCAGATAGAGGTCCTCCTGAAAGCCGAGCTTGATGCGGGCTACAGCTCTTGTGATTTTGCGGGTGACGAAGGTTTCGCCGCGGATGGGGGATTCATGGTTAAACAGGATGCCGTTGCAGGCATACATGTCGTATGCTTCCCGATAGTTCACCGTAATCCAGTAGCCG
Source organism: Desulfovibrionaceae bacterium (assembly GCA_015709315.1). Classification (GTDB taxonomy): domain Bacteria; phylum Desulfobacterota; class Desulfovibrionia; order Desulfovibrionales; family Desulfovibrionaceae; genus Pseudodesulfovibrio. Next base: position 6,643 of record JACCQI010000072.1, read on the forward strand.
TAGACCTTGGCCGCTCCATAGGGGCTTCTCGGGTAGAATGGCGTTCTTTCGTTCTGGGGGCTTTCCGTTACCTTGCCGAACATTTCGCTGGTGGATGCCTGGTAAAACCGGGTTTCCTTGGTCAGGCCGAGTATGCGGATGGCCTCGAGAATCCGCAATGGCCCCATGGCGTCGCAGTTGGCCGTGTATTCGGGCGATTCGAAGGAGACCTGGACATGGCTCTGGGCCGCAAGGTTGTAGATTTCGTCCGGCTGAATTTTCTGGATCAGCCGAATCAGGTTGGTGGAGTCCGCCATGTCGCCGTAGTGCATGAAGAATTTGACGTCGGTTTCATGCGGGTCCTTGTAGAGGTGGTCGACCCTGGCCGTGTTGAAGGAGGACGAGCGGCGTTTGATGCCGTGGACTTCGTAGCCTTTTTCGAGGAGCAGTTCCGCGAGGTAGGCTCCATCCTGTCCGGTAATGCCGGTGATGAGTGCTTTGTTTGCCATGACTGGTTTTTGTCTTTGCCGAAGCAATAGGTGTTACATGTGGTGTTTGACGTATGCCAACCCAAATCCAGATACCTCAAAAACTGAGAGATGAAAACGCCCTATCGAATCGTTATAGCCCTGCTTGAGATGACTGGAAAGAGAGCCCTCCGGCAGCATGGCGTAAACGTTCGGCGATAGGTAATGCCTGGGAAAGGAATGCAGATGTAGTATTCTGGGAAAAATGGGTTTTTGTGGCCCTGGCGGTAAAAAACATGCTGCTTGAAAAAACTCATTTAAATCAGCGGGATATAATTTGGACATTTTTCGGCATGATTCTTCCATTAACATAAAAGAGTTATTGGGATATGGTCGATTCGATCAAAATAGGCGGAGTGTATCCGGTTGGCGTAACTCAATATTGTAATCACAAATAAAAATAAATATATCAAACAAATGCAGTATTCCGATTCATTGCCCGCGCATAATGCGGAGAGCTTGTTGGTCCATTTCCGGCGGGTGGAGCTTCTCAAGTCTCAGGCCACGGATTTCAAGTCCGTCTTTTTGAACCCCCACCAGCTTTGCGACCTGGAGATGCTTGTGAACCGGGCATATTATCCGCTCGACGGATATATGTGCCGGGAAGATTATGAAAGCGTGCTGGATGGCATGCAACTTGCCGACGGCACGGTCTGGCCCCTGCCCATCTGTCTTGGGGTGGACGAAGCGTTCGCCGCAGGCGTCGAGGCGGGGGAGAGCATCGCCATCCGGGACGCCGAGGGTTTTATGCTGGCCGTGCTGACCATTGGGGACGTATGGCAGCCCGACCTGGAACGGGAGGCGCGGGTCATCTGGGGCGACGACGTCCCGGCGGACGGCGTCAACGCCGCCCAGTGCAGCGCGGCGAATCCCTGGTACATCGGCGGCCGCGTCGAGGGCTTGGCCTTTCCGCAGCACTATGATTTCAATGAGTTGCGGCTGACGCCTGCGGAATTGCATCGGTATTTTTCCGAAAAGGGATGGCGCAAGGTCATCGGCGTCCAGGCCGGGCGGGCCTTGCACAAGGCGGACCGCGCCATGCTGGAGGAAATAGCACTCGAGGAGAACGCCAGCCTGGTCCTGTCCCCCCTGATGTTCCCGTCCATGTATTCCAGCGTCGATCACTTCACCCTGGTGCGCTGCCTGCAGGAATTCGTGGCCACTTTTCCCAAGAACATGGCCATGCTGAACCTGATGCCCTGGTTCGAGCGCAAGATGGGCCCCAAGGGCGCGCTGCTTCGGGCCATCGTCAACAAGAACTACGGCTGCACCCACATGCTGGTGTGGGATTCGGGCAAGGCGGAGCCGAGGCTGAATGTGGATACGGACGAGTTCCAAAAGCACGTCGACTGGCTGGCGGAACAGCGGGACGCCACAGGCATCGTGCCCATCAGGGAGCGGTGCATGGTGCTGGACGAGGCGTCCGGGAAATACGTTTCCTCGGATTGCGGCAGCTTGTGCGTCAATGACCACAACGCCGTGATCTCCTTCCTGAAGCGGGGCGAGGAAGTCCCGGAGCGGATGTCATTCCCCGGCGTGCTGGATGCCTTGCGTATGAAATACAAGCCCCGCTCAAAGCAGGGCTTTTGTCTCTTTTTCACCGGGTTGTCGGGCGCGGGCAAGTCGACCCTGGCCAAGGTGTTGTATGTGAAGATGCTCGAAATGAGCGGCAGGCCCGTGACCCTGCTCGATGGCGACGTGGTGCGGAAAAACCTGTCCAGCGAGCTTTCCTTCAGCAAGGAGCATCGAGACCTGAACGTCACCCGCATCGGTTTCGTGGCCAGCGAGATCGTCAAGAACGGCGGCGTGGCCGTGTGCGCGCCCATCGCCCCGTACGCCGAGGCGCGCCGGGAGGTCCGCCGCATGATAGAGGAGTACGGCGGGTTTGTGGAAATCCACGTCAGCACGCCTATCGAGGTGTGCGAGCAACGCGACCGCAAGGGCATCTATGCCAAGGCCCGGGCGGGCATCATCAAGGGCCTGACCGGCGTGGACGACCCGTATATTGCGCCGGAGAATCCTGAGTTGCGGATTGATACTTCGGAGTTGACGCCCAATGAGGGGGCACAGGTGGTGTTGTGTTTTCTCGCCGATCAAAAATACTTAGGCCAATGAGAACCCTCCGGCTCTGCCGGAGGGTCGCCAACGTTTGATTCTTACGGGAGTAAATTAAAGCCTCTCCTGGTGAGCTGATCAAAGTGCGAGCACAGGAAAGGCTTAAGTGAAGTGTAAATCAAGCCTATGTCACACAAGATGGGACTGCAAGTATCCTGTGGTTTGGATTCCCAAGTATCGTCGCAAGGTGCTGTTTGGAAAGTTGCGCATGTTTTTGGGCGAAGTGTTCCATGAATTGGCGTATCAACGTGAAAGTGAAATACTGGAAGGGCATCTATGCCGTGAAGGCGACGAGGCTTCGGGCTTCCAAATCCATTTGGCAACGGCAGGGCGAGAGAAAAAG
>JACCQI010000073.1 GCA_015709315.1 Desulfovibrionaceae bacterium
CCATGAGCAGATCCGGGGTAGGAGTGAACAACCTCATGACACTCCACAGCTAGAGGGATTCGAGGATGCCCCCGAGGACGCGGCAGACCTCATCCTGGTCGTCGTTGTCCAAAGACGGAAACATGGGCAGCGAGAATATCTCGCGGGCGGCCGCTTCCGCATGCGGCAGGTCGCCCTCCCGGCCGCCGAACCGGGCGTAGCCGTCCATGGTGTGGATGGGCCACGGGTAGCTGATGTTGACGTGGATGTCGTTCTCCTTGAGCTTGGCGATGATCTCGTCACGCGCCGGATGCCTGACCACGTACAGATAGTAGGCGTGGAAATTCCCCGCCCCGCAGGCGGGCAGGACCAAGCCCGTGCCCGCGAGCATTCCGTCATACCGTTCCGCCAACTCCCGGCGACGGGCAATGTAGCCGTCCAAACGTTTGAGCTTGTTGCGCAGAATGGCCGCGTGCAGTTCGTCGAGCCGGGAGTTGTACCCGTGCTCGTTGGCGTAATAGGTCGATTCCATGCCGTAGAAGCGCAGTCGCCGCATCCGACCCCGGACCTCGTCGTCGGACGTCAGGACCATGCCGCCGTCGCCGTATGTGCCGAGGATTTTGGTCGGATAGAAGGAAAAGGCCGAGGCGTCGGACATGGAACCCGCCACGTTTCCCTTGAACCGAGCGCCGTGGGCCTGGGCGCAATCCTCCACCACCTTGAGGTCGTGCCGCGCGGCCACGGCGCGCACCGCGTCCATGTCCACGCACTGGCCGTAGAGATGAACGGGCACGATGCATCGGGTCTTGGGCGTGACCGCGTCCTCCAGCCGCCGGGTATCCATCAGGTAGGTGGCCGGATCGATGTCCACGAACCGGGGAACCGCCCCGGCGGAAACGATCGCCGACACGGTGGGCACGGCCGTGTTGGTCACGGTGATCACCTCGTCTCCCGGCTCGACGCCTACGGCCTTCAGGGCCAGAAAAATAGCGTTGGTGCCGTTGTCCACGCCGATCCCGTGCCGGGCGCCGCAGTAGGCGGCGAACTCGGCCTCGAAAGCCTCGACGTTGGGTCCCAGGATCAGCTTGCCCGATTCGAGCACGCCCTCCACGGCTTCCAGGACCTCCCGGCGCTCCTCCGCGTACTCCTTGAGATAACCCCAGACGTATATGGCCATTGAATCCTCGCTTTATTGCCGCGCGGCCCGCCGGAGCATGTCCACGGACTGTGCGTCCTCCAGCATGGCCTGCGCATACTGCCGGAAATCCCCGGCCCCGATGTCCCTGATAACACCGCCGAAAAAGATCGCGAAGCTGTCGCCTGCCTGCGCCGTCTCGGTGGAAACCGCGTTGGCGCGAATGACGGTCAGGACGTTTTCAAGCTCCGGCGTCGTGGTAAAGGCGCGATCGAAACGCACGCACAGCCCCGGCCCGAGAATCTCGATCCAGTTCCGGTACTCGGTGTCGAAACCGAAATGGCCGACCAACGCCCTGCCCTTGCCGAAATCCATAAGCAGGCTGTACCCGGTCTCCACCTCGGCTCCTCTGGAAGTGATGCGGGCATGGACCGCCGTCGGAGCGGTCTCGAAAAACAGCCTGCCCGGGACCACCGCGTAGACGCCGGTGTCCGCGATCGCCCCGCCGCCGAGGGCCTTCCTGTACCGGAAGTTGTCGTCGCCGAGCGGCGGGATGGAGAAGGTGGAGGAAATCCGCGTGGGCCGGACCCCGTTCTCCCGGAATATCTCCCGCGCCCGCCTGATCTGCGGATGCGCGCCGAACACCGTGGCCTCCGCCAGACAGCGGTTGTTCCGGACCGCCAGGCCCGCCAGCTCCACGGCGTCCCCGAGGGACATGGCCGCGGGCTTGTCCACAATGACGTGCAGCCCGGCAGACAACGCCTCGCGGGCCAGCGGGGCGTGCCGCTCGTTGGTCGTGGATATGTAGACCGCGTCGGTGCCGGACGACCGGATGGCCTGCCGATACTCGCCGAACACCCCGCCGACCAGCGGGTGGTTGTCGGGCACCGGCCTGCCGCTCTCCGAAGCGATGTCCACGCGCTCCACGCCGCACTCGCCGAGCACGGGAAGTACCCGCCGTTGAAAAATATTGGAAAAACCGAGCACCAGCAGTTTCATGCTCTATGTCCTCATGTTCAGGTCCAGACAGGCGAACAGGTTGCGGGCCTCGACGTTGAACAGGCTGAACTTGATCAGCCTGGATATCTGCGCCAGGGTCATCCACATGCAGCCGTCCGGCACGTCGACGTCCACGCCGGGCTTGGCCTCGACGACCATGTACCTGTTCCGAAAGTGATAAAAACGGCCGCCTTCCTCCGAGTGGACTGCGTCGAACACGACTTCCACGTCCTCCCCGGCGGAAAAGTATTCGGCCAGGGGGACCGGCGCCGGGGCCACCCCATCAGGGACGCCGGAGCGGGCCACGGTGGGGCCGAACTCCACGATGTCCCGGTTGCCGGGCTCCACCCGCGCGCTGACCAGGAATTGCAGGACGCCGTCCTGCATCTGGGTCAGGAAGCCGCACAGCCCCACGCCGAAGTGCTCCAACAGCGGTTGCGACCAACTGATCACCTCGCGGTTGCCCGCCCGCACCTCCACGCCAATGACCGAAAAATAACGCCCGCTCTCGTGGGCCAGGCTGTCCCCGGTCAGCCGCCACCCCTCCAGACGATCCACGGGTTTTCGCCGCACGGACATCTCCACGCCGCATTTCAACGTCGTCAGCCACGAGATGATCCGGTCGAAATCCGTCAGCTCCGGCTGGCGGCTCATGGATTCGATCAATTTCCGGGAATACCCGTTTATCTCCTCCAGAACGTGGCGCTCGACCGAATCATAGCAATAGATGTCCCGGTCGGTGAAATACGGCACGCAGGAGAGAACGGTCCGGGCATCCATGTTCATGATGTTGTCGTGGGCGAGAATCTTCTTGATCTGGCCGAGGGTGAGCCAGATGAAATCCGGATGCGGCTCCACGTCCTCGCGGGTCTCGATGATCATGTTCCGGTTGCGCTTGGCCAAAAAGCGCGCGCCCTGCTCCGATTGCAACTGGTCTACGAGGATGCGGGTGTTCCCGCTGCCAACGAAATACTCCAGGTATGTCGGCACGTTGCCTTTATGCACCTGGGTATAGTTGCTCTTGGTGGCCTGCACGGTGGGGGAAATCTGCAGGGTGTTGATGTTTCCGGGTTCCATCTTGGCCTGCATCAGGAAATGCAAAACGCCGTCGAACTCCTTGGTCAGGATGCCCAGTATGCCGATCTCCGGCTGGTTGATGATCGGCTGCTCCCAGCGGGGCACCGCGCCGAAACTCGTGGTCACCTCCACCCCCTCCACGGAAAAGAACTTCCCGGAGTCGTGCGAAAGTCTGAGCGGGTCGCCCCTGAACGCCCACTTGTCCAGTTCGGCGAACGGAACGCGACGGACCTGAAACGTCCCCGAGGCCAGCCGCTCCCGGTACCACTCGAAGAACTCATCCAGCGTGTGTCTGCCCTCGAGCGCCAGCTCGGACCGAAGGAAAGGCATGTCGGAGGAACCGCAATCGGCCTTGCTCATCCGCCCACCTCGTCGAGATATTCTTCCCTCGACCTGATGGAGCGGGACATGTCGTAGTGCGTGTCCGCAAAGACCAGGCACACGGCGTCGTCGGAAAAATCGTAGTGGCTGACGAAGACCATGGGGGGCATGTAGATGCCCCTGGTCGGATCGTCCATGACGAACGTCCGCGTCTGCTCGCCGTCGAAAAGCTCCAGCGTAAAGCTGCCCGCCGCAGCGGTCAGCACCTGGCTCGTGTCGCGGTGGGCATGCCCGCCGCGCGCCTTGGTGATGTGGTGCATGTAGAAGACCCGCCTGATCTCGAAGGGGATGTCGATACCGCTCTCGACGGCCGTGAGTACCCCTCGGTCGTCCGCAACCGAAGGTAGGTCCACCCATGCGACTTTTTCCAGCAAACTCATTGAAATTGCCTTTTACCTAAGTATCTAATAAGAAGTCTTTTCAAAGATTAAGGAGCAAGCCGTTGACACGGAAGAACTCAAAAATAAGCATTGTAATTCCGATATTTAACTCAGAAAAGACCATTGAGCAACTGGTAAATAGGCTCGTGGGCATCCTGCCGCAACCCTTGGAGATCGTCCTTTCCAACGACGGCAGCAGGGATGACAGCGATGCCGTCTGCCGCGCCCTGCAGAAGAAATATCCGCATATCGTCGTTTACGTCGAACTGTCAAAGAACTACGGCGAGCACGGAGCGGTCATGGCCGGCCTGACCCACTCCACCGGAGACTACGTGGTGATCATGGACGACGACTTCCAGAACCCTCCGGAAGAGGTGCTCAAGCTGGTTGACGAGGCCAGGGAGCATAACCACGACGTCGTGTATTCGGCCTATCCGGTGAAGAACGACAGTTGGTTCAGGAACCTGGCCAGCCGCCTTAACGGGTTCATGGCCACCATCCTGCTCAAGAAGCCGCGCGGCCTTTACCTGTCCAGCTTCAAGTGCATGAACCGCTTCCTGGTGGACGAGATCCTCAAGTACACCGGCCCCTATCCGTACGTCGACGGCCTCATCTTCCGGGTGACCGACAGGTTCGGCGTGGTGGAGGTCAAGCACGACAAGCGGACGGAAGGCGAATCCGGCTACACCCTGCGCAAGCTTCTGCGCCTGTACATGAACATGTTCGTGAATTTTTCGCTCCTGCCCCTGCGGTGCAGCACCTTTCTCGGCTTCATCGTCACCTTCTTCTCCCTGATCTTCTCCGTCTACATCTTCTTCAGCAAGCTGCTGAACCCGGACATGCCCGCGGGATGGGCGACCACGGTCATCCTGATCTCGTTCTTCGCCGGAGTGCAACTCGTGGTCCTCGGCCTGGCGGGCGAGTACGTGGGGCGCATCTTCCTCAGCCAGAACAAGACGCCGCAATTCTGCGTCCGAAACATCTACAAAGGCGAGTGATGTCCAAAGCTTTCGCAATGCTGAAGGAGCACTTCACCTCCGACGGACTCATGGGCCAGGTATGGCGCTTCCTGTCGTCCGGCTCCCTGAACGTGGTGATCAGCCTGGCCATCTACGAGATCATGGTCCTCAAGTTCTCGCCCACGGTCTCCTACGTGACGGCCTGGGTCATCGGCGTGTTCACGGTCAGCGTGCTCTACCCTCTCTTCGTCTTCAAGAACCGGCGGCTGCACATCGACAAATCCCTCTTCAACGTGATCTACTACGTCGTGTACGCAGTGGTTTCCGTCTACCTGTTGAACCTCGTCATATCCTGGGGCGTGCACAAGGGACTCGCCCCCATCCTGGTCCTGTGCATCGTCACGCCCGCGACCTTCTGCTTCTCCAAGTTCCTCTACCGGGAACGGATCGAACGTCCCCATGGAGACGGCTCATGACGCGCTACACGGACAACCAATACGAGGACGCCTACCCGGACGGCATCGAGACCCACTACTGGCACTCGTCCCGGAACCGCGTGCTGCTCGACCAACTCGACGCCATCCGTTTTTCCGGCATCGGTCTGGACGTGGGCTGCGGACGCGGCATGGACGTCATGAAATTCCGCCAGGCCGGGTACGACTATCACGGTGTGGAGATAGGCCGCCCCGCCCCCTACTATCCGGGCAGCGAGCCGTACCTGACCTACGACCGGACGTCCTTCGACCTACCCCGCGAGTTCCGCGAACGGGTGACGCTGCTCTCCTTTCTCGACGTCCTGCCCTGCGTGGAGGACATCCCTGCCTTCCTGCAGGCCCACTACGAGCATTTCCCCAACGTCCGCCACGTCCTCGCCTGGCTGGTGGCGAGGCAGGAGATTTTTTCCAACTACGACGTGCATGTGGGCAGCCTCAGGCGTTACACTCTCGACGAATGCCGCGCGCTCTTTCCGAAAGCGAACATCCTCAACCTGCAATACTGTTTCCGGCTGCTCTATCCACCGGCGCGGACGCTGAGCCTGCTGGGCATGGATCGGAGCACCGCCATCCAGTCGCCCGCCGGGAGCACCCCCCCGGTGCGGGCCGCCCACGCCCTGCTTTCCCGCTATTTCGTCCTGGAATCCCGCATCCTGCCCAAGACGGTGCCGGGCACGTCCATCGTCTGCCTCGTGGAATTGTGACAGGCCAACCGCCCGTTAAGGAACCCGAATGCTCGACTTGCCATCGACTGCCGACATGAAAAGAAAACACATCTACTGGCTGACCGCCGCAATCGCCGTGGCCTCCTTGTTCCCGCTCCTGTTGGTAAAGATGGAAACCTGGGATTTCGTGAACAAGGAGATGGGTTATCTGCGGCAGGACCCATTCTATTTCCAAAGTTTCAAGGATCATTACTATCTGCGATACCTGCTGCTCATCTGGACGGGCAAGATTTCCCTGCTCACCTCCATCCCCACAAAAACCATCACCAGTCTGCTTGCCGTGGCCTCCGTGCTCGGCATCGGAAGGGAATCCTTCGTCCTGCTGCGCAACACCTTCCGGTTCGATTACGCCCCGGCAATAGTCGGCGCATGGCTTGTCCTCGCCTTTCCGGTCTGGCACACGCTCGTTTCCGGGGCAGTGCTCAGCTACATCGTACTTCTTTGGATCTTCCTGGCTTCCGTCAACCAATGGCAGAAGAAACGGCGCATCCTTGCCGCCTGCCTCTTCATCGTTTCCCTGTCGTATCACTCCCTGTTCGCTCTGGTAGTCGGATTCGCCTGCTGCGATTTCGTCCTCACCGTCAATAGGCCGAACGCCCGCCGCAAGATCCTTTCAATCATGGCCTTCGGCGCCGTGATGCTCGCCTGGTTCACGGTCGTGTACCTTTACGGGGACATCCGGTCGAGTGGCACCGACAACAACTTCAACTTCGACCGCCTGCGGTCCTTCCTCAATTACGGAATCATGGCCTGCGTCATCGGCGCGGGGGCGTTTTTCACGGCCACACGGATTTCCGACCCGCAACGCAGGGAAACCTTCATCCGACGGGTCCTCTGCCTGCTGATCCTGGGATTCTTCTCCGGCGTGGCGTACTGGGCCGTGGGAAAACCCATGCGGTTTTTCGCCTTCGGCAGCTACACGGCCCGGCACACCTACCTGACCTGCATCCCGTTCGCCCTGGGCGCGGCCATGGCCGTGGACCTCGCCCTGCAGAAATTCAGCGCCAGGGCCGTCTCCAGTGGTGTGGCCTTCGTGCTCGTCGCCCTGCTCGTCCTGCAGCACCAAGGCATGAGCCACAAGGCAGCCGAACTCATCTACCGCGACGTGCTCACCCAGGAATTCGAGAAGACGGACGCACCCCCGTCCGGCTACGTCGCCGTCTTCCCCGTCGGGTTCAAGCAACCCCGGCACGTCCACGAGATCGGACTGGCCATGTCCATGTACCGCGCCTACGGCCGCACGGCCTGGATGCTGAACGATCCGTTCAAGCGGCACATTGTCCCCACCCCGGATAAAATGGTGGCGATGTACAAGAACTATTCCCCCGACATCATGAAAGGAGCCCTTGGGGACGAGGTCTCGGGCGATGCCTACACCAAATACGACCTCCACCTCGACGGATTTCACCAGGAAGGGCGTTTCTGGTACTGGTGGTATTACGCCGTGGGCGACTACTCGGCTTTCAACCCCCGATTGGTGAAAGACGATGCCAAGAGTACCCGGTCGGTCCGCTCTCTGGGACTCACAGGCTGGAACAGTTGACCATTGTCAGAACGGCCCAACCCGGATAGGACTAGGCAGGCTGCGCACCGCCGTGCCTGATCGACCCACTCACAACCCGCAAACGCACGACATGTCCACAACACCTACACGAATCAATCTCAAGCCCTACCGCCTTCTGTACTGGCCATTCCTGCTGCCTGTCGCCCTGCTCATCGCCCTGTTCAACAAGATCTCACCGGTGCCGTTCAAAATATACGCCCTTCGCGTCAACCGCATCGGCCAGATGGCGGGCAACCAGGAGGAACTCTGCTGCCAGCTCGACCTGGGCCTTCTGCCGCGCGAGTTCAGGGTCTTCATCCACCGCGACAGGCCGTGCAACACGGTGCTGCTCGACATGCAGAAACGCATCCTGCCCATCCGCAACGCCTTCCTCCCGCTGTTCGACGTCTGCCACAAGCTGGGCGGGCTCGGCGTCTCCTCCATGGAGATCGAACGCTATCTCGGCCAGGACTGGGAACAATGGGTGCCCCGGACGCCCAGGCACCTCTCCTTCAGCGAAGCGGAGACCACCGAAGCCAAACGCCAGTGCCGCGAACTCGGCATCGACCCGGACGCCCCGTTCGTCCCGGTCCTGTCGCGCGACATCTCCTATCTGGCGCACATCAAGGAGCCCACGGACAACGACAGCTACCGCAACGACGACATCAACACCTACATCCCGGCCATGGAATTCCTGGCGGACAACTGGAAGGTCGTCCGCATGGGCAGCGTGGTGGGCACTGAGCTTAACACCGTTCACCCCGGCATCATTGACTACAGCCGGTCCGGCAAGCGCTCCGAACTGCTCGACGTCTATCTGTCCGCCCAGTGCGCGTTCTTCCTGAGCTGCGCCACAGGACTCGACGCCATTGCGTCCTGCTGCTTCAGACGGCCGGTCCTGTACGTCAATTTCCTGCCTGTCTCCAACGCCCCCATACTGAAGCCGGGCTCCATCCTCATCCCCAAGAAATTCTGGCACCGAAAAGAGCGGCGCTACCTGAAGTTGTCGGAACTCATCCGATCCGGCGCATGGGACATGCTGCTGCCCCGCCATCTCGACCCCCTGGACATCGAAATCCACACCAATTCGGCAGACGAAATCCACGCGGTGACCGAGGAAATGTACGCCCGCCTCCAGGGGACCTGGACGGAAACGGAAGAGGACCGGGAGAACCAGAAACGCTTCTGGTCCCAGTACGCGAAGTTTAGCCCGAATTACAAATGCGTTGGCCTGATCGGCAGGGATTTCCTGAGGGAAAACCCCAATTGGATGGAGTAAAAACCACACGCGAACAAACCGGGCCCGTCATTTCCCCTGCCGTGCCTTGAGCATGTCCCTGACCGCCCTCTGAGTGAAAACGACCGCTCCGACAGAGGTGGTTCCGGTTGTTCGGACAGTTTGGCGGCAGAATTAAGGTGGAGCCTG
>JACCQI010000008.1 GCA_015709315.1 Desulfovibrionaceae bacterium
AAGCTCAGGATCATGGGGATTCACGAAGCAAAGTACGCTTTAGCCGGATGAACCCTTTTTTGGGCTATTCGAATTGGGTCAGTACGGTCGGGGTCGTGCCCTCGGCCGGGTTCTTCAGTCGGGGGAGCATGGCGCGCACGTTGCCGCTGACCGGAATGGTCCAGTTGTGGGCCGAGACCACGGTGTGGTCCACCAGGCGGGTGATCCTGGCCGACAGGTAGACGAAGTCGTTGCCGATGACGTAGGTGCCGGTCAGCCGGGCCGTTCTCGGCTTCAGGTCGTCTTCATCCTTGCTTGTAAGGCCCCGGTAGTCGTCGGTGGAGGCGCCGCCGACATAGAGGCGGTCGATGCCGGCGGGTTCGCCTTCGGTGACGCACAGGTCCTTCTGGACAAGCCGGTCGGCCACCTGGTCGGAAACCACCCGGCCGAACACCGATTTGTCGCCGGGATCGACCTGGTTGGCAAAGGGAGTGACGTAGACTGCGGAGTAGTCGGACAACTCTTTGCCCTTCACGTTGTCGCTCAGGACGTCGGCGGCCCGGTGATTGATCTCGATCAAGGGGGGGGCCGCCACGGCGTGGTAGGGCACGGCGGTGGGGGCGTCGCCGAACATGTAGTCGTAGGTGTCCGCGCTCACCCGTTGGGAGTCTTTCCAGATTCGGTTGCCGCATCCCGATACGAAAAACAGGGCGGTTGCCGCTAAAATGGTCAATGCTGCCTTGTGCATACGCACTCTTCCCGGTTTTTGTTCACACTGCGCGACCGGCCGCGAGTCAGGCCGGTTCATGGGTATCATCGGCCGTCGGCCGGATTTCCTTTAGCATGGCCGTTATCAGCCGCGTCATGGCGGCCGAGGACTTGTTGGCCTGGCGGATGACCTCGTCCAGGGAGGCGGATTCCATGCAGTCCGGCAGGTTCTTGTTCGTCAGGCAGGTGAGTCCGAGGACGCGGATTCCCATGTGGTGGGCCGCAATGGCCTCCATGCAGGTGGACATGCCGATGGCGTCCGCCCCCAGCCGACGGTACATGCGGGTTTCGGCCGGGGTCTCCATGTTCGGCCCCGTGACCTGCATGAACACGCCGCGTTCCAGCCGGATGCCGAGCGCCAGGGCCGTGTCCGCGGCGAGCCGCCTGAGTCCCGGATCGTACACGGCGCGCATGTCCGGGAAACGGTCGCCCCAGGCTTCGACGTTGGGACCGCAAAGCGGTGTCGCGCCCGTCAGGTTGATGTGGTCCTCGATGACCATGGGCGACCCGGTCTCGAAGGAGGGGTTGAGCGCGCCCGCCGCATTGGTCAGGATGAGCGTCCTGACGCCCAGTTCGCCCAGCACGCGGATGTTGTGGGTCGCCTCCTGCGGGGTGAAGCCCTCGTACAGGTGGAAGCGGCCCTCGAAGGCCAGGACCGGGACCGCGCCGATGGTCCCGGACACGAGCCGCCCGGTGTGGCTTTTCACCGTGGACACCGGAAAGCGGTCGATGTCCCCGTAGGGGACGGTGACCGGGTTTTCCACGGCTTGGGTCAGTCCGCCGAGGCCGGTGCCCGTGACCATCCCGATACTACCGTCTTGAATTTTGCCTAGCTTTTCCTGTATATATGCGGCAGACTGTTGTATCTTTCTCCGGTATTCCATGTGGGCTCCTATGGTCGAGGTGGTTTTAGGTATGGGGGCGGGAGCCTTTAACAACGGAACGCACAGGCTTTCGAAGGACAGGCTCGTTTTATGGATATCGTGACGCTACTTGGTCTTGCCGTTGGATTTTCGCTCATCATCGGTGCCATCATCCTCGGTGGGGCCGTTGATATATTCATCAATATTCCGGGCATGATGATCGTTGTCGGCGGCACCCTGGCCTCCATCATGGTGGCCTTTCCCTTTGAAGAGGTTATACAAGCCTTCAAGGCCGCGTTCAAGATGTTCGTCCAGCGGAAGAGCAGAGTCCGCGATGTGGTCAACATCATGGTCAAGGTGGCGGAGATCAGCCGCCGCGAGGGGCTTCTCGCCCTGGAAAACGTCCAGACCGAGAACATGGTTCTCAAGAAATCCTGCCAGCTCATCGCGGACAACGCCGACCCGGACCTAATCCGCTCCACGCTTTCCATCGAGATCAATTCCATGCGCCGCCGCCACCAGGTGGGGCAGGACGTGTTCAAGCGGCTGGCCGCGCTGGCCCCGGCCTTCGGGATGATGGGCACGCTTATCGGCCTGGTCCAGATGCTGACCCAGCTCAACGATCCCAAGAAGATCGGCCCGGCCATGGCCGTGGCCCTGCTGACCACCTTCTACGGGTCGGCCATGTCCACCCTGTTCTTCATCCCCATGGCGGCCAAGCTCAAGGCGCGCACGCTCCAGGAACAATTGCATCTGGAAGTCATTTTCGAGGGGGCCAAGTCCATTCTTGAAAACAACAACCCGAGGCTGGTGTACGAGAAGCTTTCGTCCTTCCTGGCACCAGCCGAGCGTGAGAGACAGCGATGAACACGGATGACGACCTTCTGCGCGATCTCCAGGAAGAGGAGGAGGGCGGCCAGGAGTGGTTGACCACCTTTGCCGATCTCTCCCTGCTTCTGCTGGTTTTCTTTGTGCTGCTCTACTCCATGTCCACCCTGGACACGGAGAAGTTTTCCGAGACCTTTTCCTCGGTGACCCAGGCGCTCCAGGGCAAGATGGATAAGATATCCACCTCCCGGATCACCCAGGAAGAGGCCGGGGTGCTCATCGACCAGGCGTTGATGCGGCGGCAGATCATCGAGTCCCAGCGCAAGGTCTATGCCGAGGTCAAGACCCTGCAGACCAAGAAGGGTGTGGAGGGCGTGGTCAGCGCCAACTTCGAGGACGGGATCATCACCATCCGCGTGCCCGGCGACGTCATGTTCGACTCCGGGCAGATTCAGCTCACGGCCCGGGGCGCGGCCGTGGTGGCCACGCTCAAGGATTTTTTCATCCGGCACAAGGACCAGAACATCAAGATCATCGGTTATACGGACAATGTCCGGCCCCGCGCGGGATCGCGCTTCAAGGACAATTGGGAAATTTCGGCCCTGCGCGCGGTCAACGTGCTCAGGGAACTGCTCAAGATGGGCCTGGAATCCACGCGGCTGACCGCCACCGGGCTCGCCTACCTCAACCCGCTGTATCCGAACACGTCGGACGAGTACCGGGCCAAGAACCGGCGGGTTGAATTCGTGTTGGAGAAACGGGTTTCCGGCGATTAGGAAACCCCGGCGGATATATGAGAGATTTTGGGGGAGCAATGGATTTCGACATCAGCATTCCGGAAGAAAATGGACAGCTCAGAAAAGCTTTTCGGACAAGGGTTCCCGGCCTGGCGGTCCGGTTCCCGGCTCTGGGGAGGACCATGGACGTCATGGACCTCAGCGCGACCGGCTTCGCGGTCCTGGACCCCGGCAAGGGGTTTAAGGAGAACCAGTCCCTTGAGGTGGACCTTTTGATCAAGGACAAGCTGTTTCTTGGCGGGGCGGATGCCGTGGTCATGCGCGTGCTGGACAACGGCATCATCGGCATGAATTTCGTCGATCTCGACCGGCAGCGGCAGATCAAGCTCGACAAGCTGGTTCTGGAAGTCCAGAAGCGGCTCATCGCGCTCCGCAAGAAGAAACGCGAGCAGGGCTGACCGTGGATTCGGCAAATCTCGGCCGGCATAAGGTCCTCATAGCCAATCGCGGCGAGATCGCCATGCGGGTCATGCACGCCTGTCGGCGGCTGGGCCTGGATTTCGTCTGCGTGACCACCCGCGAGGACCTCCATTCCGGGCATGTCCGCCTGGCGCGCGAGTTGGGCGGGGATCAAGCCGTCTATACCATCACCTCCTACCTCGACGCCAACGAGCTTTTTTCCGTGGCCGACGCCAGCCGGGCCACGGCCGTGCATCCCGGATACGGCTTCTTCGCCGAGGACTTCCGGTTCGCCCGGCGGGTGGTGCGCCGCGACCGGCCCCTGGAATTCATCGGGCCGTCCTGGTGGGTCATCCGCGACCTGGGCGACAAGATCAACACCAAACGCATCGCCCGCAGCCTGGGCGTGCCCACGGTCCCCGGGTCGGACCGGCCCGTGTACAGCGAGATGGAGGCGGACGAGATCGCGGCCTCCCTGTTCGAGTTCCAGGCCACGCAGGGGATCTCCGACGGCGTCATCATGGTCAAGGCGTCGGCCGGCGGCGGGGGCATGGGCATCGAGGAGGTCGGCGGGTTCGAGGCGTTCCGCTCCGTGTTCCGCCGCATCCGCAACTACGCCAAGCGGAATTTCGGCGACGAGGGCGTGCTCATCGAGCAGCGGATTTTCGACTTCAACCACCTGGAGGTCCAGGTGGTGGGCGAGCGGGGCGGCAAGAAGCACGTTCATTTCGGCACCCGCAACTGCTCGGTGCAGTCCACGGGCAAGCAGAAACGCATCGAGGTGGCCCCCGGCTTCGCTCCCGGCGTGGTGCCGTACACCTTCGACGCCGCCCGCGTGCTGGACGAGATCACCCGCCATTCCCTGGCCATGGCCCAAGAGACCCGCTACGACAACGTGGGCACCTGGGAGTGGATCATCACCCCGCGCGGCGAGCCGTTTCTCATGGAGGTCAACACCCGCATCCAGGTGGAGAACGGCGTGTCCGCCGTCATTTCGCGCGTGAACGGCGGCCCGGTGGACATCCTCGCCGAGCAGATTAGGCTGGCCCTGGGCGGTAGCCTGGACTACGGCCAGCCCGACATCGCTTTTGACGGCGTGGGCATCGAATACCGGCTGGTGGCCGAGAACACGGACAATCGGTTTACCCCGTGCGCCGGGACCATCACCCGTTTCGGCTGGCGGGAGCACGACTGGCTCGACGTGTACACGCAGGTGCCCACGGACGTCCCCTACGAAATTCCCATGGAATACGACCCCAATCTGGCCCTGGCCATCGTCTGGGGCGCTGATCTGGCCCAGGCCAAGGAGCGGGGGCTTCAGTTCCTCGGCGAATTGGTCCTGGAGGGGGATGTGGCCGGGACGTCCGGGGCCTTTCACACCAACGTCGGGTTCCTGAAGGACAAGACCGGCAGGCTTCTGGAGTTCTGAGATGGATGCTGAAAAGAGAATCCAGGCCCTCAAGGACCGATTGACGTATATTTCCGACATCTTCGCGGGTCGCGAGAGCGATTCCATACGGCTGCTTTCCGCCAAGTTCGGCGAGTTGCAGGACCGGCACGGCTCGCGGCCGGGCGGGGCCACCGGCGAGGAACTGGCCCGGCTGGAGGATCTGTTCGACTTTTCCGAGCGCAAGCTCGACACCACCTTGACCCCCATGGACAAGGTGCGGATCGTCCGCCATCCGCAGCGCATCTGCCTCAAGGACATCCTGGAAAACGTCTACGACAACTACACCGAGATCGGCGGCCGGGGCGAATACAACATCGACCCCAGCATGCTCATCGCCCGGGCGGTGTTTTCCCGCCGGGTGGGCGAGAAGGTCATCGATCAGATGGTCATGGTCATCGGCCAGGAAAAGGGGCACGGCGAGGCGTTCCGCAACGGCGGTTCGGTCAAGCCGTGGGGCAACGCCAAGGCCCTGCACTACATGAAGGTGGCCGAGACCGAGAACATCCCGGTGCATACCTTCGTGTTCACGCCCGGCGCGTATCCGCTGGAGGACTGGCCCGGCGCGGCCCAGCAGATCGCCCGTAATCTCTATGAAATGGCCGGGCTTCGCGTGCCGGTCATCGCGGTTTTTTCCGAGGGCGGTTCCGGCGGGGCCGAGGCCGTTGGGCTGGCCGACCGGCGCATCATGCTCTCCCACGGCTACTATTCCGTCATTTCCCCCGAGGGCGCGGCCGCCATCGAGGGCGGGCTTACGCCCGGCGTGCGGGCCGCGCCCAGTCTGGTCGAGAAATGCGCCCGCCAGTTGTGCATCACGGCCGATGACAACCTGCAAAACGGGTATGTGGACCGGGTGCTGCAGGAACCGCCGCTGGGCGCGCGGCCCCATCACTACGACTTTTTCCGGGAGCTTCGCCGGGAACTGGTCCAGACCACCAACGAGACGGTCAGCGAGGTCAAGCCCATGAAGCTCTACCGGGCCATGCTGGTGCGCGCCAGCAAGTCCGACGACGCCGAGTCCATCTTCATGCGCTGGACCCTGTCCCGTAGCGGGCTTGGCCGTCTGGTGGACACCCGTCAGCGCAAGTACCGGGCCATGAGCCGCCACGCCCGTAAGGACGGGACCGGCATCTTCAGCCGGGCCGTGGCCGCGGTCAAGGGGTCGGTCTGGGCCACCCATTCCTTTGTGCGCTACGACCTGCTCGGGCGGCAGAAGAAGCGGCTGGACGCCATGTTCGAGGAACTGGGGGCCGAGGCCCATCTGGTGCGCCACAAGCTGCTCATGCCGCTCAAGAAGGGGGTGGACCGGATCATGCCGGGCAACTCGGTGGAGCGGGCCAGGGCTGGGGAGGCGGTCAAGGACCGGCTGACCCGGCTGTCCTGCCCGGAGGACGGGGCATGCCTCGTCGGTTCCGAGTGGGCGTGGATCAGCCCGCGCAGCCAGGAGGACCGGACCATTTCCTGCCCCAACGTGCGGACGCACCATTGCCCGGATCTGTGGGTGCCGGACCTGTTCGGCGATTTTGCGGGCGTCTGTCCCTCCTGCGGCCACCATTTCCCCATGGAGTACCGCTGGTACCTGGAAAACGTCTTCGACTACAAGATGTCCAAGGAATTCAACCAGCAGCTCGAATCCATCAACCCGCTGGGCTATGAAAAGTTCGATCTCAAGCTGGACAAGGCCAAGGAGAAGACCGGGCTGAAGTCCGCCTGCATCACCTTCGAGACCACCATCGAGGACGTGACCGCCACCGTGGCCGTGTTCTGCGCCCCCTTCCGGGGCGGTTCCGTGGGCGCGGCCGAGGGCGAGAAGTTCATCCGGGCGGCCGAGCGGGCGGGTCGCAAGCGGCAGCCGTTCATCGCCTACGTCCACGGCACGGCGGGCATCCGCATCCAGGAGGGCGTCAACGGCGTCATCCAGATGCCGCGCTGCACCATCGCCGTGCGCCGCTACATCGACAACGGCGGACTCTATCTCGTGCTCTACGACACCAATTCCTATGCCGGGCCGGTGGCCTCGTTCCTGGGCTGCTCCCCCTACCAGTTCGCGGTCCAATCCTCCAATATCGGCTTTGCCGGGCCGGGGGTCATCGCCGAGACCACGGGCATGCCCGTGCCGCCGGACTATCATCGCGCCTACCACGCACTGCAGCGGGGCCACATCCATGGCATCTGGGATCGCCGGGAGGTCAGGAAGAACCTCCACCAATCCCTCTTGACCATGGGAGGCCGCAACCTATACTATCGCTGACTCTTGAGCCGAGGCGCGGCGTTCGTTCTTGTTTAAAACACGCTGCGGCAATACCTGAATAAGAGGATAAATAGTGCTGAATATCAAAGAGTTGCTTGATAAGGTGAAGGCGTCCCCCTACCGCGAGATCGTGGTCCGCGCCCCCCATACCGGCGTGGTCGAGTTCGCCGGGCTGAAACAGGGCGACACGGTTCGCGGACCGGGCGGCGACTACAAGGAGAAGCCCGGCACGCTGCTGGCCCACCTGACCCGCGAGAAAAACCGCAAGCCCATCATGGCTCCGGAAAAGGGCGAGGTGGAGGTGATTCATTCGCGGCACGAGGGGCAGTTCGTGGAGGCGGGCGAGCCGCTTATGACCATCAAGCATTACCTGACCCGCAAAGAGGTCATCGAGCTTATTCTTCAGGAGGCCCTGTACCTCTTCCGCGCCCCGGAGCGGGCCAAGTATTACTTCGTGCCCGAGGTGGATCAGAAGCTCAAGGTCTCCGGCAAGCGGTCGGTCAAGGTGCATGAGGGCATGGAGTTTCTCATCGTTTCCCGCATGAAGCGCGAGACCCCGCTGGCCTATTCCGGCCCCGAGGGGATCATCTATTCCGTGTATTTCGGCCGGGGCGAGAACGTGGACGAGGGCGAGCCGCTTATCGGCGTCTGTCCCGAGGACCAGCTCACCGTCATTCAGGACGTGGTGGCCCGCATCCAGAGCGAGTGGGAAGAGCAGGAATAGGGCGGTCGGCGAACTTTTTCAGACAACCGAAACCGGGAGCAGGCTATGGGCAGGTATCTCCAGATCAGGGTGTCCGCTTGGACGTTCAGCGAGGATGAGGTGGAGAAGGCTTGGCCTTCCCTGTGGAAGCTGGTTTGGGGCGATGGCGGCGACGCCGTTCCCAAGAAGGGCGTGATGGAGCTGGCCCTGGCCGTGTTCGATGCGGTGCGCGCCGGACTGGTCGAGCCGCGGGTGGCCGAGGCCCTGAAGGACAAGGCCGACGAGGCGGATCGGCTGTACCACGCCATCGGGAAGGCGCTGGCCGCCCGGGACCCCCAAAAGGCGGACAGGCTCAGCTACGAACTCGAGGACTGCCTGGAAGCTCTTGAAGACATCGCCCGCAAATTTTGATACTGATTTTTCCATCAGAGAGTATGTAATTCGCAAGGAGTTGAAATGGCTGGCAGCATGAATAAAGTGATACTCATCGGACGGGTCGGACAGGACCCGAAAGTTTCCTATACCGGCTCCGGGCAGGCGGTGGCGAACTTCTCCGTGGCCACGGACGAGGGCTACCGCGATCGTCAGACCGGTCAGCGGGTCGAGCGCACGGAATGGCATCGCGTGGTGGCCTGGCGCCAGCAGGCGGAGTTCGTGGGCAACTACATCGGCAAGGGCCGCCTGGTCATGGTCGAAGGCAAGCTCCAGACCCGCAAGTGGCAGGGCCAGGACGGCCAGGACCGCTACACCACCGAGATTGTGGCCGACAACATCCAGGGCCTGGATCGCGCTCCCGAAGGTGCCCAGGCGGGCCAGCAGTCCGGCTACCAGCAAGGCGGCGGCTACCAGCAGAACAACTACCAGCAGGGACAGCAGAACGGCTATCAGAAGCCCCAGCAGAACGGCTACCAGCAGCCCCAGCAGCCTCAGCAGCAGGAAGAGGATCTCGGCCCCGCCTTCCCGTCCGAGGCCAGCGGCATGGACGACGTGCCGTTCTGATGCGTCGTGTGTGGCAACTGTCCGGTCATGGGTAACAGATTATGCTGTTAAGCTAGGCCCGGTGAGGGCTGCGAGAGTTTTAGAGGGTGGCGTTGGCCACCCTCTTTTTTTGTGGCGGCAGTAGTGATGTGTATCGTGCGTGGTAATGTCCCGCAAAGATGCTCGGCCAGCCCTGGATAGGCATTGGGCTGGGCTAGCGCAGGGCGGCGAAAATGGTTGCGCCGAAGACGTTGAGCATGCCCACGAGAATCATGAGCAGACCGGCCACTGAGCCTTCCTCGGTGCCCAGTTCGTGGGCCTTGGCCGTACCGGCGGCGTGGGCGGCCACGCCGAGCATGGCCCCGCGCGACAGGGCGGATCGCAGGGGGAGGAGGGTGACCATGAATTCGCCGAGGATGGAGCCGAGCACGCCGGTGATGACCACGAACACGGCGGTCATGTCGGCGGTCCCCCCGATGTCGCGGGCCATGTTCATGGCGAACGGAGTGCTGATGGACCGGGGCAAAAGGCTCAGGCGCAACGAGCCGTCGATGCCGAGCAGGGAGGCGAACGCCCAGCTTGTCACGATGGCCGTGGCCGTACCCGCCAGCATGCCCGCGCCGAGCATGGGCCAATACCGGCGGATCAGTCCCCGCTGTTCGTAGATGGGGACGGCAAAGGCCACGGTGGCCGGGCCAAGGAGCACGATGAGCCAGCCCGTGGAGTTATAATAGTCACGATAGGGAACGTGCAGGGCCAGGACAACCCCGATGACCAGCAGCGGGGTCAGGGCCAGCGGCATCTGCCACCAGCGCCCCCAGCGCCGGTAGACGCGTTTGACCACGAGATACAGGCCGATGGTCATTACCGACCAGCCGCACGCCTGCACGGCCGGGCTGGTCCAGAAGGCAACCTCATTCATGGCGGACCCTCCAACGGTAGAACAGGTCGACGGTCATGGCCGTGGCGCTCATAACGGAGAGCGTGCCCAGGAAGATGACGGCCAGGATCTTGAGCCCGAGCAGGCCGAAGAATTCCGGGTGCGCTGTGACGGCAGGCACGGCGGGGATGAAGAACAGCAGCATCTCGCCGAGATACCACTGCGCGCCTCGGCGCAGGCTTAAAGGGCTGACCTTGCCCCATGCCAGCAGAATGTACACGATGAACATGCCGATAATGCCCGAGGGAATGGGGATATGGACGACCCTGACAAAGCCTTCGCTGGCCAGCCAGACGGCGAAGAGCAGCCCTATCTGGGCTAGGCGGCTGCTGTGAAATCTTCTGCGAAAAGGAACGGCTATTGCTCGTGTATTCATAATTAACCTCGAGGCAGGGAGAGTAGGGCCGACCGGATGATGAATCAAATGACTTGTGGAACTTCATAATATTCCATATTGGAATAGCCATGGAATTCCGCAAGATTCAAATGTTCGTGGAAGTGGTGCGGCAGCAAGGATTTTCCCGCGCCGCCGAGGTGTTGTTCACAACCCAGTCGACGGTGAGCAAGGCGGTGCGCCAGTTGGAGAACGAGCTGGACTCCCGGTTGCTGGACAGGGGGGCTCGCGGCGTGACCCTGACCGATGCGGGCGAGGTGGTGTTTCGGTGCGGGGAACGGTTGCTGGCCGAGCGGGGCGACATGCTGCGCGAGCTGGAAGAACTGCGCGGCCTGGCGCGGGGCACCCTTGTGCTCGGTTTGCCCCAGATCGGGGCCAGCGCCCTGTTCGCGCCGGTGTTCACCGAATACCGCAAGCGGTATCCCGGTGTGGAGATACGGCTGGTGGAGCACGGCAGCGACGAGCTTGAGGATGTCCTGCGGGCGGGGGGCGTGGAGCTGGCCGCCTCGCTGTTGCCCGTGCCCGACGATTTCGAATGGATGCCGGTCCGCCGGGAACCGCTCGTGGCCCTGCTTTCGCCGGACCATCCCCAGGCAACGCTGGACTCCATGCCCCTGGACCGCGTGCGGGACGTGCCGTTCATCCTGTTCGAGGACGGGTTCGCATTGAACCGGATTATTTTGCGGGCGTGCCGCCGCCGGGGTTTCGAGCCGTCGGTCATCACCAAGAGCAGCCAGATCGGCTTCATTTGCCGTTTGGCCGAGGCGGGGCTGGGCGTGGCCTTCCTGCCCCGGCTCATCGCCGAGGAGCGGCGCGGCGACGCCGTTCGCCTGGTGCGCCTGGAGGAGCCGGATACCGATTGGGACATGGCCGTGATCTGGCGTAGGGGGGGCTACCTTTCCAGCGCGGCCCGTGCCTGGCTCGACGTGGTCAGCGATTTGTATGGCGGTAGCGGGCGGATTTGATCGGCTATTCCTTGAGCTTTGATTCCATGGTTTTGGCGACAGCCGAAGCCTGTTTGAAGTCGTATTTCCCGACGGCTTTGTTGAGTTCGGAAAGCTCGAACAGCAGGGAATCCGGCCATTGCAACGCCAGCATTTCCGCCAGCGCTTCCTGGCAGGTTTGTACCGTGTTGGATTGCAGGGCATCCCGCATGGCGTCCAATGCGCCCGCGAGTTCGGCCCGGGAGGCGGAGTGCGGCCGCTCGGCCGGGTTCTCCCTTGCGGACGGGATGACCGCCAACGCCTGCACGGCTTCCGCAAAGACGGCCTTGAATGCCGCGAGGGCACTGGTGCATTCGGTTTCCGCACGGCTTTTTGCCGCCTGTTCGAGGTCTTGCGCGCGCATGAACAATTCCGTGGCCCCCAGGTTTCCCGCCATGCCCTTGACGGAGTGCGCCAGATGCTCCGCCTCGGCGTAGTCGCCGCTTTTCAGGGCCGCCCCGATGGTGTCGGGGGTGTCGGCATATTCATCCCGCAACGTGAGCAGCAGTTTTCGGTACAACCCCTTGTTGCCGCCCACCCGCGCCAACCCGGCCGCGAAGTCAAAGCCCTGCAGCGAGTTCGGCAGTTCGATCTCGTTGCCGTCCGTCGAATCCGTGGGGCCGGGGGCATCGGCCTTGTTCCGAGGGGCAATCCAGCGCAAGAGCGCGGCATAGAGCTTGTCCACGTCGATGGGCTTGGTCAAATGACCGTTCATTCCGGCCGCAAGGCTCTTTTCGTCGTCGCCGCTCATGGCATGGGCCGTCATGGCCAGGATGGGCGTTTGGCTGTTGCGTGACGAGGCCCGAATCCGCCGCGCGGCTTCCATGCCGTCCATTTCGGGCATCTGGATGTCCATGAGGATCAAGTCGAAGTCCTCCTCTCCGGCCATATCCACGGCTGCCTGGCCGTTTTCGGCCATGCGGACGTCGAGCCTTGCCTGGGTAAGGATTTCGGAAGCCACCTGCCGGTTGATGTCGTTGTCCTCCGCCAACAGCACCTTTGCGCCGCCGACCTTGCCGCGCGCCTCTTCCAACAGGCCGGCATTCCTGGTTTGGGGCTTGATTGTCCGGGCGGCTTCGCCGAGGGCTTCCATGATGGTGTTGAAGAGCACGGATTGGTTCACGGGCTTGATGAGGCAGCCGTTGAGGCCCAGGCGTTCCGTTTCGCGCATGACCTCCTCGCGGGCATAGGCCGTGACCATGAGGATGGACAGGGGTTCCTTTATGCGTGGGTTTTCCTTGATCCGTTTGGCGACCTCCAAGCCGTCCATGCCGGGCATGCGCCAGTCCAGGAGGGCCAATCGGTAGGGCGGATCGGCTACCTCCAGCATGTCCAGGGCCTCGGCGCCCGAGGATGCGGTGGCGGGCTCGAAGCCGAATGATTTGAGGGTGCTGTAGAGAATGTCCCGCGCGGTCTTGTTGTCGTCGGCCACCAGTACCTTGAGTCCCTGGCCGGCCTCCGTGGGCTTGAATTCCCTGGCCGCCTTGTCGTGTATGCCGAAACGCGCCGTGAACCAGAAGGTGGACCCCGCGCCCGGTTCGGAAGTCACGCCGATCTCGCCGCCCATCATGGAGACCAGTTGCTTGGAGATGCTCAGGCCGAGTCCGGTCCCTCCGAATTTTCGCGTGGTGGAAACGTCCGCCTGGCTGAAGGCGGTGAACACCCGTTTCACCTGCTTATCGGACATGCCGATGCCGGTATCCCGCACTTCGAAACGGAGTACGGTGGTGTCGTCGGTGGATTCCTCCTCTTCCACCCGGATGAGAATTTCCCCC
The DNA here is from genome assembly GCA_015709315.1 of Desulfovibrionaceae bacterium. Taxonomy (GTDB): domain Bacteria; phylum Desulfobacterota; class Desulfovibrionia; order Desulfovibrionales; family Desulfovibrionaceae; genus Pseudodesulfovibrio. Next base: position 13,106 of record JACCQI010000008.1, read on the forward strand.
TTGTCGGTAAATTTGACCGCGTTGGTCGCCAGGTTGGTGAGGACCTGCCCGAGACGCAGCGGATCGCCGACCAGCCCCCCGCGCACTTCCGGTGCCGTGAAGGTCAATAGCTCCAGATTCTTCTCCTGCGCCGGGACGCTGATGAAGCTGATGAGATTGGTGAGCACTTCCTCCAAATGGAATTCCGTGTGCTCCAGCTTCAGCATCCCGGCTTCGATTTTGGAGAAATCCAGAATGTCGTTGATGATCTCAAGGAGGGATTTCGCTGCGAAGTTGATCTTTTTCAGATAATCCATCTGGGTGGGCGAAAGGTCGGTCCGCAAAGCCAGATACGCCATGCCCAGGATCGCGTTCATGGGGGTTCTGATTTCGTGCGACATGTTGGCCAGGAAGTCCGATTTCGCACGGGTGGCTTTCTCGGCGACTTCCTTGGCTTCCACTAGCTCCTGCTCCATCCTCCGCCGGTCGGTGATATCGGTGGCCAGCACCAGGAGCAGGTCTACCTCGCCCTTTGCGCCCAACAGCGGGACCTTGGTGGTCAGATAGGTATGGGGCGTGCCGTCCGGGTGGGGGACTTCCTCCTCGAATGTCAACGCCTTGCCTTCACGCAGGGCGTTTCGCTCCATGGCCATGATCGGGGCGGCCATTTCCGGCGGCATGCATTCGTCGTCGGTTTTTCCCAGGATTTCCCCGGCGGAAAAGCCGGTCGCCTCCTCGAAGAACTTGTTGACCAGCAAATACCTTCCGTCCCGGTCCTTGAGTATGAAAACTCCGGGCAGGTAGGCTATGATGGTCTGCAATTGCTGTTGGTTGGCACGGAGCGTCTGCAACACCCGCTTGCGTTCGGCCAGGCCCCGCGCCAAAAACCATGACACGATCAACATGACGGCAACGAGCCCCAGGCCGAGCAGCAGCACCCTGCTTCGGAGCTCGCCCAGTGCCGCATGCAGCGTCCCGGGCGAAACGTGGGTCACCAACAGCCAATAGTAGTTCGCACCTGCCGAGGACCGCAACACCGACTCGTCGGGCCTTTCCATCTCCTGTCGGCTGGTGAGCAAGGGATAGATTCTGGAAAAAGAGAAAAGCCCGTTGTCGGACAATATCTGGCCGGAGTGTTTGGCTTCGTGTATCTGTTCCCACTCCTGCGGATACCGTTTCGCAAAGGTGCGGTCCTTGCGGTCCTCGAACATGAAGCCGAATTCATCGTCGAGATTGTCGCTCAACAGCCAGTATCCTTGTTTGTTGAGCAGCATCGGTCTGCCTTGCTTGACGCCTGCCGCAGTGAGGATCGCATCCAGAAATGTCTGCGCCTTGAAGTTGATGAGAACCACGCCCCGCTTCCTGCCGGAGGAGTCGAAGACCGGGGTGCCGAACCGGATCATGGGCTTGAGGGGGATTTCGATGATGCCGTGTTCAACGTTCAAGTCCAACGGCGACATGTACACTTCATTGTGCTTGAGCCTGAGGCTGTCGGTGAAATAATAGCGCCCACTTTTATTTTGCAGTTCAGAGGGCGGTACGGAAAAAGGATAATCCCCGCCACCGTTGACCCGCACGACTTCCATGCCTGCCGCATCGAGGAATCGGATCTGGTCATATTTTTTTCGGACCCCGGCCAGTGCCGAGAAGTCCTTTTCGATTCTTCCCAGGGCTGTTGGCGATCCCGTGGCGAGATACTCGTCGAGCGCGCTCTGGTTGGACAGGAAAAGCACATCGTCGGCCACCATGTCCATCAAGGCGGCGATAGTCCTTTTTTGGAGCGTGACGGCATGCTTCTCGTTCGTCTCGAAGCCGCTGATTATGTTGCCCGCCTGGCTGTAATAGAACGTAGTCATGATCCCTGCAACGGCGCTTGCGGAGATCAGGAAAAAGATCACGAACAGGCCCAGTGGGTTGCCGACGATTTTATGGTCTTTGTTGTTCGGTCCCATGATTGCTGCTCCTAAACATTGGTGCAGAATACTCGAAATTACCAAAGGCCGGGAGTATGTCAATGAAAGACGCGAAGATATAATACCAGTTTGTTATATTGCAGCCATGGATACGTGCCGCCGGGCGGATGGAAGTGTTGAAACGCGCGTCGCCCAAAGAGGCGTGTCCCGGCCGGGATGATCGGATGCGCAACAAAACCGCTTTGGCGGATGGATGACTTGGGGCCGACTCCGGTGGGATCGGGAGGAAGGTCGCCCGCCCGCTATTTCCGGGCGAACCGGGACGTACTCGAATAGAAGACGTTGTAGGTCAGGGTGAGCAGGCAGGCGAAGATGGCCGCGCCCACGCCGATGGCCACGTTGTAGTAGGGCGGGGCGGTCAGGGCCAGCCGGATGAGCAGCGTGGCCAGGGCGAAGCCGGAGTTGCGGAAGACAGCCCGGAATTCGGGCAGGAAGCGCTGGGCGATGAGTACCAGCATGATGTCGCTGAAGATGAGCACCGTATAGAAGTTTTGGAAGAACTTGTGCGACTCGCCGCCATGGAGCATGTTCAGCCCGTTCTGCACGCCCATGACCAGGAAGACGCACAGCATGACCAGGGCCACCATTTTTTTGGCGGCCACGAACCGGAACAGGGTCGGGCCGCCCTTGATGGTCTCGTCCAGCTTGCCCTGGAGCAGCCGGTACACGCCGAGCAGGGCGAAGATGGCCACGGCGCCGCCGCCGTCGGTGATGATGATCCACAATTCCTGCTCGTGCCCGGTGATGGTGATGGGTTCGGGGAAGTCGGCCAGGGTCTTGAACGCGCTTCGGAGCAGGATCAGGGCCAGGATTTGGAACTGCCTGCCCACCGATTTGGAGATGGAGCAGGGCAGGCTGAAGATCAGGCTGACGACTTCGAGGATCAGGACCAGGGTGAAGGCCATGTTGATGGCCATGTAGTGGCTGGTGGGGATATGCTCGGCCAGCCCGCCGGAGATGAATCCCTGGCGTTTCATTTCGATGGCGGCCAGGGCGAGGATGAAGACGAAGACCAGGAACCCGCCTACGGTGCGTTGCGTCCGGTCGTGCTCCCAGAAGTGGTGCAGCGGATCGTAGATGTAGGTGGCTGCCTCGTACAAGGCGATCATGGGTTCTTTCATGGCTTCCCGCCTTCAGGTCCGGCAGATCAAACGGTTGCGTGGCTCTGTGCCGGGGTGTACCAGCGGCCCGGCCGGTTGTAAACGGGAGTGTATTTTCTGCCTTTAGATTTCAAACAGCATTTCCAGGTCGTCTCTGGTCAGGCTCTTGAGCGCGGACTGGCCGGGGATGATCGCTTCGGCAACGTCCTTCTTCTGCTCCTGGAGCTTGAGGATGCGTTCCTCCACCGTGTTTTGGCAGATCATCTTGTAGGCGAAGACCTGGCGCTTCTGGCCGATGCGATGGGTACGGTCCGTGGCCTGGTTCTCGACGGCCGGGTTCCACCACGGGTCGTAGTGGATGACGTAGTCCGCGCTTGTCAGGTTGAGTCCGGTGCCGCCCGCCTTGAGCGAGATGAGGAATATGGGGATGTCCGGGTCATCGTTGAACCGGTCCACCTGCTCGAAGCGGTCCTTGGAGGAGCCGTCCAGGTAGGCGAACGGGATTTCCCTGATGGTCAGCCAGTTGCGGATGACGTGGAGCATCTGCACGAATTGGGAGAAGACCAGCACCTTGTGCCCGCCCTCGATGATGTCCGTGACCAGGTCCTTGAAAGCGTCGAACTTGCCGGACGGCAGGTTGGTGGACACGCCGGGCATGTCGAGCTTGAGCAGGCGCGGGTGGCAGCAGAGCTGGCGCAGCTTGAGCAGGGCGTCCAGGATGGACATCTGGCTTTTGGCCATGCCCTTTTCGTCCACATCCCTGAGCACCTGGTCCTTGAGCTTCATGGCCAGGGCGTTGTACAGCTCGCGCTGCTCGTCCACCAGTTCGCAGTAGTGGGTGGTCTCGATCTTGGGCGGCAGGTCCTTGGCCACCTCGGACTTGGTGCGCCGCAGGATGAACGGTTTGACCCGGGTGCGGAGGTAGTCCAGCGTTTCCTCGTCGCCGTCCTTGATGGGCTTGACGATGCCGCGCTGGAAGGAATGCTGCGAGCCGAGGAAGCCGGGCATGAGGAACTCGAACAGGGACCACAGCTCGAACAGGTTGTTCTCGATGGGCGTGCCCGACAGGCAGACCCGGAGCCCGGCCTCGAGCTTGCGCACGGAGCGGGCCGTGATGGTGTTCGGGTTCTTGATGTTCTGCGCCTCGTCCAGGATGACGCTGGCGTATTCGTACTTGAGCAGCTCGTCCAGGTCGCGCCTGAGCAGTGCGTAGGTGGTGATGACCAGATTGGACTCGGCGATGTGCTGGAACAGGCCCTCGCGCTTGGCCCCGTAGATGGTCAGCCTTTTCAGCTCCGGCACGAATTTCTGCGCTTCCCGCTCCCAGTTGGGCAAAACCGATGTGGGCACGATGATCAGGTTTGGACCCGTGATGCCCTTGTCCACCAGGGACTGGATGTAGGACAGGGTCTGGATGGTCTTGCCCAGGCCCATTTCATCGGCCAGGATGCCGCCGAAGCCGTATTCGCGCAGGAAATTGAGGTAGCTCAGTCCCTGTACCTGGTAGGGCCGCAGGGTGGCGTTCAGGGTCGGCGGCTGGTCTATGATCTTTATCTGATCGAAGTTGTTGATTTTTTCCTTCAGCTTGACGAAAAACTCGTCGGTCTGGGCCTGGGGCAGGTCGTCCAGTATCTTTTCGAGCACCGGGGCCTCGAACTGGTTGAACTGCTGCTTGGGCGCCTTTTCCGGGTCGAAGCCGAGCGCCTTGAGCTTGTGGCCCAGCTTGTTGAGCCAGGATTCCGGCAGGCTGGTGTAGGAGCCGTCCTTGAGCTGGACGTACCGCTTGCCCTTGGTCCACGCCTCCCAGATGACGTCGATGGGCACCTTCTGGTCGTCGTATTCCACGGACAATTCGAGGTTGAACCACTTTTCGTCCTCGTCGGTCTCCACCTCGGCCACCACGACCGGCTGGGTGGTGCGGACCTTGTAGCGGGTCAGGTTCTGCTCGCCGAAGACGCGGTAGGCGTTCACCAGCTGCGGATAGTGGTCGAGCAGGAAGTTGATGGCCTCCTCCTGCTCCATGAACCAGATGTGGTTGTTCCTGGGCTGGAAATTCATGTCCTGCAGCTCGGTCAGGAGCTGGGCCTCCTCGTCCTGGGCGCGGCGGATCAGGTAGGACTTGGAGCCGTCGTGGTAGGAGCCGGTCTGAAGGTCCGGGTTGGGGCCGGGCATGAGGTGCTCGCCGTGCTCGTTGGCGTAGATGTTCTGGATCTTGAGGACCAGCAGCGAGCCTTCCTCGTCCATGTAGAGCTTGGGATCGTAGTCGGCGTCCTGGAAGATGGGGCCGACCCGCTCCAGAAAGTCCTCCTGGCCGTAGAGGTCGCTGACCGGAATGCGGGTCCAGACGCGGTCCAGGAACTCGGACACGTCGGCGTGGGGCACGATGGGCTTCTGCTCGACCATGGCCTGGACCAGCTTGGGTTCCAGGCCGGTCTGTACCGGGTAGAAGGAGTTCTTGTAGTACACCCACAGCGGCAGCCTGCCGTAGAAATATATCTCTTCCTCATCGGTGATGGGGAAGGGCATCTTGTCCTCGCGGGCCAGCAGGATCTCGAAGTTCAGGCCGTCCTCGTTCAGGTGCGGGGAGAGCTTGAGCTGCATGGGCTTGGATTCGATGGTCACGGGCTTGTCGGTTTCGCGGAGGTACAGGTAATACTCGTTCTTGACCGCGCGGAAGAACCAGGAGTGCAGGCCCGCCGGGATTTCGACCTTGTGCCCCCAGTAGTCGAGATAGTGGCCGATCTGCTCGGCCACGCCGGGCAGGGCGGGGGAGGTGTCGCACCAGTCGGGATTTTCCACGATCTGGGCCAGGGTCACCTCGTTCTGAACCTGGGAGATGCCGGACTTGTTCTGGCGGGCGCGGAAAAAGGCCACCTGCAACCGGCCCAGCTCCGGGTAGATGCGGTAGATGAGGTAGTGGCGGCCCGCCTCCGGCTCCAGCTCGGTGGCGAAGAACGGCCGGAAGGTCTGCCGCCAGTCCGTGCGCGGAGCGGGCATGGACTCCCCGGATTCGGTCTCCAGGGATTTCTTCAGCTTCAGGGCGGTGGCCGCCACGTGGCGACAGACGCCGGAAAATGAATCCGGGCAGTTGCAGTAGTAGTTGATGGTCTTTTCGGAGAGGTTCAGGCCGATCTCGGACGTGTAGTTCTGAAAGTCGTCGCCCCCAACCTGGCCGTCGATGTCCCAATACTGGTCTCGCTTCTTGAGGTCGAGTTTGGCGACGCCGTTTTCCGCGACGATTCCCTGAGCCATCTCCAGGATATAATCCGGGATGGAATCATTGATGAAATCCCGCAGGATTGCTTTGACTAATTGTTCTTCCGCGCTGCTCATCGGTGGGTTCTCGAATTCCGGTTCCGTAAAATGGACTGAAGTATTTACATATAACTATTGCGTTGGGCAAGTCGTATGTTCACATTCCATCGGCAGGGTCGGCCTTGGCTTTTCGGACCTGTTGGTTCATACTGCCATGAAAGAATCGTGCTCCTACAATTTTATGGTCCAACAGTGCTAGTTTTGCAAGGGAAAATGAGACTCGCCAATCTGTTCCTCTTTACGGCTTTATTGATACTTCCCGCCGGTTGTTCCGACTCCGGCGGGCCGGCCACGCCGGTCCGTCCGGTGACGGCCGCCGACATTCCCGCCGCACCCGAGTACGGCGGCTCGTTCGTGGAGCCCATGCTGGGCGAGCCGAGCAATCTCATTCCGCCCCTGGCCACCGACGGCGCATCCCATACCCTGGCCGCGCAGATATACGTCAGTCTGCTCAAGTACGACAAGGACATCAATCTGGTGCCCTACGCCGCCGAGTCCTACGAGGTGCTCAATGGGGGCAAGCTCCTGAAATTCAAGGTCCGGGAGGACATCCGCTGGTTCGACGGCGAGCCGCTGACCGCCGAGGACGTGGAGTTCACCTATCGGCTGATGATCGACCCGAAGACGCCCACGGCCTATGCGGGCAACTTCAAGCTGGTCAAGTCGTTTCGGCTGACCGGGAAGTATACCTTCGAGGTGGAGTATGACAAGCCTTTTGCCAAGGCGCTGGTCTCCTGGGCCACGGACATCCTGCCCAGGCACGCCCTGGAAGGCGAAGACCTGCTGAACACCAAATACAGCCGCCGGCCCATGGGCGCCGGGCCCTACATGCTCAAGGAATGGACGGCGGGCAGCCAGATCGTCCTTGAGGCCAATCCCGACTATTTCCTGGGGCGGCCCTACATGGACAGGGTCGTCTACCGGATGATCCCGGACATGGGCACCCAGTTCCTGGAACTCAAGGCGGGCAATCTCGACTCCATGGGACTCGACCCGCTTCAGTATCTGTACCAGACCGACGGGCCGGGATGGGACGGCAGCTTCAACAAGTTCAAGTTCCTTTCCTTCGGCTATACCTTCCTCGGCTTCAATTTCAAGCATCCGTTCTTCAAGGACGTGCGCGTCCGTCGGGCCGTCGACTACGCCATCGACCGGCGGGAGATCGTCAAGGGCGTGCTCTACGGGTTGGGCGAGGCGGCCAACGGGCCGTACAAGCCGGGCACCTGGCAGTACAACGAGGCGGTCAGGCCGCGTCCCTACGACCCGGACAAGGCACGGCGGCTTTTGGCCGAGGCCGGTTGGACGGATACGGACGGCGACGGGTGGCTGGACAAGGACGGCAGGCCGTTTTTCTTCTCCGTCATCACCAACCAGGGCAACACCCAGCGCATCAAGTCCGGGGTCATTCTCCAGCAGCGGCTCAAGGAGATCGGCATCAAGGTCGATCTGCGTACCGTGGAGTGGGCGGCCTTTATCAAGGAATTCGTGGACAAGGGGCGTTTCGACGCCATTATTTTGGGATGGAACATTTTGCAGGACCCGGATATATATAACGTCTGGCATTCGTCCATGGCGGTGGACGGCGGATTGAACTTCACCCGCTACGTCAACCCGGAACTGGACGATTTGCTGACGCGCGGGCGGCATCTGCTGCGGCAGGAAGCGCGCAAGCCCATTTACGACCGGGTGCAGGAAATCCTGCATGACGACGTGCCGTATTGCTTCCTGTACGTGCCCATGTCCCTGCCTATCGTCCAGGCCAGGGTGCGGAACATCCAGGCGGCCCCGGCGGGCATTTCATATAATTCGGAACAATGGTGGATTCCGCGTACGCTGCAGAAGCAGCAGTAAGGCAGGCACCGCAATACTATGATTCGCATCAACGAGATCACCGACAAGGTGGCGTCATATATCGAGAACCCCGACCTGGACCTGATCCAGCGGGCATATGTCTTTTCCGCCCAGGCCCACGACGGCGTGGTGCGGCGTTCGGGCGAGCCCTACATCTCGCACCCCATGAACGTGGCCTATCTTCTGGCCAACATGCAGCTGGATGAGGCGTCCGTGGCCGCGGGCCTGTTGCACGATACCGTGGAGGACACCGACACCACGGTGGACGAGATCGAGGACCTGTTCGGATCGGACGTGGCCGACATCGTGGACGGCGTGACCAAGATCAGCCGGATGGACTTCGAGTCCCGGGCCGTGCAGCAGGCGGAGAACATCCGCAAGCTCATACTGGCCATGGCCGAGGACATCCGCGTGCTCATGGTCAAGCTGGCCGACCGCCTGCACAACATGCGCACTCTGGAGCACATGACCCCGGTCAAGCAGCGGCTCATCGCCCAGGAGACCCAGGACATCTATGCGCCGCTGGCCAACCGGCTGGGCCTGCACCGGGTCAAGACCGAGCTGGAGGACCTCTGCCTCCGCTACCTCAAGCCCGACGTCTTCTCGCAGCTTTCCGACGCCGTGCATGAACACCGGGCCGCGGGCGAGCCGTACATCGAGAAGGTCGTGGGCATCATCGAGGACATGCTCAAGAAGAACAAGATCCAGTCGCGGGTCTACGGCCGGACCAAGCACCTGCATTCCATTCACGTCAAGATGGAGCAGCAGGGGCTGACCTTCGACGAGATATACGACCTGATCGCCTTCCGCATCATCGTCCGGTCCCTCAAGGACTGCTATGCGGTGCTCGGGCTTATCCACGCGGCCTGGCGGCCCGTTCCCGGCCGGTTCAAGGATTATATTTCCATTCCCAAGGCGAACATGTACCAGTCGCTCCACTCCACGGTCATCGGGCCGGACGGCGAGCGCATCGAGTTCCAGATCCGCACCGAAGAGATGCACATGGTCGCCGAATACGGCGTGGCCGCCCACTGGCAGTACAAGGAAGTGGGCAAGGGCGCGAAAAAGGGCAGGACCGCCGGCAGGCGGGACGCCGAGCGCTATACTTGGCTCAAGCAGATCATGGACTGGCAGCGCGAGCTGTCCGACCCGCGCGAGTTCATGTCCTCCCTGCGTCTGGAGATGTTTCAGGAAGAGGTCTACGTGTTCACGCCCCACGGCGACATCAAGGAACTGCCGGACGGCGCCACGCCCGTGGATTTCGCCTATTCCATTCACTCCGAGGTGGGAGACAAGTGCGCGGGCGCCAAGATCAACGGCCGTATCGTGCCTCTGTACACGCCGCTCAAGAACGGCGATTCGGTGGAAATCATCACCGACAAGAACCGCGTGCCCAGCCGAGACTGGCTCAAGTTCGTCAAGACGGCCAAGGCGCGGACCCGCATCAAGCACTACATCCGAACCGAGGAACGGGAACGGGCCATTGCCCTGGCCAAGGAGCTTCTGGAAAAGGAAGGCCGCCGCATCGGCATCAATGTCCAGAAGGCCATGAAGGAGGGCGAGTTCCTCAAGCTGGCCGGGGAGTTCAACTGCGGCAGCGTGGACGACCTGTTGACCCAGGTGGGCTTTTCGCGGTTCACCCCGCGCAAGGTGCTCAAGCGGCTCTATGCCATCACCCACGGCGAACCCATGGACGAGCGCAAGGTCAGGGAACGCGCCGGCGCCGAAACCGCGGAAAAGAAGAAGCCCAAGGGGGACGGCCTGCAGATATCCGGCGTGGACAATGTCCTGGTCCGGTTCGCCAGTTGCTGCAATCCCCTGCCCGGCGAGCCCATCGTGGGCTACATCACCCGGGGCCGGGGCGTGACCGTCCACCGCATCGACTGTCACAACGTCAAGAGTTTCGAGGACGAACGGCTTTTGCAGGTTACCTGGGAAGGCGTCGAGGAGAAGCCGTATCCCGCCCGGATCAAGATCAAGTGTCTGAACAAACCCGGCATGCTCGGCAAGATATGCACCATGCTGGCCGACCAGCACGTCAACATCGACTCCGGCAGTTTCGAGTCCAAGGTGGACGGCACCTCAATGCTGGCCTTCACCGTGGAGGTCAAGGACCTGAACCAGCTTTATACCGCCCTGGCCGAGGTCAAGAAGCTGAAGGCCGTGCAGGAGGCCCTGCGCGTTTCCTGAGGAGAGGCGGCTTGCGCGGTGCACGGCCTGAAGCCTGTCCGCGAGAAATTGGCAACGGAAAGGCCCGCGAATGAGCGGGCCTTTCTGTTTGGGGGGAGGAGGACAATAGGTTGTCGGTTTTCTACTTGGGGTGGCAATTCTTGCAGGAGACCGGGACCACGGTGTTGCCGGCCTTCTTCTTGGCCTTGTGGCAGCCGAGGCAGCTCTTGTCGTCCTTGGCGTGGAAGGCGCTGTAGTAGGTGTTTTCGCCCTTCTTGCCGGGCTGGTCGTGGCAGCCGGCGGCGGCGCAGCTCTTCACCTCGCCCTTGCCGTCCCAGGTGTGGTGGCAGGAGGCGCATTCGATCTCGGCGGCCTTGTGCTTGGCGTGGGAGAAGTCCACCGGGGTCTTGGTGACCTTGTACCCTTCGGGCGCCGTGAGCTTCATGTCGGCCGGACATTCGGGAGCCGCGCTGGCCATGCTGACAGTCAGGACAAGGGCGCAAATTGCCAGGATGGAAAGAACGAAGCGTTGCATGATACCTCCAGCGGTTGTGTTGCGATGGTTTCAACATCAAACAGGCAAGGGATATGCCAAGACTGCATATGCTGAAATCGTTGATCAATTTATTTCAAGCGCCGGAAGGCGCGTACGTTTTTTGCACACTACCGTACGCACCATAGCAGAAATCGGTAAAAAAATACCCCCCGAAGCCGGGGGGTGCTGGGAAAAACGTTTGGCCTTGTCCGTCTACATCTCGATGCGGACCTGTTCCGGGCTGAGCTTGCGCTCAAGGCGCTTGGTGTACAGGCTCATGACGTAGCTGAAGATGAAGTACAGGACGAGGACCGTGGTGTAGATCTCGAAGGGGTAGATCATGGTCCGGTTGTTCACGGCATAGGCCGCGCGGGTCAGGTCCATGACGCCGATGATGTAGACCAGCGAGGTGTCCTTGAAGGCGGCGATGAACATGCCGACCAGGGCCGGAAGCATCTGCTTGAGCGCTTGGGGCAGGATGATCTTTCGCATGGTCTGGAAGTAGGTCAGGCCGGACGCCTTGGCCGCCTCCACCTGGCCGGGCGGGATGTTCTGGATGCCGCCGCGCACGGTCTCGGCAATGTACGCGCCGAAGAAGAAGGTCAGGGCGATGGTGCCCGCCCAGAAGGCGTGAATCTCCAGCTTGAACACGAACTGAAGCACCACCTGGAAGAACCAGAGGATGACCAGGATGCACGGGATGCCGCGCACCAGCTCGATGTACATGGTGCAGGGAATGCGGATGGCGTGGCTTTTGGCGGTGCGCCCCATGCCCACGACCAGTCCCACGAGGAAGCTGCCGGAAATGGAGATGACCGCCATGAGCAGGGAGCCTGCCAGGCCGCCCAGGCCCATGAAGAATTCGGTCTCGTCGCCGCTGGGGAAGCGCCAGACGAGCAGGGCGGGCAGGTTGGCCCGGATGATTTCGTAGTTGAAGCCCGCAAGCGCCATGCCGAGCTTGTACAGCAGGTAGGCGAGACAGGCCAGGAAGAGCGCCTTGGAGGCCGTGACCGTCCACTTGAAACAGTCCTTGCACAGCCGGGCGAGGGGGGAAACGGTTTTCTTCTCCGGGGAGCGGCGGAAATACCAGAAGATGTATTCCAGGCACCCGGCCATGAAGCCGAACGGTTTGAAGATCACGTCGGCGATTTTTCGCAGCCCCGTGGTTTTGTCGCTGGGCATGATCTTGAGCTTCTCGTTCACGATGTTCATGATCGCGGCGATGATCAGGGAGAGCAGCAGATAGATGGCCGTGGCCGCGATGAACGCCTCGAAGGTGCGGTAGGTGAGGGACAGCACTTCCTGCATGGACCAGAACAGCTCGGTCACGCCGATGGTCATGGCAAGGGAGGTGTTCTTCATGTTGTTCAGAAATTCGCTGCCCAGCGGCGGAATGATCTCGCGGAAGGCCAGGGGCAGGACGACCTTGCGGAGGGTCTGGGGAAAGGTCAGGCCCGAGGAGTAGGACGCTTCCAGAAGCCCCTTGGGGATGGACTGGATGCCCGCGCGGATGATCTCGGCCATGAACGCGCCGGTGAAGAAGCCGCAGCCGAAGACCGAGACCCAGTATTCGAAATTCAGGTCGAAGAGCTTGAACCGTATCTCTTCGGGAAAGGCGTAGGGCAGGGCGAAGTTCCAGAAAAAGAGCTGGATGAGGAGCGGGGTGTTGCGGAACAGCTCCACGTAGCAGGTGGCCAGCCAGTAGACGGGCTTGAATTTCGACAGCCGGGCCAGGCCGAACACGGTGCCCATGACCAGGGCGATGGCCGCCGAATAGAACGTGAGGCTCAGGGTGGTGTTCAGGCCGTCGATCATGAGCCGGCCCATGTGGCCGTACTGGCCCTCCACGAAGAAGACGGCCCAGTCGAAATCGTATTTGAACTCGAAGTGGTAGGCGAAATAATAATACACCAGGCCGACCATGGCCAGCAGGGTGAGGTTCTGGACCCATACGTGCTTGAAAAACCGTTTGAACATTGTGCCCTTTTACGGAAGAAGGTCCCGGGACGGCAAGTCCCGGGACCTGTTTTTTGTGTCTTTCGGGGTGCGGCTTACGGCCACATCTCGATTTTGGAGGTCAGCGGGAAGGGGTACTTGGAATCCGGGCCGAACCACTTGTCGTAGATCTTGAGGTAGGTGCCGTCATTCCAGATGTCCTGGATGGCGAAGTTGACGGCGTCGCGCCATGCGGAGTCGTCCTGGGGCAGGCCGACGCCGTAGGGCTCGTCGGAGATGAAATCGCCCACCAGCTCGAACTGGCCGGGGACCTTGGCGGCGTAGCCGAGCAGGATGGTGGAGTCGGTGGAGATGGCCTGCACGCGGCCGGAACGCAGGGCCTCGAACATGGCCACTTCGCCGTCATAGCCGGTGACCTTCGGGTTTGGGTTGCCGAGTTCCTTCAGGTAGGCGGTGGCGTTGACGATGGAGGTGGTGCCCTGCATGGAGCCGATCTTCATGTTGGCCAGATCCTTGACGTCCTTGACCGCGCCCTTTTTGGCCAGGAATTTCTGGCCGTCGAAGAAGTAGGTGATGGAGAAGTCGATCTTCTCGTCACGCACGCGCTTGTGGGTCATGTTGGACAGGACCATGTCCACCTTGGGCGGGTTGGTCTGGACAAAGGAAATACGGGTGTTGTTGTTGACAACGACCTTTTCGAGCTTGGCGTCGAGGCGTTTGGCGATTTCGGTGGCCATGTCCACGTCGAAGCCGACCCACTCGTTCTTGTCGTCGATGAACCCAAACGGGATACCCTGGTTGGAGATACCGGCCTTGACGACCTTGGTGGACATGACGCGATCGTAGGTGGGGCCTGCGAAGGCGACGGAAGCGGCCATGAGCAGCAGCGCGGCCATGGCGGTGATTTTAAGAACTCTCATTTACCTCTCCTGATATGTTGAGTTCGACCAATAAAAAGCCCCGGCGGACACCGTGTCCGCCAGGGCGAGAATCCGTCAATGGCTGAGAATCTTGCTGAGGAAATCCTTGGTGCGGTCCGATTGCGGGTTGTGGAAGAATTCCTCGGGCGTGTTTTCCTCGACCAGATAGCCGTCGTCCATGAAGATGACCCGGTCCGCCACCTCGCGGGCAAAGCCCATTTCGTGGGTAACGCAGATCATGGTCATGCCCTCGCGGGCCAGGGATTTCATGACGTCCAGCACCTCGTTGATCATTTCCGGGTCCAATGCGCTGGTGGGCTCGTCGAAGAGCATGATCTTGGGCTGCATGGCCAGCCCCCGGGCGATGGCCACGCGCTGTTGCTGGCCGCCGGAAAGCTGGGACGGGTAGGACCCGGCCTTGTCCGGGATGTCCACCTTCTTGAGCAGGTCCATGCCGATGGCCGTGGCATCGCCCCGGCTCATGCCGCGCACCAGCGTCGGGGCCAGGGTGATGTTTTCGATGACCGTCATGTGCGGGTAGAGATTGAACTGCTGGAACACGAAGCCGACCTCGGCGCGCAACAGGGTCATGTTGGTGCGCGGGTCGGACACGTTCATGCCGTCAACCAGGATGTCCCCTTCCTGGATGGGTTCGAGCCGGTTGATGCACCGGATCATGGTGGATTTGCCGGAACCGGACGGGCCGCAGACGACCACGACCTCGCCCTTGGCGATCTCCAGGTTGATGTTTTTGAGGACCTGGAAGTCCCCGTACCACTTGTTGACGCCTTTGAAAGAAATCACTGTTTGAACTCCGAAATGAAAATGGGGCGGAAAGCCAGGAGGCTACGTACCAGAAACAGGATGTTTAGGCAATCATAATCCGGCTCCACATGGGGCTTTCTGAATTTTATTCTTTTTTGCCTGTCAAAAAAAGAATGCATTGTATGCCAAAGCCCGTGCAGTTCGTTTACCCTAACATTCCGTCATGGATTGCGCCAGCCCTCCGAGGGACGTTTCCTTGTACTTCCTGGACATGTCCCTGCCCGTCTGGGCCATGGCCCGGATGGCCTTGTCCAGGTCCACCATCTGGTAGGACTCGTCCAGGGTGGAGGCGATGAGGTAGGCGTTGTACGCCTTGACCGCGCCCATGGCGTTGCGTTCGATGCATGGAATCTGGACATAGCCGCCCACCGGATCGCAGGTCAGCCCCAGATGGTGTTCCAGCGCGATTTCCGCCGCGTTTTCCGTGACTTGAAAACGGCTGCCGCGCGCATAGGCGAGCAGGGCGGCGGCCATGGCCGAGGCCACGCCCACCTCGCCCTGACAGCCCACCTCCGCGCCGGAGATGGAGGCGTTGTGTTTGCACAAAAAACCGATGGCGCAGGCGGCCAGAAGCCCCTCGCGGATTTCGGACTGGCGGCCGCCCATGTGGTGCTTGAGCATGTAGACGATGGCCGGGATCACGCCCGCGGCCCCGCAGGTGGGGGCGGTGACCACGCAATGCCCGGCCGCATTTTCTTCGGAGGCCGCCAGGGCGTAGGCGTTGATGGCCTTGAGGAATCCCGGTCCCTGGTATTGCTCCTCCCTGGCGCGGTTGTAGAGAATGGCCGCCTTGCGCTGCAATCCGATGGGACCGGGCAGGGTCCCGGCGGTGGTGATGCCCAGCTCCACGGCCCGCTCCATGACCTCGATGATGCGGTCCAGCCCGAGAAGGATTTCGTCCTCCGCGGCCCCGGTGACGGCGGTTTCATTGGCCAGGATGAGCTGATGCAGGCGCATGGAGTTGCGCCGCAGGTGCTGCTTCAGTTCGGCCATGGTTTTGTACGGATGGGCCGGTTCGCCCGGTTTGGGCTCCGTTTCCCCCTTCCGGCGCAGGAATCCGCCGCCCACGGAATAGTAGATCCGTTCCAGTAAAACGGCGTCCCCGGCCTTGAGGGCGAAGGTCATGGTGTTGGAGTGGGGGTAATCGTGCCGCACGGCGTCCAGGATGATGTCGTCCGGGGAGTATTCCAGCGACGGGCCGCCCAGGTCGAGCCGGAAGGTTTGCCCCGGCTGGTCGAATTCCTCCAGCACGTTGGGCCGGCACGTGTCGGGCAGGAAACCGAGCAGCCCGGACACGATGGCCCGCCGGGTGCCGTGGCCCTCGCCCGTGGCGGACAGGGACCCGAACAGGCGGATTTCTAGGGCGTCGGCCCGCTTGCGGTCCGCCTCGGGCAGTCGGCGGGCCTCCTCAATGAAATCGAAGCCCGCCTTCATGGGGGCGATGGTGTGGGAGCTGGACGGTCCGGGGCCGATCTTGAGCAGTTCGAAGATGGAGGTCGTGATGGGCGGCATGTTCTTCCGTCGGTTAGAGGGTGGGAGGGGCAATGATCGTACGTCAAGCGGGCTGGGAGGAGAAGCATTTTTCGCCGCCTGTCAGGGTGGAACGAAAATTGTATTTCATTCGGGCGATCAACCTTTTTTTGACGGGACTATACCAATCATGCATCCACCGGAAATCGACAGCCTTCTCGGCATGGGAACCATCGGCCACAATCATTTGCTCGGCGCGGCGCGGAAAAGCTTCGGGCCGGCGGGTGGCGGCGGGGCCGGTGCGGCCGGTGCCGTGGAGGCGGGCATCCGTCTGTTGTGCATGGCCTGGGCCGAGTTCCCGCTCAATGTTCCCCTGGCGGCGCAGGTCGAGTCCCTGTCGCGCAAGTCTTCGTTCGTTTCCCGGTTCCTCGGTTCCCGCGCCATTCGGCTGGCGGGCCGGATCGCCCGCGTCAGGCAGTCCGGCGGCGAGGCCGCGCAGCGGTTGTTCGACGCAGGGCGTTTTGGGGAACTCGATGCCTGTTTTGCTTCCCTGGCCATGCGCGAGGGAGCGCTCGCCGTTGCCCCCCAGGCGGTGATGCTTCAGTCCATGCTGTCCCGGTGGGAATGGCTGGAAGCCTTTGTTCGCGGTCCCGTGGCCCGGGCCGATGCCGATCTGGCCGACGCGCTGTTGCCCGACATCCTGCTGGCCTCGCGCCGGTACGGGGAGGCCGTATCCGCCTGCGAGAAGCTGGTTTCCCTGTTCGGCCTTCCGGTCGCCGGGTTGCGGCTTGCCACGGCCCGCGCCGGAGCGGGCGACATCGCCGTGGCGCAGGCCGTCCTCGGCCGGGTCCTGGCCGACAATCCCGCGCACGTTACGGCCCTGCTGGCCCTGGACGGGCTGTCCTTTCCGGCCCGGCGCGACGTCCGGCTGCCGGGGAAATGCGTAGTGTCCATATATTCCTATAATAAATCCGGCGAGCTGGCCCGGACCCTTGAGAGCGTGCTCGCCTCGGACCTCGGACCGGATGTCGGCGATGTGCGCGTCCGTGTGCTCGTCAACGGCAGCGAGGACGACAGCCTGGCCGTGGCCGAGACGGCCAGGGGCCGTTTTGCCGGGGACATGGACGTGGTGGCGCTGCCGGTCAATGTGGGCGCGCCCGCCGCCCGCAACTGGCTGCTGGACGCGGCCCGGCGGGAAGGGGCGGACTGGATCGCCTATCTCGACGACGACGTGCTGGTGCCCGCCGACTGGCTGCGCGGACTGGCTGCCGGGACCGTGGATTTCCCGGACGCCGGGGTCTGGGGCTGCCGGGTGGCCGACGCCCTGTCGCCGAGCCTGACGCAACACGCGGACGGATTTCTGCTCGACCGCGACGACGCGGCGGGGCAGGGGGGCGCGGTGGCGCTCCAGGAGCCGGGCGTGGAATGCCTGATCCCGGATTTTCTGACCTGCCGCCGGTTGTGCGCCTCGGTGACCGGCTGCTGCCATCTTTTTCGTGTGGACACTCTGTCGGCCAACAACGGGTTCGACCTCGGTTTTTCCCCCAGCCAGTTCGACGATTTGGACTCGGACCTGCGCCTGCTGCTCGGCGGCAGGCCCGCCGCCTACCTCGGCGACGTTTCCGTGACTCATCTCCGTCCTGCCAATCCGTTCATGCACCAGTCCGAATCGTTGCGCCTTCTCGGAGAAAACCACCGCGCCCTGCTGGAGGCGCGGCACGAGGGCCATCTGGACAGGCTGCTCGCCATCCAGGCCGGGATCGTGAACGCCGATCTCGCCGCCCGGCGGGCGCGTCTCGACGTGGCGGGGTAGCCGCGCACCCGGCGTGGCCGGGCCTTCCGTTTTTATCCGTTTTCAGAGGGCCGTTTTGCCGTCCGTCCCCATGATCCGACGCTTTTCCCGCCTTTCCTTCAGCTCGGCTCGATAGATATCGTCCTCGTTCCGCGCATGCCTCCATTTCCGTTTAAAATACTGAATGTTTCCAATTGGCGACGAAGTAAATATTTTTTGTACTTGGTGTTGACGCAGCATTTTCTGAAAGGTACCTTTGTGTCAATTGTGGCATAATCGTCCCCCCCGTTACTCGGGTTGCCGAACAGCATGGACGAAGTGGATGCCTGGGCCGGTGTATTATGTTGTTTGTTACATAATACTCGGCCGGTTGCATACTTGAAGAGTCGAGACGCGGCGTTTGCCGACTGAGATTTAACCGGAGTTCCCGCTGATGAAGACCGTTCGTGTTCAAGATGCCGTGGGTATGGTCTTGTGCCACGATATGACGCGCATCGTTCCCGGAGAAACCAAGGGTCCCGCCTTCAGGAAGGGGCACGTCATCGCCGAAGAGGATATTCCCGCCCTGCTCGAGATCGGCAAGGAGCACGTCTACGTGCTCAACATGGAAAGAGGGCGCATTCACGAAAACGAGGCGGCCGCACGGATCGCCGGGGCGGCCGCCGGGCCGGGCATCTTCCTGACCGGCGTGTGCGAGGGGCGCATCAACATGGAGGCGTCTCCCGGCCTGCTCCACGTCAACGTCGAGGCGCTGAACCGCATCAATTCCATCGAGGAGGTCGTGCTGGCGACCATGCACGACGGCCTTCAGGTCACCGAAAGGCGGCCCGTGGCCGGGACCCGCGTGGTCCCCCTGGTCATCGACGAGCGCAAGATCGAGCGGGTCGAGGCCATATGCGCCGAATACCCCTACGTGGTCGGCGTCAAGCGGTTCATGCACCGCAACGTCGGCCTGGTGACCACCGGCAGCGAGGTCTTTCACGGCCGCATCAAGGACAAGTTCGGGCCGGTCATCCGCAAGAAGTTTTCGGCGCTGGGTTCCACGGTCATGGACCAGCGGCTGACCTCGGACGACCCGGCCATGACCCGCGACGCCATCCTGGCCTTCATCGCCGAGGGCGCGGAGATGGTCGTGGTCACGGGCGGCATGTCCGTGGACCCGGACGACCAGACCCCCACGGCCATCCGCGCCACCGGAGCGGAGGTGGTGACCTACGGTTCGCCCACGTTCCCGGGCGTTATGTTCATGTACGCCGACCTGGGCGGCGTGCCCATCCTCGGGCTGCCCGGCTGCGTCATGTACTACAGGGCGTCCGTTTTCGACCTGGTTGTTCCGCGCCTGCTCGCCGGTGAAACGGTGACGCGCGAAGACATCGTGAGCTTGGGGCACGGAGGATTCTGCGCGACGTGCGACGTCTGCCGGTATCCGATCTGTCCCTTCGGGAAATAGCCGTTCACATCACGTCCCCACGGGACGCGAAGGCACGACAGTTACATACAAGGAGGAATACTGTTATGATCAAACTCAATCTTACGGTAAACGGAGCGCCCAAGCAGGTCATCTGCGACAAGGACGAGTCTCTCGCCGGCATCCTGCGCGAGAATCTCGGTTTCACCAGCGTCAAGGTCGGTTGCGGGACCGGGCAGTGCGGAAGCTGTTCCGTCATTGTGGATGACAAGCTGGTGCGTTCCTGCTCCATGAAAATGGACCGCGTCAAGGACGGTTCGACCATCCTGACCACCGAGGGCATCGGCACTCCCGAGAACCTGCATCCCATTCAGGTATCCTGGATCGCCAACGGCGGCGCGCAGTGCGGGTTCTGCACCCCGGGTTTCGTGGTTTCCACCTACGCGCTGATCAAGTCCAACCCCTCCCCGACCCGAGAGGACATCCGCGACTGGTTCCAGAAATACCGCAACGCCTGCCGCTGCACGGGCTACAAGCAGTTGGTCGACGCGGTCATGGACGCCGCCGCCGTCATGCGCGGCGAGAAGTCCCTGGACGACCTGCTGTTCAAGATTCCCGAGGACGGCCGCATCTGGGGCACCAAATACCCCCGTCCCACGGCGGTCGCCAAGGTCACCGGCACCCTGGACTACGGTGCGGACCTGGGCGTCAAGATGCCTGCCGAGACCCTGAAATGCGCCCTGGTGCAGGCCGAGGTCTCCCACGCCAAGATCCTGTCCATCGACACCTCCGAGGCCGAGAAGATGCCCGGCGTGGCAAAGGTCGTCACCCACAAGGACGTCAAGGGCAAGAACCGCATCACCGGGCTGATCACCTTCCCGACCAATAAGGGCGACGGCTGGGACCGTCCCATCCTGTGCGACGAGAAGGTCTTCCAGTACGGCGACGCCATCGCCATCGTCTGCGCCGACACCGAGAAGAACGCCAAGGCCGCCGCGGCCAAGGTCAAGGTGGAACTGGAACGGCTGCCGGAATACATGAACGTCCAGGCCGCCATGGCCCCCGACGCCATCGAGATCCATCCCGGCACCCCCAACGTCTACTACACCCAGAAGATCGCCAAGGGCGGGGAAACCGCGCCCGTCTTCGACGGCGCCGACGTGGTCATGGAAGGCGACTACTTCACCACCCGCCAGCCGCACATGCCCATCGAGCCGGACGTCGGGTTCGCCTACATGAACGACGAAGGCAAACTGTGCATCCATTCCAAGTCCATCGGCCTGCACCTGCACCTGTTCATGATCGCTCCGGGCATCGGCGTGGAACCGGAGAACCTGGTCATGGTCCAGAACCCGGCCGGCGGCACCTTCGGCTACAAGTTCTCGCCGACCATGGAAGCCCTGGTGGGCGTGGCCTGCCTGGCCACCGGCAAGCCCGTGTTCCTGGCCTACGACTGGTATCAGCAGCAGACCTACACGGGCAAGCGTTCGCCCCAGTTCACCAACGTGCGCATGGCCGCCACCAAGGACGGCCAACTGCTCGGCATGGAGACCGACTGGACCGTGGACCACGGTCCGTACTCCGAGTTCGGCGACCTGCTGACCCTGCGCGGCGCGCAGTTCATCGGCGCGGGCTACAACATCCCGGCCATTCGCGGCGAAGGCCGCACCGTGTGTACCAACCACGCCTGGGGCGCGGCCTTCCGCGGCTACGGCGGACCCGAGGCCGAGTTCGCCTCCGAGGTGCTCATGGACGAGCTGGCCGAGAAGCTGGGCATGGATCCCCTGGACCTGCGCTACAAGAACGTTTACCGCGAAGGTTCGACCACTCCCACTGGCCAGGACCCCGAGGTCTACTCCCTGCCGGAGATGATCGACAAGCTCCGTCCCAAGTACGAGGAGGCCAAAAAGAAGGCCGCCGCCAATTCCACGGCCGAGGTCAAGCGCGGCGTGGGCGTTGCGCTCGGCATATACGGCTCCGGCCTGGACGGCCCGGACTCCTCCGAGGTCGACATCGAGCTGAACGAGGACAACACCGTCACCCTGTACACCTGCTGGGAAGACCACGGCCAGGGCGCGGACATGGGTTCCCTGGGCACGGCCCACGAGGCCCTGCGTCCGCTCGGGCTTGCCCCGACGCAGATCAGGCTGGTCATGAACGACACCAGCAAGGTCCCCAACGCCGGTCCCGCGGGCGGCAGCCGGTCCCAGGTCATGACCGGCCAGGCGACCAAGAACGCCTGCGAACGGCTCATCGAGGCCATGACCAAGGCGGACGGTTCCTACCGCACCTATGAGGAAATGAAGGCCGACGGCAAGGACCTGCGCTACACCGGCCAGTTCACCGCCCCGGCGAACAACTGCGACGAGAACGGCCAGGGCAACCCCTTCTGCTGCTACATGTACGGCCTGATCATGGCCGAGGTGGCCGTGGAAGTCGCCACCGGCAAGACCACCGTGGAAAAGATGACCATGGTGGCCGACGTCGGCAAGGTGAACAACTACCTGGTCGTGGACGGTCAGATCTACGGCGGCATGGCCCAGGGCATCGGCCTGGCCCTGTCCGAGAACTATGAGGACATCGCCAAGCATTCCACCATGAAGGGCGCCGGTTTCCCGTACATCAAGCAGATCCCGGACGACATGGAGATCATCTACGTGGAAACCCCGCGTCCCGACGGTCCCTTCGGCGCTTCCGGCGTCGGCGAGGTGCCGCTGTGTGCGCCGCATCCGGCGGTCATCAACGCCATCTACCACGCCTGCGGCGTTCGCATCCGCGAATTGCCGGCCCTGCCGGAAAAGGTTCTGGCCGGACTCAAGGGCTAACCAGCAACCACTGACAGGGAGCGGTCCGTGCGCGGCATGGGCCGCTCCCTTTTGCCTTTCACGGGGAAGAGAATGGATCAGGCCGAACTCAGGCGTTTGGAGAATCAGTGCATACAGGAGGAGCCGCCGCAGTGCGTGGCCGCCTGTCCGCTGCATGTGGATGTGAAGCAATTCTGTTCGCTCATGGCGGCCCGTCGTATCGACAAGGCGTGGGGCGTGCTGGCCAAAACCCTGCCGCTGCCCGGCGTCCTGGCCCGGCTGTGCGACGGGCCGTGCAAGGCGCAATGCGTGCGCAAGGACGCGGGCGGGGCCATCGAGATCGACGGCCTTGAGCGTTTCTGCGCCGACGCGGCCAAGCCCGTGGGGCCGCCCCGGCCGCTGCCGCCGCGCCGCAAGTCCGTGGCCGTGCTCGGCGGCGGGCTGACCGGCTTGTGCGCGGCCTGGGAAATGGTCCGGCGCGGGTTCGGCGTCACCCTGTATTGCGCCGAGCCGGGCCGCGATCTGGCGGCGTTGTCGGAGTCAATCCTGCCGAAAGGCGTGCTGGCCCGCGAATTGGACGGGTTGCGCGCCATGGGCGCGGCCGTCGAGGAGGGCGCGGAGCCGACGCCCGATCTGCTCGAATCGCTGCTGGAGGAAAAGGACGCGGTTTTTGCGGACGCCGACGACCTGCCGGAGGCCATGCGGGACTTCGGCGAGCCGGACGAGATTACGTTGGGCACCCGCGTGACAGGGCTGTTCGCCAGCCGCGCCGGGGAGACCTCGGCCGTGTTTCGGGCCGCCGCCGGTCGCCGCGCGGCCAATTCCATCGAGCGTTTCACCCAGGGCGTGTCCATGGTCACCGGCCGCGAACAGGAAGGCCCGTACCCGACCCGGCTGTTCACCAGCCTGGACAAGGTGCAGTCCGTTCCCCCGATCATCGCGGACGGCTTGTACACCGAGGCCCAGGCCCGCGAGGAGGCGGGGCGGTGTTTGCAATGCGAGTGCATGGAGTGCGTCAAGACCTGCGAATACCTCAAGCATTACCAGTATTATCCCAAGGTCTACGCGCGCCAGATCTACAACAACGAGTCCATTGTCATGGGCACGCGCCAGGCCAATACCATGATCAACTCCTGCATGTTGTGCGGGCTGTGCGAAACCGTGTGCCCCGAGGACTTTTCCATGGCGGACGTCTGCCTGGAGGCCCGGCGGTCCATGGTTGAGCGGGGCAAGATGCCGCCCTCGGCCCACGAGTTTGCCCTGCGCGACATGGCCTTTGCCAACGGTCCGAAATGCGTGCTGGCCCGGCATGCGCCCGGCGCGGACGCGAGCGGGTACGTGTTTTTCCCCGGCTGCCAGTTGACGGCCTCCGACCCCGGCGGCGTGGAGGCGGCCTATGGCGACCTGCTCGACCGGCTCGGCGATGTGGGGCTGTTGCTGCACTGCTGCGGCGCGCCCGCCCGCTGGTCGGGCCGGGAAGCCCTGTTCGAGGAGTCCCTGGCCGGGCTGCGGTCCGCGTGGGAATCCCTGGGCAACCCCAAGATCATCGCGGCCTGCCCGACCTGCATCAAGACGCTGAAGTCCGGGCTGGCGGACGCGGAGATCGTGTCCCACTGGTCCGTGCTGCGCGCCCTGGGCCTGCCGGAAGGGGCCGAGGGCGGAACGGCGGCGCTGGCCGTCAACGATCCGTGCGCGGCCCGGCACGACGCCGCGCTCCGGGAGGACGTCCGCGCTCTGCTCGAACAGGCGGGCGCGTCCCTGGCGGAGCCGGAGTTGACCGGCGAGTACACCGAGTGTTGCGGCTTCGGCGGCCTGCTGTCCGAGGCCGACCCGGAACTGGGCAGGCGCGTGGCCGAGCACAGGGCGGCGGCCAGGGAAGAGGATTTCGTGACCTACTGCGTGATGTGCCGCGACATGATCGCCAAGACCGGCAAGCGGGCCATGCATTGCTTCGACCTGCTGTATCCGCGCGCCGAGGACCCGGCGGCCCGGCCGTCGCCCGGCTATTCCGCGCGGCGCGAGAACCGCGTCCGCCTGCGCGAGGACCTGCTCAAGCGGCTCTGGAAGGAGGACGCCGGCAACGGGAGCGAACCGTTCGAGGACGTGGAGGTCGGGTTCACCGACCAGGCCGCGTCCGTCATGGAGGAACGGCGCATACTCAAGAGCGACGTGCAGAAGGTCCTGTTGCGCGCCCGGGAGACCGGCAAACGGTTCGTGCATGGCGGGACCGGGCATTTCCTGGCCTCCCACCGGCCGGTCGTGGTTACATATTGGGTGGAATTCGAGGAGCGCGGCAACGGGTATCTGGTGCATAACGCATGGTCCCACCGTATGCGCGTCAAGGGAGGCAAGGCATGAGCGTCATCAAGGTTCCCGAAGCGGACGCCGCCGGATGGCGGTGCGCGGCATGCGGCGAGGAATTGGTCCCCCGCGCCGTGGAACTGGAATATCTCGACTCCGTGTTCAACGTGGAGTTGCCCGCCTGCCCCCGGTGCGGCATGGTTTTCATCCCGGAGAGCCTCGCGCTGGGCAAGATGAACCAGGTGGAGCGCCTGCTGGAGGACAAGTAGCCGTGCGCTGCGCCGCCCCCTTGTGGGAAAGGCCGGGTTTGCGTGCCGTGGCGGGCGACACGTTGCGCCCCGGCGGGTTCGCGCTCACGGACCGGGCCGCCGAGGCCATGGGCGTGCTGCCCGGCTGGCGCGTGCTGGACGTTGGCTGCGGGCTGGGCGCAACCGTGGCCCGGCTGCGTGCGCGGTACGGAGCAAAGGCGTATGGCGTGGAGCCGTCGGCCGCGCAGGTGGAGCGGGGCGCAATCCGGTCCGGCGTCATCCGGGCCGGGGGCGATTGCCTGCCCTTTGGGGACGGGACGTTTTCCGCCGTGTTTTGCGAGTGCGTGCTGTCGCTGTTGCCCGACCCGCGAGCCGGGCTGCGGGAATTTCATCGCGTGCTGCTCCCCGGCGGATTTCTGGCCCTGTCCGACCTGTGCGCGCGGGACGACGGCGGCTCGCGGGGCGACTCCTGCGCCGACCGGGCCGTGCCGCTGGAGTCGACTCGCGCCATGGTCGAGAAGAGCGGGTTCGAGACCGTCCTGGTCGAGGACCATACCCGGCTGCTGACGGATTTGGCCGCACGGCTGGCCTTTGCCGGGGAAACGGGCGGCCGCACCGGGCGCGGCGGCCTCGGCTACTACCTGATGATCGCCCGCAAGAGAGGATGGACGCATGCTTGACGATACCGGATTGCGGATGATGGAGCTGGCGGGCAAGGGCTATTGTTGCAGCCAGATCATGGTGCTGCTGGCGCTCGATGAGATGGGCCGGGAAAATCCCGACATGGCGCGTGCCGCCGCCGGGCTGTGCATCGGCTTGGGCGATTGTTCCGGGCCGTGCGGCGTGTATACCGGCGCGGCCCTGGTGCTCGGCCTGCACGCGGGCAAGGGCACGGACATGGAGCAGACCGACGACAAGCTGCCGCTCATGCTCGAAGAGTTGCGCGACTGGTTCGTCGCGGCCACCGAGCAATATGGCGGCACCACCTGCGGGGCTATCCTGGACGGGGAATGCGGCCAGCCCGACAAGGCCCGGTGCGGCGGTTTGGTGGCCGACGCCTCGGCCCAGGTGCGGGAAATTCTGGTAGCGAACGGCTTTGACCCGGCACAGGGGCGCGGCGATCAATGAGCCGGATTCCCCGAAGCGTCTGCCCGGTCTGCCTGCGTCCCATTCCCGCCCGGCACGAGACCGTGGGCGAGGAAACCTTTCTGGTCAAGGAATGCCCGGATCACGGCGTGTTCAAGACCGTTGTCTGGCGCGGCGAGCCGGGCTTTCACGACTGGTCGCGGCCCAAGGTGCCGTCCCCGCCCGGAAAGCCGTTCACTCGTGCGGACAGGGGGTGCCCCCTGGACTGCGGCCTGTGCGACGCCCACCGGCAGCATACCTGCACGGCCGTCATGGAGGTGACCTGGCGGTGCGACCTCGGCTGCCCGGTCTGTTTCGCCTCCTCGGGCAGGGCGGCCCCGCCGGACCCCACGGTTCGGGAAATGGCGCGGCTCTTCGACAGGGTGTTCGAGGCGTCCGGCCATTGCAACATTCAGCTTTCCGGCGGCGAACCCACGGTGCGCGACGACCTGCCGGACCTCATCCGGCTCGGCAAGTCCAAGGGCTTCCCGTTCATCCAGTTGAACACCAACGGCCTGCGCATCGGCCGTGAGCCGGGGTATGCCCGCATCCTGGCCGAGGCCGGGCTTGATTCCGTGTTCCTGCAGTTCGACGGCACCGGGGACGATATTTACACTGTCCTGCGCGGCAGGCCGTTGCTCGACCTCAAGCTGGCCGCCCTGGACGCGCTGACCGGGGCGGGCATCGGCATCGTGCTGGTGCCCACGGTAGTGCCGGGCGTCAACGACCATGACCTGGGCGCGATACTCAAGCTGGCGACGGTCCGGTCGCCGTCGGTGCGCGGCGTGCATTTCCAGCCGGTGAGCTATTTCGGGCGGTATCCCCAGGCTCCGGGCGACGACCAGCGCATCACCCTGCCGGAGGTCATGCGGTTTCTGGAGGCGCAGACGGGCGGCGTGGTGCGGGCGCGGGATTTCCTGCCGCCGGGCTGCGAGCATTCCCATTGCTCCTTCCACGCCAATTACCTGGTCACCGAGGCGGGCGGCCTGCACCGGCTCTCGGCGGGCGGCGCTTGCGGGTGCGCGCCCCGGCCCGCGCCTCGTCCGGCATCCGAGGGCGCGGACAAGGCCAAGGCGTTCGTTAAGCGGCAGTGGGCCGGGCCGGGAGAGGCTTTGCCCATGGCCGACGTCCCCGACGGGCTGGACGCCTTCATCGCGCGGGCGGCCACCCACACCCTGGCCGTGTCGGCCATGGCCTTCCAGGACGCCTGGACCCTGGACCTGGAGCGGCTCAAGGGGTGCTGCATCCACGAGGTGTCGCCGGACGGGCGGCTTATTCCCTTCTGCGCCTACAACCTGACGTCCATGGACGGCGAAACCCTGTACAGGGGGAAGTGTGGCCCGGCGCGCTCTTGATAGGTGGCTTGCCGGGCGCATGGGATGGACGGCCGATACGCCGCCTTCGCCCGGCCAGGTGCGGGAGTGGCAGCTCGACCGGCTGCGGGCGCTCGTGGCCCACGCCCGTGAGAACAGCCCGTTTTACGCCCGCACCCTGTCCGGTGTGGATGTGGCGTCCATTCGGACGGCCGAGGACTTTTCCCGCCTGCCCACGGTCTCGGCGGACGACCTGCGCCGGGAGCCGGAGCAATTCCTGTGCGTGTCCCAGGACGAGATAGAGCGGGTGGTGACCCTGCAAAGCTCCGGCACCACCGGACACCCCAAGCGGATTTTTCATACCGCCGACGACATGGAGGCCACGGCCGATTTCTTCGACTGGGGCATGCGGAACATGGTCGGGCCGGGACAGGCCGTCCTGGTGCTCATGCCGGGGGACCGCCCCGGCGGGGTGGGGCGGCTGCTCGACGACGCCCTGGGCCGTTTCGGCGCGCGGGCCGCCTGCCATGGCGTCATGGAGGACGCCCGAGCCGCCGTGGATCAATTCCTTGTCGAGGACGCGTCGTGCATCGTGGGGCCCCCGGCGCACGTCAACCTCATGGCCTGCGAATGGGAGCGCCGGAGGCTGCCCAGGGATATGGTCCGGTCGGTCCTGCTTTGCTGGGACGCGGTCCCGGACGCGGTGGCGGCCAATGCGGAGCGGATTTTCGGCTGCCGGGCGTTCCGGCATTGGGGCATGATCGAGACCGGGCTGGGCGGGGCCGTGGAATGCATGCCGGGGTCGGGCCTGCACCTGCGGGAAGCCGACTTGTACCTGGAAATCGTTGACCCGAGAACCGGCCGCTTGGTATCTGACGGGGAGCCGGGAGAGATGGTCGTGTCCACGCCGCTCAGGCGGGGCATGCCGCTCCTCCGCTACCGGACGGGCGATGCGGGCCGCATCCTGCCTGTCCGCTGCCGGTGCGGCAGTCCCTTGCGCCTTCTCGACCCGCATGTTCGCCGCATGGCGGACGGCGTGGACATCGGCGCCGGGCGGATCCGGCTTGAAGACTTGAACGAGGTCCTGTACGCGCTGCCGGGCCTCGGGGATTTCGCGGCGCGCGTGGCCGGGGGGACGTTGTACGTCTTTGCCCGGGGCCGCGTGGGCCGCGAACGCATTGAAACGGCCCTGATGTCCCTGCCCGTTGTCGGACAGGGGCTTGCCGACGGCGTGCTCCGCATAGCCGTAGAAACAAGTAATGACGCCGTCCCGGCCGTTCCCGGCTTGGGAAAGCGGCGGATAGAGATTGATAGGGAGCTTTGAGATGAAGGAATTTGTTCGGTCCGTGTGCGGACTTGTTGATGCCGATGAACCGTTTGTCCTGGCCACCGTGGTGGAGAGCACCGGCTCCACGCCGCGCTCCTCGGGCGCGAAGATGGCCGTCCGAAAAGACGGGTCCATTCTCGGCACCGTGGGCGGCGGCCTGGCCGAGGCCATGGCCTGCAAAAAGGGCGCGGCCATGATCGGCGACGGGGACGGGGCCGCGCAGTTGATGTTCGTGGACATGACCCAGGAGCTGGCCGCGGATTCGGACATGATCTGCGGCGGCGGGCTGTCCATATTGCTGGAGACCGTGGAACCCGGCGGGCCGTGCGCCGCCGCCTATCGGGAATTGGACGGGCTGCTGCGGAAGGGCGTCCCCTCGGTCCTGTCCACGCGCTGCGAAGAGACCGATCGGTGGCGCGCCGTGAACCACATCGTCCTCAAGGACAGCGCCAAGGGCGCGACCCGGTTCGACAACCAGGGCATGGGCATGCTGCTGCTGGAACCGTTTATTCCGCCCGCGCCGCTCTACATCTTCGGGGCCGGGCACGTTTCCCTGTTCACCGCGCGCGTCGGGTCCATGATCGGGTTCCGCACCGTGGTCCTGGACGACCGGGCCGATTTCGCCAACCGGGAGCGGTTCCCGGAGGCGGACGAGGTGGTGGTGCTGGATTCGCTGGAAAATGGTTTCAACAATCTCAACGTGGGCGATGACGCTTTCATCGTGGTGGTCACCCGCGGGCACATGCACGACCGCAACGTGCTGGCCGGGGCGCTCGGGACGCCCGCCCGGTACGTGGGCATGATCGGCAGCAAGAAGAAGCGCGACAAGATTTACGATTCCCTGCTGGCCGACGGCTTCACCCGGGCCGACCTCGACCGTTGCCACTGCCCCATCGGGCTGACCATCGGCGCGCAGACGCCCGAGGAGATCTCCGTTTCCATCGCTGCCGAGCTGATTCAGGCGCGGGCGGGGGGACCTGCGTGACGCCCCTGGCGGCCATAGTCCCGGCGGCGGGTTTCTCTTCGCGCATGGGGCGGCTCAAGCCGCTCCTGCCGCTGGGGGAGACCACCGTTCTGGGGCGGGTCGTCGGACTGTTCCGCTCGGCGGGCGTCGAGCGGATCATCGTGGTCACGGGCAATCGCGGCGACGAGGTCGCCGGGGCGGCCCGCGAGGCCGGTGCCCAGGCCGTACACAATCCGGATTTCGCGCGGGGCATGTATTCCTCGATCCTTGCCGGGGCGCGGGCGCTGCCGGTCGACGCGGAAGGCTTTTTCGTGCTTCCGGCGGACATTCCCCTGGTGCGGCGCGAGACCGTGCTGCGCCTCATGCATTCCTTTGGCCTGGAACGCCCGGCCATTGTCTATCCCCGCTTTCGGGACGAGCGTGGCCACCCGCCGCTCATCGGCCGTGAGCTGCTCCCGGACATCCTGGCCCATGACGGCGAGGGCGGCCTGCGCGCGGTGCTGGAGCGCCACCAGCGGGACGCTCACGACCTGGACGTGGCGGATTCCGCCATCCTGCGCGACATCGACGGGCCGGAGGACTACGAAGCGGCTCTGGCCGACGCGGGGCGCGGGTATCCCACCCCTGAGGAGTGCGCCCAGTTGTGGGCCTTGTCCGGCGGCACCGGGCACGTCATGCGCCATTGCCGGGCCGTGGCGCGCGTGGCCGAGGCGCTGTGCGCGGCGCTCAATGCGCGCAACCCGGCATATCCCCTGGACATGGACCTGGTGCGGAGCGCGGCCCTGGTCCACGACATCGGCAAGGGCACCAGGCGACACGAGGAGGCCGGGGCCGAGCTGCTTCTGGATCACGGATTCCCCGACGCCGCCGGAATCGTTCGGGTGCATTTCGACCTGGATTTGGCCGACGACGCGCCGGTTGCGGAGCGGGAAGTGGTCTTTCTGGCCGACAAGCTGGTGCGCTGCGACCGTCCGGTCGCCTTGGACGACAGGTATTTGGAAAAAATGGCCATGCACGCCGATGAGCCGGGCGCGGTCCCGGCCATCCGGGGACGCTTGGAACGCGCCCGGAAGATGCTGGCCCGGTTCGACCGGGAAATGGGCGTGCCCGCCGAGCAATTGGCGCGGGAGGCCCTGGCATGATCGTTCTGATGCGCCACGCGCACACGGCGCAGGCCAAGGGGCGGTGCGTGGGCCGGACCGACGTCCCCCTGTCCGTTCAGGGGATCGCCCAGGCCGAAGAAGCGGCCGAGGCCCTGTCCGGGGCCGGGTTCGTCCGGTTGTGCGCCAGCCCGTCCGGCCGGGCGCGGGACACCCTGGCTCCCCTGGCCGATTGCCTGTCCATGCGGGCGGATGTCCTGTTCGACCTGGACGAGATCGACATGGGGGAGTGGGACGGCCTGTTTTTCAGCGACATCCGCGCCCGGTTCCCGGACGCCTATGCGGAGCGCGGGAGCCGGTTCGGCGGCTTCCGGCCGCCGGGCGGCGAATCCTTCAACGACGCGGCGGACCGCGCCATGGCCGTTCTCGGACGGCTGGCGTCCGGTCCCCGACCCGTGCTGGCCGTGACCCATGCGGGCGTCATCCGCGCCGTACTCTGCCGGTTGACGGGCCATCCCATGGACGATCCCTTCCGGTTCGCACCCGGCCATTGCCGGTGTACGCTGCTCACGCCGACGGAAGCGGGATTGGACCTTGCGGCCGAAAACCTGTCTCCCGCCGACGTGGCTTCGTATCTTTCCTAGGAGCTTTGCGGGCAGAACCTGTCCCAGCCCATGAGCGCGGCCCCGCCGGAGATGGTGGTGCCGTAGAAGAGCACGGGCTTGTCGGTCAGGAACATGTCGATGCTGCTGTTGGCCAGGGTGGTGCCCGTGACCAGCAGCAGGTCGCACCAGTCAACGGCGTCCCGCGTGGCCTCGCCGCCCTCGATGAGAACCCCCCGCTTGGTCTGGCCCACGTTGTCCGGGTCGAGGTCGATGAGCCGGATTTCGGTCTTGCCGCTCAAGGCTCCCGTCAGGGCGGGCTGGAAGCCGATGATGGTGATGCGCTCGGCGTCGTAGTGCTCGCGGATGTAGTCGAATATCCGCTTCGAGCATTCCTTGGGGCCGGTGTCCTTGCAATGGATCGTGCCGCGTGCCGTGCCCTGGTGGCGGCATACGGCGTTGAGGGTGGACACGAACACCGCGCGGTTGAAATTGTCGTCGAGCGGCAGGGCGGCCACTTCGGCCAGGGTGCCGGTGAAGTTGCCGTAGTGGTCGGTGAACGCCTGGCCGCGCGCGTCGCGGAACACGGCCTCCATGAGCTTTTCCTTGCCCTTCTGGATGGGGAAGTCGGTCTCCTCGGGCGTGCCGATGGCCTCCTTCACGGTCAGGGGACCGGCGGATACGGTGATGCGTTCATTGAGGATGCCCTGTTCCTTCCATTGGTCAAGGGCCTTTTCGCGGACGGTTTCGAGAATGGTCATGGGGTCTCCTATACGGCCGAGAGCCGTTTCAGCGCGATGAAGATCGAAAGCGAGAACGCGCCGATGATGGCCGAAAGCACCAGCGCGCGTTCGAACTCGCCGCTGAACACGGCGTTGTAGATTTCAAGGGACAGGGTATTGGTCTTGCCGATGATGTTGCCGCCGAGCATGAGCGTGATGCCGACCTCGCCCAGGGAGCGGCCGAGCGCCAGGAACCAGCCCGCGGCCACGTTGCGGCGGATGGTGGGCAAAAGCACCAGCCAGAAGGTCTGCCAGCGGTTTTTGCCCAGCACGTGCGATATCTCGGCCAGCCGTTTGACGTCGCCGCGCAGGGCGGCCTCCACCGGCTTGACCATGAGCGGCATCCCGGCCACGAACGAGGCCAGGACCACGCCCGGGAAGCTGAAGATCAGGTCCACGGGCAGAATGCGCGACAATGGCCCGGATCGGCCGAGCAGCATGAGCAGGATGAAGCCCGTGGCGATGGGCGGGAAAACCAGCGGAAGCGTGACCAGGAAGTCCGTGGCCGAGCGCAGGAAGCCCGTGCCGCTGGTCAGGTAATAGCCCAGAAGGACGCCGAATGCGAGATGCAGCGCGCCCGCCGCGGCCAACGTCTTGAGCGTCAGCCATAGCGGGGCGGAGGTCTGCGGATCAACCAGGATGCGGAAAAAATCCATCGTTTTCTACAGCCCGTGCCGCTTGACGATTTCCTTGGCTTCCGGGGTCTTGAGGAAGGCCAGGAAGGCATCGGCCTGTTTCTTTTCCGTGCAGGTGTCGAGCACGCCCACGATGATGCGGATGGGCGAGTAACCGTCCTGGTCGAGAATCACGAACCCGCCGATCTGCTTTTGCACGTTCAGGGCGTGGGTCAGGTTCATAAAGCCCATGTCCACCTCGTTGGTGTTGAGGTAGGAGAATACCTGGGGAATGGTGGCCACTTCCAAAAGCCTCGGCTTGATGGCGGGCAGTCGGCCGCTGTTTTGCAGGAATTCCCTGGCGGCTTTGCCGTAGATGGCTTTTCCCGTGTCGGGCAGGGCGATGCGCCCGGCCTGCGGGTCGTCCAGGTCCGAGACCTTGGAGAATTGCGAGGACTTGGCAAAGGCCAGGACCAGCTTGCCCCGGCCCAGCTCCAGCGTTTCAACCATGGGCAGTTGGGCCTTGGTCAGGAACGTCTCGTCCCCCAGCACCAGGCCGACCTCGCCGCTTTGGCGGGCCAGGGTGGTGACGCGGGCCATGTTGCCGTAAATGAGGTTGATGGAGTTGCCGGTCTTTTGCCGGTATGCCTC
Source organism: Desulfovibrionaceae bacterium (assembly GCA_015709315.1). Taxonomy (GTDB): domain Bacteria; phylum Desulfobacterota; class Desulfovibrionia; order Desulfovibrionales; family Desulfovibrionaceae; genus Pseudodesulfovibrio. The sequence continues at coordinate 46,230 of JACCQI010000008.1, forward strand.
GCTGAGGGCGTTGACCATTTTTTTGTAGCCCGCGCCCGAGGCGAGGACCAGGTCTTCGGCCTGGGCCGCAGGGGCCAGACAGGCTGCGATCAACAGGGCGAGCAATAGGGTACGGATTTTATGCATGATATGCTTCCTTGGCTTGGGTTAAACGGGTGAAACGGAAGGGGCGAACACGGGAGGGCGCATAGTTTGGCGATCCAGCCACTCCGGGGCGATCCTGCCGTTTTCCAGGGCCACGATGCGGTTGCCGAGCCGTTCGGCTTCCTCGAGGTCGTGGGTCACGTGGATGATGGGAATGCCGAGTTTCGGCTTCAGGTCGGCCAGCAAGGCCCGGAGGAAGGAACGGGTCTCCACGTCCAGGGCGGAAAAGGGTTCGTCCAGGAGCAGCAGGTCCGGGCAGCGCGCCAGGGCCTGGCAAAAGGCCGTGCGCTGCCTTTCCCCGCCGGAGATGGAATCCGGCCTGCGGTCGGCCAGGCGGCCGATGCCGAAGGTCTCCATGAGCGGGACGATCTGGCTGTCGTCCGGCGCGCCGAAGCCGATGTTCTGGCGGACGGTCAGGTGCGGGAACAGGGGAAATTCCTGGAAGACCAGCCCTATCTTCCGTTTGTGCGTGGGCACGAAGTTGCGGGCGTCGATGTCGGTCCAGGCGACGCCGTTCAGGGAGATGGTCCCGTGGTCCGGGGCGTCGAGGCCCGCGATGAGCCGCACCAGGGTCGTCTTTCCGGCCCCGGAAGGGCCGACGATGGCGGTCAGCTCGCCGGGGCGGCAGGCAAAGGCGGCCTGTAGTTCGAATTGGTCCAGTTGTTTGCGTATGTCGACGTTCAGCATCGTGTTCGCGCCGGGTTGAGGGTACCGGGAGTGCATGGAGAATGCGGGACTTGTGCCGATTTCCTTAATCACCTATGTTCTGTGTTCAAATGGAGCAACACGGTCACGCGAATGGATGAATGAGTGACTGTTCATGGAATGGGAATGACGCAAAGCAAGCCATCGGGAAAGGTCTGTCCGCGGGAATTCTTTCGCGTATCGGAACATGTGAAGTACCTGGAGCCGGCGCAGGTCGAGGACTTCCGGAAGGCGTTCGCCCGCTGGAAGGACGAGGCCCGGCGGGCGGACAGCGTGCGCGCCCGGACGCGCATGTGGCTTATTTTTCTGCTGCTCAGGCACTCGGGGGCGCGGCTGGGCGAAATCCTGTCCTTGGACGATACCGCCTGCTTTGACGCGACGGGCGGGACCATCCGCCTGGGCGGCGACCGGAAGCGGGAGGTCCCCCTGCCCGAGGAAGTGTTCGACCTGGTGATGAGCGTTCTGGACGGCCCCATGGGGTGCGGTTCGCGCGGGGATTTCTTTCACGCCGATCCCGGCTATTTCCGGCGCATCTGCTACGCGCGCGGCAAGGAGGCCGGGCTGCCCAGGGAGCTGTCCGGCCCCAATGTCCTGCGGAACACGCGGGCCGTGGAAATGCTCCGCAGCGGCGTGCCCATCACCGTGGTCCGCGACGTGCTCGGCCAGTCCTCCCTCAACCTGACGGCCTGCTTCCAGCAATTTTCCCCGGAGGACTCGCGCTCCATCGTGCTGAGTGCCCAGCAGACCATGCGCCACAAGACCAGCGCCCGGAATTCGTTCGTGGGACACGTCACCCGCATCGAGCGGGACGCGGTCATGGCGGAAGTGGTCTTGGAAACCCGCAGCGGGCTGGAGATCGGCGCGGTCATCACCGTGGGCAGCCTGATCAACCTGGGGCTGGTCGTGGGCAGCCCGGTGGTGGCCACGGTCAAGGCCCCGCTGGTCAACGTCCTGCGCGGCGGCGCAAAGGCCGAGGGCAGCGCGCGCAACCGGCTCAAGGCCAGGGTCCTGCGCGTGACCGATTCCCCGGTGCTCTCCGAGGTCCTGGGCCGCCTTGACGACGGCACCGACGTCTGCGCCCTCATTTCGGCGGACAGCGCCCGCGAGCTGTCTCTGCAAAGCGGCGACGAGGTGGAGTTCTGGTTCAAGGCCCTGTCCGTGGTCCTGAACACCGTCCGTCTGGAAGCCGTGTAGTCGGAGTGCCTCGCAGGCGGCTCTTTCCCCCTGTTGAGCTGCGGTCGATGGGGCATTCAACAGCAAATTTGATTCCATCAACTCACTGATATATTGGGAAAATTCCTACAGTCTGTTCCCCGTCGCCCGCGCACGCCAAGTGTCCGCAGAAAAGTGGAGGTCGGATGGAGAATATGTTACGGAGACGGTAAGGTTGGTCCGTACTCAAAGTTGAGGAAGGGCTTGTTGTCATCGTCCCTGAAACATCAAGGAGGCGCCATGCAGATTCCGGTCGAGAAGAAGCGGGAAATGCTCTGGACCATGATTTTGTCCCGGGCATTTTCGGACACCCTTTCCGAGTTGTGCAAGACTCAGGGGAGAGTTCCGGGGATGATGATCTTGAGTACGGGGCAGGAGGCGGTCGGCTCCGGTGTCTGTGCAGCCCTGCTTCCGGAAGATGTGATCGTCACCAACCATCGCAGCCATAGCCATCTGTTGGCCAAGGGTGCCGACCCGAGGGCTCTGATGGCGGAAATCTACTGCAAGAGCACGGGCTGCAACAAGGGCAAGAGCGGCACCCTGCATCTGGCCGTGCCGGAGGTCAACGCGCCCTGCACAAGCACCGTGGTGGGGGCCGGCCTGCCCCTGGCCGTCGGCCAAGCCTTTGCCCAGCAATACAGGGAGGAACGGCGCGTGACGGTCTGCTTTTTCGGCGACGGCGCCGCGGATGAGGGATCATTTCACGAGGCGCTGAACCTGGCCAGCCTCTGGCGCCTGCCTGTGATCTTCGTCTGCGAGAACAATCTGTACGCCGGAGCGCAGCGGTATGAAGAGCACACCAGGACCCGGCACGTGGCGGACAGGGCCGAGGGCTATGCCATTCCCGGCGAGGTGGTGGACGGCAACGATGTCCTGGCCGTGTACGCGTCATTGACCAAGTCCAGGCAGCGCGCCCTCGCAGGGGAGGGGCCGACCCTTCTGGAATGCAAGACCTACCGTTGCCATGGGCACAGCGAGAGCGATCCGCAACACTACCAGCCCGAGGAGGAGATCAGGAGCTGGCGGGGGAAATGCCCGATTCCGAGGCTGAGCGACAACCTCCTGGCCGAGGGCCGGATCACCAGGGACGAAATACGGGAAATGCAGGCCAAAGCCGAGGCCATGGTGCGGGACGCCGTGAGTTTCGCGGAGGCAAGTCCCTATCCGCTCGCCGAAGAGGCGCTCGAGGATGTGTGGGCGGACTAGCGGCCGGATGCCGACAAACTTTGTGAAAGGCGGGATACCATGCAACAGCTGGGAATGGGTCAGGCGGTTAATCAGGCACTCCGCGAGGAGATGCGGCGTAATTCGGAAGTGTTCATTGCCGGAGAAGGGGTGGGGGTAGGCATTCACGTCAACCCGATGTTCCCCACGACCGGACTCTTGGAGGAATTCGGCTCCAAACGGGTGCGCGATACCCCCGTGTCCGAGGCGGCCATCGCCGGGTTGGCCGTTGGGGCGGCCGAGGCCGGGTTGCGCCCCGTAGTGGAAATCATGTTCAACCCCTTCATCACCCTGGCTTCCGACATGATCGTCAACCATGCGGCAAAACTCCGCTATCTCTCCGGGGGCAAGTCCTCTTTCCCCTTGGTCATACGTGTCAAGACGGGGGCCGGCTTCGGGGCCGGCTGCCAGCATTCGCACAACCTCGAAGCCTGGCTGGCGCATTGCCCGGGACTGAAGGTGGTCATGCCCGCCACTCCCGCCGATGCGAAGGGCTTGCTCAAGTCCGCCATCCGCGACGACAATCCGGTAATATTCATTGAAGATATGATGCTCTATTTTGCCCCGGGTCCAGTACCCGAGGAAGAGTATCTGACTCCCATCGGCAAGGCCGATGTCAAGCGTCCCGGCGGCGATGTCAGCCTGGTGACCTGGGGCAATATGCTTGGTGTGGCCTTCAAGGCGGCGGAACGGCTGGCGCAGGAGGGCGTTGAGGTCGAAGTGGTTGATTTGCGCTCCCTGGTTCCCCTGGACACCGAAACCATTCTGGAATCCGTGCGCAAGACCGGAAGGCTGGTGGTGCTGCACGAGGCGACCCGCACCGGCGGCTTTGCCGGCGAGGTGTCCGCAGTGGTCATGGAACACGCCTTCGGCGAACTCAAAGCGCCTTTGCGGCGGGTGACGGGCCCGGACATTCCGGTGCCGGCCAGTCCCACGCTGGAGCGGTTTTATATACCCGACGAGGAGCAGGTGGTCACTGCGGTCAGGGAAATACTCTGAGGGTGAGCATATCCGGGCATTGGCAGACGACCCCCAAAAAACAACATAAAAGGAGCCGCCATGCACATTACCAGGAGAAAGTTTTTACATTATTCAGCGATGGTTACGTCATCCCTGGCCGTAACCGGCATTCCGATCTACGCCTTTGCGGACAAAGGCGGCGATACCGGGCGCGACGAATTTCGCCGCAGCTATTGCGGTTTGTGCCATTCTCGTTGCGGTACGTTGCTGCACATGCGCGACGGCAAGGTGTTCGAGATCAGCGGCGATCCGGATCATCCCGTGACCCGCGGCATGATCTGCGAGCGCGGCCTGCTCATGCCCGAACACATCCACCATCCCGGCCGCATGAATTACCCCTTGAAACGGATGGGAGCCCGTGGCGAAGGCAAGTGGCAGCGCATTTCCTGGGAACAGGCCCTGAACGAGGTGGCCGAACGCCTGGACCGGCTGCGCGAAGACCACGGTCCCGAGACCCTGGCCTTCACCCATGGCACCAGTCGCACCCACCACTGGGATTGCCGTCGTTTCTACAACCTGTTCGGCTCGCCCAACGTCTGCGGCGTGAACAACGTCTGCATGTGCCCCTCTTATGCGACGGAGTACGCCACTTACGGCGGCATGGCTCGCGGCAACCCTCGCCGGGCCGAGTGCGTGGTCATTTGGGGGCGTGCCGCGGGCAACTCTTCGCCGGTTCAGGGGTGGCCCGCCCTGGTGCAGGCCAAGAAAGCCGGGGCAAAAATCATTGTGGTCGATCCCAGACGTATCGACGAGGTCGATATGGCCGACATGTGGTTGCAAATTCGTCCGGGAACCGATCTGGCCCTGCTGCTCGGCTGGATCAGGCTGGTCATCAATGAAGAGCTTTACGACAAGGAGTTCGTGGACAAGTGGACCGTGGGTTTTGCCCCGCTGCGTGATGCGGTGCAGGAATATACCCCGGAAAGGGTCAGTGAGATCACCTGGCTGCCGGTGGAACAAATCGTCGACGCGGCCCGACTCTATGCCACTTCCCGGCCGGCGCAGATTCCCTATGGCTACGGCCTGGACAAGCAGGGCGTCAACGCCACGCAGTGCGCCCGCGCCCGCGCCATCCTCAGGGCCATTACCGGCAATCTGGAAGTGGATGGCGGAGAAACCTTTGGAAGGTCGCCCGAAGTGGCCAAGGTGCGCGGCGAATTCGATCTGGTGGCCAGCGAAGCCATTGGTCCCGAACAAAGAGCCAAGCAGCTCGGCATCCAAACCTATCCTTTCTTCGGATTCCCCGGCTGGGAAAGAAATGTGGCAAACAACCGCAAATTGCCCCGGGGTTACGTGTCTCCGCCCTCCATGTACCGCACCTGCATCGCCCATGCGCGCGACGTGTTCCAGGCCGCCATCACCGGCAAGCCCTATCCCGTAAAGGCCATGTTCTCCGTAGCCAGCAACCCCATGCTCTCCTTCCCGGACCCGCAGATGGTCATGCAGGCTCTCATGGCGCTGGATCTCTACGTGGTCATGGAATACTACATGACGCCCTCGGCGGCCTTGGCGGATTACGTCTTCCCCTCGGCCACGACTGTGGAGCAGCCGGACCTGTGGGCAACGGGCAGTTTCTGCGTAGCCTGTCCTCCAGGGCTCGACCCCATGTTCGAGCGGCGCGACACCTACCAGTTCTATCGCGGCCTCGGCCTGCGCCTGGGACAGGAGCAACATTGGCCCTGGGAAAACCTGGAGCGGGTCTGCGACTACCGCCTGGAGCCCCTGGGCATGACCTTTCAGAAGTTGGCGGATGGAAACGGCTTTTTCGGAAAGCCGGTATACGGGCGCTATAAGGAAAACGGGTTCGGAACTCCTTCGGGCAAGGTGGAACTCCATTCCTCGATCTTCGAGGAACTGGGCGCCGACCCGCTTCCCGCCTACAAGGAACCGATCTGGACTCCGGCGGGGGATGCCGGACTGACCGATCAATACCCATTGGTGCTCATCACCGGCAGCCGCTTCATGCCCATGTATCACTCCGAGCATCGGCAATTGGAGTCGGCCCGCGAGGCAGTGCCCGATCCATTGGTCACGCTGCATCCGCAGACAGCCCGCGAACTCGAGCTGGAAAACGGCCAGTGGGTATCGGTGGTCTCGCCCAAGGGCCGGGTTCGCATGCGGCTGAATATCTCGAAAATCGTCCATCCGAGAATGGCCGATGTGCAGCATGGCTGGTGGTTCCCGGAGCGCTCCGGCACCCTGCCGGATTTGTTCGGCGTCTTCGAGTCCAACGCCAACATGCTATGCCCCATGGAGCCTGAGTTCTGTAGCCCGGAGATAGGCAGTTGGGCGCATACGGCCTTGCTCTGCCGGATTGAGAAAGCCTGAACGTCACGAAGACGTCTTTGAGGCGGAAGGCCGCCTGCGGCTTCGCGACAAAGAAGGCATGCCGGTCTGTCCGTGGCGAGTCCTTTACGCGGGAATCGCCACGGACGCCGTGTCCGCACTGCTTGGAATGATTATGCGGGACAAACCCGACGGAGGCAGTCCCGCATAATCTATTCATTCGTCAGCCCGGAGGGATTCCTTTACGTTTTTAGGCTTCGAGGTTCATTAATCCAACATGAGTATATCAATGCTCCGTCCGGTCAAGGCCCGGGAAGAACCATTCGACAAGACCCTCAAAAAGGAACCCACCCGCTTCATGCGGCTTTGCCGAAGTCCCGCCGTTGCGGTCGGACAACCATGCCAGCCCCGAAAAGAACTGTTCGGCGAGTTGACCGAAAGGATTTTATGTTCGTGGCGAGGATCCATTTTCTACAGGCATCTTGCCTTTCCTGGTTGAAAGTATGACAATTCAAGTTTAAGTTGGTATTCACTCCTGGTGATCAGGCTGTTGTAGGAATTTGAAACATCGTGATTGGGACCGGGAATGTTGCTGATTGCTCCCCGCCTCGAGCACGTAAAGTCATAAGGGACATGCTTACGGACGATTAATTCTGCCTCTCATAGCAGGAAGGATTCAGAATGGCCCCATACGGCAAAATGAAGAATGCGGCTCAATTCAATTTTTTTTTGATACTTTTGTTGATTGTCTCCCTGCTTTTCGGGTGCAACGGTGATGCGGACACGGCGCCGCAGACCTCCATGGCCCGCCAGGTCAGCACGATTACGGTACATCCCCGGAAGGTCACGCTGACCATGGAATTGTCCGGACGCACCACCCCCTTCCGCATAGCGGAGATCCGTCCGCGCATCAGCGGGTTGATCCAACGACGCCTGTTTACGGAAGGCTCCGATGTCGAGGAAGGTGATGTCCTCTATCTGATCGACCCCGCCCCCTTCCAGGCGGAGTACAACAATGCCATGGCGGCACTCAACCAGGCCCGGGCCCAGCTCCAGTCCGTGGGCTCCAGGGCCGTGCGCTACAAGGAACTGCTGGCGGCCAAGACGGTGAGTCAGCAGGACTACGACGATGCCGCTTCCGCCCTGAATGAACTCAACGCCAGGATAAAATCGTTGCAGGCGTCTCTGGATGTCGCCCGCATCAATCTGGGGTACACCCGGATAACCGCCCCCATCCCCGGCCGCATCGGCAAGTCCAGCGTCACGGACGGGGCCATTGTTACGGCCTATCAGAATACCGCCCTGACCTCCATCCAGCAACTCGATCCCATCTATGTGGACGTACCCCAGTCCACCGCCGAGCTGCTGCGCATCAAGGAGAGAATCGGCAAAGGGCAATTCAAATTTAACACGGAACAACGCGCGGTTCAGCTCATCCTGGAAAACGGCGCTCTGTATCCCTTTGAGGGGACGCTGCAGTTCAGCGACGTCACGGTGGATCAGACCACCGGCACGGTCACTCTGCGGGCAATTTTTCCCAACCCGGACAAAATGTTGCTGCCCGGAATGTTCGTCAAGGCGGTAGTGCAGGAGGGCGTCGACGAACAGGCCATCCTCGTTTTGCAGCAGGGTGTGTCGCGCGACCACCGCGGCGATCCCTACGCCATGATCGTCGACGACGGGAATAAAGCCCAACGGCGGCCCCTTGTCCTTGACCGGGCCATCGGCGACAACTGGCTCGTCGTTTCGGGCCTGGCCCCGGGAGATCGGGTGATCGTCGAGGGGTTGCAGCAGCTGCAGCCGGGCACGACGGTCAAGGCGTCTCCGCTTGATTCGCCGCAGGACCAGCCAGCCATGCCCGCTCCCGACGCACAACTCGGGAACCAGAATCCGGGAGAAGACTGATGCTGTCGAAATTCTTCCTTGACCGCCCGGTCTTCGCCTGGGTCATCGCCATCATCATCATGACGCTCGGCGTGCTCATGATCTATCTGATGCCGGTCTCGCAGTATCCGCCCATCGCACCGCCCTCCATTTCGATCGAAGCCTTTTACACCGGCGCTTCGGCGGAAACCGTCGAAAATACGGTCACCCAGATTATCGAGCAGAAGATGACCGGCCTGGACAACATGCTTTACCTGAGCGGCATGAGTTCCTCTTCCGGCCAGTCGCGGATCGAGTTGACCTTCGCTCCGGGCACCGACCCCGACCTGGCCTGGACCAAGGTGCAAAACAAACTGCAACTGGCCACAGCCAGCCTGCCCGACTCGGTGCAGCGTTTCGGCATCAAGGTCAGCAAGTCCACCCGGAACTATCTCATCGTGGTCGGCCTCATTTCGGAAGACGGCAGCATGAACAGCGAGGACCTGAGGGACTACGCCCAGTCCAACCTGGAAAAGGTCCTGGCCAGGGTGCCCGGAGTGGGGGAAGTGGAGAGCTTCGGCACCCAGTACGCCATGCGCGTCTGGGTCAATCCCGACCGTCTCAACAACTACAGCCTGACCATGGAAGACGTCATCACGGCCCTGAGGACTTACAACGTCGAGATTTCGGCCGGACAACTGGGTGGGACTCCGGCCGAAAAAGGGCAGCGCATGAACGCCCCCATAGTGGTGCAGCATCTGTTGCAGACCCCGGATGAATTCGCCTCCATCCCCATCCGCACCTATCAGGACGGTTCCATAATCCGTATCAGGGATATCGGCCGCACCGAACTGGGGACCGAGCGTTACGACGTCTCGGGCAATTTCAACGGCATGCCCGCGGCAGGCATGGCCATTCGCCAGGCCGCAGGCGCCAACGCTCTGGACACGGCAGACGCCATCAAGGCGAAACTCGATGAATTGAGCAGATATTTCCCTGCGGGGATGAAGGTGGTCTATCCCTTCGACACCACGCCTTTCACAGTGGTCGCTATCGACGAAGTGATCAAGACGCTGTTCGAGGCCGTGCTGCTGGTCTTCGTCATCATGTACTTATTCATGGGGAGCATCAGGGCTACTTTGATTCCGACCATTGCCGTGCCGGTGGTGCTGTTGGGGACTTTTGCCGTGCTCGGGATCTTCGGGTTCTCCATAAACATGCTGACCATGTTCGCCATGGTCCTGGCCATCGGGTTGCTGGTGGACGACGCCATCATCGTCGTCGAGAACGTGGAGCGGATCATGGCCGAGGAGGGGCTTTCCCCCCGGGAGGCCACCGCCAAGTCCATGGACGAAATCACAAGCGCCCTGATAGGCATCGGGCTGGTGCTTTCGGCGGTCTTCGGTCCCATGGCCTTTTTCCAGGGCTCCACAGGCGTGCTTTACCGCCAGTTTTCCATCACCATCATCGCCTCCATGCTTCTTTCCGTTGTCGTGGCCCTGATCCTGACTCCCGTGCTGTGCGCGACGTTCCTCAAGCCCGTGCAAAAAGGGCACGGTCCGGCGACCAACGCGGTCTTTTTCCTGCGCCCCTTCTTCCGGTGGTTCGAGCGTTTCTTCACCAAAGCCAGAACGCTCTACGTGAGTCTTGTCCGGCATTCCTTCACAAAAAGAATTCCATACCTGATGTCCTACGGTCTGCTCGTGGCGGCAGTGGCCTTTTTGTTCATGCGTATGCCCACGTCCTACATTCCGGATGAAGACCAAGGAATTCTGCTGGTTCAGACCACGCTTCCCTCGGGGGCCACATTGGAGCAGACCGAAGCGGTCATGGATACGGTCAAAAAATATTTCCTGGAACACGAGCAGGACGCCGTGGAGTCATTCATGCCTGTTTGCGGCGTCTCCTTCGGAGGCCAGGGACAGAACATGGCCTTGGGATTCGTCAGGCTCAGGGAATGGGATCAGCGCGACGACCCGGCCCTGAAGGTGCCCAGCATTGCGGGCAGAGCCATGCAGGTCTTTTCCAAAATCAAAGAGGCCACCGTCTTTGTTTTTCCGCCGCCGCCGGTGGTGGAGCTCGGCATGGCTTCGGGATTCGACTTTCAACTGTTGGACATGGGTGGGCTGGGGCATGAGAAGCTTATGACGGCACGCAATCAGCTCCTGGGCATGGCCGCACAGGACCCCCGGCTGATCAGGGTTCGTCCCAACGGCATTGAGGACGCACCGGAATACTATGTGGACGTGGACTGGGAAAAGGCAGGGGCCCTGGGCGTGCCCATCTCCTCCATCCACACGACTCTGTCCGCATCCTTCGGCGGTGCCTACGTCAATGATTTCGTGCAGGCCGGGCGGGTCAAAAAAGTTTACGCCCAGGCTGATAGCTCTTTCCGAATGCTGCCGACGGATTTGGAAAAGCTTTATGTCCGCAACAACATGGGTAAAATGGTCCCCTTTACCTCCTTCGCCTCTGGTCGGTGGTCCACGGGATCGCCCAAATTGGAGCGCTACAATGCCTTCCCGTCCAGCAACATCTGGGGCGAGGCCGCACCCGGCTACAGCACCGGCGAGGCCATGCAGGCCATGGAGGAAATCGTCGACAAACTGCCGCAGGGCATCGGTTTCGACTGGACGGGGCTGTCCTACCAGGAACGCATGGCCACCGTGCAGGGTCCCATGCTCTATGCGTTCTCCATCTTCGTCATTTTTCTGTGTGTGGCCGCCCTGTATGAGAGTTGGGCCATTCCCTTCGTCAATCTGTTGATGCTCCCGCTGGGCGTGCTCGGGGCCATCGTGGCCACCTCGTTGCGCGGCCTGCACAACGACGTCTATTTCCAGATCGGCTTTCTGACCACGCTGGGCCTTTCGACAAAGAACGCCATTTTGATCATTCAGTTCATCAAGGAACGCATGCGGCACGGTGAAGGGCTCATCGAAGCCACCTTGGGCGCGGTTAAAACCCGGTTCCGGCCGGTGATCATGACCTCGCTGGCTTTCTTCTTCGGTGTTTTGCCTCTGGCCATCAATACGGGCGCCGGCGCCGGAGCCATGAACGCCATCGGCACGGCGGTCTGCGGCGGCATGCTGTCCGCAACGTTCATCGACCTTATATACATCCCCTTGTTTTTTGTCTTGATCGTTAGTCTGTTCACGAAAAAGAGAGCATCCGGTGCAAGCTGAACGTCAGCTTACACTTTGTCCGATTTTTAGAGTGTTCCCTTTGGGGGTATTGAGATAAGTGATGTCTTGAGTTCAAAATGATTGAGTTGTTACGATAGGTTGGCAAAAAGAAAAAGGGTTTAGCGGTCTTGGTCGCTAAACCCTTGTTTTTACTGGTCGGGATGAGAGGATTCTGCACCACTGATTTTACGTCACTGTCCAAACGTCTTAAAATAAAAGGGAAAATTGTATTCGCACGGTTTGCCCTTTTCTCATTTTGACCTACCAAATTGGCACCCCTGGGTCAAAAGTTTTGAGGGTTGACTTCCACTCGAAAATACGTCGTAGGATTGTTCCAAATTCAAATCGCGTTTGCTTTGAATGAACGCGGAAGGAGGGACTTCCATGAGTGAAGTTCGAGAATTGGAAATTGTTGAGTCTGAGTCCCATGACATTGCGCAACCCGACAATGGTGCTTTGGCCCAAGCTATTGCTGTGAAGCTCGCTGAAATGTTGGCAAGTGCCCCAAGTCATGCTGCCGAGAAGGTCGCGGCAATCGATGTTACGTGCAAACCAGTTGTTTATTACGAAACCTCTGTCAGACTCGAATTGAGGTAGGAGGTATGTCTTCGGATCTGTGGGACGAGGCCATGTCGGCTGAACCCGGAACGAAAAGCGTTGAAAGGACCGTTGGTCAAATCGGACAAGGAATTCAACAAGGGGGAGAGAGGCAGGGTAGTGCAAAGAGTGTTTTCACTTGGCCACGCGTTGAAAACGAGAGCTCGAAAGAACAGGAGGTCGAGAACCGTTCGAGCCAGGCAAATCAACTTGTCCCGCAAGGTAATGGGGAAATCATCGACTTTGGAGGAGTGTATAATCAGGCACAACAGTTTGAACGTCGTGTTGCAGGTCACAAGTTCGAGAAGAGCTTGAGAACAATGGAAAAAGAAAAGGAACAGTTCAGGAAGGAGGATGCTTTTAATTATTTGAAAGAAGAAGCGTATCGTAGGCTCGCGGTGACGCCTGTCCACCCGTTGCCGAAACAACGGACCGTGGACGTCCCGTTCCCCATTCATGTGTTTCGCGGTGGGGCAGGAAAGTGGATCACTGGTTTTGCCAACGCCTTTGGAGCCCATCAATGCATAGGCGGAGGGATGCTGCTAGGAGGGCTGAGTGTCAGTGCCTTCGGCAAGTTCAAGGTTGTGAGGCATAATGAGCACAAGGAACTGATGGCCATTTACCAGCTTCTTCGGATGGATTCCGGTAAGGGAAAGAGTCCCATGCAGGATACGGTTCTGGAGGTGATAAAGCGGATCGAAAAGCGGCTTCAGGATGAGTATTTCGAAGGCGAAGGTAAGCGCAATATCGAGAGGAGGATTCTCACCAAGCGTATAAGGAAACTGGAAAAGGAGGCCGCCGAGAGTGGCGATTTCGCACCGGTTGTAGAGGAGATTGCAAGAATCGAAATGGCGATGCCTCCCAAGAGCGCCTTGCCACAGTTGATGACATCGAAGTTCACCCCCGAAGGGCTGGAAAAGGAGGCGGCCAAGCAAGGCGGCAAACTTGCAATTATCGGCACTGAGCTGGGCTCGTTCAAGAACCTTCCCGCCAATAAGGACGACTTCATTTTGAACGCCTGGAGAGGGGAGACCTTCATAAGTGCCAAGTCAAAAGAACCCGTGCGGATTGATAATCCTTCCCTGACTATTTTGCTCGCGACGCAGGAGGAAACCTCTCTCAAACTGTTGGGAGACGAGGCCTTGCAGGAGGACGGCCTTGTTTCCCGCTTCATGCCTATGACACCCCCGGACTTGCCGCATGTCATTCCGGGAGGCGGCGTTACAACCGAGATGAATCCAGACGACAGCGCGTGGCTGGAGCGTACGATCAATGAAATCCATGAAATTGCCCGCAAGATTGATGGGCACCATGAGTTTCGGATTCAGGACGGCGCATTGCGCAACTGGGACGCCTTCTGGAGTTACACCCAGCAACAGGCCAAGGATGAGCGTCTGCCTGCCGTATTGCGCTACTGGTATCGCAAGTTGGCCGGAACAGCCCTGCGTATTTCGGGTTTTCTCCACTTACTTCGCTGTCTTGAAGAGAACCTTCCCTTGGATACCGAGATTGATCAGCAAGCCATTGATGGCGGGATAGAACTCGCACGGTTCTACGAAGCGCATGCCCGTGTGACGTTCGACATTGAGAGCAATGAAGTGCTGCGCCTCGCCAACAGGTTCCTCGTACGGATCAGGGAGGGAGAATCGCTTGAGTTCACAATGCGAGATGTCTACCACCCTGAGCATGTTAAGGCCGATGACGCCAAAAAGGTGTTCCGTTTTCTCGCTGAACATGGATACGTGGTCCTGCTGCGAAAAGGGAAGTCGGACATCTGCCTCGCCAATTCCCGCCTATGGGAGCTGCCTATGGAAAAATAGAACCTCACCCCTGTGACAATAGTGACGAATCACTATTGTCACGCGGTCAGCTCCATACAATGACACGAAAACGGGCAGGCATAGCGGACACCATGTAAATCCCTCCCAGGAAGAGATGGCCGTTATACCTGCCCTTGGGGCTATCGTTTTTTCACTCTGGTCCCACCGTGTTCATGCTGGCGATCAGGCGTATTCCCTCTGTCTCGTTCCTTGGCCAGATAGCTCGTGCGATGAATCCAATCGTCTTTGACCTGCTTGAAGTCGGAATCGTTGCGCCTCATCCGGTACGTGCCTTCACAAATGAATATCCGGGAGTTGTCCTCACCTGCCTGCCGCTTCCAGTTCTCCTTGAGCTTGTCCACGACTTTGCCGGGTGCCATGAGCTTGTTCCCGTCCACCATGACAGCCACATGACCATGAGGGAGAGTCTGTTTACTTTCTTCCTGTCTCCAACTGAAGCTGGTGTCGATTCCCTTTCTGTCAAAGTATCTTTTCGTTCTTGCTATGGTGTTGGAGATATCCTGAATGCTTTTCTTGCTTGCGACTGGAGACCGATAGTCAAGGTCAATTCGGAATCCAAGCACCTTGTTGTGTCTCCCTGTCATATCTTCTGTCCGCTCGATATGTCGATCAAGTATCTCAGTGTCACATCCTTTATTGGTCTCTTCGTCCGTCATGATGGGATAGCCTTTGTAATTGTCTTCGTATGTAACCTGCATTTGTTTATTCACTTTGTTTGTAATAATAGTCTTCGTATATATAACTAAAGATCTAATATGATGATACTATTACCATGCCTAGAGGATCGGTGTGCTTCATGTGTAACGCATCTCCAGTTTTTAGGTTTGGTAAGAACTTTTCTTCGTCATATTATAGATGACCAATTTATCTTCGAACTTCGTTTTTTTGAGACTAACTGTGGATTGCAACAATGATGCTGTTCAATTAAAAAACAGGTATATATTACTACCGTGAAGGTTCGTTCTTTTTGATTCTGAACGACGAACAAGCACATGCCTCTGCGCCGCATCCTGCGACACAGGGGCTTTTACTTTCACGGAGGTAATCAATGGAACATCAAATGAGCTCTCCGGATATCACGGAGCTGGCAGGAGCCATGATTCAGGTACAGCAGACGCTTTCACCGGCACTCAAGGATGCAGAGAACACGTTCACCAATAGCCGGTACGCCACGTTGCATTCAGTGATGAACGCATGCCGGGAGGCGCTCCTCGCACACGGCATCTGGCTGACGCAGTATCCCGTGTCGGTGGAGGCAAATCAGCTCGGCCTCGTCACCAAGATTGTCCATGCAGAGACGGGTGAATGGCAGGCTTCGTTATTGACCATGCCGCTGCCGAAGAACGATCCACAGGGGTACGGATCTGCCATGACCTACGCCCGTCGGTACGGATTGTCCGCATTGATTGGCATCGTGACGGAAAGTGATGATGACGGCGAAATAGCATCTCATCAAAACGTTTCGAATAACACCGGCTTTTCGCCCCGTAATAACGGGATGAATTCAAGCTCCCAACGGCCCAAGTCACTATCCAAGGGGGATAGTACAGGAGTGACAAACCTACCCCGTCTTGACGGTGTTCAGTACCGAAAAGGTACGGCCAACGATGGCAAGCAGTGTGTGCTGGCGACCGGCGACACCCATTCTAAAAAGGAATTCCTGCGTAAGGCCGGGTTCCGTTGGGATGGCACTCGCAAGGTCTGGTGGAGGTACGCTGATGCAGCATGACGACACCAAAGCACACGGTTTGTTGCGGCTTCTTACCCAGGGACTTCTGACACACGCTGAACACAAGACAGCCAATGAGCTTGGTGATCGCAGTCTGTACATAGGCATGTCCGACATCGGCAAAGGCATGGAATGCACGCGGGCAGCCGTGGCGAGTAAGCTTGGCATGTCTGCAATTCCCGCTGCAAGCGGCGTGGGTGATCTTGCTTTGGATGACCTTACCCACACTCTCGGTCGGCAGGTCATTTTACAACGTGGACACTGGCAGGAGCACGGCATTGAGCGGGCTCTCACTGCCACCGGCGTTAAACTGGTGCCGCAGCTTGAAATCAGCATTGAGCATAGCGGTGTGCCCATAAAGGCGCACCTGGACTTCACCCTGATCTGGGGCGGGCAACGACCTGCTGTGCGGATTCTGGAACTCAAGAGCAATGAGCGCATTCCGGATTCGCTGTACGCATCCTACGAGGCGCAACTCTACGGTCAGGTGGGGCTACTCAAGGCCTGCTGGGGTGAGTCCTGTTTTTCCGTCCCTGAAACGGAGCTGCAAGCGGTCACGTTTCCGCAGGCGGCATTGGCTTTATTTGGTGTAGGACTCCCCGACTCCCCGGACAACGTGGATATTGAAGCGTGGGTGCTCTCCATCTCTCTGTCCGAGGTCAGGCCATTTGGTCCATATATGCCGGAGGAGGGCATGCTTGATGTCTGCCTGCAAACGGCGGTTGCAATTTGGCGCGCTGCTGAAGACGTGCGTTCCGGCAATCTGGCGTTGAACGACCTCGACTACTGCAGGGGATTCCATCCCTTGTGCGACTGGTGCGACGTCAACGCAGACTGTCCGAAGTTTCAGGCCATGAACATCCCATCGGATTCCGCTTGCGGTCTGGAACTGGAAGAGCTTGCCATGCTCAAGGAGAGAAAGGCGACTTTGGAAGGGCGTATCGCCGAGGCCGAGGAGCGCATCAAGCAAACATATCGCCTTGTGGGCGGGCAGGATTGGCTTTCGAATGGAGATCATCGTTTCCGGGTTGCAAACGTAGCAGGTCGAAGGACGCTTGATCGTTCTCTCGTGGTGGACAAGCTGACCGTACTGATTGGCGATGACCGCAAGGCGCAGAAGGCTTTGGAACAATGCGAAAAGGCTGGCAACCCGCATGAGCGGCTTTATGTCAGCAAGATAAAGAGGCCGCTGAAGTCGGCGGCATAGAACGCTTAATACGAAATTGAGAAGGGCGCACCTCTACGGAGGCTGCGCCTTTTTTGTTTTTAAGGAGGAATACTGTGAGCGATATATTGAAAGAATTACAAGCCCTGCAACCCGCCGAGCATGACGCTGGCAAGGTGTTCAGCGGCAAGAAGTCAAAACGAATAGTCCAGGGCTTTGAAAGCCCGTCATCATTCACCCCTGATCTGAATCCGGAATACTTGTTCCATGACTCCAGTCGCGATGCCGTGGTCTGGTTTATGGACTCATCCGATCCGCTCTATGTGTTCGGTCCTGCCGGATCGGGAAAGACCAGCCTCATCAAGCAGCTTGCCGCCAAGCTCAACTATCCGGTTTTTGACCTCACCGGGCATGGGCGTCTGGAATTTCCTGACATGGTCGGTCATCTGACTGTGGAAGACTCCAACATGTCCTTCCAGTACGGCCCGCTTGCACTCGCAATGAAGTTCGGCGGCTTGTTCCTGCTCAATGAGATTGATCTGCTTGACCCGGCGACGGCGGCGGGCCTGAACGGCGTCCTGGACGGTGATCCTTTGTGCATCCCGGAAAATGGCGGCGAGGTCATCAAACCTCATCCGCTGTTCCGATTCGCGGCCACGGCCAATACGAACGGTGGGGCTGACGAGACAGGGCTTTACCAAGGAGCTCTTCGTCAAAACCTTGCCTTTATGGACAGGTTTTGGCTTTGCGAAATTGGTTACCCCAAGCCCAAGGCAGAGCGTGAATTGTTGCATCGCAAGGTCTCAGGGCTTCCCAAAGAGGTGCGTATGAAAATGGTGGAGTTTGCCAATGAGGTGCGGAAGCTCTTTATGGGTGAAGCTGACGGCAACTTCCGTGACACCATTGAGGTGACGTTTTCGACGCGTACCCTGATTCGTTGGGCTGATCTCACAGTCCGATTCCAACCATTAGCCCGACAGGGCATCCAACCAGTGACGTATGCGCTTGATCGCGCTCTCGCCTACCGCGCCAGCCCGGAAACAAGGTCCGTGCTGCATGAGTTGGCGCAACGCATCTTCCCACAAGAAACCAAGGAGTAATCATGGATACTCATACTGATATCACTGTGCTCGACAACCTCATGGCCCTGAACCTTGACGTGAACATCTGGACAGCACGGAAAAAATTGACGCCTGCCGATTTCGGAGGCGCGGAACTGCCGCCCGGTGAGCTTGCATCGCTTGGGAGCAAGAAGGTCTGCGACCCCAAGGAATTGCGTGTCTTTGGAACGCTCAAGGCGCGCGCCGTGAACCTGTTGGACCGGACCGGCGTCCGTTTCCTCGGCGGCTGGGCCATCCCGGAGACCATAGCTGACGATGTGGTCGCGGAACTCACTCTTATTCGGGATGACTTCCTAGCCGCAAAGCAGCAATTCCTCAGCCGCTACGACGAGGCTGTACGCGATTGGATAAACCAACATCCCGGATGGGAACAGTTGATTGGCCGGTCCACGGTCAGTGCGGATTATGTCCGCAGCCGCATCGGTTTCAAGTGGCAGCTCTTCAAATTGTTGCCGCCCACGGATGACGCCGTACACCAGGGATTGCAGGATGAAATCAAAGAGCTTGGAGGAACGCTCTTCGGCGAAGTGGCCAAAGCGGCAACTGACGCCTGGAATCGCTGTTTCGAAGGCAAGGACAAGGTCACGCATAAGGCGCTGTCTCCGTTGCGTTCTATTCACAAGAAGTTGGCCGGATTGAGCTTTGTCGAGCCCCGTGTTGTGCCGGTGGTCGATCTGCTGGATACGGCTTTTGGCCGCATTCCCAAGCGCGGCTATATTCGCGGCAGTGAGCTGGTCATGCTTCAGGGCGTGGTCTCAATGCTTCGTGACCCTGCAACGCTGGTTGCGCATGGTCAGAAGATCCTTGAAGGCAAAGACGCAGGCGATATCCTGGCCGGTCTGGTTGCGGACGCGATTCCGCCGATGCCGGAGGATAAGCCAGTGGCAAGAGTCAAACATGTCGCCGATCCCGTGCCACAGCACGCCATCGATAGCCACGGACTCTGGTGATCGTCATGACGAAAAATCTCATCATGAAATCACTGCCTATGGTGGCGTCGGTCCTCGGTCGTAAGTACGGAGTAAAAGTCGAAATTGGTGGCGAGGGAGCGTATACGGATGGCAACACCATCCACCTGCCTGCGCTCCCTTTGGATTGTGACGAGACTCTCATCGGCATGGCTCGTGGTTTTTTGGACCATGAGGCTGCTCATATCCGGGCAACCCGATTCGATTTGCTTTTGGCCGCGAACCTGACCCCACTCGAAAAACATGTATGGAATACCTTTGAAGACTGGCGCGTCGAACACCGGTTGGCTCGGTTGTTCCCTGGATGTCGTACGAACTTCAACTGGCTGATCCAGCATCTGTTCGGCAATGACACCGAAAAAGCAACTGATCCGGCCATGGCCATTCTCAATTGGCTATTGCTGTCGGTTCGATCTTGGGACGTACCTTCGTTGAGCGGACAGCGTGATCAAGTCGGGGCATTTGTCGAAGCGGAGTATCCCGGTCTCATTGCAAGGCTGAATTTGGTCCTGCAAAAGGTCCATGCCTGCTGCGAATCGACGCAGGAGTGCATTCTCTATGCTCAGGAGGTCGTTTCCATCCTTAAGGAGAAATCGCTTCCCAAACCTCAGTTAAATGGGAGCCTGAAGGCAGAGGAAACAGCTAAAAACGGATTGCCTGATGGGTATCCTTCGGTGACTTCTCAACACCGTTTGGAGAAGCTCATTGAGGCCCAACAAGACGATTTGCCATACGATTTGGGTGAAGAGCTCGCTGCGAATCTGCGAAAGGAAACACCACAGGATCAAAGCGAAGCTCTTCGAGTGGCTCAGATAGGTACCAAGGTCGCCAAGCCTATTCCTCCGGAAGACGAGGCCGTCACAAAACAAGCCTCACGCGCCTTGCGGACTCAGCTTCAAGGGCTGATGCAATCGTCCGTGTTGACCCGAAACACGGTCGGACGGCACGGGCAGTTGGATGCACGCCAACTGCACAGGCTGGCGGTTGCTAACCCCCGTGTGTTTACGCGGAAGGGCAGGAAAGTTGCCGTCAATACGGCAGTCCACATCCTGCTCGACTGCTCAGGCTCGATGCGACGACGGATCAAGCTGACAACGCAGGTGTGTCATGCCGTGGCCACGGCACTGAATTCCATCAACGGAATTAATGTCGGCGTAACGGCATTTCCTGCCGGAGTTCCGCTTGGTGACGACAAAAGCAAGGGGCCGACCGTGTGCCCGATACTGGAGCACGGTGACCGCATGCATAGCGATTTTGCCGTAACCGCCACCGGTTGCACCCCGCTGGGTGAATCTCTCTGGTGGGTGTTGCAGCAGTTGCAAAGCCTATTAGAGTCCAGAAAGATCGTTCTGATCCTGACGGACGGCGATCCTGATTCGTCCAACGTAGCGCTTGAAGCCATTAAGGACGGCAAACGTTTTGGCGTTGAAATCTACGGCCTGGGCATCATGTCCGAGGCCATCACCAAACTGCTCCCACATCACAGCCGCACCATAAATGATCTGTCCGAACTGGCTCCCGCCATGTTCGGCCTGCTTCGTGGTGCGCTGATTAAATAACTGGAAAAATTCCGAGGAAAATATGGATAAAGAGCTCCCTTTGTGTCCGTGCTGTGAAAGCGCGGAGTACGTCGTATTGGTCACAACCTTCAAGAAAATCGGAACAGCAGTCGGCGGCGTCACCGGCGGTGCAGCCGGATACGCCGGTGCGTCCACAGGAGCCGCAACAGGTGCTGCAATCGGATCAGTCGTGCCCGTCATAGGCACCGGCATGGGCGCTCTCGCCGGAGGCCTGGCCGGAGCCGTGGCAGGCTTCTTCACAGGAGCAGCCGTAGGCAATTCGGTCGGCGAACACGTCGACCGTCATGTCGTGAGTCAATACCACTGCAATCGTTGTGGTGAAGATTTTGAACTATAAAAACAGGAGAAAATTATGAAAGGCTTTCTGACTTTTATCGGTGGCGTGGCTGTCGGGATTCTGGCTGTAACTGGCGTCTTTGCCATGGAAGAAGAGGAGGGTATCCGCTCTGTGGATTCCGGTGATGAAGGGCAGGAACCGGAACATGTGGGAAAAGATGAA
Organism: Desulfovibrionaceae bacterium; assembly: GCA_015709315.1. Lineage (GTDB taxonomy): Bacteria > Desulfobacterota > Desulfovibrionia > Desulfovibrionales > Desulfovibrionaceae > Pseudodesulfovibrio. The sequence continues at coordinate 67,366 of JACCQI010000008.1, forward strand.
GAAAACCAAAAAGACGAGTCACCTCTCATTGTGAGGTAGAGGTTATGGAGAGCTGCTGGTATGTCCAGCGGCTCTTTTTTTATCAGCCTGTGACTGTCTGAAAAAACTGGATTTTTTTGTCTTGAGTAAATGTTTTGTGGACGCCAAAAATAAAAAGTTAATGAATTGAGTGTGTTGGTAAGGGGGTGCTGAAACGGCATGATTCTTCCATTAACATAAAAACTTTAATGATATATGGTCACTCTAGTTCAAAAGGGTGAATTGTTTATATCGCATACAATTCAATTTTAATTTCACTATTTAAGTAATAAATATCAAACAAATGCAGTATTCCGATTCACTTCCCGCGCACAACGCGGAAAGCCTGCTCGTTCATTTTCGACGTGTAGAGCTTCTTAAGCAGCAGGCGACCGAGTTCAAATCGATCTCTTTGAATCCACATCAACTGTGCGACTTGGAGATGCTCCTCAGTCGTGCGTACTACCCGCTGGACGGGTACATGTGCCGCGACGATTACGAGAGGGTCCTCGACTCTATGAAGCTGGCTGACGGCACCGGTTGGCCATTGCCCATTTGCCTGGGTGTGGACGAGGGGTTCGCCAAAAGCCTTGAAAAAGGCGAGTGCGTCGGTGTTCGAGATGCAGAGGGCTTCATGCTGGCTGTTCTCACAGTGAGTGAAGTCTGGCAGCCAGATTTGGAGCAGGAAGCAAAGGCCATATGGGGTGATGTCTCCCAAGCGGATGGCGTGAACGCCAGTCTCAGCACGCTGGAGAATCCGTGGTATGTCGGCGGGCGAGTCGAAGGGCTTGCCTTCCCGCAGCGCTACGACTTTACCGATATCCGATTGACGCCAGCTGAAGTACACAGATATTTTTCTCAGAAGGGCTGGCGCAAAGTCGTCGGCGTCCAAGCCGGTCGCCCGCTTCACCAGGCTGATCGCGCCATGCTGGAAGAAATCGCCAACGAGGAGGGCGCAAGCGTTCTTCTATCCCCGCTCATGTTTCCGTCCATGTACTCCAGCGTGGATCATTTCACGCTCGTCCGATGCATGCAGGAATTTGTGGGAACTTTCCCTCGGAACAAGGCGTTGCTCAATCTCATGCCATGGTTTGAGCGCAAAATGGGCCCAAAGGGTGCACTACTGCGAGCAATCGTGAACAAGAATTACGGCTGCACCCACATGCTCGTCTGGGATTCGGGCAAGGCCGAGCCCCGGCTCAACGTGCTGACAGATGAATTCCAGGAACACATCGATTGGCTCGACAAGCAGCAAGAGAACACAGGCATCATCCCGATCAAAGAACGGTGCATGGTCCTGGACGATGAGAGCAAAAAGTTCGTGTCTTCCGATGACGGCAAGCTCTGCGCCAACGACCACAACGGCATCGTGAGCCTGCTCACTCAAGGCAAAGAGGTCCCGGAATGGATGTCTTTCCCTGGCGTACTCGAAACGCTCGGCAAGACCTACAAGCCTCCCTCCAAGCAGGGCTTCTGTCTTTTTTTTACAGGTTTGTCAGGCGCGGGCAAATCGACCATGGCCAAAGTGCTTTACGTGAAGATGTTGGAATTGAACGACAGGCCGGTCACGCTGCTTGATGGCGACATCGTGCGTACAAATCTGTCAAGCGAACTCGACTTTAGCAAAGAGCATCGCAATCTGAATGTCACTCGTATCGGGTTCGTGGCCAGTGAGATTGTTAAGAACGGTGGAATTGCTGTTTGTGCGCCGATAGCACCATATTCTGAGTCTCGTAGGCAGGTTCGCGAGGCTGTCGAGCAATATGGCGGATTTGTCGAGGTGCATGTAAGCACCCCGCTTGAAGTGTGTGAGCAGCGAGACCGGAAGGGAATATATGCTAAGGCTAGGGCTGGTATTATTAAAGGGCTTACAGGTGTTGATGATCCGTACATAGAGCCGCAGAATCCGGAGTTAAGGATAGATACTTCGGAGTTGGTGCCAAGCGAAGCAGCATATGTTGTTCTTAATTTTTTACGTAGTTCTGGGTATGTTGGAAGAGGGGAGTAATGATGCCGATGCGGGGGGCTTGAGATGTGTGTCAGCCTTTGTGGGTGGCTAAAAACTTCAAGATACCTATGAATCAAGGTACGTGTATGAAGAAAATATGTTGCATTGTGTTAGCCTTAATTGTTTGTGTGTTTATCGGGAGTAAGAGAGAAGTTGATGCTCTAGAAGGCCATGAGACGGTACATTGGCCAGTTGTTCATGGTGTAAATATGACGTTAGCAACTGGTAATGACTTGGTAGATGTCACTGCAGAGCCTTTTTACGCTGATCCAAGTGGGAAAAAAGATTCAACTAAAGCAATTCAGGATGCAGTTATCTATGCCCGTGACAATCAAAAAGTATGTTTTTTCCCTGAAGGTGAGTATCTTGTTTCTGACACAATCCGCTGTGCGCAGAAGGGGTATCGGTTAAATAAGAATACGGTTACTCCGGGTAGGTATTATCCGGTGGTTATGCAGGGTGATTATGCAGGAAATCGTCCAACTATTAGGCTCAAAAATAATTCTAAAGGCTATGGTAGTACCAGATATCGAAAATACGTAATCCATTACTATGCAGAACATTTGAAGAAAAAGGGGGATGTTCAGCCGAACATTTCTTTTAACCAAGTATTTAAAAATATCAATATCATAATCGGAGAAGGAAATCGTGGTGCTGTAGCTATAAGGCACAGAGCTGCACAGGGGTCATTTATTCAAGACGTCAAAATCGATTGCACCTATGGCTTTGCTGGAATTGAGGGTGGGATCGGCTCTGGCGGTTCTATTGAAGGTGTTCAGGTGGTTGGAGGGGAGTATGGATTGGATCTTCGTGAGACTCAACCCGCATGTACTCTTGTAAACGTAACATTACAAGGGCAAAACAAGAACGCTATACTCTACGGTGGAAGACAGAGTTTGGTGGCAATTGGCCTGAAGGTTGTAAAAAACAATTCGAATCCCGCATTACGTGTTAACCCTGGGTGGGATGTCCCACATCATGGGGAAGTCTGCTTGATAGATTCTACAATTGAATTTGTTGGAGATCGGGGAAAGCTAATTGAAACTGAGAAGGGTTTTTATCTGAATAATGTTTACATAAAAAATTGTTCATTAGATGTAGATGGCATGGAGTATAATTCATATGAGTGGGCTCAAATAGATGAAATTGCAGTAACTGGTGAATCATATAGGCGGCATAAAGGCTTTTTGTTTACACAGAATATATGGGTAGGAGGATCTAAAGTAGACCGTTTAATATCAAAAATAAAAAGTAATGCCTCGCCTCCTGAATCTTTGCAGCTCCGTCATTATTCACCTCAGGAATTTCGAGATGTGTATAATTCAAAATTTGTAAATGTAAAACATGGTCCATATTTTGCTCATGGAGATGGAATTTCAGATGATACAAATGCTTTGCAAAAAGCTATTGACGAAAATGAAGTAGTATACATACCAAAGGGGTATTACTTAGTAAGAGATACGTTGAAATTAAGGGAGAATACAAAGATATTAGGTCTAGCAAAACATCTTTCTATTATATTGTTTGACCGAAATGACAAGAAGAAGTTTCAGCCTTTGGTGGAAACACCAAATGTAAAAGATGCAAACATTATGATCCTGTCGGTAGGTTTACACACTCCAATTGATGACGAAAGGGCCTATGCATTGAAGTGGAGCTGTGGTGGTAAGTCTGTTATTCATGATGTTTTTTTTATACTAAACATTGTGAGAGATGGGGATAAATATGACGTAAAAAGTAAGAAGGAATTTACTCCCCATGTAGTCATTTATGAAAATGGGGGAGGGCGATGGTATAACTATTTTCAAGAGATTCCGATGGCAGGTGAAGGGTATAGGCACGTGTTGATAGATAAATCGGTGGGCGGGCTGTCGTTCTATCAGTTTAACCCAGAGCATGCTAAGAGTGATGTGGCTGTAGAAATCAGAAAATCTGCCAATATTAATATTTATGGAATGAAAGCTGAGTCTCGTTGGCCGACTTCAAAGAATATTGCGGTTTTGCATATTAAAGATTCCAAAAATATAAACGTGTTAGGGTATGGGGGGAACGCCGTCGGTGGAGTCGGTCAGGCTGTATTTTTAATCCAAGATAGTGAGAATGTAACAATTGTAAATGCTGTTGATACACCTGTTGTTGTAAAAGGGAAAAGGCCTGATCCTGATCAGTGGTTCATGATAAAAGAGATAGGGAAGGACTTCAACTTTACTACTCCTATTCTCGAGAGACCAATTGTTTATAAAAGCATAAAATAATAGCCGGTATATGTATCTATGAATGGTCCAGTTCTTTTCATTGTCTTTGGGGTGATAGCAGGTGTAGTGCTGAATCTGAGTTTGAAGCGTTCTCTTCAAGTTGTGTGGTTTGGCAGTTTGGTTGTTGTTGGTCTTTTCGTATATCTTTATGATTCGATATTGTTATTGAAGTGGGTAATTAGTGGTATCGGCCTTACCTATTTGGTTAAATATTTTGGTTCTTTGCTCCTTTACAAAGGACGGGCTCGAATTTTTTCTCCAGCCAAGTGGACGATTGCCTTTATCATTTATTGCTTAGTAGTTTCAGTTGTCAACGGGGGGTACGAAGACCTTATATGGGATTTTAAAAATTATTTTCAATCAGTTGGAATACTATTGTGCTTATCGTTGCCGTCAATGGGAATAAGTCTAGCTCGATCATTTTTTAGCATGCTTCTTTTTGTGGCGTTAGTTCAGGTTCCGGTTGCGGTTTATCAGTACAAGTCGCTGGCTAGTGAGCTTTACGCTGGTGATAGGATTGTCGGAACCTTTGGAAATGGAGTAAACGCTATAGGCGATGATTCCTTTTTAAGTACGTTTATGGCTCTACTGCTAGTCTTTTCCCTTTCATTGTTTTTAAAACGAAAGCTATCCTTTTTTAAAGCTATCTTATTGACCAGCCTTTTTGTTATTCCGATTTTACTAACAAACACTAAGATGGTAATTTTCTATTTATTTATAGGAGGTGTGTTCGTATTTATTGATGGAGTGAAGGATAGGCCTTTGTTGTCGATTTTTTTAATGGCAACTTTTGGATTACTTGTTCTTGGTGTAGGATATTATCATTATTCAAAGTCATATCTTTATAATCAATATTTAATGACTCCAGGTACGGTCGAAGAATACGTTGATAGAACCTTAGAATACAACACAAAAAATTTGAAGGGAGAAGATTTAAATCGAATTTCAGTTTTGTTGCACTGGTGGAAAGAGCATCCAATAGATGAAGATTGGTTCCAGGCTTTGTTTGGTCACGGCGTGGGGGCTTCTAAGATTAGAGGTCATCAGCGTGGCAGTGTGGCTAGTAGTAAGCGCTATATCAGATATAGTATTGGATTGACCACTTTGTCACGATTCCTGTGGGATATTGGAGTTGTGGGAGTTCTTCTATATTTAATGATAATGTGGTCAACATTCCGTATCGTTTTGAATTTGTTGTTAAAATGTGATCATATTCCTAGCGACCGCAGTCGCCTTCTGGTTATATTGTTAGCGATAGTTGTGAACGTTATTCACATGGCCTATAAACCAAGCTTGTTGAGCAACCAAGCTTATTCCATTTTTATGTATTCAATGCTCGGCTTTTCTTTAACGTATTATGCCGATAAGATTTATGAAAAACAGGTAGGGTAGCCCGTGAATCCAAAAGAAAAGGTAATTGTTGTCACGTGGTTTTACAAAGATAGCCCTGGATGGTTAGATTACCGTTATAGGGTTTCGTCTATAAGAGAGCGCTACGACTACTTGCTTGTAAGCAATTTGCGTGAAGCGCAAATTGAATTAGAGGTTCCTGATGATTCTTTTCATTTATTGTGTGGGGAAAATACAAATTTTTACTATTATTGGTTTTATTGGCTAAAAGTTTTTTTTCTACTTTTTAAATATAAAGATAATAAAGTCGTTTTTTTAAGTTCTTTTTTTGCTCCTATGTCTTCTCTGTTTTTTTTAAAGCGCTATATTTTATATTGGAATGAACATCCAACACATGCATATCCAGATGAAGGACATTTTTTTAAGCGTATAAAGAACAATATAATGTTAAAATTATCTTATCGAGGCGCAAAATATGCTAATCCAGTAATGCCCATTAGTATATTTCAAAAAGATGATTTAATCGCACATGGAGTAAAGTCCGATTGTATTTCTCTCATACCGATGGGAGTGCAAGATTCATTTATTAATCACAATGATAGTGATAAAGAATATGATTGCAATTTAGCATTAGAAATTATCTATACTGGGACGGTTGTTCGTGATCGTGGTCGTGATGTTATGCTCGAAGCTTTATCAATTATAAAAAACACCGATATTAAAATTCATTTGACAATGGTAGGTGCTACCCCTGATCAAATTGCTCTTTGCAGCAATTTGATTGACGAATACGATATCAGTGGCTTCGTAACGATTAATGGTCGTGTTTCTGGGGATCTGATTCCAACCATACTGCACAAGGCTGACCTTGGGATTTGTATATGGGATGACAAACCTTATTGGAAATTTAATCCCCCTACTAAACTTTTTGAATATCTGGTGGCTGGTTTGCCGGTTCTAGTCAGTCGTATCCGTACTCATACTGAGTATGTAGAGAATAAGTATTCAGGAATAGTTTTTGACTATAATGCCAATAGTCTCGCTACTGCTTTATGTTATGTTTGGGAAAATAGAGAGAGGTTGTCTGAGTGGAAAGAGAATGCGAAAGTTGAAGGCAATAAATACTTATGGCGCAATATTGAACCTGATTTTTTGGTAGCTATTGATTGATATAAGTCGACAGATTCCTGACTGCATCACGGACTCGAGAGTGTTGACTACGACGCCAAAGTCAAAGACATCTACGCATTATATCGCATCATTGAAAGCTTTGCATTATATGTTAGAGCTTGTGTATGTGCATAATATTTTCAATCATTATGCTCCATGAATTATAATTCAAATTAAGTGTGATTATTAGTTATGCAAATAAAAACACGTTTTCTAATTGTTGGGACACAGAGGACAGGATCGACATTTGTGGCTTCAACCTTGAGTGGGCACTCAGATATCACTTGCGGTTATGAGTGGACACGGACTGTCTCGTTTTTTAAAAAGATTCAAGTACTATCAAATGGTTTGCAGGGGCAGTTCGAAAAACTCCCCCCTCCGCATAGCGAATATATGTTGGCACTTGAGTCGAATTATTCAGCATTGGGATTTAGGTATCTTTTCTCCTCTTCTCCTTTTTGGGTGGTTGATCCTTCGTTTAGTCTTTCTAGGTATAATGAACGACTTTCGGCTGTGATTGAGTTTATAATAGCGAGGCCAGATATCCATATCATACATGTTGTCCGGGATAACGACTTAGATTGGATTGCTTCAATGTACCTGGCGAAATATACAGGTGCTTACATCAATAAGTCCTATGACCTTAAGGGTGCTGTTAATATTCCTATTTCAAGTGCTAAAAGACGATTGATCGCAAAACAATCGTTAACTCAGGAACTTCGGAAATTGTCACAGAATAATCCCTACCTAGAAGTGTCTTATGAGGATTTTGTCTCAAATATTGACGCTGGTTATCAGAACCTGTGTAAGTTCCTCCATGTTGGAAATGAACTTCCCCTTGTTAGTACGAAAAAACAGCAAAAACGAGATCTTAGTCAGGTGATCATGAACTATAGGGATGTTGATAGGTTAGTTCAGAGTTTGCGGTAATACGCTCTCGCTGTACGTGTGGTTTAATCCTTAAAAGCGCTCATGATGCTTAGTTTTAAAATACAAAAGCCAATCGATAGTGACATGGACGTTTATACACATGGTAGAATTAAGTCTGCTTTAATTCATTTTTTTTCTGGGAAAGTTATTGCTGCTGTTGGTGGTGTTGTTTTTCAAATACTAATTGCCAGAGCAATGGCACCGGCTGACTACGGCAAATATGTAGTGCTATTTGGTTTGATTCATATAATTGGCATGTTCTCTAGTTTTGGGCTTCAATACTCATCTCAACGATTTCTTCCTGAGTCTATATTAAAATCGAGCAAAAGGCATGTATTCAATCTGGTGGTTGCTTTTATATTAATTAGATTGTGTTTAGTTATAATATTTGGATATTTATTGCTTGTTTTTCATAATAAAATTTTTAATTTTATTGGTATTAATATAGAACTTGATATCCTAGAAATATGGATTCCATCTCTATGCGCAGTTGTCATTTATATATTTTTGAGCTTATTGGCGGAGATATTTTTATTACAAAGGATTACTAAGTGGGCTAGCTTTTTACTGGTTGTGCTGCGATTGTTATCCGTATGTTACGCTTTTTATGTGACTGGTGATATTGATTTACTAGATTTAGCTAGGGTTGAATTGCTGTCATTTTCTGTGTCAACTGTATTTTTAGGCGTGGTGCTAATAAGATATGTCTTGTCGTTACAAGAAAGTGGCTCCGAAAAGAAAGTTTCCCTTCGACGTATTCTTAATATGTCAAAATATGCATACCTTAGGGAACTCGTATATATATTTTCTAGCAATGCTAGTAATCGTCTTATAGCTGCTAAGTATTTATCAATGTATTCATTAGCTTCATACGGTTTTGCTGCACAGCTTTCTGAGTCTTTTCAGCGCTACTTGCCAGCAAAAATGTTAAAAAATATGTTCACGCCACTTTTATTAGCAAAATTTTCTGAAAATAGAAGTACATCTACTCTTAATGCACATTCATTCTTAATTTTTAAAACAAACTTGTTTGTTCTAACACCAATCTTGTTAGTAGTTCTTATATGTGGCCCTGAATTGTGTGGCCTACTCAGCGACGGAAAATACGTTGATTCATATTTAGCTATTGCACTTCTTGTTATATCATTTATTATTAATGGTCATAATGAAGTTTTACAATTACTTACTAGTGCAACTGAACTAAATAAATTGTTGTTTTATTCAGCTGTTGTGAATGGTTTATTTTTATTCCCTGTCTTAATCTTGACTTATTATTATGGATTATACGGAATGCTTATCGGACGAATCGTGGGGATGATTTTCGGGGAATGCTACTTGGCTTTTATGTTGATTCAGAATGGTGTCTTCTACATGTTCGATTCAAGGGGGTTTTTTAAGATCCTATTCAATGCTTTTGCTACTTATATTTTTATAAATTGGATTAAGATCGATTACGATATTTTTGGACTTTTAGTGATTGTACCCTCGATATTTTTGTCTTTTTACATAATTTCGTTTTTTAATAAACCATATACATCGAGTGAAAGAGAAGCAATTAATCGCATAATCCCACGAAACTTGTTTATTTGGTAACGTGTTCGCATCGTTTAGTAATGGCATTATTTTTTATCGGAGGAGTTATGAGTTCAAATAAAGTAGCGTACATTTGCTCTTCTGCTCATGCAGGGTCCACAATTTTAGAACTACTTCTATCTGGTCACCCTGAGATGTCTGGCTTAGGTGAAGTTTTGTACTTGAACGCTGATTTGGAACGACAAGTGCCTTGCGCTTGCGGTATGGCTTTATACGAATGCAATTCATGGCATGGTGCTTTACGGCAAATAGAGAAAACAAGGATGGTCGATTTCTCCTCATCTCCTTTTGAATTCTGGCTTGGTGAAATTAATTATAAAAATGTTGATTGGTATAATTCATACAGAAAGGTCCGTCATCACTTTAGAAACGCTTTAGAATTTTTAATTTATAGATTAGGTCTAGGGGGGGCGGCTCATTATTTCCCATACGTAGGTAAGTCTGTTCGCAATGTTTCATTATTATATGAGGCATTGGGCAATTTAAGGGATGTATCTTTTCTTATTGATTCCTCAAAAAGATATTTACACGGATTAAATCTTTATCTTCAAAATAAAGGAAGTTTTAAATTTGTATACCTAATTCGGGATGGGCGCTCTGTAATGGCTTCACATCTTAAGAGAGGGCATTCTTTGAAGAACTCTGTATATAATTGGAAAAATTTTTATGACAGATCTCAGTCATTATTTTCCAAATATGTTTCTGACGAAGATGTTATTTTTATCAAATTCGAGGATCTTTGTACTAAGCCGGAATCAACTTTAGAAAAAATTTGTGTGTTTCTTGGAGTCAGCACGACCTACACATACGATATGCTGAATATGGATCGAGATGAACTTCATACTGTAGGTGGTAATTGGACTAAATTTGATAATCAGATCAAATTGAGGCCTCCACGAGATTGGTCTGAATTGCTCAATAAGGATCAAGAGAATTATTTTAATGAACATGCATTAACTACTAATGTTAAGCTTGGCTATGGATAGAATATGAGATTAATCCCAATCCGCTGAGTAATTTCATTGTGTTATTAATTGTAAATTGGTTGTGTTATGTATCACATAATAAATATTATCCGTGAAGTGTATCCCTTATCCAGGGTTGATGATAGTGTTCTTTTTCAAGAAATTATTTCCAATAAATTTGCCAGGATCTCCTGGTTTCTTCCACGTGATAGTACTAATAAGGCTGATGATTTTTGTGAGGGGAACAATGATTATTACTTTGTCTCTAGCGCTCGTGATTCGATAGTTTCTCAATTTATCATTGCCCCTTTTGTTTTATTTCACAAATTATTTGTTCTGCTATTTAAGGTTAAGGCCGATGCAATTCAAGCTAAAGACGTTTATTTTCGAGGTGTGATAGCCTTACTCGTATCAAAAATTTTCGCAATTCCATTTGTTTATTGGTTGTCATTTCCTTTTCCTGAAGTCGATTTTGAGCGTTTCCGTTCCAACAGGTCATTTAAGAACTTTATTGTGTGTTTGAGGGGGAGGGTACGGTCCTACATTCAATACAAGATCCTCATGCCTTTTGCTGACAAGATATTCGTACAAAGTGATAAAATGAAAGAAGACCTTGCTGAAAAAGGGGTGGACAGTCACAAAATGATTCCAGTTCCTATGGGGGTTTCCTGTGATTACTTTGACCAATTTGATCCAAGCCCCACTATAAAAAAACACGTTGCGTATCTTGGTAGTTTAGATAAGTTGCGCCATCTAGAAGTTCTCATTGGTGCTTTTAAGATAGTAGTCGATAAATTTCCTGATTCAAAATTGTATATGATTGGTTCAGGGTATGATGATCAAGATGTTAAAATTCTACAAGATCAAGTCGATGCGCTCGGAATTTACGATAATGTTGTGTTTACTGGACAATTGGAAAGAGGTAATGCATTAGATTTGATAAATTCTTTTCTGGTTTGTGTTTCGCCCTTTTATCCTTCATTTGTATTTAATTCAACATCGCCTACTAAGTTGGTAGAGTATATGGCGATGGGGAAGGCCTGTGTCGCAAATGAGCACCCAGATCAAAAAAATGTTTTAGAAAACAGCCGTGGTGGGATATGTGTTAAATGGGGTGAAGTGGAATTTGCTGAAGGAATTATATCTCTATTGAATGATCCTGAGAAGGCTATGCGAATGGGAAAAAATGGCAAGGAATGGGTTAAATCTAATCGAGATTATGATGTTATTGCAAGTGTGGTCATGAGCGAATATTCCGCGTTATTCGATAGGGAGACATATGAAAATATTGATTGCGAATAAGTACTTTTATCCTAAAGGGGGGGCAGAAACTGTTTTTTTTCAGGAGCGTTCTTGGCTTTTACAACAAGGACACTGTGTTATAGATTTTTCGATGCAGCATCCGTCAAATAAGCAGTCAGATTATTCTAACCTTTTTGTAGATAATGTAGATTATAATAATGACATGAATCTATTCTCTAGAATAAAAGCTGCATCGTCATTTATTCATAACTCCTCTGCTGTCAAAAAAGTTGATACTATTTGCAGACAATATCAACCACAAATTGCTCATCTTCATAATATATACCATCAGTTAACTCCTTCGATTATACATACACTTAAGGATAATGGTGTAAAGGTTGTCTTGACTGCTCATGACGGCAAGATAATATGTCCTAATTATGTGATGCTGAATAATGGTAAACCATGCATTGCCTGCAAAGGGCAATATTTTTGGTATTCATGTTTGAATAACTGCAAAGCCTCACTTGGGCAAAGTATTCTATTAACTGTAGAATCTCTTTTCCATCGTATCCGTAACTCTTATGGACTACTTGATCGTATTATTTCACCTAGCAAGTTTCTTGCTAAACTTATTATAGAATCTGGTTATCCTGCTGAGAAGGTTGTGATTGTCAATAATGGAATTGATGTTGATGATCTTACCCCCACATTTTCTGATAGAGGATATGCTCTTTATTATGGTAGGCTGTCTAAGGAAAAAGGGCTTATGACACTTTGTGCTGCTAGCAAAAAAATGAAAATCCCTCTGCGCGTTGTTGGCACTGGTCCCTTGCGTCAGGAGTTGATGGAAGAGTATCCAGATATCCGGTTTGACGGATTTTTAAGTGGTAAACCACTTAAGGATGCAATAAATGGTGCCCGATGTGTTGTTGTCCCTTCTGAATGGTATGAAAACTGTTCAATGGTTGTACTAGAGGCAATGGCATTAGGTAAGGCTGTAGTTGGTGCTAGAATCGGGGGGATTCCTGAACAAGTGCTTGATGGCGATACTGGGTATTTGTTTACTCCGGGGAGTGTTAATGAGCTTGTTGAGAAAGTTAATACTTTGGCGCATGACCCTAACCACGCTAGACACTTGGGTATACAAGCAAGGGCACGAGCTGTAGATGTTTATTCCTTAGAAAAGCATTTTACCGCCATTGATCAAGTTTTTCAGGAAGTGTTAGCTTAATATAATGTTTCAGATGAGTGTAGGGTCACGCCATGAAAATTGCAGTTTTGGGACTTAGGAGTATTGGCAACAATTGTTCTGGCGGCATTGAAAGACATGTGCAGGAGTTGTCAGTTCGTATGGCGGCAGAAGGGCATGAAGTCACTGTTTTTTGTCGTGGGAAATACAATGATGCTGGTGAAGAATATAAAGGCGTGCGACTTGTTAATCGAACTGCGATTTATTCTAAACACCTAGAAGCAGTTACTCACACCGCTATTGCAGTCCCTTCTACACTTGTTGGGTACGATGTTGTGCACTTCCATGCAACAGGTCCGTCTCTTTTGTCTTGGATCCCTCGATTAGCGATGACTCCGACAATTGTTACTGTCCATGGGCTCGATTATTTACGTGCAAAATGGGGAAAGGCTGCAAGGGCTATTTTACGTGCTGGGGCGTGGACCTCAGCCTTTTGTCCGTCAAGGACCATAGTTGTTTCGAAGGTCCTTAGAGAGCATTACAAGAAGACGTACGGGCGTGATACGGCCCATGTCCCGAATGGAATTGAAGCTCCAACACTGAGGACGCTTGATGGGTTGAAGCGATTCGGAATCGATAAAGGGGAGTATGTGTTGTCTCTGGGGCGGCTGGTTCCCGAAAAGGGTATACATTATCTTGTTGAGGCTTTTCGAGGTGTTGATACTTCAGTAAAGCTGGTCATCGTGGGGGGGGATTCTCTCAGCGGTGGCTACTTGCAGGAGCTTAAAGTGATAGCTGGCGATGACCCGAGGATCGTTTTCACCGGTCCTTTGTATGGGGCGGACAAGGACGAAGCTTTTTCAAATGCCAGAATGTTCGCTATCCCGTCAGATCTAGAGGGTATGCCCATCGCCATGCTTGAGGCAATGAGTTATGGCTGCCCGACGCTTTCAAGCGATATCCCTGAATGCATGGAAGTTTTTGACGGGCGTGAAGGAGAGGTCGGTTTTTCATTCACGCAAGGGAATATTGAATCCCTCAAAGCCCAGTTGGAAATGATGCTAGGTTTGAATTTGTCTCCCATCGGGGCCGCTGGTCGTGATTATGTACTCGATAATTACAATTGGGACGCCATCACAGAGCAGACGCTTTCTGTTTACAGGGAAGCCTGCAAGTAAATAAGGGGCGATTATTTTGAATTCCTCCCCCGCGCATATTTCGACTTACTCAACATCCCGATATCAAGCGGATAGTTCAGAAGTGATATCATTTGGGCGTACTTTTCGGTTGGCGTGAAGTCGCCACCGTATGTGTTGGTGACTCTTGTTCCGTCGGGGTTGTGACCGTATACCTCTGAAGCCATTGCGTTGTAGATGCCCTTTTTTTTGAATTGGTCGACGAAGCTGTGTCGTAGGGAGTGAAAGGTCTTTTTCTTATCGACCTTGACGCCAACTCTTTTGAGTAGGGCTGCGAATTGTTTGCCTATTTGTTGGCCATACTTGTCGCCGGACCGGTTGAGTGTTTGAAAGAGCCGTGTCTGGCGTTTAGGCTGGCGCTTGCGGAACTCCAATAGACCGATGTCTTTTAGGTCTTGATGAATCGGTATTATGCGGGTTGAGTTTAAATTTTTTAAGCTTTTGTCTGTTTTGGCCTTTTCGTTCGATTCAGTCCTCACATCAAATACCCATACCTTCTTCCCTTCATCGTCCTTGTGTTCGTAGATGTCGGTCATGTGGAGTTGGGCGATTTCTTCGACTCGCATGCCTGTGTACAGGGCGATCAGTGGTGCCCAGAAGTATGCAGCTTTTGCGTGTTTGTCTTCGAGGTACCAAGCATCCATGAATGCCTTTTGGATGTCAGTTCGAGTGAGTGGGTCTCTTTTCTTTTGGGCTTTTGTCCGCTCTTTGATTCTCAGGTTTGTTACGGGGTTATTCGCATGAAATAATTCCTCATCTATTGCCCATTTGAAAAGGGAGTAGAGTGCACCTGTTGTTTGATTGACATGGTTGATTGTGAGCGTTTTCTCTGAGGGGAGGTTCAAGGCTAGAAGTTCATCAATGGATTTGTCTTGGTACTCTTTTCTTTTTTTCCGGTGAGGCGGGAGGTTGCGCAGTTTGTCCCGAAATTCTCTCATCTTTGGTTTGTTTATTTGTCCAAGAGTGAGATCGCCCAGGATCTCAATAAAGTTGTTGAGTTTGTCTTGGTACCCGCGTGCTGTTGTTGCACTGATGCCATTGTCGGACTGCTTTGCCTCGATATACCGGGCCACCAGCTCTGAGAACAGCATAGTGTTTTCGGCGGGGCCAGGTTGCGGGCTAGCTTGATATGCTGCTGGTGCTTGAGGCTGTTTTCCCGGAACAAGCCCTTTATAACGTACGATATCCAGCTCGGCTTCGTCTTTAAGCCTTGCTTTGCGTTCAGAGTCGTTTTTGAAGTGAGCAAAAGCATACGCACGGAGAGCTTCGTAGAATTCAGGGTATGAGCGGAGGATTACTTTCCTGCTTTTTGAGGCCTCAAGCTGACTGAATGCGCCATCTTCGGTCATTCGGGCGAGCATGCGGTCTTCATCGATTTTGACCAGGAGGCCGTCGGCAACCGCTTTCAGATTTTTCTCCGATACAGCCAAGTCGTGATAGCCAAGAACAGGCCTCGTCGGTTCCTGGGCCGTTGAAAGGGACAGTTTCAAGCCATCCATGTGGTCGACGCGGTCCATGAGCTTCAGGAGCAATTCGTTGAGTCTTACTTTGATCGTGGGGTAGTCGAGTTCGGACATGAGCAGTTCCCTGAGTTTTCCGTAGAGTATCTGTGCGTATTCCTGTGTCTGCTTTTTTGTAGCCGATGCGCAGGCTCATTCGTATTTCCGAATACCCCAAGCGTTGTTTATGGACAAGGGGGAGCGTGTACCTGAGGTAGTAGGTGTTCCGTTTCAGATAGACGTGGGTAGGGGGCTTCGCCTGCTGTACTCAATTTGTCTGTTTTTTTCGGAACCGCAAGGGGATAAACAGACAACTGCCTGTAATTACTAACTTGGAATACCTTTCGCATAACGTCCAAGAAATTCTAACTACTCTTAAGGGATATCATGCTGAAAACAATGAAAGGATTGGCCTACGGCTTCATGCTCATTCTGTGTCTGGGCGCTTGGAATAACGCAACCGCTGCTCCGACAACCTACTACAACGATGTCACCGGCAACTATTACGCTTTTAGCTCCGGACTCACGACTTGGCAGGCTGCGGAAGACCAGGCTGTGGCTCTGGGCGGTCATCTTGTCGCTATTGGTTCCGCTGACGAGCAGTCCTACATTGAAAAATTGATTGCCTCTGTGTTGTCCCCCACCGCTAAGGTCTGGATCGGGTTCACCGACCAGGAAACAGAAGGTACTTGGGTCTGGTCTAATGGCGAGGACGTAAATTACACCAACTGGCATAGCGGCGAGCCCAATAACTTGCACAGTGGTGAAGGCGAAGATTTTGCCATGATCCATTGGTGGAGCGACGGAACCTGGAACGATACTTCCGATGTGGGCCAGGGCCGCTACTATCAAGGCGTTATGGAATTTACCTCCAATCCCGCTGCAACCCCTATCCCTGGTGCTGCATGGCTTTTGGGCACTGGCCTCATGGGGTTGGTCGGACTGCGTAGGAAAATGCAAGCATAAGATTCGTACAGTACGTCTTTCTATAAATAAAACAGAGCCTTGCTTCATCCTTTCCATGGGATGAAGCAAGGCTCTTTCTCGTTATGGCGAGGGGGGGATACTTTCCTCCATCGTCTTGACTCGAAATGTTTTATGAC
This sequence comes from Desulfovibrionaceae bacterium, assembly GCA_015709315.1. Lineage (GTDB taxonomy): Bacteria > Desulfobacterota > Desulfovibrionia > Desulfovibrionales > Desulfovibrionaceae > Pseudodesulfovibrio. The sequence continues at coordinate 83,887 of JACCQI010000008.1, forward strand.
TATTATCTTTGGCAATACATACTATAAAGACAACTATTATAGGCGTAATATGAAAAAGAAATTGCCAATATCCGTTCGAAGTGGGCTGAAGAATCTTGGCGAGTCCTTGAAGAAGGCCAGGCTCCGGCGACGGTTGAAGATGGTGACCGTGGCAGATCGTGCTGGAATCAGTCGTGAGACTTTGGCCAAGATTCAGAAAGGTGATCCTGGTGTCAGCATGGGGAATTATGCTGCGGTTATTTTTGCTCTTGGGCTAGGGACTGATTGGATGGGGCTGGCCGACATCAGCGAGGATAAAGTGGGGCAAGCTTTGGATGAGGAACGCATACCCCGGCGTGCCAGGGATCTGAAGGTGTAAGGAGGTCGTCATGGCCAAGGAAATATTTGTTTACGTTGAACTCCAGAGGGAGATCCATCTGATGGGTTCCTTATGGATTCATGCCAACGCTGAAGCGGAGAGTGCGTCCTTTCGATACGCTCCTGAGTGGATGGAATCTCCGTCAAAATTCTCTCTTGAGCCAGCGCTTGAGATTGGAGAAGGCTCCTTTCATAAGAAGCTGGCAAGTCGTTATTCGGATCAATAGGTGACTCTGCCCCCCCTTTCAAGGTGATCCTATTTCTTTCCATGTGCAAATCGGGATTTACTCAACATCTCGATATCAAGCGGGAAGCTTAGCAGCGAAATAATCCTGTCATATTTTTCCTTGGGAGTGAAAGTACTCCCGTAGCCTCTGGTTGCGGACGCCTCTGCGGAGGCGTGGCCAAAGGTCTCCGAGAATGCCAGGTTGGATATGTCCAGCTTCTTGAATTGGTCGCGGAAGGTGTGACGCAGGGAGTGAAAGCTGTTTTTTGGAGTCTTGATTCGGCCCCGCCGCAATATGTCTGAGAATTGTTTCCCTGCCTGTTTCCCGTATCTCCCTCCTGAGGCGTTGAGCTCGGAAAAAAGGCGCGTATGGCGCTTGGGCTGACGTTTGTGGAATTCCAGTAGGCCTATGTCTATCAAATCCTGATGGATAGGGATGATGCGCTTTGCGTTCCTATTCTTCAGTTTTTTGTCTGTTGTTTTGCCTGAAGCGGATTCCTCTCGGATATCGATGACCCATATGTCCGTGCCTTTTTCGGTTTTGTGTTCGTAGATGTCGTCGATATGGAGTTGAGCGATTTCTTCGAGGCGCATGCCCGTGTACAGGCCGATCAGTGGGCACCAGAAGTAGGCAGGGTGCGTGTGCGTGTCCTCAACGTATCTTGCGTCCAGGAATATTTTTTGGATTTCCTGCTGTGTGAATGCGTCCCGTTTCTCGACGTCGGGAGTTTTGTCTTTGATCTTCAAGCCCTTTGCGGGATTGTACGTAATGAGGCCTTCTCGCACGGCCCATTCGAAGAGCGTTGAAACCGCCTGTGTGGTGTCGTTGACAGTACGCGTTGACATTGTCTTGGCGTGCGTCATGGACAGGAGTTTCTTGATGGTTTTACGCCGGTTTTTTTTGCTCTTTTTCCTGTGAGGAGGGAGCTTTTGCAATGTGTCGCGAAAATCTCGGACGTCCTGTCTGTCGATTTTTCCCACTGGTTTGTCGCCGATTATTTCGATGAAATTGTCGAGCCTGTTCCGATAATCCACAGCTGAGGCTTCAGTGATCCTTCCGTCTGACAGCTTCGTGCTGATGTACTGCTCCATCAATTTGGAAAAAAGCAGTTTGCTTACGGGATGTTCTGCCGCGTCATCGTGCTGTGCTGATGGAGAATGCGGTCTCAGGTCATTTCCCATGAGTTTTTGCAGGAGGGTGGTGAGCCGTTTTTTGAGAGTAGAGTAATCAAGAGTGCTGTTGGCTATCAACTCTTCCTTGAGATTCCCGTAGAGCACGCGTGCGTATTCCTGCGCTTGCCGTTTGTATCCGGTGCGGAGGCTGAGCCGTATTTCGGAATAGCCCACTTGTTGTCTCTCTGGAGGAGTAAATACGTATCTGAAGTAGTACGTGCTCTTTTTGAGGTAGACGTGTGTCGGCCCTTTGGAGGTCCGTTTTCGGCTCTGGGTAGGACGACTTTTTTTCTCGAAATTGGGGGTGAGATCGTCTTTTTCAAAAAAAGTTGAACTTTTTTTCGAGTGAAAGGTGCCGAAGTCGTTTTGGGGTTTTGAGGTCATGAAAAAATGATCCTTTCCTCTCTATTTTTGAGACTTTTGACCCCGCATTTTGACCCTTTTTTGTCAAAAATAGCGGTTGATTAAGTCCGGTTAGAGCATCCGATTGGACAAAAAGAAGAGGCGTCACAACCGGTTGGATGTGACGCCTTTGTTTTCGTGGTATCGAAGAGAGGATTTGAACCTCCGATCTCCGCGTCCCGAAGGTAAAGCGTTGCGTCGTAACTGTCTAAATAGTTGGATTTAATTTTTGCTTATCCTACGGAAATGGGTCTAAAAGGGGTCTAAAGTAGGATAAGCTGTAGGATAAATTAAAGACGTGAGTCAGATATGAAGTTTGCCTTCGATGTGTGCGCTTTCCCCCGAAATTCGGACCAGCTGTTAAGGTGGAATCTGCGTCCTTAAA
>JACCQI010000074.1 GCA_015709315.1 Desulfovibrionaceae bacterium
GAATTGTTTGCGTTCAACTCAGATTACCTCAGATCTGGCCAGCATGGTATTTGTAGCCGCTTCGCGGCGGCGGGAATTCGTTTTTGTCGTTTTTTTATTTCACTTTAGTCAATTCGGCGTTCGCACGGGCCTCGCCGAAGGCGACATAAAAAGTTTGGGAGGGTCCAGGGAACCCTTTTCAAAGGGTTCCCTGGTCGCGCCGAAGGCGAAAAAAAGCCGGCCCCGGCGGGTCGGCTTGATGGTTCGGATGGGGGAGGGGCTAGACCTGGAAGTCGGCCAGTTGAGGGCCGCCCATGCCGGGCGCGGCCTCGTAGGCGGCCAGGGCGGTTCCGGCATCGGCCTTGGCGGGGCTGAACGTGTTTTCAAGCTGGGAGACCAGATCCTGGAGTTCGCCGATCTGGTCCAGTTCGCCCTTGAACTGGTCAAGGATGTCGGTCAGCTCGCCCAGCGCGTCGGCGGTGTCGTCGCTTCCGGCGGTCTGGCTGATGATCCGGGCCGTGAGGTCCTGGGCGGCGGACGCGCCGTCCTGGGATTCGGCGGCGTGGAAGATCTCGTTCAGGCCGTTGTCGAAGAAGTCGTTGACGGCCCGGTTGATACCGCTATTGAATTGGGCGATGGCCTCGTCCCCGGCGGCGATGCCGAAATTCCGGTCAATGAACTTGAGGGTGTTGAGCAACCCCGTGCCCAGGGTGTCCTCGTTGACCCCCGAGGCGGTGGATTGGAGGATCATGCCCGCGGCGGCGGCAGCGGCTTCCTTGCCGTAGCGCTCACGGACCCAGTCCATGGTGTCGCCCAGCGACTGACGCAGGTCTGTGGAGTCCTTGGGCTGGCCGTTCTCGTCGGTCACTTCGCCCATGCGGCGCATGATCTCGTTGGCGAACGCCTTGCCCACGGTGTCCGGGAAATCCTGGGACAGCTTGCCGGACTGGCCGGGAGCCTCGGCAAGGGCCTGGCGCGCGGGGGGCATCCCGGCCTTGGCCGGGTTGATGGTCATGTACTGGCCCAGGTGCAGGCCGGGATGGGCGTCGGAACCGACGGCCGCGTTCCCGAAGGACTGCTCCCGTTCCTGTTCGGCCATCAGCTTCTGCATGTAGCCGTAGTTCATGTGCGCGCCCTGGATTCTCATACACGTCTTATCGGTGGCCGAAGGCATATCTTTAGGGTGCCGGGGGACTTTTCGCGGCGGGCCGCTCCCGGCCCCGGGAAATCGGGCAAACCCCTTGATTCCAGCGGGAAATTAGGGGAGTATGCCGCTACTTCTGAGCATACTGTTTTCACAAGGAGCGTATAATGGCTAAAGATTTCAGGGAATATCTCGTTGAAGCCTCCCGTCACGAGGTGTTCGGGCGCGTGTTCAAGGAGCTGGTCGTGGGCAAGGTGATGATCTCCTTCCAGGCCAGCGCGACGCATTCCTGCTATCCGGCCGAGACCCTGGACGATCTCCACGCGTATTCCCGCTGGGAGGTTTCCCTGCGGTCGGTCAAGCCCGCCATCGACGTGGCCAGGGCCGGGGCCTGGAGCCACCTGATGCACAACTCCTGGGCCAAGCCGTTCGAGAAGCCCGAGTTTCAGCGGACCATTCAGGGCGACAACATTCCCGCCCGCGACTGCCAGCGGATTCTGGAGGACGTGCTCGAATTCGGCATGATGAAGGGCCACATCCAGTCCGAGGACGAGATTCGCGTCCTGGAGCCCGACGAGGAAGTCAAGAAGAACAAGCCGCTCAAGGGCGGCGGTTGCGGCGGGTGCGGCGGCCAGAAGACCCTCGAAAAGCTGTAGCGCCCGGTCGAGGACTGTTTCCGGCCCGTTCCGTGAGGGAGCGGGCTTTTTTTATGCGAAGAAGAAGGTCAGGACGACCACGTAGACCAGGGAGGGCAGCAGGTTGGCCAGCCGGATTTCGGTCAGCTCCAGGAGGTTGATGCCGATGCCGAGGATGAGCAGGCCGCCGCAGCCGGTGATCTGGGCGATCATCATGTCCGAGAAGTATTGCTGGAAAAACGACGCGCCGAGCGTGATGGTCCCCTGGTAGAGCAGCACGGGGATGAAGGCGAAGAGCACGCCCACGCCGTAGGTGGCGGCAAAGACGATGGACCCGAACCCGTCGAGGATGGACTTGGTGTAGAGCACGGTCGGGTTGCCCCGTATGCCTTCCTCCAGGGAGCCGACGATGGCCATGGCCCCGATGCAGTAGATGAGCGAGGCGGTCACCAGCCCGTCCGTGAACTTCGGGTCCTTGGAGCGAACCATTTTCTTGAAGCGGTTGCCCAGCCGTTCCAGCAGGGTGTCCAGCCGCAGGAGTTCGCCGGTGACGCCGCCGAGCAGGGTGGCGAAGATGACGATGAGGATGTTTTCGGTCTTGAGCGCCATCTTGAAGCCGATGAGCAGGACGCACAGCCCGAGTCCCTGGAACACGATGGACCGGATGCGTTCCGGGAATCGCGATTGCAGCCAGCAACCGAGGAGCGATCCGCCGATGATGGCAAGGGAGTTGACGATGGAACCGATAGGCAGCATATCCAGAGTCCTCAAGCGGAGGCGTCCGCATGGCGGGGACTACCACTTGCCCGTGAATATGACAAGAAGATTGACAGTTGCGGCCCGCCTACTCTATGAATGACATCTCCCACGCCAGGGTGGCGGAATTGGTAGACGCAGCGGACTCAAAATCCGCCGGTAGCGATACTGTGAGGGTTCGAGTCCCTCCCCTGGTACCAGAATTAAATCAAGGCCTTGTAGCATTTTAAAAGATGCTGCCGAGGCCTTTTCTTTTTGCCTAAATGGGGTTTTGCCACAAAATTGCCACAAAATTTGAGAGGGTGGTTATGCTGATGCCGTCTGGTTGTTCCATGGAGTCGGGCAGAGGTACTACGACCAATCTTCCCGGATCGCGGACAAGAAGCGCCCCATGTTTGCCTGGGACAAAGTGCTAGCTAATAGCGGCTGATGGTGGGGCGGAGAAAATGGCGGGGTCGGATAATATCCATGGAGTTGCCGAGTGGCCCTTGCCTCTTCGATTCCACATGCTGTCAAACAAAATAGACAATTGAATATTTATTTTTGAACTTACGCTTACGTTTCTTTTTTAAAAATGAAATATCACTGTAAATATGGATTATGTTGCGCATTGCGCCAGTATTTTTTGGAAGTAGTCGCGGGATAACATGTAGCCACGGAGGGTCTTTTTGTGCTTCGGTGAGTAGTGTGCACCGCATAGCTCCCCCGTGCGTTTGGGGATCAAAATCTTGTGTGCTTTTAGCCACGAAATGAATCGAAGGAGTGTCGGTTTGTCCTTGGTGATTTTAGCCATTTCCGTGCTCGGGACGAGAATGCGGTGTCGGTCTACTTCGATAAAAGAGGTGTGCGAACTGGCCCCGAGTTCCAGGAGGTTGTCCGGCAGGGGCATGAAGATGTTCATCTGTTTGAGGAGGCTGTAAAAGAGGGCGTCACTGCCATCGATTCCTGCTATGAGTTGATCGAAAACAGGCCAGAGCGCCTGGCCTTGCCACCAGCTTTGCAGCCCGACCTGATCAATATATCCCACTGCCATGAAGAAACGCAGATAGTCTGAAACCTGTCTGTTAGGCCGTGGCCTATTTGCCCATTTCAATTGTTTCTTGAAACGCTTTTCGTCGGTCTGGATTCTTTTAAGATACTCGGCACTGTGAACCGCGAGTTGTTGAACGATGGTGTGTGTGGCGGTGTGGTTAAAATGGAATCCCGTAGAACTTGAATTTCCAATCCAGATATCGATCCCCAGGACATCGTTGTGGTGTGTGAAGGCGTGGAATTCTTTGTCGCGATTTTGGACTTGTCCCATAGGCGTCTCGCCACTGGACACGATAATTCCCCGTACTCCCAGGTCTCCCCCCCTCCTGCCATCGAAATAACGCCTGACCAGGGCGTTCATCTCCTTGGTTTTGGCAGGTGGGACTTCAAGAATACCGAGTGCGGCATCCTTGTTCTGCGTCTTCAGGGCAACCACGTGTTTTTTTGCGTCGGCAAATAGGTATGGCAGTTGGTCCCACACCGAGCACGCGGCGTGGACGATCGCCGCTCGTCCGGCCTCGGTCCCACCATGGAAGTGCAGGTTCAGTCCTGAAAGTTTTTTGTGCTTGAGAAAAGGCGCGGACAGCGAAGCCAATGTCGCAAGGAGAATGAAGGGGTCCGCAGTTACCTTTTGTATGGATATGGGGGGGAGTAGTTTCCGGCTCTCCTCTCCAGCCGGGATTGTCCAGTTCTGTCTCACATATCCAGTAGAGGTCGAACCGTTGTCCCCCGGAAAGATGAAGCTGGCGTCCTTTTGCCAACCTCCATACTTCGAAGCGTGAGGCGATGGCTCGCTGGGGAGCTTTCGCGGGAATTGGCGGACAATGTAGTCCCGGATGAGTCCTTTGTCTTGTGTATTGTTGGGAGTGTATATTCGATTAGAATGCAGGAGCGTGAAAAGTCGAGCCGAGCAGATGTCTTTCTCGGAAACCACCAGTTCCTTTCTGAAGCCGTCATCATCAAAACAAATGAGCCGCCGCGCCCCTTCTTCATGGTCAACGGATATCTGTTCGTCTACCCAGATCGGATTCATAAGCCTTGTCTGCAACCCGTCAGCTTCTGTCATGTATAACCCGGCCGGATTTAACCGAAGCCAGTTGTGGCTTCTGGACGGGGGGAATGGATGAACAGGGGAATGGGGTAGGTATTGCAGAGCCAAGGGCGATGTGACTCCGCAATTGTTATTACAGGGGCAATTATCACCGTGCTTGGACATGAAAGTCGGTACTTTGTCGCATGAGACTGATTCCGTGTACTGTTTTAGGGCAGTTCTGAAGCGTTCCCAACGCAGTTTCTGCAGAAGGTGGCCGCCATCATGCATCATGATAAGTTTATGGAAGAATCGGATATTGCTCCCCATGATCTGGAACACAAAGGCCAAGTGCTCTTCAGTTACGGACTGCTGGTTGAGCAACGCTGCAAAGACTTTGCACCCACGTATGTATGCCGGGTTGGGCTTGAGGTAATCTTTTCGTCCTGATGAGTCCTCGTGTGTCATGAAGTATTCAGAAGCAAGGAGCGACAGAGGGATGGCAGGTTGATGTTGGATATTTGAGGGGTTGGGTGCGGCGGTGCTCCAGAATATACGTGTTCGGTTGACTAAAGTCGACGGTAGCGGTGTGGCATAGGTGAACTCTTGAATTCTACGATCGAAATCGAGTCGGCCAGGGGAACCGATGTCCCCCCTGAAAGTTGTCTCAGGGATGACGAGTTCAATCCCATTTCGGTGGAAGTATGCGAGAATATAGTGCTTAGGGACTTGGTAGTAATGCAGGAATTCTTCAACTTCTGGGGGGAGAGAGTCGTTGCCAAGATCGGTATATGATCGGGTTGTGCCCGGGAGGCTCTCGTGTGGCCAATCGAAGAACAAATGCAGGTCACCCCAAATGCGCTTCGGCCTATGCACATCTTCCAGTGGCTGGGAATAAGAGTGCACGCTGAAGGTCTTTGTTTTTTCAAAGATCATTTCTGACCGAGTTGTAGGAGTGTCGATGAAGCAGGAGTATCTTCCGTCGGCAAATCGGGCGTAGCGATATCTAGGAACATTCATGATCGGCATGTGTGGTTGACTTCATGGGGTGTTTTCAAAAGAGACTATGCCATGCACTCTCTGTTCAGGCAATGAATCGCGGTCATATGTCGTTCCGTGTTATTTTTTACACGACAAGGACATCCTGTGAAGACAAATGATCACAGGAGGTTACACGTGGACAATCTTAAACAACAACTGGCAGGTCATCTGCCGCCGATTTTTGCAGGCACATCGCTCGACAGCCTGACAGGCGATGCCGTCCGATGGAGGACGGTCCAGAACCTGAAATCGTTGAAAAAGATTCCCGAGGCCTGCTTCAAGCGCCAGGGGACACGCAAAATGTTGATCATCCGCGATCCTTTTTTGGACTGGTGGATGCAGCAGCTCGATTAGGGTTTTTGCCTTGCTTGTAAGGCGAAAAAGGCCGGGAGAACGCCTCTCCCGGCCTTTTCACGTTTAATAAGGAAAAAAGTTATGAAATTGATACGTTATTGTGCCCCGCTGAACGGGGACAGGCCAGGCCCTTGGAGGACGATCGAGGACTCTCAGGACGCCATAGAACAAGCCAGGCGAGACGGGGCTGCATTCCTGTCGACCATGGCTTTCGAATATGAGCCCCAGGAGGGCAAAGATGAACCCCGCCGTTGTGGTTGTCTCGTTTTTGATTTTGACAACAAAGATAATCCAGAAATAGCCCGGCAGGATTGCATTCTCCTTGTGCACTATCTCATACGAAAAGGGGTGGACCCGCATCTGCTCGGCATTTTCGTTTCAGGACGGAAGGGCTTCCATATAATAGTGCCCTCTTATTTGTTCGGGGCCACCGAAGGCGATCCCTTGCTGCCCCTGATCTATCTGCGGATGGCGCAGTACATCTCGGTCCGGCTTTGGCTCGGCGGATCGACGAGCCTCGATTTCAGCATGTATTCGATGGGCAAAGGGAAGCTCCTTCGGTTGGAGAACGTGCGCCGTGGCATTGGCACCTACAAGGTCCCGATCACCTGGGAAGAGTTGTCCGGGATGCCGTATTCGGAGTTGGCCGGATTGGCGACTGCTCCTCGACAAATCGGACAGAGACCGCCTTCCCTGAAGATCGTTGAACCGCTTGCGGCGCTGTTCGCATTTCACCGAAAGATGGTCCATTGCCCTCCTGGCAGCGGGCTGGTTGATGTGGCGAAGTTCATCACGCGATGCAAGTTCATTCAGCATTGTATACGGAATGCCGCGTCGTTGAGTGAACCGGAATGGCACGCAATGCTTTCCGTGCTGAAGGGACTGGAGCAAGAAGGCCGTTGGCTCGCCCACGACCTGAGTTGCGAGTACCCGGGATACAGCCCCGCCCAGACCGATGAGAAATTCGATCGGGCCGTGCCCAACATGAGCTGCGAGAAGATCAAGCAGCTTTTCGATTGCGACTGCGAGTGCGGCGTGCAAACTCCGTCCATGCTGTGGGCTGCTGCCAACGCGAGAGAGTCTGCCAAAGCGGCCAAGTCCTCCGAGGCGGAAAGACTCATCAAGTTGGCGGATTCGTTTGACCTGTATCCTTCCGAAGACGGGTTGGCGTATGCCGATGTGATGGTCGATGGGCACCGCGAAACATTCCGCGTGGAAAGCCGGGACTTCCGGGAAATCTTGAGGTTTTTGCACTATAAGCAGACCGGAAAGGCGCTCAAGGTCCTCGCCGCGAACGACCTGATTGGGTACATGGAGGCCAAAGCGCTTCACGGCGGTGCGAAAGCGAAGGCGGTGTACACGCGCGTTGCGCATTGCGGCGACGTGGTCTTCATCGACCTTTGCGACGAGAAGTGGCGTGCCGTGGAAATTACGGCAGAGGGATGGAAGGTCGTGGACGAGCCTCCTGTCCGGTTCCGGCGGGTTATGGGAATGCGGCCTTTGGCCGCGCCTGTCGCAGGTGGTTCCGCCCATGAACTCGGGAAGCTGTTGAATGTCGATGAAGGCGGGGCGATCCTGCTTGAGGCTTGGTTGCTTGGCGCTCTGTCGCCCGGCCCATATCCGGTTCTTGTCCTCGAAGGTGAGCAGGGAACGGCCAAGAGTACGACGACGGAGATCCTGCGGCAGTTGATCGATCCCTCGATCGCCCCCACTCGCTCGGCTCCGCGTAGCGAGCAGGATCTGGTCATCGCGGCGCACAACTCGCATGTTATCGCCTTGGACAACTTGTCCGGCCTGTCCCCGTGGATATCGGACGCGCTATGCAGGATCGCCACCGGCGGCAGCTTCTCGATGCGAAAGCTGTACACGAACGAGGACGAGGTGTTGTTCACCGTCATGAAGCCCATCATCCTCAACGGGATTGATCAGCTTGCGGAACGGCACGACCTGGCCGACAGGTGCCTCAGGGTGACGCTGCCGGTCATACCGCCAAGTCAGCGCTTGACCGAGACCCAACTCAAAGCGGCATTTGACGAAGCCGTTCCCAAAATCCTCGCGGGGCTTTGTGATGGCGTGTCCTGCGCCTTACGGAATCGCACCCGTGTCGAGGTCGAAAATCCGCCCAGGATGGCCGACTTCACGAAATGGTGCGTGGCTGCGGAAGACGCGATGTCCTGGGAACCGGGTGCCTTTCTGCAAGCCTACCGGGCGAACCAGAGCGAGTCCGTCGAGAAAGCGCTCACTGCGGATCACATCGCCAACGCGATCATAACGCTGATGCGGAATCGTTCCGCCTGGGAAGGGACTCCCTCCGAACTCCTTCAGGTATTGGAAGAGATCGTCGGCGAACGGGTGGCCCGGCTTAATGTGTGGCCGAAGACTGCGGCTTCGTTTGGCAAGAATCTGACGCGAGTCCAGGCTTTCCTCCGTAAGTTCGGCATAGACGTCAACCGTCAGAGTGGGGGGAGCCGCACCATAACCATGACGAACGAACAGGCCGAGTCTGCCGTAAATGCCCATGTGGGCATGAGCGTCGGCAAGCTCTTCGAATAGATCGAAATCAGGGTCGTCAGGGGTACTCCCTTGGCGGCCCTCTTTTCTGCTGCAGGTTGGGCGGTTGGGGCGGATGAATACAGGTTCGAAAAACCTGTCAAGCACAATCGATCGACACGAACCTGTTTTTTAGCGACGGCTGCGTGCATTTTGCCGACATGAAGTCGTTGTTGGGCGACATCGCCGTGTTTCGCTCATTTGGGCCGAAAAACCCATGGTACGCTCTCCGCAAACAAAGACAGGGCCGTCAGCTCAGTGGCCCGGAGGAGATCATATGAGCGTATTTGAAATGAGGCTGAAGCATGACCGAAACGGTCGAATTGTGGAGAAAACCGAAATCGTGGCCGGTAGGCCCGTTGTCTGGAAGTATGCCTACGACAAGGCCGGGAGGCTCTTCGAGGCGCATTTGGACA